>NZ_JBFTPR010000002.1:0-544835 GCF_056398585.1 Aminobacter sp. 01T433
GCTTTCGCTTCAAGAACAGTTCGGCGCATGAACCCAAAACAACGAAGGAGAAACGCACGAACTTGACCACCACCACCAACACGAACGATACCTAAAGGCGGGTCACTTCTCGGTGGAAACGCCGGGTCAGCTCTCAGTGGAAATCAACAACCTCATCAAGGCTGCGCCGTTGCCAGTCAAAACGTGTCCAAGCAGTCTCTGCTCTGGGCTCAATTTTGGAGATTCTCGTTGGAGCGTTGGATGCCG
This sequence comes from Aminobacter sp. 01T433, assembly GCF_056398585.1. Lineage (NCBI taxonomy): Bacteria > Pseudomonadati > Pseudomonadota > Alphaproteobacteria > Hyphomicrobiales > Phyllobacteriaceae > Aminobacter > Aminobacter sp. 01T433. The sequence goes on from NZ_JBFTPR010000002.1 coordinate 247, forward strand.
GGGTTCTCCAACCTGGCAGTGTGGCAAGCCAAACATCGCTGTAAACAGTGTCGGAATGCCTATGCCCTTCATCCGGCATGATCACAGCGACCCGTGCGTCGGGGTTGGTTTTGCTCACCCATTGGCCGACCAGTGCAGAGGCACCACTGGTTGGGCCCATGAATATGCCATGCTGTCTGAACAAGCGGTGGGCAGCATGGAATGCCGGATAAGCCCCAACCCAGTGAATTTCATCTATCAACTCGTGGCGAACATTCTTGGGCAAGACGCTATTTCCCAGGCCTCGCAGCACCCGTTTCCCAAGCGGCTGTCCAAACAAAATGCTGCGATGTGTGTCGACTGCAATGATCTTCAGATCGGGAAATACCGATCGCAAGAAAGTACCGGTACCGCACAGCGATCCGCCTGTCCCGACGCATCCCACGAGGTAGTCTATCTGGCCCATTGCGCGCACAAATAGATCGGCCAAACGAGCGTATGCCAGCCAGTTCCCGTCGCTGTCATACTGACGTGTCCAAAAGGCACCCGGCTTAAGGCGCATTATGGCGTCGAGACTTTCGAGCCGACCGGTCTGGTTGCCGTCGCCTCGGGGATCGTCGAGTACAACGACCTCGGCTCCCAGTCGCTGAAGTCGTACCTGGTACTTTGCATCCATCAGGCTTGATGCGGTCACAAGGGTCAGGCGATAGTCACGGGCTGCCGCAAGCAGAGCCACCGCCATGCCAAATGTGCCTGATGTCGTTTCGACAATATGCGCTCTCCTGTTGAGCTCACCTGATGCTGCAGCCCGATCGAGGATGAAGCGAGCGGGCATCAGCTTCATCAGCGGAAAGGCTGCGGCAACAAGGTTGTCCGCCAACTGCGCCATTCGGGGCGTCTCGAGCGCCTTGAAGTAATCTGCTTCAATCCTCATCTGCGCCTGCCTTCGGATAGTTCGGCTGTATAACAACGTCTTTGAACCCGGCAGTGGCGGAGGCCTCTGCAATTTTGCGCGCAACATCTGCGAGACCGGGCGCCGAGGCATCCAAGAGGATGCCTATGAGAGATCCGCTATGGGCGACCTGAACTCCGCAGGCCCGAAACTCGTCGGCGATGCCAAGGGCGGTAGCAAATTGCGCCTTTGCGAGATGGCGCTGGCTAATTTTTGCGCTGAGCGTGGCTGCTTGCCCAAGCAAATACGGATCTTGGTATCTTATTGATCGCGCCGCCAACCCTCTCAACATAGCAAAGGTCTGGATTTCTTCACCGCAGTAGCGAGCCGGCCGCAATGCAAGCGTATCAACTGACTGCCCATCATTTGCTTTGAAGCCTATGACGCAGACCGGCGGCAACGCATCGCCAAAATGTTCGATGACCACGCCTTCGCGCTGGGCGAACAAAACGGCCTGGTCTTCAAAAGCTATGGCGTCACTCGCTTGCTCAGCTTTGACCGCGAGGCGGGAAATGACTGAAGGGCGAAGCACCACCTCGAAAGCATCAGCAACAGCCCGTATCGAGGCAACGACATCGGCGGTCGATGACCCATATCCATGGCCCACAGGAATTGCGCTTTCAATTTCGAGAACGCCACCCCGATGTCCGCCGAGGTGAGTTAGCGTGAGCAGCGCTGCTTTTGCCGCCTTCATCTTTTCCGGCGGAATCACGCTAACGCCGCTTGTGTCCGCAATCCGGAAAATCGCGAGAGAGCCCATATTTCTCAAAGGAAGAGTGATTAGCCCTCGATGAAGACGTCCACTCTCATCTTCGAAGACGCCTTGAATGAGTTCGCCGTGATGTGCATGTGCCTCTCCCCTTCCCTGTCTTACCAGGAGGGGGACATTGTCAGGCGAAACCGAACCGTCCGGAGAGCTTTCGTTTCCCATCACCGCTCTTCTCCATCGTAGCTGAGAGCTGGATGGAAAAACTGATAGAGAACGGCGCGCCTGTCATTCGCCACATCTTGCGATTGACGGGGTGCCTCCATTGCCGACTATGTAGTGCCCGAAAGACACGTCGCGCCGACGCATCGCCCAAGCGCGGTTGTTCGCATGCCTTGGGAAGGCGACTGGTGGCGCGCCCTTTCTAGATGGGGTGCCGCTCATCTTCGCTCAAGCCGTTGGTTGGGCGGTTGGTGGCACGAGCCGAAACGCGCTTAGCCAAGGCGTGATTGCTCACGAAACTGGCGCGGCGTGACGCCTGTCATCCGGCGGAAGGCGCGGCTGAAATGCGCGGGGTCCGTGTAGCCGGAGGAAAAGGCGACATCGATGATCCTGCAATCGGTGTCGCGCAGAAGCTGACTTGCATGCTCGTACCTGACGGTATCGAGGACGTCCGAATAGGACAGGCCGATCAGGGCGAGCTTGCGTTGAAGCGTTCGCGCGCTGACGCCCGCGATTTCGGCGACGTCGGCAAGAGCAGTAGTCCCCTCGTCGAGATAGGCCGGCAGCATCAGCTTGAGCAGTTCGACGATATCGTAGGCGGAAGGACCGGCCTCGTTGTCGCGCGTCGGCGTAAACGAGGGGATCGAACTATTGGGGAGGCTGAGGAGCGCGGTCGGCAGGCTGATCCAAGCTGCATGCTGACCCGACAGAAATCGCACATTCGGCCAGCAGGATTGCGTTGCCAGGCTCGGCGCATAAGACGATTCAAAGGCAATCGCCGTCGGCATCCAGTCTGGCCCTGCGAATTGCCGAACGATGTAGATCGAGAAAATGTTCTGGATCCATTGCGCGTACTTCAGATGCAGGAACCCTGTCCCGGCGAGCCTGCTACAGACCCTCACCTGATCTGCGTCCTGTTCGATCCACATGCTCAAAATGGTGTCTTCCCGCGACGCCCAATAGCAAGCGTGCCGGAGCGCAACGAGCAGCGTCGGGGAATGTGCGATCAGGGCCCGTGTCTTTTCCCTCATATGGGAGAAATGCAGGCGTTGGGCGGCAAGAAAACCGAAATCCTCGATGCCCTGGGTTCGCTGGGCGGCTTCGACGAAGCGCAGCGCCGGCAGGAGCGGCAGGTAGAGATCGCTCTTTTCGGCCAGGGACGATGGCAGACGAGACCTCTCCAGGAGAGCCTCCGTCGGGGCGCCGATATCGTCGAGAATGCTGACGAAGGGCAGCAGGAACTGGCCGCGCGTCAAAGGAATGTCAGCCATCGGACCTCGTGGCAACCGGGTTGATGCTTTTCACAAAACCGAATCACGAGAGATTTGCGATCGGACAGAAAGAGCATAGCCGGTCCCGATTGGCGTGAAATGGCAAGACGGGCAAGCTGCCCATGGACGAAATGCTCGCAACGGGATTCGCATGCCGATGACCGGGCCTACATGCGTTTGGAAATGTCGAGAGGAATGCGAATGTCGATGATCGGGACTGCGGTGCGGGCCGCACAAGTTTCCCTGCTTGCACTAATCGCGCTCTGCGGGCAGGCCGTGGCGCAGGAAGCCCAGCCCAAGATCACAGACCCACATTTCCAATTGGCTCCGGGTTACATCGAGCAAAAGGATTTGCCCGACAGCCTTGAACTGCTCGGACCGCCGCCGGCAGAGGGAAGCGCGACGCTGGCGCGTGACGAAGAAGCGAGAAGCGCAACCATACCGCTGCGCGGCAAAGCGCGCTGGGATCTGGCGCGCGCGGACGCAGATCTGCAGTTTCCGCAGCCGGCGAAAAACTTCTCTTGCGCGATGGGTGTCGACATCGACGAAAAAGCGACACCTCATCTCTATCGCCTGATGCAGAAGGTGCTAACCGACGCGGGCCTGTCGACCTATGGCGTAAAAAACGCCTTCAATCGTACCCGTCCTTTCGTGGTTCACAACGAAGGCACCTGCTATCCTGATCAAGAGCCACTCCTACGCAGTGACGGTTCTTATCCTTCAGGTCATACAGCCGCGGGCTGGGCTTGGGCGCTGGTATTGAGCGAAATCAACCCGGAGCGGGCCAATCTTCTCTTGAAACGCGGTCTGGAATTCGGTCAGAGCCGTGTGATTTGCAACGCGCATTGGCAAAGCGACGTCGATGCAGGACGGACCATGGGCGCGGCTACAGTAGCGAACCTTCATAGCAATGCGGACTTCCTCGCCGATCTCGAGGCCGCAAAAGCAGAGGTGAAGGCTGCGCAAGTGCCCTCGGCATCCGAATGCGCCGCGGAGGCTGCTGCACTGACCGCGCAGTAACGGGGCCAGCAACTGCTACGAGCAGCTTCCCGATAATTGGCTCGCCGCCCAGACCGGACATTCCGAGCTGGGTGGATCACGGCCATCACCCAACCCAAGGTTGACGATCAGCCGAAGCACGGCGCGGCCTCCTTCGGTCTTGCCCCGATGAACAAATAGACTCCAATGAGGTACTGTTCGATGCGAATGAAGTTGGCCTACAGCCTGAGTTTCTTGGTTCTCGCGCCATGCGTGGCGTCCGCACAGTCGGTTCCGGTCACAGTCGACAACTTCAAGCGCGCCGAGAGCGATTTCTATATGAGTAAGACGGCCGACGCGGGTGGCTTCGGCAAGTTCGCTCATACCAGGACGCCGACGCCGATCGACAACCAGCCCGTGGTCCGGATGAACCGGGATACGCTCTATTCCCAGGCGCTCTTCGACCTCGACGCCGGCCCGGTGACCATCACTCTTCCCGATGGCGGCAAGCGCTTCGTCTCGATGCAGGTCATCAGCGAAGACCATTACACCCCAATGGTGGTCTACGAGCCGGGCCCAACGACACTCACCAAGGACAATGTCGGCACCCGCTATGTGTTCATTGCGGTCCGTATCCTTGTCGATCCCAACGACACCAAGGACCTCGCGCAGGTTCACGCTCTACAGGATGCGCTTAAGGTGGAGCAGAAGTCGGTCGGTACGTTCGAGGCGCCGAATTGGGACCTGGCTCAACAAAAGAAGATCCGTGACGCGCTCGAAGCGCTGGCCGCGGCAACCGGCAGTTTCAGCAACGCTTTCGGCCAGAAGGGGGAGGTCGATCCGGTCAAGCACCTGATCGGCACAGCAGCCGGCTGGGGCGGCAACCCCGACAAGGACGCATCCTACCCCTCTTTCACCCCGGCCAAAAACGATGGCACGACGGTGTACAAGCTCAAGCTCGAACAGGTCCCCGTCGACGCGTTCTGGTCGATCAGCGTCTACAACGACAAGGGCTTCTTCCAGAAGAACGAGTACGACGCCTATTCGGTCAACAGCATCACCGCCCAGAAGAGCGCCGATGGCGCGATCGACATCCAGTTCGGCGGCTGCGACGGCAAGATCGCCAATTGCCTGCCGATTTCGCAAGGTTGGAACTATACGCTTCGGCTCTACCGCCCTCGCGCCGAGTTCCTGAACGGCACGTGGAAGGTGCCGGAGGCTCAACCCGTGCAGTAAGTAGTTGGCAGAAGGGCAGCGTTCGACACGCTGCCCTTTGACGGCAAGGCAGATCGGGGATGTGCAGCGACGTCCCGCGCAAGCCCGCGATTCGCCGGTTGTCGAGAAGCACGATGCCGACGTCATCCGGATCTGCGGCATTGATGCCGGACGTATCATGGGTGCGGCCACCGTAGCCCGGCTTCATGCCGATCCTGCCTTCCTCACGAACGTCGAAGCTGCGCGCGGGCAAGTGGCAAAGCCGGGAAGCCCTCAAAGCCGACTGTTCCGCCGAAGCGGCTGCGTTGTCACAGAAATGATTGAACAGAACCCGTCTTGGGGAAAAGCATGAAGTCTCTTTCGGTATCCTCCACTGCGCTCGCATCGCTTCTGACGCTTTGCCTGTCGGCGCAGGCGGCCGACGCGATAGTTTCGTTACCGCTCCAGCCCGGCTACAGCAGCGGGGCCGCCCCTGGCTGGCATTTCAGCGCCAGTCCGTATTTGTGGGCCGCGGGGGTCGATGGCACCGTCGGGCAGTTCGGCCTTCCTCCGGCGCGCCTCGATTCCGACTTCGGCGACCTTCTCGACCAGCTGGACTTCGCCTTCATGGGAATGGCTGAAGGCAGGAATGACCGCTTCAGTGTTTTCAGCGACATAATCTACACAAAGATTTCCACGTCCGATGCGAGCCCCAAGGGGATTCTGACGCAAAACATCGGCGTGACGTCGCAGACCTTCACCGGCTTCTTCGGCGGCGGCTACAGTGTCCTGGCGAACGGCAGGGACCATCTGGATGTGATTGGCGGCGCGCGCGTCTGGTACGCGAGCACGGAGCTGTCACTGCAAGGCGGGCTCCTTGATGGCAAAAACCGCACCGACAGCGCGACGTGGGCCAATGCCGTGGCGGGCGTGCGCGGAACGTATTTCGTCTCAGACCGGATCTACCTGACGGGTTGGGGAAACGTCGGCGCCGGGCAGGCGAAGCTCGATTGGGATGTCGCGGCCGCCGTCGGCTATCAGATCAAGGACAGTCTCTCGGCCGTCGCCGGATACCGCGCCCTTGGCGTCGACTACAGCCATGACGGCTTTGTCTTCGACGTCGTCCAGCAAGGTCCAATCCTCGGCCTAGCTTACCATTTCTAACGACGATAGCGCACGAGCTGCGTTGAACAGGGGGCTGTGGCCAACGCGCGCCAGCCCGAACATTTCAATCGAGGACATCATGCATCCGAAATCGCTCTTGCTACTGATCGCCGCGACTGTCCTGGCCGGTCCGGCTGCCGCAGAGGAGGCCGAGCTCGCGAAGCAACTATCAAATCCCGTCGCGTCGCTGATCAGCGTTCCGTTTCAGTTCAATCATGACAGCGGCTACGGTCCCAATGGCGGCCACAAGTCGGTTTTGAACATCCAGCCGGTTATTCCGTTCTCAATCAATGAAGACTGGAATGTCATTTCCCGTACGATTGTTCCGATCATCTCGCAGAACGATATCGCGGGGAATTCGGGCAGTCAGGCTGGAATCGGCGACGTCGTGCAAAGCTTCTTCCTTTCGCCAAAGCAGCCGACCGCTGGGGGCCTGATCTGGGGCGTCGGGCCTGCCATTCTGCTGCCGACCGCAACCGATCCGCTCCTGGGCGGGGAAAAATGGGGCATCGGTCCAACGGCGGTCCTGTTGAAGCAGGAGGGGCCCTGGACCTATGGAGCGCTTGGCAACCATATCTGGTCCGTCGCCGGCGACAGCGATAGGCGCAACATCAGTTCCACGTTCCTGCAGCCCTTCATCTCCTATACCACGAAGGATGCTTGGACGTTCGCGCTCGATACCGAGAGCACCTATGACTGGAAAAGCGAAGAATGGAGCGTGCCAATCAACTTTACGGTGTCGAAGCTCGTCATGTTCGGCAAGCAGCCGGTGAGTTTCTCGGGTGGCCCGCGCTACTGGGCTGCATCACCCGAAAATGGTCCGGACGGTTGGGGCGCTCGCGCCGGCATCAGCCTTCTCTTCCCCAAGTAGTTCGCTGACGCGGTGGACGTCGAGGTCGCGCTGGTCTGCGCGACCTCAGGTGTGATCAGCCCGGCGGCAAACGGCGCTGCGGCGAGCCCTGCGGCTGTCAGGAGAAAGTCGCGTCGACCAAGTCCTCGGGGTTCGTCAGCTGTCATCGTGTGTTCCTTTCTCAAAGCCGGCGCAGTAGGTCAATCTTCGATTTTCTTGCTGTAGGTTGTGGTGTTGATGGCAGCCGGGTCGGGGCCACTGCGCGTGCCCGTATCGAGCGCGTCGATGGCAGCGATGTCGGAAGGTGCGAGCTCAAAACCGAAAACGTCGAAGTTTTCGGCGATACGCTCGGCCCGCACCGATTTCGGGATGGCACAAAACCCGTGCTGCAGGTGCCATCGGAGAATGATCTGTGCGGGTGTCTTGGCATAGCGCCCAGCAAGGCCGGTCACGACCGGATGCGACAGCGGGCTGGCGGCAACCTCGGGATTGTCGCTGAAGTACCGCATCACCCCGCCGATCGGCGACCAGGCCTGCGTCGCGATACCGAGCCGCTCATGGGTCTTGCGCAGTTCAGTTTGCGTGAAGAACGGGTGCAGCTCGACCTGATTGACGTGGGGCACTACGCCTGTACGGTCGATCAGGTCCGTGAGAAGTTCAATGCTGAAATTGGAGATACCGATGGCCCTGACCCGTCCGTCAGCATGCAGGCGGGCGGCCGCCTTCCATGCGGCGACTGTCCGCTCCCATTCGGCAGGCATCGGTTGGTGCAGAAGATAGAGGTCTAGCTCGTTGAGCCCGAGCTTGCGCATGCTGCGATCGAAACCGTAGAGCGCCTCGTCATAGCCGTAGTCGCTGATCCAGAGCTTGGTTGTGATGAACAGCCCGTCACGATCCTGGTGGCTCAGCCTGATGGCCTCGCCAACCTGCGCCTCGTTGCCGTAGGCGGCCGCCGTGTCGATCAGGCGATAGCCCGTCTTGAGGGCGGACGAGACGGCGAACAGAGTCTCTTCCGGACTGCTGCGGTAAACGCCAAGGCCGAGCGCGGGCATGACGACGCCGTTGCTTAAGGTCAGTGTCGGATGGTCCTTGGTTACCTGATGTTCTTCCATTGGGTACGCGCCTTTGCCTTCAGCGATTGACAAATGACTGGTGCGATGCGGAGTAGCGGTCTCCCACCACTTTGATAGTTGCGAGCCCCTTCTCGATCCGCGCGAGGTCATCCTGGCTGAGCTGCACATCGGCGCCGGCGAGATTTTCTTCGAGGCGATGAAGCTTCGTCGTGCCTGGGATCGGAACGATCCACGGCCGCTGCGCCAGAAGCCAGGCGAGAGCGATCTGGGCCGGCGTGACACGCTTGGCGGTGGCAATCTCACCAACGAGATCGATGAAAGCCTGATTGGCTTTCAGGGCCTCGGGCGAAAAACGCGGCACGGTGCTCCGAAAATCCTTCTCTCCAAATGTCGTGTCGGCCGTGATCTTGCCGGTGAGGAAACCCTTGCCGAGAGGCGCGAACGGAACAAAGCCAATGCCCAGTTCTTCAAGAACCGGCAGAATCTCGGCCTCCGGCTCCCGCCACCACAGCGAATACTCGCTCTGGAGCGCTGTGATCGGCTGAACGGCGTGCGCGCGACGGATGGACGGTGCGCCAGCCTCCGACAGTCCAAAATGCTTGATCTTCCCTGCTTCGATCAGCTCCTTGACCGTTCCGGCAACGTCCTCAATCGGCACGTTTGGATCAACCCGGTGCTGATAGAAGAGGTCGATACGATCAGTGCGAAGGCGCATGAGCGCCTCGTCCGCAACTTGACGGATGTGGGCGGGACGGCTGTCCAGGCCCTCGGCCGGCACCCCGTTCCTGAACCCGAACTTCGTCGCTATGACCACTTCATCGCGCACAGGGGCAAGCGCCTCGCCGACGAGTTCTTCGTTATGACCGGGGCCGTACGCCTCAGCCGAGTCAAAGAACGTCACGCCGCGCTCGTATGCCGCCCGGATCAGCTTGATGGCGTCCTGGCGGTCGGCAGCCGCGCCATAGCCGTAGCTGAGCCCCATACATCCCAGTCCCAGGGCTGATACTTGCAGGCCGTTTCTGCCAAGAGTGCGCTTCTGCATGTCCTTGTTCCTTAGCCGCTTAGTATGTCGCCGGCTCTCAGCGCCAACCCGCGCTATTCGGCGGGGTTTATATTGCGACAACAGCAAAGTGCTGGTTCTTGCGGGCTTCCCAACCAGCGCCTGCGGGCGAAGCTCCTAGCCTCACCTACCAACAATTTAGCGCGTGCGGACACCGACGATTAGGCGCTATAATTCGCTATCGCTTATAAGATAGGCTAATAAATGAAGTTGGAAAACTATAATGACCTCGCGGCGTTCGCCGTTGTTGCTCGGGAGCGCAGCTTCACACGGGCGGCGGCCCAGCTGGGCGTTTCCCAGTCGGCCTTAAGTCAGACGATCAAAGCCCTTGAGGAGCGGCTGGGGCTGCGCCTTCTCACCCGTACCACGAGGAGCGTTCTGCCCACGGAGGCCGGGGAACGCCTCGTGCGGACAATTGCCCCGCGCCTTGAGGAGATCGAACGCGAACTCGCGCAGCTCAGCGCGCTGCGCGACAAGCCCGCCGGGAAGGTCCGCATCACGACGGGCGAACACCCGGCGCTGTCAATCCTCCAGCCCGCGCTCAAGAAATTCCTGCGGCAATATCCGGACATCAATGTCGAGCTGATCGTCGATTACGGCCTGACGGACATCGTAGCCGAAGGTTATGACGCGGGCGTCCGACTGGGAGAACAGGTCGCCAAGGACATGATCGCGGTGCGGATCGGGCCGGAAATGCGCATGGCGCTGGTCGGCTCTCCCGGCTACTTCAAGAAGAATCCGCTGCCGGTAACGCCCCAGGATCTGACCGGCCACAACTGCATCAACACGCGCCTGCCCACTTATGGCGGCCTATCCCCCTGGGGACTGGAAAAGGACGGGCAGGAAGTTAGGGTGCGCGCCGAAGGCCAGCTGGTGTTCAACAATCTGGGCCTTCGCATCAACTCGGCTCTGGACGGGCTGGGGATTGCCTACGTTCCGGAAGATCAGGCGCTCCCTCATATCGCCAAGGGAAGACTGGTCAGGACACTTGAGGACTGGTGCGCGCCGTTTCCCGGATATCACCTCTACTACCCAAGCCGCCGCCACTCCTCTCCGGCATTGACGCTGCTGATTGAAAAGCTGCGCTATCGAGGCCCCTGATCAGATTCACTCAGGCAACGCGAGCACTTCTAAGCAGTTTCCCGGCCACGGCACCCCGGCGATTTGACTGCCCCTTGCGAACGCGAGCAGGCCGTCCAAAGCGGACCTACAACACGCGCGCACTAGATTGCTTGCTCGTGCATCTCTATTTTATTGCGCTGCATGTGCAGAAGAGTGTTCGTAAAGGCCTCGATCGACGGCATCCTGCGCAGCTTCACCTTCGCCCAGAAGGGCGGGGCCGAGCAGCTCGGCAACACGTTCCCGCGCTGGAACGGCGCGCCCAGCCTCGACGATCCGCTCATCATTATGGACCGCGATCTCAAGGACCGGTCTTCATCCGTGCCATCTGGGGCTTCATTGGCAGGCGCGGGCTAAGCCCGACCGGCCAGCGGCCGCCCATCAACGCGCGATCAGAGACCATCGCCACCAACGGCCTGTTCAAATTCGCCTACCAGCAGCTGAGCTCTGATACCGATCGACCGGCACCGGCAAGAACAAACAGCCCTATGCCATCGCCATGACCAACGACGCGCCCTTTGCTCTGGCGGCGATCTGGGAGAGCTGGCGAGACGCCAATGGCGAGGATTTCCGCACCTTCGCCGTCATAACCTGCGCGCCCAACGAGATGATGGCCACCCTCCACGACCGCATGCCGGTCGTGCTGGGGCCTGAAGACTACATTCGCTGGCTTGACCTCGACGATCCCGACCTGCGCGACTTGATGAAGCCGTTCCCCTCGGAGCGGATGAAGATGTGGCCGATCGGCCGCAAGGTCGGCAACCCCCGGAACAATACGCCCGACATCCTCTCCTAGTCTAGCTGAGACCAAACCGCCCAAGCATTTGCTTGAGCGTCAGATTCTGGTCGCGGAGATGCTTGACCAGCAGATGCTTGAGCCGCATGTTTTCTGCGTCAAGCGTCGCGACTTCATCCAGCAAGGAGGGTCCATCGACAATCTCGGCTGGGGCGGCCTGCATTATGCTCTCCGGCACTGACGGCCGTGTGAGCCGACCTTTCGGGGCGCGGTTGGGTATCCTTCGAGGTTTGAGCGCCGGCAGATTTTCCGGGACTGGCGCAGCCGATCCGCGCCCAGGATGCAGCGCATCGACGCCAAGCAGCCCGTCAGCATTCAAATCTTCCGCCGAAACCTTCGCAATCTGAACAGTGTCAACATCAACTGCCGACTGGTTTGGAGGACCCATTTCGACCAGATCGGGCAATGTGTCCGTTGCGGAGGTGACCCCGTGCGTTTGGCTGGGAAGATCGGACTGCTGATCTTCGACTTCTCTGACCAAAGCCTTGAGGTCTGTGTCCCCCCAAATCGAACTTGTCGGCGTCTTTGACAGACGTCGCGTCGATTTGAATTCAACAACGAAATTCCGCTGTGGCGTCTTCATAGTCAATTCCGTACAATTCGTGAAAGGCGCCAGCGCTCGTCGCCGCGTCACCTTTTGTGGGCATACAGGACCTGGCTGTCCGCGACAACGGACAGCATTAACGACGTCGCTGTTCACCGTAGTTGCCGCGCACACTGATATGCGCCGCAACTCAATTGGCTAGTTTTCTGACGGCCTAGTCCAGCCCCAGCCTTTTGCGCAGTTCGACATTTTCTGCCCGCAACTTTTCCGCCAGAAGTGCCCGAAGCCGGTTGTTTTCTGCTTCGAGCTGAACGAGTTCGGCCAACTCACTACCACCTGAGACGGCCTTTTCTGCCTTCTTGGTGACAGGCTTTTCATTGCGCTTCCACTGATAGTAGGTCTGCACCGAAATCCCGGCGTTCTTGACCACCTGGTGTAGTGGGGTTGTGCCCTGCGCAATCTGTGTGCCGATCAGCTTGAGCTTTTCGGCTTTTTCCCGTTCGCTGTACGTCTTGCGCTTCACAATCGGAGCTTTAGCAGGTTCAGTTTTTGACGGCGCCTTGGAAGGCTCTGCAACCGCTTTGCTGCGCCTTGGGGCTCTCTGCTTCTTGACCGCTATTGCGTTCGTCTCATCCGCAACAACGGATCCATTGTTCTCTTCAGCCATGTGTGTAGCCCTCATTTGACAGAGCCATTACTCGAACACGCAGCAATTAGAGTCAACACGTCAGCGAAATCATCTTCACGCCATCGACTGAAAGCGCAATCGGACGCTGATCGCGTCTAGCTCATACAGCACATACCATCTGACGCAACGGACTGTTGGCTAGATAATTCCTTTGTCTTTTGCGATCGATACAGCTTGCACCAAATTGGTCGCATCAAGTTTCTTGCGGGCATTGTCGAGGTAGAACTGGACGGTTCGGTATTGAAGATTTGTAATGATCGAAATTTCTCGCATGTACTTCCCCTTCGCTGCCCATTTCAAGCAAACGGCCTCTTGAGAGGTCAGGGTCAGAGTGCAACTAATCAGCTCGATGTCAGCGATAGCCCGAAGTCGATGATGTATGTAGAGAACGGCCTGTTCAGCGCGTGCCGCACTTACCGGGGTGGCGAGCAAATTGTTGGCACTCGCAGATGTCAGTGAAAGCATCAGGACGCTACCGTAACTGCCTTGCACAGGAATCGACAGGCCCGAACAATGGCCGTACTGCTTGGCAACAGCTCGAAACCGCTTTTCCTCAGTCGTGAGATAACGGCTCGGCCAGTCCTGAGCCGACCACGTGAACATTTGCATGAGACGCTTTGCCATCGTAACGACCGGATCGATACGCACGAACTGGCTTTGCAGATAGGCATGCTGCCACTCGAGCGGATAACTGTTGATCGTAGAAGTCTCCTTCGACGTTATCTCGAAATAAGCGAAACGTTCGAAGCCACAGGCAAGAGAAAATGACTTCAACGCGCTGCGGATCGACCGCTGATCGTTCGATGTGTCGACCGCATCTATGAGTGTCGTGATCTGTCCGTCCAAGTGTATTTCTCCGGGTCAGAGGTTTCTACGTCACCGAAGGAGCGACGAAGTTGACAACGACGAGGTATCGGAGAGAATAGATCACGCAATCGCATAATTTAGCGATTGTGGTTGCGGGAAAAACGTGAACCTCTTGATTGCGGCTCTATGCCGAGCGAAATGCCGTTGCTTATGGCGTGACAGTGTGAGCGGAGCACTGGCCAGCTGGCACGATCGACGTCACCTTGCCGAAAATTCGCTCTTTAGGGCATCAACCGCGATAAACACTTGGAAAGACAATGTCCTGGTCGACGAGCACGTTGAATTTGTAGCCCGGCCGGATTTCGAGGGTCGGTTGGACGTCGAGATTCTTGCTGACAGTACGCTCTGCGACACGCCCGAAAGTTTCCGCGAAGTTTCGGCGGACCGCATCTGATGCACTGTCTTGGGTGGCGAGCGTCGACGATTGTGGAACGGCCATGTCGATGCCGGTGCCGATGATCGCGAGCAGGATGGCCGAGCCGAATGTCTTGAAATGATGGTTGTCGATCTTGTCTGAGAAACCACCAGTCCCATGAGCGTCCGTGCCTGCCATGCCGCCGATCTGCAAAGTTGAGCCGTTCGGAAAGATGATATCGGTCCAGACAACGAGCACGCGTGACTGGCCAAATGAAACCTGGCTGTCATAGCGGCCGAAGAGCTTCGTACCCTGCGGAACGAGCAGACGATGGCCAGTGGCGCTGTCATAGACGTTCTGGCTGACCTGGGCGGTGATGCGGCCGGGCAGGTCGGAATTGATGCCAGTGATCAACGTGGCCGGTATCACAGAGCCGCGTTTCAGCTCAAAGGGTGACTGCTGCGGCACGAGCTTGTTCGGCAGATAGCCGAATTCCCTGATGTCGGCGTTGAAAAAGTCCCCCTTGGCGTGCTGGCCATTCGGATCGAGATTTTGACCTCCGATGCCTGCCTGAAGAGCCGCTGCATAAAGATTAGCGCTAGAGGTGTTGGAGCTGGCTGTTGCCGGCACATTCCCTGCGCTGTCCGGCTGCTCACCCGTCATCGGCGCTTCCAGCTTGTTGAGGTTCACGGTGAGGGGCGAGTCGTAAGCAGCATCATTGGCTTGAAACCGTGCCATCTTCTGGCGATGGCGCTCGCGAATATACTGTTCGCGCTGCTCGCGCTCGAGGCGAGCCTTCCACGCCCCCTCCGGCTCGCCCTGCTCCAACACACGCTCTTCGCCCTGGGGCCTGCTTGTGAACGGGTTCGCAGTTACCTGCTGCGCTTGCGCTGGAATAGCCGGCAAAGGTCCAAGCGTGATCACCTCAACCGGCTCGCCGATGATGCCGTCCGATACCCCGCGTTTCAGTTGATCGGCATATGTCGATGCCGAATTGTTCGACGCGGCGCCAATGCCGTCGTCGCGATCGAAATACAAGCCACGCGACGTCAAGCCAAAGATAATGACAGCGAAGAACAAAACGACGAGTACTACCCCCAGGATAACCGGCAGCCGGTTGAGACGACGAATGCCGGAGGCGTTCTCCACCGTTGCGACCCCGCCGAGCTTCAAGGATTGAACCATGCCTTCCCCCTCCCTTATCCGCGGCGCATGACCGAAAGCGGACTTGCCGGGGAGGCCCCTGACATCGTCGCCTGGTAGGCACGGCCTAATTCGACGGTGTTCGTCGATAATCGCGCCAGAACCTGCCCTTCATGGCTGTCGATGGCATAGGCGAGCAGGATCTCATTCTGGCCGTCCGTCTTCTGATCGGTGACGACAGCATAACCCCAATTCCTAAGCGAGGCTTCGAGGGCCTGGCCCAAGAGCGAACCATCGAGTTTCATGACGATGGTGCCGTTTGCAGGGCCGATCTGCTCGGCAAGCTTTGTGACCATGTCGCCTGCAATTGCGCTGGCAGCGGACCCCGAAATCTCGGTAGGTGCTGAACTGGCGACCGGCCCGTCGGCCTTCAGCGCCTGGCAGCCGGCAAGTGCGGCCGACAAAAACAGGACAGGGAGGATGCGGCAGCGCATTGTCAGCCTCCTCGCCTGATGGTGATCTTCTCCTGTTTCCGACCAACCCCAGAGACAAGGACCGCGCGGTCGACATGATAATCCACAACCATCATGTCCCCTTTCATCCGATAATTGACGACGCGATTCTCACCCCCCGAGACCACGAACAACACCGGCGCATCCTGCCCGGAGACTGATCGCGGAAACTGGATGTAGGTCTTGGTCCCGTCGGAATAGACCCGTGTCGGCCTCCAGCGAGCATTGCCCGAGACGGAATAGCCGAAATTCAGTTGCTCAGCCGGAACGCCGGCGCCCGGAATGATGCTTGCCTCCAACCGCGCATTGACGTCCGCGAGCTTCGAGCTCACATCCTCGGGGTACTCGAAACCGACACGCGCCATGTACTGGCTTTGGTGCGATTTGAGCTGAATGTGATAGGTGCGTCGCGAGGTGGTTACCACCATCGAGGTGACAAGATCCGGTTCGGACGGTTTGACGATCAGGTGGATCGCCTGGCCGCCGATGGCGCCTGAGGTCGCTGGCTCGACCTTCCAGCGCACTGTATCGCCAATCAGCACGTCGCGGACCGCCTCGCCTGCCTGAAGTTCTATGTCGCAGACCTGCAAGGGCGAGCAGACGACGGAAGGCTGGATCTCGCCATAGAGGAAGATCACTTTGCCGTCGGCACCCTTGGTGACGAGGCCCCGTTTTCCTCGCCACTGCCCAGAAATTCCAGTGCCCTTTTGTTCGTTGGCGTTCATGCCCTCGGCACATGCTTCAGGAAGAAAAATCGGAGCTGTGACGAGTGTAGCGACAAGCGTGACTGCGCTAATGGTTTTGGTGGCAATGGTCATTGGTGAGGTTATGCCTTTCACAGCTGTGCGGTCCAGTCGAAGTCGCGGAGGTAGAGACCGATTGGGTTGAGCCGGATGACACCCTCATCCTGTGGCGCGGTCAGCGTGACAGTGGCTATGCCGCGGAAACGACGCACGGCGGTCTCCTTGCCCTTGCGATCGCGTTCGAACTCGGTCCAGTCGATCTGGAACGACTGCGGTGAGAGTGCCACGATGTTGTTTACCTCAATCGCGACAGTGGTGGTCTTGGCCTTGTCGAAGGGCGAGCTCGAACGGAACCACGCATTGACCTTCTCGGTCGCGGGATCGGAAGACCTCAAGAGTGCATAGGTACGGTCGATGTACTGCTTCTGCACGACCGCATCGGGGGTTACGCTTCGGAAATTCGAAACGAAGCTGCCAAGTGTCGCGCGCACCACGCGCGTGTCGGCATATTCGATCTGCTGCGGGAATCCAGCACTCGCAGCGGCCCCGAGCTTGTCGACTTCCACGATATAGGGGACCAGCTTGACTTGGGTGCTCTGAAACAGAGCATAGGAGAAGCCGATCACTGCCATCAGCATTCCCGTGATGCCGACGATACGCCAACTGGCCGCGGCTTTTACATAAGAGCCGTAGCGCTCGTTCCATTCTTGACGTGCGGCGAGATAGGGGTTTTCGGGCGGATTGCGCTCGGCCATGGCTCTCTTCCGGGCTACTTTGTCTCGGTGACAGGTTGCGGCGATGGCACGGTCTTGCCCGATGGCCTGCTTTGGTCGAGCTTGGCATTTGCGAGCCCGAGCAGAGAGCCAGCATGGGCTCCTGGTGTGGCGATCGCCTTTTCTTTGGCAGCTGATCCGGCAGCCCAGCCGGCGCTACCGATTCCAGAGGCCATGCCGCGCAAAGCTGCAGCCGCCATGGAGGAGCCGCCGGCCCGCGCAGCACCTGCTGCAGAGACGCCCTCGGCGGCCGCACTTGCGCCAAGAAAGGCGCCGCCAGCCGCGAAGGTCGCAGCTTGCCCACCATGGCGTATTCCTTCCATGCCGCCGGCTACAGAAGCTCCTTGCACCACGCCCTGGAGGATGGCCGGCACATACATCGCGATGATGAACACGACAACGGAGATGCCAGCGATTGCAAGCGTCGTAACAAACTGTTCGGACTTGGCCGTTGGTGCTTCTGCAAGGCCAAGCAGGACCTCCGAGCCGATCCGCGCGATCATCACCAAGGCCATCAGCTTCATGCCGACCGAGAAGGCGTAGATGAGGTAACGAACGGCAAAATCCTTGGTGAAGGACGAGCCGCCGAGGCCGAGCATGATCATGCCAGCGAGAAGTCCAACATACATCTCGACCAGCACCGCAACAAAGATCGCTGCGACCAGGCTGAAACAGACGACCACCACTACCATGGCGAAGACAGCGGCAATCGCCAGTGCGTTGTCTTCGAACAGGCCGAACTTTGCCTGTTGAGACATCTTCGAGGCGACACGTATGCCGGCGTCGAAGATGTTAGCAGGTGAGGCTGATCCGCCACTGGCGCCGATCTGGAATAGGCTGTCGACGACCGCCTTCGCGAAACTAGGTCCTTGATCGAGAATGAAGGCGAAAAGGCCGATGAACATAATACGGCGCACGAGCTCTCCAAACCAGGTATCGAGCGAAGCGGTGTTGATCGCGAGCCAGACCGCGGCTATCGCAACCTCGATCCCAGCGAGTATCCAAAACAGCGAGCGCGCGGCGTTCATCACTGTCGTCTGCCAGCCACGCGCGGCCGTCACGACTTCGTTCTCCAGTGTGGTCAAAACCGAGCCTTGCTGCGCCAGCACAGGCGTGCTGGCGAGAAGGATTGCGACAATCACTGTGAAGGCCAATTGGCACCTGATGACTTGGTTGAATGTTACCATCGGCACCGCATCTCCAGACCGCTGCGCCCGTCCCGATCCAGATCGCTGCCGAAGAAGTTTTCCGCCCGCTCCGAGCGCGCTGTGTCCGATGTGGGTGCGGGCGCCTCGTTCGGCGGTTCGGATTGCCGCAGCATCCTCAGAACGCCCCCTGCACAGAAGCTGATGGCTATCCCGATAGCCATTCCAATGGAATGGTTCACCAGCGCGGTTCCATCATCTGGCCGCCCCGGACATCGGGCAGCGTCGAATCGAAGAAGTTTTCGCGGCGTGCTTGCGCCAGATCCTTGTCCGCCTGCCTAGACTGGAACCACGTTCCCATCATCGTCGTCTGTTGCGAGACCAGCCCGCGCAGCTTCTGGAATTGCGCCACCTGCTGGGCCGCTATCTGATGGCCGACCTGAAGCGCTTTCATCTGGCCGTCAGCAGTCTCCGACATGGATCGCAGAGAGCTCATGGTTGTTTCTTCAGAGGTGAATTGATTTGCCGTAAGCCCCGCCGCCTTCAGCGTACCGGCAATGGTGTCGCGGTTGGTTGTCGACCAGGTCTGGTAGTTGCCAGAAAAGGTCTCGCCGTCCGCGAGGCCCGTCTTGAAATCGGCAAAGCTTTGAAAACGCTGCTTGAGCACGTCATCGACATTGCCCATCGAAAACGCGATGCCCTGCCCTTGTCCGACAACAGCCTGCAGCTTCTTGAGATCGCCTTCGACCTGTCCCCATATGTGTTTCGGCAGCTGGGCGGTGTTCTGCAGCAAGTTATTGTAGATGTTGAGCTGGTTCTGGATCTGCTCGGCCAGCTGCGTGATCTGCTTGACCTGGTTGTTGACCTGCTCGGTCGACTTGCCAACCAGCGCAACAAGTTCGGCATTGTTGAGGAGCTGCGTCCATTCGGTTGCCTGGCCCGTCACGCCGCCGGCGTGCCCGGTTTCAGGCGCAATCGCGGTAATCATGAACACGACCGCAGCACTGGCAGTGGTCAGCTTATGCAGATGGAAAGAGCGATGAAGCACGGCCAACTCCTCTCAGTTCGAGCCAACGGGTCGGCCAGTCGAGGCCATGCTCTCGCTTAAGCGCCAGGATGCGCTTGAGATCGTCTTTGCTGGAGGCACCAACGAAAGAGAGGGCTACCGGTCCAAGCGACATGTCGAACAGTCGCCGTCCCTCTGGCGAGGCGATGTAATATTCACGCTTGGGAACAGCGGTGGCGACGATTTCGATCTGGCGTTCGTTGAATCCGATGCGTTGATAGAACTCGCGTGTGCCAACCTCGCGCGCCGCCCCATTCGGCAGGCAGATCTTTGTCGGGCAGGATTCATTGAGCACATCGATGATGCCGGAGCGCTCAGCATCGGAGATCGACTGGGTGGCGAGGACCACCGCGCAATTGGCCTTGCGCAGCACCTTCAGCCATTCCCTGATCTTCTCGCGAAAAGTCGGGTGCCCCAGCATTAACCATGCCTCATCAAGGACGATAAGGCTGGGTGCGCCGGTCAAGCGCTTCTCGATCCTGCGGAACAGATAGGTCAAGACCGGCACGAGATTGCGCTCCCCCATATTCATCAACTGCTCGATTTCGAAGGTCTGCAATGATCCAAGCGAAAGGCCGTCGGTTTCGGCGTCGAGCAGCTGCCCCATAGGGCCATCGACCGTGTAGTGATGAAGCGCTTCCTTGATCTCGCGCATCTGAACGCCGGAAACGAAGTCCGACAGCGAGCGTCCGCGTGCTTCGGCCAACAGTGCGACTTGCCGCGAGATCGCGTTGCGGTGATCGGGTGCGATGGTAACGCCCTGCAACGCCACAAGGGTCTCTATCCATTCGGATGCGAAGGCCTTGTCGGCGTCGGTGGCGAGATCCGAGAGAGGGCAAAAGGCGAGCAGCCGACCGGGGTTCGCCTCCTCCTCTTCTTCGCTATCCGCGCCTAGTTCGTAGTGGTCACCACCAGCAGCCAGTGTCAGTGGCTGCATCGACCTGCCCTTGTCGAAGGCAAATATCTGGGCCCCGGGATAGCGGCGGAACTGGGCGACAATCAGTGCCAGAAGCGTCGACTTGCCGGACCCAGTCGGCCCGAAGATCAGCGTGTGGCCGACATCGCCGACATGCAGGTTGAGCCGAAACGGCGTCGAGCCAGAAGCAACCTGGATCAGTGGTGGAGAGGCCGACGGATAAAAAGGGCAAGGTGCAATAGCGCCACCGGACCAAACCGAATTAAGTGGAATGAGGTCGGCAAGGTTGCGTGTGTTGACCAGCGGCTCTCTGATGTTGGCATACCAATTGCCAGGTAATGAGCCGAGGAAGGCCTCGGTCGCATTCAGCGTCTCAATCCTCGCCCCGAAACCTTCTGCCTGGATCAGGCGCCGCACGGCCTCGCACTTCTCCCGAAGGCGAGTGCTGTTTTCGTCAAACACCAGGATCACCGGCGTGTAATAGCCATAGGCGACAAGCTGCGAGGAAGCTTGTGCTATCGCATCTTCCGTCTCTGCGACCATTGCCATCGCGTCCTGGTCGATCGAACGCGAATGCGTTTGGAACAGCTGGTCGAAGAACGGTCGAATTTTCTGCTGCCACTTCTTGCGGGTGCGCTCGAGCTTCTGACGGGCTTCCTGGTCGTCGAGGAACATGAAGCGCGAGGACCAGCGATAGGTCAACGGCATCAGGTCGAGGGAGTTGAGGATGCCAGGCCAGCTTTCTGCCGGAAGCCCATCGATTGCTACGATGCCAACAAAGCGATTATCGACAACCGGCGTCAGCCCATGCTGAAGCTCGGCCGTCACCAGCCAGTCGAGATACATCGGGATGTCAGGCAGGCGCACTGGATGGTTCTCTCCCGTGATGCAGAAGCGGATGAACTGGAACAGTTCGTCGTAGCGCGCGGTCACAAAACCGCCGCGCTCCTCGACCGATCGCGTTACCATCCGCCTGATCGATAAGACGTTGGCGAGATACTGCTCGATTTCGCGGATCGAAGTCTCAAACGTCTGCAGCACTGTGTCGGCATAGGTTGTCGCCCTGCTCCCCGCGTCCGAATAGAAGTAGCGGGTGAGCCTTGATCGTTGCTGCGCCGGCGGGCGATAGGTCAGGATCAGAGCATGCCGGCTCTCATAGTGCCCCTGCTCCTGCTCGAAATGCCCACGCCGCTCGTCGTCGATGGCGCGCGTGACGGGATCGGGAAAATGGCATTCCGTAATTGCAGGATACGCCACAGTCGGCACCCGTATCGCCTCGGCCTGTATCATCCACCCTGAGCCGAAGCGCGAAAGGATGGTGTTAATTTGACGCGAGATCTCGTTGCGCTCGGCATCGGTAGAACTCTCCGAATCCGGACCCGCGAAGTACCAGCCGGCCATTAAACTCCCGTCCTTGAGCAGGATGACGCCATTGGCGACCAGCCCGGCATAGGGAACGAGATCAGCAAAAGACGGGCCGGAGTGACGAAAGGATCGCAATGCTGCCATGGCCCACTCGTCCTTCAGTACCGGCGCCAGGGCGTTGAAGTGGGTCGGTAGTACGGCCGGTACGAGATGTGTCTGATGTAGACACGCCGCATCATCGGATCGGACCTGGCCATCATGCGAAGTGCTGCAACCACCAAAATCCAGACGGCGATCCCAAACAGCGTGGAGTAGAGCGTCAGCACCACAAAGATCAGGATCACTGCTGCAAGACCCGTGACGAGTACCAGTTCGCGGTCCGCACCCATCAGCAGGTTCGGACGCGACAGAGCGCGATGGATACGGTTACGCTGGAGATTGGAGCCGACGTCAGCCATGCCGCCCCTCCCCTGTTTGGGCAGAAACAGCAGGGGATGCGACAGCGCCGATGGAGGCGCCTGTTGCACCGAACAGCGCAACGATTTGAGTGGCGCCGAGCAGGATGCCGGCAACCAGCACCACATACACAAGCCTGCGCGCAAAATCGTTGAGCTCGCCACCGAAGATCAGCATGCCGCCGGCAACGGCCACAGCTGCCAGCGCAATGAAGCCCGCAACGGGTCCAGTGATCGATTGCTGGATCCGTTGCAGCGGACCTTCCCAAGGCAGTCCACCGCCTGAACTGGCAAGCGCTGGATCGGCCAACATAAGTGAAAGCGACAGCACGAACGCACTGGCGGCGACAAAGGTTTGATGGTCATGCGACATGGTGCTGCTCCTCGATCTGGGCGTAACTCTCGGTCTGGTAGTGAGTGCCGGCAAAGCGCTCGACATGGACGACATCACGCACCCTTCGACCTTTGGGCGTTCGCTCGATCGACACGACGAGATCGACGGCTTCTCCGATCACTTCTCGCATCGGCTGCTGGCTGACTTCAGCAGTCAGCTGCTCGAGACGGCGTAGCGCCGACATCGCCGTATTGGAGTGGATCGTTGTCACGCCGCCGGGATGACCGGTGTTCCAGGCCTTCAGCAGCGTCAAAGCGGCACCGTCACGGACCTCGCCGACGATGATGCGATCCGGTCTCAAGCGCATTGTGCTCTTTAGCAGACTGGCCATGTTGATCGTGTCGCTCGTATGCAGCGCCACGGCGTTTTCAGCTGCACACTGGATCTCCGCTGTGTCCTCAAGAATGAGCAGCCGATCCTCAGGCGCCGTAGCGACGATCTCGGCGATGACCGCATTCGCTAGCGTCGTTTTGCCCGACCCCGTGCCACCCGAGATAACGATGTTCAACCGCGAACAGATCGCGTTGCTGATCACCGATGCTTGGTTCTTGGTCATAACGTTCGAGGTCACATAGTCGATGAGCGGGATCAGCCGCGAGGCGCGCCTCCGGATGGTGAAGGTCGGAGCCGAGACAATAGGCGGCAGCAACCCTTCGAAACGATGCCGGCCTATTGGCAGCTCGCCAGAGATGATCGGGCGGTCCTCATCGGCTTGGGAGTGAAGCGCGTGAGCGACGCTGCCGATGACGATCTCGGCAGTTGCGGCCGTCATCTTGCCGGCTGGCGCAATCCCGTGCCCAAGCCGTTCGATGAAAATCCGTCCGTCGGGATTCAGCATGATCTCGACGACACAATCATCATCGAGCGCCACACAGAGGTCGTGGCCAAGGGCTTCCTGCAGCTTGCGTATGAGACGGGGATGGGAGCGAAGTTGCGCCATGTCGCCTGCCTCAAGCTTCTCGATGACACGTGACGGAGACTTCGAATAAATACGACGCAAGCAAACCCAAAATTGGCCGGCGACGCCACAATTGGAAACGTCCGCTAAACGCGCCATCGCAGTTGTTTGCAAGGGCATTTTGATCGCACAATCTCAGGAGATTTGCCTCGCGGGACGTCACTAGTGCCCTGCTCGCGGTATGCCCCGCATCAGCGCGAAAACACGAGTGTTCGATCATCGCAGCTTTGAGGTTCCAGAGACACCGCTCGTGGAAGCTTCGCACCCGCTTGCTATGGTGGCTCGCTAGCAGCTGGCTCGGCGTAGAACCCATGTGTTGCACGTGTCATTGTCCCTGCCCCCCGGTTGCCGGATGCACGCGAAGTCATCACAGATTAAGTCTTGGGGAGAGTGTGGAATTCTACAGTCGGGTGAGATGATCGCCGGTTGCCGCAATTCTAGGATGCAGGTGAGCGCTCCTCGAAGGCAACTTCGTCAAAAGGCTAACAGCAAATTGACTGGAGCCGGAAGCGATCGTCTCAATGCGGTTGGCCCGCGCCATCAAGGCTGTATCCCTCAAAAAGCTCAGAAATTTACAGCCGCCCCCTAGGGGCAGACGGCCTGTCATACCCAGCTGCCCAAGCCGAGCGTTAGTGAGTGTTAGCGATTGCCTAAAAGCAACATCCACCCATCAATATGAAATCCCTCACGCTCGAATACTTGCGTGAGGCAGAATATACGCGCACGCTGATGCGGGCTGTTGGGGCGTTAACGGAGGTGTTCCGTGAGCCCTATGGTTTTGCCCCGCATTCTGTCTCGGCAACACTCTGCAAAACCATCCAGCGCAATATTTCGAAACCTGTTCGCGACCTCTTCGCTGGTCGCAATCACTTCATCGCTAAGCGCCATGCTTTCGACGCTTGGTCCCGCAGATGCGCAGACAGTCGGACCGGGCACGGTAACCACCACCGTCAACGTCGCCGCCGGAACCACCACCGTGCTCGGCAGCACCACCGTTTCGACGACCGGCGCCACCAATGCGAGCAACGTCACAGGCGGGACGCTGGTCATCGACAGCTCGGCGGGAGCGACCCCCGGCTCGATTGTCTTCCAGACCGTCAACGGCAATGCGTTGCAGGCCAATGGCGGCACGATCAGCGTGCCGAATGGCAGCCTGAGCATCCAGACGGTGGGCGGCCACGCTGTGCTTGCCAACGGAGCTGCGAGCAGCGTCACCCTCAACCGCGTTTCGATCACCACGACCGGTGTCGGCGCGGCGCTTGCCGCGATCGGCGGCACGATCAATGCCAGCAACACGGTCGTCAATAACACAGCCACCGCCGGCCCGACCATTTCGGCCGGCCATGGCGCCATCGCCGAGAGCGGCGGCACGATCTTCCTGCACACCGGCACCAGCATCACGACCGCAGCCTTCAATGCCGTCGGGCTCGGGGCTTCGGGCGCCAACAGCCGCGTAGTTCCCGACGTGCTCATCCCGGTGACCATGAACGGCCGCGGCGCGATGGGGATCTATGTTCATGACGGCGGCCAGGTGACGCTATTGCCCGGCTCAACACTGCAGATGAATGGAACCAGCAGCGTGGGTGTTGGCGTGGACAACACCACCGTTGCGCTCGGCACGATCGGCAGCGGCCTGACGATCAACTTCAACGCAGTCGGGGTTGCGGGACAGGCGGGAGGCACGGGCCTGTTTGCCGTCAATGGCGGCTCGCTCGCCATCGCGAATGTGACCGTCACAGGCACCAATGCCGCTGCAGGCGCCTGGGCGACCGCCAACAGCAGCATCACGATCTCGGGTCAAAGCGTCATCAACATCAATTCCGCCCAGAACCCGACCGCCTACATCCTCCAGACGGCGAACCTCGTCACGCCGGACGGCCCCGTGGCGTCAAGCTTCAGCGTGGTCAGTGCGATACCGGTGAGCGGCCTGCTCGCGCAGGGCGCCGGCGCGTTGATCACGAGCATTGGCACCACGATCAACGTAACCTCCAGCAACGTCTTCGCCGCTGGCGTCGACGCGGGCCTCGGCGGCACGGTTGATATGACCGCCAACATCATCACCACCACCGGCGCGAATTCCTTCGGTGTACGGGTGGATTCCAACGGTACGGTCATTGGCCGCGATTCTCGCGTGACGACCTCCGGCGGCGGTGCCGCGCTGTTCATCAATGGCGGGCCAGGTTCGATTGATCTCACCAACACCGCGGTGCAGGCGAACGGACCCAATACGGTTGGACTGGCATCGCTCAATCAGACGCCGGCCACGATCAATAGTGTCCGCCTGGCAGGCGGAAGCCTTGTCAGCAGCGCCTCGACCGCAGTTGAGGCGCAAGGCCCGCTGAACCTCACGGCAACCAATGGCGCGGTGATAACCGGCGGCGGCGGCTTGTTGATCGAAACCTTCGCCAGCACATTCGGCCCGGCGCAACCGACCGCCGTCCAGTTCGACGCCTCGAATGGCAGTGTGCTTACCGGTGATGCGTTGATCGCGGCGCAAACGACAACCAACATCAGCCTTGCCACCGGCTCGCATTGGACGGGTGCGGCTTTCAACGTCACCAATGTATCGGTCGACCCGACCAGCATCTGGACCATGACGGCGAGTTCGACCGTCTCGCAGCAGACGACGAACGCCGGTCTGATCGATGTCATCCCGCCGGCCGGCGATCCGCGTTTGCTTACGAGCTACAAGACGCTGACGACGCAGAACTATGTCGGCCAGGGCGGCAGGCTGGCGCTGAACACTTATCTTGGCGCCGATGGGGCTCCCTCCGACCGGCTGGTCATCAATGGCGGCACGGCGACGGGCTTGACCACGCTGGTCGTCAGGAACACGAATGGTCCGGGCGCCTTGACCCTTTCCGACGGCATCAAGGTGGTCGACGCCATCAATGGCGCGACGACTGCGAACGGATCGTTTGCGCTCCAGGGCGAATTTGTCACGGCGGACGGCCAACCAGCGGTGGTCGGCGGCGCCTACGCCTATACGCTGTTCCACAATGGCGTCACCGATCCCAGCGACAGCGATTGGTATCTGCGCTCGTTCCTGATCCCGCCTCCCGGACCACCCACGCCACCCGAACCGCGTTATCAGCCCGGCGCACCGCTCTATGAGGTCTATCCGCAGCATCTTCTGGCGCTCAACGGTGTGCCGACGCTGCAGCAGCGTGTCGGCAACCGCTACTGGAACGAACCAGCACCAGCACCCGAGACGGTGTTCTGCAAGGACGCCTCGCAGAACTTCCGCTGCCCGGTCACCGGCGCGCAGGCGCAATATTATGCCGGCACCGATGGCCACCAGGCTCTGATCGAGGACCAGCGGGCTATCTGGGGCCGCATCGAGGGCGCGCACAATCATATCGAACCGGCCGTCACCACCTCTGGCACTGACTACGACACCGATGTGTGGAGGCTACAGGCCGGCCTCGACGGGCTGCTGCACGAGGCGGAGGACGGCTCGAAGCTGATTGGCGGCATCACGGTGCATTTCGGCCAGGCCTCGAGCGACGTCTCCTCGTTCTTCGGCGATGGCGACATCAACACCAATGGCTATGGGTTCGGCGGCACACTGACCTGGTATGACCAAAACGGCTTTTATGTCGACGGCCAGGCCCAGCTGACCTGGTTCAACAGCGACCTGACCTCGAAGGCACTTGGGCTTGAGACGCCGACCCTTGTCGATGGCAATGGCGGCTTTGGCTACGCGCTGTCGCTGGAAACCGGCAAGAAGTTCGCCCTCAACGAGGCCTGGACGCTGACCCCCCAGGCCCAGCTTGCCTATTCGAATATCCATTTCAGCCGCTTCACCGATGTCTTCGGCGCCGATGTTGCGCTCGACAGCGGCGACGCCCTGCTTGGCAGGCTTGGCATCTCCGCCGACCATGACCAGAACTGGAAGGACGAGGAAGGCAAGACCAGGCGCAGTCATCTCTACGGCATCGCCAACCTCTTTTATCAGTTCCTCGACGCCACCCAAGTCGATGTTTCCGGCGCCAAGTTCGAGAGCCGTCCCGACAGGCTCTGGGGCGGCCTTGGCCTCGGTGGTTCCTACAACTGGAACGACGACAAATATTCGGTCTTTGGCGAGGTCTCGGTCAACAGCTCGCTGGAAAACTTCGGCGACAGCTATGCCCTTGCCGGCACAGCCGGCTTCAGGGTCAAGTGGTGAGCTAGGCCCGTCAAAATTGGCGGTGGCTCTCAGTGGAAGATGCCGCCGGAGCCCGCCAAATAGCATCTCAGATCAAGGTCCGGAGCAATCCGGATCTTGTGCGCGGCCCCATCCCAACAGGCCGCGGGCGATCGGCGCGTCAGACCCCACCCGCGCGTTCCAGGCAGTTGCGTCCCAACACATATCTTCGATGTATTGCCCTTGGTGATACATCGGAGCGATCGCAAAAAACGTGGATTTGAAAGATATCATGGCCTGCTGGTCAGCTACGAAGCTTGAAGTAATCGCAGCCCCATGCGCAACCGCTCAACGGTCGAACAGGAAATAGCCGAAGGCGACGCCGGCCCCGTTCTGTTGCGCCTCGATCTCAGTGCGGATCTTGGGGAACAGATCTGACGCCAACTCGGGATCCTTAATGTCAGCCGACTTGATGCCGTTGTCGCTTGCAAGCGCCACGATGAGATGCGGCTCCGGTGCCGATGCCTCCTGGTCGTTGAGCGGGAAGAGCTTCATGCTGAAGGAGGCTTCGTCAGCTCCGGTTTTCTTCAGCAGACTGGCGAAATTGTAGACCACGCCGTCCTTGCCGATCAAAAGCAGATTGATGTCGCGGCTGCCGGTCCCGCTCAACTTGCCCTGGAGCGAGTCCCCGACCTTGAGATTGTCCTTGCTCAGTTCGAGGATTGGTCCGTTGCCCTTGTCCGGGTGCACGGCCTCCAGGAAATCGGCCACGGGGCACTGCTCTCTTTCGATCATCCTCGGATTGACGACCGGACCAGCCCCGAAGGCGGAAGCAAAATCCCGGGAAAGTTTGTCGAACGGCGCTTTTGAGGTCGCGAGCCCCTCCACCTGGGGACGCGGTGCTAAGGCGTCCGCGACCGTGACGTAGAAGCATGGGCCGCCGTCAAAGGCTTTGAACCACTCCGCCACGGTGATCGCAGCCTTTGGAGCTGGTTGGACAGCCACCTCCTTGATCGGCTCCGGCGGTTTTGGCTTGACGATTTCGGGCGGCGCCGGCGGTTTCAGCTCAGTTTCGGCCGCAGGCGGGTTTTTTGCCGGCGGCTCCTGAGACGGGATGGGGTCCTTGGGAGGCGCGGGCGTAAGCTTGCCGCTGGCAGCTTCATCACTTGGCGTCAACGGTGTGCTGCCGGGCAGAAAGCCACCCAGAAACCCCGAAAAGTAGGCACCGCCGCCCGCCGCTACCAGCGCAACCAGCATGACAGTACCGATCACCGCGCCACGTCCGGATTTTGACGGTTCACGGAGAGGCAGTGGTCGCGAACCTGTTTTCTGCCACTTGTCCGGCGCGGATTTACCAGTCGCTCCGGCGTTGCGCCACGGAGCGTCGCGCGGCAACAGGGCTTCAGGCGGTTGAGGCTTTTGCCCAGCAGCGCCTGAGCCCGGCGGTCGCCAGGCAAGTTCCACAGGCTTGCGCTGCTCCTGATCACGCTGGGCGTCGACCCCTGGAAATGTTCCAGGCGCTGCCGTCACTCCACTCGTCTCGCGCAGCCACTCGACGATCACTGCAGCACTTTCCGGGCGATCCCTGGGGTCCGGCTGGAGCATGGATTCAAGCAGCGGCAGCAGATTTGGGTCAACACCTGTCAGGTCGGGCACAGTCCGCCGCTTTTCGATCACCTCGACCGGCGAGCCCCCCATATCGAGCTGCTTGCCGCGCAATGCCGCTGCAAGCACCAGCCCAAGACTGTAGATGTCCGACTGCTCGGTGACTTCACCGCCGAACAAGCCAAGCTGCTCGGGCGAAACGAAACTGTATTTGCCAGCGAAGCTGCCGCCGAGCAGCGTGCCGCCGCCAACTTCAGCCGAGCGCGCGATACCGAAATCGATGATCTTGGTCTTTTCGACCTTTCCGCCCGGCAGCACGATGTTGTCGGGCGACAGGTCCCGGTGAATGACGCCCGCCTCATGAGCGACAGAGAGTCCGGACGCCACCCTGGCCAGCATCTTGCGGGCTTCCCGCGTATCGAGCGGCCCGTTGCGGATGCGCTCGCCCAGCGACTGCCCATCGACAAACTCCATGGCGAGATACGGCCTGCCGATCGTCGGGTCGATCGTGAACACGTGATAGCGCACGATGGCGTCGTTGGAGAGATGGTTGAGAATCGAGGCCTCTTTGCGAAACAGCGCGAGAATGCCCTGGTCGCGGGCGAATTCGCGCAGAACGAGCTTGATCGCCACAGGGTCGCCAGTCTGGATGTTGTGGCCGCGATAGACCTCGCCCATGCCGCCCGTGGCGATGTGCTCGTCGATCTCATAGATGCCGTTGAGCTGGACGCCCTTGTGAACACCGCTATCGGGCGCGATGCGTGTCTTGTCCTCCGGCGTCATGACCTGGTTCCATCCATGCGTGAGCGCCATCCGGCCATTGCTTCACACCCGCGGTATTTGGATCATGCCTCGACAATAACACGGATCTTCGTGATGGGCTCTTCTCTTGCCGGTCCCTTGGTTCGTGCAATTTCGAGTGTGGTTGATCGCCGTTGACAGCTTTCCTCACAAGGAGGATGCTGATCTTTTAAGAATGTAAGCCGTGCCAAGCCTTTAAAGACTGCAATCCTAAAGGGGGCAGTAATGGTATGCGGGGGCTGCTTGCCTGCTCGCAATATTGGCCTTGTCGCACGTCTAACCGGCGCCGTATTGGCGTGCGGCCTCTTACTATTGCTTGCTGTTGGCACGGTTCTCGCTGCCGACGGCGTGTCTGGTCGCCGCGCCGCCCTGGTCATTGGCAATTCGGCCTACGAGCATCTCGCCAAGCTTCCCAATGCAACCAATGACGCGGACCGCATCCGCGACGTGCTGGAGCGGGCGAATTTCGAGGTTACGCTCGGCAAGGACCTGAACAAGAAGGGTCTTGAAGAAACCATCCTCGGCTTCCTCAGGACGCTCAACGATGGCGACGTCGCGCTGTTTTACTACAGCGGGCATGCCGTGCAGGTTGGTGGCCACAACTTCATGCTGCCGGTCGATGCCAGCTTGGAGACCTCCTATGATCTCGAGGTTCAGGCCTACAACATGTCGAGCCTGCTCGAATATATGCGCGAGACCTCGTCGCTGCAGATCGCGATACTGGACGCCTGCCGCGACAATCCCTTCGCCAACAATTCCTACTATGTCGGCCAGAACAAGGTCGCCGTCGAAGGCAAGAAAGGACTTGCGTCAGTCGCCCCCGAAAATGGCACGCTGATCGTCTATTCGACCGCGCCCGACAAGGTGGCGCTGGACGGCAATAACGGCCTCAGCCCCTTCACCGGCACCTTCGCCGAATATGCTTTGAAGCCCAATGTTGAGATCAGGAAGCTGCTCAGCGATATCCGCGCCGAGGTCATCAAGCGCACCGACGGACGGCAGACGCCCTGGGACACATCGAGCCTGACTTCTTCTTTCTTCTTCGTGACCCGACAGAACCTTCTGATCATCGAGGATATGCGCGAGGTTCGTGTTCCGCCGCATTCCAAGGAAGTGGCGCTGCGCATTTCACCGCCAATCACCAGCGGCAACACAGCGCTGACCGTAAGCTTCACCAAGCTTCCGGACCAGGGAACGCTTTGGCTCGGCGACCAGCAGCTCAATTTGGACAGCAAGATATCAGCCGATCGGGTCGAAGAGGTTATATTCAAACCGGCCTCCGACGACATGACCAAGGAAGAGGTGCGCTACACCGTCATGACCGACGGAGGCCGAAGCGCGAGCGGCATTGTCCGGGTCGTTGTCGATGCCCAGGTGGTCGCACAAGTGCCGGTCAAACCTTCTTTGACCATCCAGCAAGGCGAAGAACCGCAACCGCAGCAGGCCGAAACGGCCAAGCCGATCCTGGTCGCCATGGCATCAGATATCGGCACCGGCTTTGCCGCCATGCCTGACGAGGTCGTGCGATCCAGCGCGCCGACCGGCTGGCTCCGCCTTCAAAGCCGCGACCCCGAAACCCAGGTGGCGGTCGGCGGGCAGATCGTCTCCGAAGGTGACCTGATCAAGGCCGAGGACATAACCAAGCTGCGCATCCGACCGTCGCTCAAGGTGGTGAGTGCTGCCGATAGCGACGCGCCGGCGGTCAAGACCATTTCCGCAACCACACAAGCCAAGCCGCACGACGCGAGCACGGACAGCATGGAGGTCAAGCCGATCCCCTTGCCTGCGGACAAGAAAGCCGCCAGTGCTCCGGTGCGCACAGTCGTTCTGGTTCCGGCGATCAAGACCGCCACCCCGGCGCCGATCACCATCAACGTGGCTGTCTCCGTCAACGAATGCGACACGCTTGCCGCCGAGCCGCTCGACGTTCAGGCCGTATCCGCTGGCAAGCTGCCAAATGACATCGACGTGCCCAAAGCGCTGACGGCATGTAAGGCGGCGGTGAGCGAACATCCGGATGTCGCACGTTTCAAATATCAGTATGCGCGCGCGCTTTATGCCGAAGGCGATTTCAAGGAGGCGCTTGCGGAACTCAACGCCGCGAGCGATCAAGGACATGTCCGGGCGAGCTATCTGCTTGGCAGGCTTTATCAATTTGGCGCGGCTGTGGAACATGACCCCAAGCGCTCCATTCCTCTGTACGAATCGGGAGCAAAGAGAGGCGATCCGTATTCTCAGTACGCATTGGGCAAAGCGCTGGTACTAGGGCTTGGAACCAAGCCTGATGTCGAGAGAGGCATGGCGCTGATCACCAGTGCAGCCGAATCCGGTCATACCTATGCGATGAACATGCTCGGCACCGAGTATCTTTCAGGCGAGCATGTGAAGAAGGACGATGCGCGCGCGCTGAAATTCATCACGCAATCAGCAGATCGGGATGACATCTACGGTTTGGTCCTTCTCGGCATCCTATATCGCGACGGTACAGGGGTGCAGAACGATCCAAAACACGCCGCTGAACTGTTCGAGAGGGCGCGTACACAGGGCCATCCATATGCTGGCAGGCTGCTCGGCCGCTTAGCTCAACGAGACAAAAATGCTGATGCTGCGACGATTGCCGGCTGGTACCGAGAAAGCGCCGAACGGGGCGACGCTTGGGGCGCTTACTATGCCGCAGAAATTTTGAAGGATAATCCAGCGCTGCAACATGACAGCGGCGAGATGGTGCGCCTCTACGCGCTTTCCGCGTCGCACAACTTCAAGACAGCTTCCGATCAAGCGAAGGCAGCTTTGGGCCGCATAGACAATTTGGCGATCGGCAAGGAAGTGCAACTGGCGCTCAAGCGTGCGGGCCAAGATGTCGGCGACATCGACGGAAAGCTTGGTGGTCGAACACGCGAGGCAGCCAAGGCTGTTCTGGGGGCGGCGGCACCTCGCGATCCTCGGGAGCTCCTGATTGCCCTCCTCCACAAGGAATGGATCGATACACGGCCACGACTGGACATGCTGGGCTAAAAACGGAGACGCTACATGCGATCGCTTACCCTCAGGCTTCTTCTGGCGACCGCGCTCTTGCCGCTAGGGGGATGTGGTTCAATGTGGACAGCCGGCGACCCGCCGGTCGCCCAGCCGGCGCAGGTCAAGAACGCAACTCCGAAGCGAATGGCCGCGCCAGTCAAAGTAGCAGCGCCGGCTAAGAGCAACGCTGTTAAGAGGCCAGTTGTTGCGGCGACCCCCGCCAGCGAAGGCAATAGTGGTACCGACAATGGCGACAGAGGCAGCGCTTGGTAGCATGTCATGCTGAGTATAATCAGGACGACCTCGCCTACCTGAACTCGTAGGTAAATCCTTCGTCTGACGCACCGACCGTCACTTTGGAAAGTTTCTCGCCGTCGAGCGAGCGGTTGAGTACGCCGCGGCTGAGTTCCGGCAGCAACGTATTGGTCAGGATCGCGTCTATCATGCGGCCGCCGGACTCGACTTCGGTGCAGCGCGTCTTGATCAGTTCCATCACGCCATCGCCGACTACCAGTTCCGCGCCGTGACTGGTTTGAAGCCTCCGTGCAATCTTGCCGAACTGGTGCCGCGTGATCGCCTCGATCATCGAATCCGACAGCGGATAATACGGGATGGTCACCACACGCCCGATGAAAGCGGCGGGAAATACCTTAAGCAGCGGCGCGCGTAGTGCTGCGTCGAGGCTCTCCACCTTCTCGCGCAGCTCGCCGCCCTTGGTCTTTTGCATGATGACTTCGGAACCGACATTCGACGTGAGCAGGATCAGCGTGTTCTTGAAGTCGATCCGCCGGCCCTCGCTGTCGTCCATCATGCCCTTGTCGAAGACCTGGAAGAAGATCTCGTGCACGTCTGGATGCGCCTTTTCGACCTCGTCGAGCAGGATCACTGAATAGGGCCGGCGCCGCACTGCCTCGGTCAGGATGCCGCCCTTGCCGTAGCCGACATATCCAGGCGGCGCACCCTTGAGCGTCGAGACCGTATGCGCTTCCTGGAACTCAGACATGTTGATCGAGATCAGGTTCTGCTCGCCGCCGTAGAGTGTTTCGGCGAGAGCCAGCGCGGTTTCCGTCTTGCCGACGCCCGACGGTCCGCACAACAAGAAGACGCCGACCGGCTTTTCCGGCGCGCCGAGCCCGGCGCGGCTGGTTTGCACGCGCTTGGCAATCATCTCCATTGCATGATCCTGACCGACCACGCGCTCGGACAGCGTCTGAGCCAGGCGCAACGCCTTTTCGGTCTGGCTCGTCAGCATCCGGCCCGTTGGAATGCCGGTCCAATCCTGCACCACCGCCGCAACCGCATTGCGGTCGACGGAGAGCAGGATCAACGGCGTCTCGCCCTGTGCTTCGGCAAGCACCGCCATCAATTCCTTGAGCCGTGCCAAATCGGCGGCGGGGTCGGAGGCTGGTTCAGTTGCGGTCGCCGTTTCGACTGGCGCTGACTGGGCGGCGTCATCATTGGCGGCGACCGGCTCCTCGATTGCCTCGCCCTTCGGAGGCGTCTCCGCAACGACAGGATCGAGCGCCACGCCAAGCCCGCGCAATCTGGCACGCAATTCGAGGATCCCAGCAACGACTTCCTTCTCTCGATCCCAGCGCGTCTGGGCAGAGGCGAGCGCTATGTCGGTATCAGTCAGTCCCGTCTCGACGCGAGATTGACGCTCGTCGACATCGATGCCGATGGCGGCCTCGCGTCCTATAATGCCTTGTTCAACCTCCAGCGCCTGCCTTCGGCGCATCAGGTCCTCAACCTCGCCCGGCCGGGAGTGCTGCGAGATGGCGACGCGAGCACACGCGGTGTCGAGCAGGCTCACCGCCTTGTCGGGAAGCTGGCGCGCGGGAATATAGCGGTGCGAGAGTTTTACCGCCGTCTCGATCGCCTCGTCGAGGATCTGCACCTGATGGTGCTTTTCTAGCACGCCGGCAATACCGCGCAGCATCAAGATAGCGGTCGCCTCGTCGGGCTCGTCGATCTTGACCACCTGGAAACGGCGAGTGAGTGCAGGGTCCTTTTCGATGTGTTGCTTGTATTCGGCCCAGGTGGTCGCCGCGATCGTGCGAAGCTCGCCGCGGGCCAGTGCTGGCTTGAGCAGGTTCGCCGCATCGCCTGTGCCCGCAGCGCCTCCGGCGCCGATCAGTGTGTGCGCCTCGTCGATGAACAGGATCACCGGCGTCTCGGAGGATTGCACCTCGTCGATAACTGCCTTCAGCCGCTTCTCGAACTCGCCCTTGACGCTGGCACCGGCCTGCATCAGCCCGACATCGAGCATGCGCAGGCTCACACCTTGCAACATTGGCGGAACATCGCCTTCTGCGATACGCAGCGCGAACCCTTCGACAACCGCCGTCTTACCGACGCCTGCCTCGCCGGTCAGGATCGGATTGTTCTGCCGCCGCCGCATCAAGATGTCGACGATCTGGCGGATTTCCGGGTCGCGGCCGACGACGGCATCGATCTTGCCGTCTCGTGCCCGTTGGGTGAGATCTGTCGCATATTTCGCAAGCGCCGACTCCCCGCCCGGCGATGGGCGCCGCGGAGCCTCAGCAGAGGGTGCCGCAGCACCAGTGGTCGATCCCTCAAGCGAGCCGTCGACCACGTCAGCGAAACGCGAGATCACGCCATCCGCGTCGATCTTGTCGAATTCCGTGCTGATCTTCGACACCAGCCCTTCGAGGACCGACGTCTTCAGGCATGCGAGGATGATGTGGGCGCTGCGCACCTCTTCGCTGCCGAATTGGAGCGTCGCCAGGTTCCAGGCTTCCTGGATGGCGTGAAATATGTGGTCGGAGAATTCCTCGATCGAGGTCGCGCCATAAGGCAGCTTGTCGACCGAGCGCGTCATGTCGCTGGCGATGCGGGCAGCATCAACGCCCGCATCGGCCAGGATCATCTGAACGTCCGAGCGATCTGAAAGAACAAGTTGTTCAATGAAATGAACGAGTTCAACGTACGGGTTACCACGCAGCTTTGCGGCGTCGGCTGCCGCCTTGAAGGCGCGCAAGCAGGTGGGGTTGAGCTTGCCGACCAGTTCCTTGCGCTTGAAGCCTTGTGATGCCCTGCGCTGTTGCATGCCCTTTAGTTCCATGGAATTTCTCCAATGGCCGGACTGCGTTCGCAACAACTTGCCACACAAAGTACGACTTTACAAAGCCGTGCGCAGCCATGGCACCAGGGCACACGTTGGACCATCAGGAGCAGCCGCAACAATTCGTGGCAGGCTGGTTACCAAAGCTTAAGCGCTTCCCTCGACCAACTTTGAGCGAAGCCTGAATTGTGCTAAACCAAAGTGGAGTGGAATACCGGCGACTTCCGTCTTTTGAGACGTGGGGGGATGCGTGGTTGATCTTGCTCTTTGGCTCAACCCTTTGAACGGTGAAAACCCGTCAGGGGAAGATTTGCGCAACGATCCGCGCTTCCACGAACTAGAGCGCCTCGTCGAGCCCCAGGTCAATGTCGTCCACGACGAGCGCAACAAGCCTTCATCTCAGGTAAGCATCCCAGTCGATTGGACGGCTGTCCTTAGCAAGGCCGAGGAACTGCGCAGCCATGGGCGCGACCTTCGGCTCCTCACCCTCGTCACCCGTGCGCTTGCCAATGATCAGGGAATGACTGGGCTCGCTGAAGGTCTGACGCTGATTGGGCGAACATTCGACGAGCATTGGGAGACGATGCATCCGGCACTCAGGCCGAATGCGCCACCGCGCGAGGCAGCCCTCCGCCGCATCAATGCCTTGCTTGATTTGCAGAACGGCCAGGAGGGCTTGCTTGCAAATCTCCGGCAGATGACATTTTTCGCACCGCGCGGATTTGGCCCGATCACCGGTCGCGAACTTGAACTGGGTGCGCTTGACGATCGGGTCATGCTGCAGGAAGCGGCGCAAGGGTTGAACAGCACCGAGCGGGCAGCCCTGTCGAGCGCCCACGAACAGCTCTTGGCGAAATTGCGCAGTGCTTGTGCCGCTCAGGCGGACCTTGCCGGTTCGGCAATGGAGCAACTGATTGCCGACGCGCGTGCAGCGAGCGTGGCACTCAGCGGCGTCGACACAGCTCTCAACAAACGTCTCGAAACTACCGGACCGGCGGTGCCTGACCTGAAGAGGTTTCTCGACAGGATCCTGACCACGCTTGAACGCGGGTCGACCGCGCGCGCCGCGCCCAACGGCACAGCGAAGGCCGAATTCACGGAGGCCACACCCGCCACGGCGTCGCCAAATGGCCACGCAGTCGAACCGGCGGCAAACCATACGGGATCAGCCATGTCCCTCCCAGACCGCCTCTCCTCGCGCGACGACGTCGTCAGATGCCTCGATCTCGTCGTTGCCTTTTACGACCGCACCGAGCCGTCGAGCCCGATCCCGCATCTCGCCCGCCGCGTACGTCGCATGGTGCACATGGATTTCGTTGAACTGATGGAAGATCTCGCCCCCTCAGGGCTGAAGGAGTTCCGGCTCCTGGCCGGCGTACCAGACAGCAAGAAGACGCCTCAGAAGGATGAAAGGTAGCCAAGCATGCCAGCGGAAAGCAAAGCAAAGGTCATCGAGCGAAATCGCGCACCGCGCGTGCAGATCGCTTATGACGTTGAGACCTACGGCAGCCCAACGACGATCGAACTGCCCTTCGTTATGGGCGTGATGGCCGACCTTGCCGGCGCATCGCAGACCAAGGAAGCCCAAAAGACGGTACTGGACCGCACCTTTGTAGAGACCGATGCCAACAGGTTTCCGCGATTCATGGAAGCGCTCGGTCCCCGCGTGAAGGCGCGTGTAAAGAACACATTGCCCCAGGCTGAAGGCGAAGAGCGCGAGGAAGAGCTGGCGGTCGACCTCACATTCTCCAAGATGGGCGATTTCGCGCCCGACAAGATCGCCGAGCAAGTGCCGCAACTGGCCGAAATCCTCAAGATGCGCCGTCAGCTCGAGGAGTTGCTGGGCTTCATGGACGGCCGGGCCGACGCGGAAAAGCGCATCGCGCAGTTGCTGAACAACGAGCCGCTTCTCGGCAAGATCGCCAGCCAGGCGCTCTCCGACAGCGACAAGGTCGAGGAATAAAGCCATGGCCGAACAGCAAAAGAGCCCAACGGTCGCCGAGGCAGAGGCCATCGATCTCGGCGAATTCAGCGATCTTCTGGAGAAGGATTTCAAGGTCAAGAAGGACGATAGCGAGAAGCTGCAGCAGCTCGTCCGCAATCTCGCCCTTGCTGCTCAGTCGCGCTCCGACACCACCAGCATCTCGTCGAATGCGATCAAGTCGATCAAATCGCTGATATCTGGCATCGACAAGATGCTGACCGTCCAGCTCAACGAGATCCTGCACGCGCCGGAAGTCCGGGAGATGGAAGGCACCTGGCGCGGCCTCTGGTACCTCATCAACAACACCGAGACAGACCAGAAACTGAAGATCCGGGTGATGAACATCTCCAAGGAGCAGCTGGCTGATACGCTCGAAGACTATGAAGGCCAGATGTGGGACCAAAGCCCGGTCTTCAAGAAGGTTTACACTGACGAATACTCGATGTTCGGAGGCGAGCCCTTCGGCTGCCTGATTGGCGCCTACGAGTTCTCCAACCACCCGCGCGACGTTGGTCTTTTGCGCAACATTTCCGGCGTCTGTGCCTCGGCGCATACGCCGTTCATCGCAGCTGCCTCGCCACGCCTGTTCCGCATGGACAGCTGGCAGGAACTGCCCAATCCGCAAGATCTGCAGCAGATCGTCTCCAACCCGGCCTATGCGTCGTGGCAATCGCTGCGCGAGAGCGAGGATGCGCGCTACATCGGCCTTGCCATGCCGCGCGTTCTGGCGCGGCTGCCCTATGGCGCCGATACTGTTCCGGTCAAAAGCTTCGCCTTCGAGGAGGAAGTGCAGGGCGACCACCACAAATACATCTGGATGAACGCCGCCTTCCCGATGGGCGTCAACATCAACCGCAGCCACAAGCTGTTCGGCTGGGGCACGCAAATCCGCGGCGTCGAGAACGGCGGCACGGTGATCAATCTGCCGGTGCACAGTTTCCCCACCGACGACGGGTCGGTAGCGATGAAGTGCCCGACCGAAGTCGCCATCGACGACCGGCGCGAGGCGGAACTGGCAAAGCTCGGCCTGATGCCGATCCTGCACCGCAAGAACACCGATCTCGCGGCGTTCATTGGCGCCCATTCGTTGCAAGACGACGAAACCCGGGCCGGGCGGCTGGTCGATCCCGACGCTCAGTCCAACGAACGGCTGAGCGCCAACCTGCCCTATTTGTTCCCGGTTTCGCGGTTCGCCCACTACCTCAAGGCGATCGCCCGCGACAAGGTCGGCTCGTTTAAGGAACGCTCCGACATGCAGATCTGGTTGACCGAGTGGATCAACCGCTACGTGCTCGCCAATCCGGCCTTCGCCGACGACAAGGCGCGTGCCAAGCGTCCGCTCGCGGCGGCCGAGGTCCAGGTCGACAGTGTCGAGGGTCGACCGGGTTACTACAACGCCCGCTTTTACCTGCGCCCGCATTACCAACTAGAGGGAATAAATGCGTCGCTCCGGCTCGTGTCGGAATTGCCGTCAGTGAAGTCTTGATTTGTCTTTGCACAATGGAGAGAGACGATGCCAGACGAAGCAACAACAAAAATAGATGGGTTTTTGAAGGTCCCTGATATCACCGGCCCAAGCGTTCGCGACGGCCACGAAGATGAGATTGAGATCCACGGGATCGAATTCGACATGGTCGCCCCGCACGATCCAAATTCGCTGTCGCGAAGGGGTCGCGTTGCATTAGGTATGATCAAGTTCATCAAGAACTACGACAAGTCCTCTCCGTATCTGAAGAAAGCCCTCTTTGACAATAAACCGCTGGACGAAGTGGTGTTTTCGGCACGCCGCACCATCGACGGCGAGACCAGCGACTATCTTGTGGTCACCTTGTCGGATGCCTCGGTCGTTCAATACGACATGAAACCGAGCCTGGATGAACAGGACTTGATCGAGGAGCGGGTAGGCTTCGCCTACAAGAAGATCAAATTCAACTATGACGACAAGGACGAGGTCGAAATGGATGTCCATGTCGGCAAGTGATGGACAGGTACGGCGCAACGGCGCCGAAATCGCTGCGGCCACCGTCAGTCCGCGGGCGAAACGCGAGGCGGTCCAGCCTTCCCTTTGGGATCGCCTCGTCAATGATTTGCCGGGACTGAATTCGGAGATCGATGGGCTTCGGCACCTGCTGTTGGAGGAGTTGGGTGCAGAATGTCTCGACGGCTTTCTCGGCGGGGCCGCCCGGAATATCGACTCGGACCTTGAACTGACGCCCGATCAGAAGCGGCGCCTACACCGGCTCAGTTTTCAGAACAGGCAACGCGCCGAACTTGAGAGCCGGGGCGTTGTGGTCTCGGCGCACGTGCTGCGGGAGGCTGTGCGGCGTGACATCGAGGCGCTGTTCAACACCGAGCGCTTCGAAGCGACGCCGATGCTTTCCGACAGCGAGGCCGAACAGGCAGTCGATGACCCGCCCGATCTCGCAGACTTCCCCGAAGTGCGCCGAAGCGTCGTCAATTACGGCGTGCCGTCATTCTCCGGCCGGTCGTCTCGCGACTTTGATCGTGAAGTCCTGGCGCGCGAGATACGTCTGGTGCTGACCAACTTCGAACCGCGCCTCAAGGAAAGCGCGACGAAGGTGACAGTCAACCTTGGCGACAAGACCACCGGGCTCAAGATCGAGATCGACGCCGTGCTGATCATGACGCCAACGCCTGAGCGATTGCGGCTGCGCACCACGATAAATCTCGACAACGGCATGGCGCGGACCGATTTCAAGGAAGCCTGAACATGGATCGGATCTTCCTAGAGTATTACGAGGAGGAACTGACCCACATCCGCACGCTTGCGGCGGAGTTCGCCGACATGCATCCAGCTGTCGCGCGCAACCTGTCGCTCGA
Organism: Aminobacter sp. 01T433; assembly: GCF_056398585.1. NCBI lineage: Bacteria > Pseudomonadati > Pseudomonadota > Alphaproteobacteria > Hyphomicrobiales > Phyllobacteriaceae > Aminobacter > Aminobacter sp. 01T433. The sequence continues at coordinate 40,995 of NZ_JBFTPR010000002.1, forward strand.
CACCGCCCCCTGCCCCGACCCCTATGTCGAACGGCTACTCGACGGTGTCGCTTTCCTTGCCGCACGGACCCGACTGAAGGTCGATGCCGAGCGATCGAGGTTTGCACGCAGCGTTCTTGAAGTTCTCTATCCGGACCTACTTACGCCTGCGCCTGCGACGACCATGGCAGTGCTGAAGCCCAGCCAGCAGGTTCAAACGATGAGCGCTGGCCACGTCGTGAAGCGCGGCACCCGCCTGGTGGCCAGCCTGCAGCCTGGCCTGTCGACACGCTGCACCTTCACTACGGCTCAGGATGTTACCTTGTGGCCGATCGAGATCGCCTCCGTCGGCTACTACCAGGACCGCAGTGCGCTCGCCGCCGCTGGCATTGCTCCGATCGGCGCAGCAGTTTGTGAAGCAGCGCTGCGCATAACCATCGCCCGGACGGGCAAGGGCAAACTCAGCGAACTGGCGCTCGACCGGCTCGATTTGCACTTTGCCAGGCGCACGAAAGCAGCACAGCTATTCGACACGATCTTTGGCGTCTGCACCGCAATGGGCGCTCGTCAGGACGCCAAGTCGAGCAAGCTCGCCCCCCTGCCAATTCCCGAGATGATCGGGATCAGCGACGCGGAAGCGCTAATGCCGCGGACACGCCCGACCTTCGAGGGCTATCGGCTGCTGCGCGAATATTTCATGATGCCCGAGCGTTTCCACTATGCGCGCGTTCAAGGGCTGCAGCCTGTCGTGCGCAGCTGCGAGGCCGGGCTCGAAATCGTCTTCCTGCTGCGGCGCGCCGTAGCTGAGCTAGCCGACCTTGCCCCAGCCGATTTCGAACTGTTTGCGACGCCGCTGATCAATTTATTCGAGCGTGAATGCAACGTCATCGAACTCGATGCCCGCAAAACGCGACAGGTACTTTACGCCGACCGCACGCGGCCAAGGGATTTCGAAATCTTTCGGGTGACCCATGTCGAGGACGCCGAGGCCGAAGGGGCCGACGCGGAGATACCCGCGCTCTTCAGCCTTGGGCAGAACAGGGGCAATGGATGGGTCTACTCGACCGAACGCCGCCCGCGACGCGCGACTGAGGACGAGCGGCGCGAGGGCGTGACCCGCACCTCTTACACCGGCGACGACGTCTTTCTGGCGATCTCACGGCCAGCCGGCACCTCCACGGGGCGCCCGCTCAAGCGCATCGAAGTTACCGCTCTTTGCACCAACCGCGACCTGCCGATCCTCGACGACAACCCGACGCTGACGCTGGAAAGCGGTGACCCTGTCGAAGCGGTGAGGTTGCTTGGCGCGTTGCGAGCGCCCCAGCCTTCCATTCCGGCCACTCTGCCTGCCGGTGCCGATGCGGAATCCCGCGCCGACGAACTGGCCTGGCGGCTGGTGGCGCAACTCGCGCTCAATTTCCTCAGCCTTGCCAAGGACGGCCGCGGCGTCGATCCGCTGCACGCACTGCTCGACCTCTATGCCGATCGCGGCGACCCGGGGATAACTCGCCACGTCCGCTCGATCGTCCGCATCGACTCCCAACCGGTGATCGAAAGACTGGCGATACCAGGGCCGATGTGCTTCGGCCGCGGCACCGAAGTTATGCTCCATGTCGACCAGTCGGTGCTGTCGGGCCAAAGCTCGTTGCTGCTTTCCGCACTGCTTGCGCGGTTGTTTGCCCGCCACGCCGGTATCAACGGCTTCGTGCGCACCCGCACGCGGCTTCTCCAGAAACAGGAGGACGTGCCATGGCCGATGACGCCCGGCAACCGCTTCCTGATCTAGCAGCGCGTAACAGACTGACGGAGAGCTACGACTTCTTCGAGCTGCTTCGCCAACTTGAAAACCGGGGCAACGGTCTGTTCGGTCATTCCGGGCGACCGGACCGCGAGCCGGCGCGGCTGGGGCAGCATGTGCGCCTGGGCTTTTCGACCCAGGATGTTGTCAAGTTCGAAGAGGCGACAGACAAGAACGCCGCGCGCGTCACCGTCGCCAATCTGGGCTTGCTTGGCCCCGAGGGACCGCTTCCGCTGCATGTGACGCGTTGGGTGCTCGATCGGCTGTCGCAGCGCTGGTTTGCTGGTGCCGATGCGCATCAGACCAGCGACACGACCTTCGTCGATTTCGTCAACATCCTCCAGCACCGCATGATCGCCTTGTTCTATCGCGCCTGGGCCGATGCGCATCCGGGCGTGCAGGTCGAGCGTGCCGTCGGTGGCCGCATCCGCTCGATGCTCGAGGCCATGGCTGGCATCGGCCTTCCCGATACGAAAAATGCCGCGAACCCCGATCTCGATACAGTGAAGCTGCGGCAGGCTGCGGCACTTGCCGGCCAGGTCGATGGGCCAGAACGGCTCACCTTGTTCGTCGCAGAAGTTTTCAACGTGCAAGTCCGATTGAAGGAGTTCGTCGCTTCATGGCTGGAGATACCAGCGGCCCTGCAGACGAGGCTTGGTCAAGCCAGCGCTTCGCTGGGCAAAAGTGCGACCATCGGGCCCCGCAGCTTCAGCCGCCAGAACAGGGTCGAGCTGCGCATCGGTCCGCTCGATTTCGAGAGTTACAAAGCGTTCCTTCCCGGTAGCAAACGGCTACCTGTTTTGAAGCGCGCTATCCGCGACCTCATCGGCGAGTTGCTCGACGTCGATCTCAGGATCGTGCTGGCCCGTGCAGAGGTGCCGCCTGCTCGGATCGGCGCTGCGCAGCTTGGCCGAACGGCCTGGCTTGCGCCCCCTGCGGAAAGGGACGATGCTGAGGATATGCGCCTGCGGACGATCGTCGGTTGGCGGCCAGAAATGGCGGGGGTCGGGGCATGAGTTTGCTCCTCACGCTAGAGCAGGGACCGCGCGCTCAGGCAGTGCGCCAGACTCGGCTGGACAAGGGTGAACTGGTGATCGGTCGCAGTCCCGATGCGGATTGGCAGATCGACGACCCAGACATGTTCGTGTCACGCGCTCACTGCAAGATCACGGCGGAACAGGGTGGCTATATCGTCACCGATACCTCGAGCAGCGGCCTATTCATAGACGACGCCGGCAATCCGCTTGGATCAGGCAGTTCGGCACGGCTGCGCAATGGAATGCGGCTCAGGTTGGGCGACTATGTCGTTCGGGTCGAGCTGCAGCCAGAGGCCCAACCGTCGGCGCCAAAGTCATCGCCGCCTTCCAGGACATCGACACCTCAACCCGTACCGCCCACATCGCGGACATCAATCGGCTTGGGTGGGGATGATTTCTTCTCGGTCAAGACCAACGAAGAGCCTCAACGCCCGCGCCCTTCCGATCTTCCGAACCCGTTCGAGCATCCTGAACCTGGAGCGTTTCGCGCCTACGAGCGTGCCGGAGGTTCAGAGCGCAATTCGCCGGCCTTCGACGATCCGTTCAGTCTCGATCCGGTGGCAACCCCAGTTTCGACTGGACACAGCGATGACAGTCAAAATGGCACGTCCGCCTTTGCTGATCCATTTGGCCTCGCCCCAGTTGAAACACCACCTCCTAAGCCGAAGCCGGAACCAGTCGACCCGCAACCGTCATCGCTCGACGATGATTTTGGCCCCGCAGCCGTTCCACCACCACCGCCTGTTGCCGAGGTAAGGCCGGCTGAAAACAGAGCCGTCGACAAGCACCCCTCGCCCGCGCCTTGGGATTTACCGGCACGCCGGGCCGATGCACCTCCCCCACCGCCGCCGTCACTGCGAGCACGCCAAAAATCTGCCGCGGCTGCGGCACCGGCCGCCGCACATTCGGATAGCGCCCTGCGTGCGGCGTTCCTTCGTGGCATGGGCCTGGACGAAAGCGACGCCTCCGGCCGCGACGCGATCGTTGAAATGGAGAAATTCGGCCGCGAATACCGCTTGATGCTCGAAGGTCTTATGCAGCTCCTGCGCAAGCGTGCCGAGGAGAAAGGCAATGCGCGCATCGAGCAGACCATTGTCGGCTCGTCGGAGGTCAATCCGCTCAAATTCCTGCCGACTGTCGATGACGTGTTGGCAACCATGCTGGCCGAACGCAGCCCCGGTTTCCTCGCTGGCGAGCCGGCCATTGCCGATGCAGTCCGCGACCTCGCCCAACACCATGTTCGCGCTTGGCGCGGCCTGCAGGGAGCTCTTCGCCGCATGATCGATCGCTTCGATCCCATCGCGCTCGAAGAGGAGCTGAAATCGAGTTCGTCGTTCGAGACGCTGCTGGCCGGCGGCCGTAGCGCCAAGCTTTGGGATCTGTACAAGAAACGCCATCGCGAAATCGCCATAAGCGCCGAAACGCGCTTCATGGGCGAGATCGGAGCCGACTTCCGCAACGCATATGAAGAGGAGTGACGCATGATCGACCGGCGCGACTTCATTCTTGCTCTTGGCGCGACAGGACTGGTTACCGCCTGCCAAAGCGGGCCGCCGAAACCGTCCACGGTCACCGTCAATGTGAGCGGTCAAGCCGGCATGAATCCCGGACCCGGCGGCGGCGACAGGCCGGTTACCGTTCTGGTCATGCGATTGAAAAGCACGGGCAAGTTCAACTCCGCGGACTATTTCGCCCTGCAAGGTGATGCCGCCACAGCGCTAGGTGGCGACCTCATCGGCTCCGACCAGCTCGCCGTCGGCCCCGGTAAGGCGGCGTCTAAGACCATCACCGTTGAGCCGGAAGCGACCGCGCTCGGTTTTGTCGCGCTTGTTCGCGAACCAACGGGTCGAACCTGGCGAACGACGAAATCGGTCTCGCCAGGTTCGACGGCAACGATCGCCGTTAAGCTCGGCAGCGGAGGCATTTCCGCCTGACGCGGACTAAGAACGGAGTTCTCGATGCTAAGAGTTGCCGCATGACCGACGCAAACAGGGTGCTCTGGTCCGAAGGGCTGTTCCTCCGCACCCAGCACTTCCAGCAACAGGACCGCTTCTTTGAAGCGACGGTGCGCGGCGCTCTTCTGGCCGGGCAGCTCCATACCTTCGGCTTTCGCACACTGACCCTCGATCCGGCCTTGCTGGAGGCCGGACAGGTCGCGGTGCTCTCTGCCCGCGGCATCTTCCCCGATGGCACCCCTTTCGCCATTCCCGACACGATGGACGCACCGAAGCCGCTCGCCATCACCGCGGACATGGGCGGCGGTCCGGTGCTCATCGCCGTACCACTGGAGCCGCCGGGCGGCGTCGGCTTTGATCCCGCGCATGCCGAGGCTAGCGGTGCGCGCTACCGCGGCCGCATCGTCACGGTGCGTGACGCGGTGCAAGGCGGTTCGGACCCCGAGGAGATCGAGATCGCCCGACCGCAGGCACAGCTGCTTGCGCCCGGAAAATCGGTCGGCGGCTACACGGCACTGCCGATCACCGAAATCACGGGCCTGCGCGCTGATGGTGGCGTTGCCATCGACGACAACTTCCTGCCGCCTACGCTCACGACCGGAGCCGTCCATTGGTACGCCCAGCTTCTGCAAGAGGTCATCACCGGGCTCGATCAGATCGCTGAGGCGCATGCCAAGATGGTGCTTGGCGGCCCAGGGCGCAGCGTTGAAGACTTGCTGATGCTCAATCTCGCCAATGCAGCGCGGCCACGACTGGCGCATATGCTGGCGCAGGACATATTCCACCCCGCCGATCTCTACCTCGAGCTTGCCGGCCTCGCCGGCTCGATGGCGACCTACGGCTCAAACTCGAGGCGCCTGGCCGAATTGCCGATCTACGATCACATGGCGCCGGGGCCAGCCTACTCGGCGATTGCCGACACGTTGCGTTCGCTGATCCTGAGTCTGCGCTACGTCGAACCAAAATCGCGAGCGCTGCCGGTCATGCGCCATTCCACCAACGTCTGGAAGGTGCGCATCGACAACCCGAAACTGCTTGTTGCCAGCCGCATCGTCATTCGCGTTGGCTCCGAGCTATCGGAAGATGCACTGCGCAAGATATTCGTCAACCAAGCCACTGTTGGTGCGGCCAACGAATTCGAAGGCCTTTGGAAGTCGCGCCTGCCGGGCATTCCGTTGAAGCCGCTGCACTCGCAGCCGCGCGAAATCCCTTATGACGGCGACCGCCTTTGCCTTGAACTTGATCAAAGAAGCGAGCACTGGGCCTCCCTCCTCGACGCACCCGGATTCGTCATAGGCGTATCCGGGGTGCTGCCGAGCGAGCCGCAGGTCGATTGCTATTCAGTGAACAGGTGACGCGATGAGCCAAGACGATCCTTTCGGCTTGTCGGAGGATCGTGAGCGGACCCGGATTCGCATGGTCGGCACGCCGACGCCACGCGCGCCGATGCCCTTTTCCGCAGCCCAACTGAAGCGGTCGCGTGCCCATCCGAACACGCTGGTCAATGCTTTTTCTGCCCTTTTGGAATTCGCCCCCGAGCTTGAAAATGCGCTGCCGCCGGAAAATCCGGAGCATCTGCGAACCCGCCTGCTCGAAGAGCTCGTGCGGGGGCGTGACGCTGCGGTTGCTGCAGGGTCGTCCGTTGAACGCGCAGACCAGGCCGCATGGTCGGTCGCTGCACTGCTCGACGATCTCGCGCTGAACACACCCTGGGGCGGTGCCAGTGCCTGGCCGCGTCAGCCCCTCGTCGTCATGCTGCGTGGGGATGTCGATGCTGGCGCCCAGTTCTTTTCACGCCTGGAAGAACTTGAGCGCCACCCCAACCGCGACAAGGAAATGCTGGAACTGCAGTATCACTGCATGGCACTCGGCTTCCGCGGCAAATACCGGGTGCCTGGTCGGTCCGGCGACCGATCTTTGAATGCGGTGCGTGCGGCTGCCGCGCGTTTTCTGCGCGATGCAGACGCCGAAGATGCACCGCTTTCGCCAAACTGGAAGGGTGTCGTCGCAGCTGACGAGGCGCCACGCTTCACAGTGCCGATCTGGGTGATGGGTGTTATCGCGGCGGTGCTCGCAACCGCGATCTATGTCGGCTTCTCCCTGGGGCTGAGCAATCAGGCCGTCCAACTCTCCGCGCTAGTCCGTGCGCTTCCGCCGGCAGACCGCGCCGAAGTGTTGCGCACTGCACCTCAGGCAGAAGCGCTTCCGGTCGAGACCGTCGACTTCGCACTCCTACCCGAATTTGCGGCGGCCACTCCGGAAGAATTGCGCCCAGCGTTGAAGGGTGCCGAAAGCGTATCCCTAGCCCGTCTCGTCATCCAGGCCTCCAACCCTGAGCTGTTCCAGTCGTCTCGGGCCGAACTGACAGACGGCTTCCAGCCCCTGGTCAGCGCCATAGCCAAGGTGATCGTCGAAAACCAGGAATTGATCGGAAACATCACGGTTGTTGGCCACACCGACGGCATTCCTCTGCAAAGAACCAACCCGCTTTCCACCAACCAGCGCCTGTCGGAGGCACGTGCCGCAACGATTGCCGACATGCTGGTCCAGAACGGCGTGCCGCAGGAGCGTGTCCGCTCGGAAGGCCGCGCTGCCACCGACCCCGTCGCCGACGACGCTACCCGAGAGGGCCGCGCGCTCAACCGCCGGGTCGAAGTGCTGGTCGAAAAGAGGCTGTGACAGATGTTCATCCTGCGCTTCCTCTGGTCGGTACTGACGTCGCGGTGGCTCTGGACGCTCATCGGGCTCACTTTGCTTTCGCTGATCATCTGGGTGTTCGGACCAATCGTGAGTGTTGGGCAGAGCTCGCCCTTCGCGTCCGAAACGATACGCATGGCGCTGATCGCAGGCTTGGTCATCTTGTGGCTCATCTGGCTGATCATGGCCCAGCGCCGCGCCATCCGTGCCAATCGTATGTTCGTCGCCGAGATCGCCGCAGCTCCGGTGGAAAAGCCACTGACGCCTGGCGAGCAAAGCGTTGCCGCAGTCAGCGCCAAGTTCCAGGGGCTGATGGACGAGCTGAAACGGCGCAAGCTCGGCGGTCGCAAGCTGCTGCGCGATATGCCCTGGTACGTCATCGTCGGACCGCCTGCGACCGGCAAGACGACCGCATTGCGCCAGTCCGGCCTCAACTTCCCGATCGATCTCACCGACGACATCCAGGGTATTGGCGGCACCCGCAACTGCGATTGGTTCTTTTCCGAAAACGCCGTGCTGATCGACACCGCTGGACGTTACGTCCAGCAGGAGAGCCAGCCCGATGTCGACGCTGCCGAATGGCTGGGGTTCCTCGACCTGTTGAAAAAGCATCGCGGGCGGCGCGCGCTGAACGGCGTCATCGTCGCGCTTTCGATCGATGCGCTGTCCGAAGGTGACGAAGCCATCAAGGCGCATGGTCGCAAGATCCGCCGGCGTCTGGCCGAACTGAATGAGCGGCTGGAAATCCGTCTGCCGGTCTATCTGATGCTGACCAAGGCCGATCTGATCAAGGGCTTCGAGCCTTTCTTCGGCGGCCTCTCGACCTCGGCACGCGAACAGGTGTGGGGTACAACTTTCGCGCCCGACGCGCGTGTCGACGGCAACATCGTGTCGCGAGAAATCTCGCTGCTGGCGACAGAGCTTGAGAGACGTCTCGTCCCTCGCCTCGAAGACGAAGACAGCTTGGCGGCTCGTGCCGAAATTTTCAGGTTCCCGGCACAGGTCGAAAGCCTGTCCGAACCGATCCGCCTTCTCATCGAACAGATATTCGGCGAAAGCCGCTATGAAGACAGCGCTTGGCTGCGCGGCGTCTACCTGACTTCGGCAACGCAGGAAGGCGCGCCTATCGACCGGCTCACGGCCGCGCTCTCGTCCTCGTTCGGGCTGCCGCCACGCCGCGCCATGTCCTCGCCTCGCGTCGAAAGGCGAAGCTTCTTCCTCAAGAACCTGCTGACCGAAATCATCTTCAAGGAAGCCGGTCTCGGCATGTTCGATCCGCTTGCCCAGCGCCGCCGGACTTGGATCTGGCGCGGCGCTGCCGCAGCCTCTGGGGCGGCGGTATTGCTCGCCGGATCTCTCTTCGGGCTGTCCTACTACGACAACCGCAACGCCATCGCGGCCCAAGCCGGCCAGTTCGAGGCCCTGCAGGCGCCGCTTGCACCGTTTGCAGCGGCTCCAGCCCCAGTTGACGCGCCTGATATAGATGTCGCGCTGGCAGCGATGGATGAGGTGACCAGTGCCCGCACGCCGCCGCCGAGCGGAGTGCGCGACCTGATCGGCCCGACAGCAGCGCCGGAGCTGCTGCGGGCACAGGCAGACAGCTACAACCACGCCCTACGCAACATCCTCGAGCCGCGCATGGTCGCCTTGCTCGAAACAACGATGTGGCGGCAGGTCCGCGATCCGGAATTCATGCTTGGCGCCCTCAAGACCTACCGCATGATGACCGGCCTGTCGCAGATGGACCCCGATTTCGCTCAGGATTGGTGGGTGAACCACCTGCCTGAGTTTGCCCCTGTCGCCCCCTTTCCGACGGCGAACGCGGAGGAACACCAGCTCGCCGCCATCCGCCGCATGACTGTGGATGCGAGCTATGTTGCACCCGATCCAGCGCTGGTCGCTGAGGCACTGAAGAGCGTCTGCACCATCTCGCTTCCGGCGCGCGCCTACAAGCAGTTGCTGGCCGATCCCGCCGTCTCCGAACTGAAAGAATGGATTCCGGCGAATTTCGCAGGTCCCAACGGCTCCAAGGTCCTTGCCCGCCGCTCGGACAAGACGATGCGTGTCGGCATATCAGGTGCATTTACCTACGCCGGCTTCCACGATGTCATCCTTGACCGGCTGGAGGATGTCGCGGGCCAGGCAGCGCTCGATCGCGCCGTTTTTGCCGGCGGTTGCGAGGAGAATTCCGAGACCTCGGTATCAGCGCTGTCGGAAGATATCCTCAAGCTCTACTACGAGGATTTCATCGCTCAGTGGGACAGCCTGTTGCGCGATATTCGGCTGGCACCGCTGACCGACCTCAACGTCGCCAGCGAAAACCTCAAGGACCTTTCGAGCGCCGATTCCGCGCTCAAGCGCCTTGTCACCGCCGTCGTCCACGAGACCGATCTCATGCGCTCCGACGAAGAGCCGGCTGGTGACAACAAGGCTGCGTCCAAGGGTGCATCGAAGCTCTTGGGCAAGCTCGGCAAGGTCGGCAAACTCGCCAAGGCCGGCGCGAAGCTGCTTCCTCGTGCCGGTTCAGCCACCGAAGTCGACATGACAGGCACGCTCGTTGCCGAGCACTTCAAACCGCTCAAGGGAGCTGTCGCCGAGGTTGATGGCCAGCCGCCCGCGCTTGACGCGGCCGTCGTGGCGCTCACAGCACTTTCGAATGTGCTGCAGACCGTCACCGCCAATCCCGATCCACAGGACGCCATCAAAAAGCAAGGCGGGCTTGCCGAACTTACGGGTGCTGTCGCCCGTCAGGCGCAGATCCTGCCCGATCCGATCGACGACTGGCTCGGCGGCATTGCCGGCGACACAAGCGGCCTGACGGAAAAGGCGGTCACCTCCGAGCTCAACGCCATCTGGCGCGCAGACATTCTGCCTTTCTGCCAGGCAGCGCTCAACGACCGCTATCCATTCAGTCCGCAGAGCGCTGTCGATGTCAACGTCCGAGATTTCGCCCGGCTGTTTGGCCCAGGTGGCTTGATTGACGCGTTCACCAACGATCACCTCATCAGCTATGTCGACACCGCCAAGCAGCCATGGACCTGGCGCGCCGATTTCGGCCTTGATTCTTCGGCGCTTGCTGCCTTCGAGCAGGCCCGCCGCATCCGCGACGACCTCTTCCCTGGTGGGACAGGACCTTTGATGAGCTTCACGCTTGAGCCCAAGGACCTGTCGCCCACCGTCACCCGCGTCACGCTCAACCTCGATGGCCAGAGCCTCGTCTACTACAACAACGCCACCCGCCCGCAGCCAATGACCTGGCCGGGAAAGGACGGCACCGGCACCATTTCGCTCGCCTTCCAGCCGATCGATGGCTCCCCCGAAGTGATCGTCAATGAAACCGGCAGCTGGGCCTGGCTCAGGCTGCTGACAAAGGGCCGTTTCACCGGCACTGCCCTGTCCGACGTCTACAATCTGCGCCTCGGCGCCAAGAACTTCTACGCCGATTTCGAACTGAAGGCGGCAAGTGTCGAGAACCCCTACAATTTGGAGATGTTCAAGAGGTTCGCATGCCCGCAGCAGATCTAGTCACTGGCTTCTACGGCAAGATCCCGGCGACCGGCGATTTTGTCGGCCGAGGCCTTCCGGGCGCGTTCGTGCAAGCCTGGGACCGTTGGGTCGCGAGCCATCTGGCGCCACTGCAATCATCTGGCATCTGGACGGAAGAAGTCGCGCTGCGCCTCCTGCTCGGCCCAGAGGCAAATGGGCCGATGGCCGGCATCGTTGTGCCGAGCCGCGACCGCGCCGGTCGCCGTTTTCCGTTGACTGTCGCCTCTCCGCTTACAGCAGCCGCAACCGGCCTTGCAGGCTCGGCGGCGAATTGGTTCGACGACATCGAGGTCGCTGCGGATTCCGCGCGATATGGAGACGTCAGCGCCGACGAATTCGCTGCCCATCTGGCTGCCCTGCCCTTCCCGACACTCGACATTACTGGTGAGCCGGTGCACGGCATGGTCCTCTGGACGGATGCTTCCGTGCCAATGGAAATTGACCCGACAAACCCGCAACCGGCACTGGATCGGCTCCTCATGGCGAGCTGGGAGACCGGCTGATGCAGATCTGGAACCAGACCGGCTTCGTCTATGAATTCACCATGGGTATGGACAAAGCTGCGCACGAATACATCGTCGTCGTAGTCAAGGGCACGTTCGACTTTCCCGACACCCCTGGCGGGCTGGTGCACAAGTCGGCTGAGCAGGTGCCGCTGGTGATGGCCGATACCTGCACCGGTGAGCCAGGTTATTCGGCAACGCTTTGGGAGACCGATTTCGCTTTCCGCAAACCGCGCTGCGATGTGGTTGCCAATGGCTGCGCCTATGCGCCTGGTGGACGTCCGGCCGAACGGGTGCCGGTAGGGATCAAGCTGGGCGGTTGGCAAAAACTCTTCGAGGTGGTGGGCATGCGCGAATGGCGGGCTCACGGGCCTCTGTTCATGGCGACAGCACCCCAGCCCTTTCTGCGCCAGCCATTCTCCTACGATACCGCTTGGGGCGGCACCGACCGCCTCGACCCCGAAGACAAGCTCCCGGGTAGCTACCAGTTTAATCCCGTCGGCACCGGTTGGGCGCGTACCCGCAACCAACATCTTGTTCCCGGCCTCAGGTTGCCAAACACACAATCCATCGGTGAGGAGATCCGCTCGCCCTTTGGCGTCTACACGCCAATGAGTTTCGGGCCGATGGGACGAGGCTGGCCCGGGCGGATAGAATATGGCGGTACGTACGACCAGAACTGGATCGACAACGTCTTCCCATTCTTGCCGGCGGATTTCGACGAACGCTATTTCCAAATGGCGCCGCCCGACCAGCAGATAACCCCGCCTAAAGGTGGCGAGGAAGTGGTGTTGATCAACCTCACATCTAGCGGCCGCGAGAGCTTTCGTTTGCCATCGACAAGGCTACCCATGACGCTGTTCAAGGGACGAGAGAAGGCCTACGAAGCCAACATCCTCCCCGACACGGTCCTGTTCGATCCCGAGAACCGCCGCGTCTCGCTGGTCTGGCGCATCTCGCAGCGTATCCACCGAACCATCCTCGACTTCACCGAATGCTGGGTCGGCCCACCAACAGAGTCGATGTTGCGGGCACGGGCGGCGGGGCGCGCATATGTCCGTGCAAGCGGAACCACACCGCTAGACGAAGTAGAGGACGCATGAGCGCTCCACTCGACATTGTTTCGGTCGGTATGGTCACAGCAGTTGGTCTCGATGCACCTTCTAGCTGTGCGGCCATGAGGGCGCGGCTCGACGGCTTTCAGGAAACGCGCTTTATAGGCTCTCGCGGCGAGTGGCTGGTCGGCGCGCCGGTACCGTTGCCACGCAACTGGATTGGCGAAAAGCGCATGGCTCATCTCGCCGCCGGCGCGATCTGCGAGGCCTTCAACAACGCACCGCAAGCGCGAGGTCGGACAGCGTTGATCCTTTGCCTCGCCGAAGAAGACCGTCCCGGACGACCAGTTAGAGACAATTCCGGCCTACTCCGTCGCATCGCCGAGATCGTCGAGGTCGAGCCGCATACACGTTCGCGGATCGTCTCACATGGTCGACCTTCAGGCCATGCGGCCCTAGAGCAAGCGCGACGGATTCTGGCGTCGGGCGATACCCCCTATGTGATGATCGCCGGGGTGGATAGCTATCTGACCAGCGATGCGGTTGGTCACTATCTCAGCGCAAAACGGTTGTTGACGCCAAGTAATCCCAACGGTTTCCTACCGGGTGAAGCGGCGGCAGCTGTGCTTTGCATGCGTTCGAAACCAGACGGTTTTCGCCTCTTTGGATTGGGGCTCGCGCGGGAACTCGCTTCGATCTACAACCCGTCGGACCTGCCTTTGCGAGGCGACGGCATGACGGAGGCGTACCGTGCCGCCTTGCAGCAAACAGGCATAGAGATGGCGCAACTCGGCTATCTAATCTCGGACTTCATTGGGGAGCAGTACTGGTTCAAGCAGAGCGCGCTGGCAAAATTGCGGCTACTCCGCGGCCGCCATGAATTCCAGGACATCTGGTCGCCCGGTGAATCCCTTGGCAATGTTGGCGCTGCCGTCGTGCCCTTGATGATCGGCATGGCTTGGACGGCCAACAAAAAGGGCTACGCTGCCGGCAATCCTGTCCTTATCGAAGCTTCCAACGATGCCGGCGCTTGCGGTGCTGCGGTACTCGCTGCAAGGACCGCCTAATGTCAAACGTCTTCGCTAATGGATTGGAAATTTCCGGCAAGGCGGTAAATGCAAGAACAATCGCAGTATTCCCTGACACCTGCTTCACGCCGCCCGAAAACCCGGCAACGCCCCCGGGGGTGCCGGTTCCCTATCCGAGCTTCGGATTCGCCAGCGACACAGAACAGGGCACCGGGACAGTCAAGATCGGGGGGAAAACAGTCAATATTAAAAACAAGTCAGACCTGTCGAAGACATCTGGAACGGAAGCTGGCAGCGCCGCGAAAAAAGGCTTGATAAGCTCGAATAATACTGGTGAAGAGCACTTCAATTCTTGGTCAGGCGACGTGAAATTTGATGGCGAGCCGGTCATACGTATGTCTGACCTTGCTACGAACAATCATGGATCGCCGTCAAACACAGTTTCCTGGCCTCATATAGCCGGCATGTCATCAGGCGACCGTGATTGCTCGGATATTCTGAATGACCTTGAGATTTATGTCCACGAGTATAGAGATCGTAAAGACTACTGCGAGAAGAAGACGTCAAGTAACGATGACACATATCAACAATCAGACCACATACTTCAGAATGCATGTTTTGTTCCTTTGGGTAACAGGACCTCTCGCCAAGGAATCGATACAGTTCAGGATTACTACTATCGCGACGCGCCATGTATTTGCTTGAAGGATGCCACAACCGCCGGAACCGAGCATGGCGAAAAGACAGCAGCGCAAAACAAATGGTCAGCCGATCAAGCCAAAACCGGGCGCGCACCCACCTACAAGGAGGTGCGCGAGGGCAATCTGGAAGCTATGAAGAAGGCAAAACCCGAGCTCGCCAACAAAGAAGGAGAGCCAGAGCATCCGGCGATAGATTGCTTACGTCAAATTTGCGACGCTTATTTCCTGCCGCTGATGGACGACGAGACCGGAGACAAAACCGCCTGCCGGACGCCTGGCCAAGACTTCAGTGCTCCCAACACGACCGTTCCTGTTCAAGGTTAAGCTCATGACTCCACGGAAACCTGACGATATCGATGATGAAAAACCTCACAGCGTCAGTTGCGATGGCGTGGCGGTCGACGCTGGAGGCAAACTCTTCACCTTGGGAGTCTACACCAACGGCGAAGGATTCAATTCGTACGTGAACGTCAATTCGGACGTTGGGGCCGGGGCGGGGGACGTCAAGTCCGAACTGCTCAATTGGAATGGCTGGCTGATAGATCTCTGCCGCGACCCGTCGGGCCGGTTGTTTGCCTGCGATATCCGCGGCCGGATTGCCGAGTATGACGGGGGCACCTGGTCACAGACAGATGTAAGTCCAGGCGATCGCCTAGTCAGGTTCTTTGCCTTATCCGATACAGAGATCTTTGCCTGTGGCAACAGTGGTATAGTTTACCAGAGGAACGCACGTGACGCTTGGTCCGCGTCCAGCCCTCGACTTGGGGATACTATTTTTGCAATCGGCGGCACCTCAATTGATAACCTCTACGCGGTGGGGGAGGCCGGCCTTGCCTGGTGGAAAAATGGTGCAGCTTGGCAGCGTATCGACCTTCCCACCAATGCGCGCCTCTTGCACGTATATGCCCTTGGAGTCGACGATGTGGTGATCTGCGGCCTTGGGGGAACTCTCTTCAGGGGGGCTGGCATGAACTGGACCGACATAACGTCGAGCGACTTAGACCTGCATTGCCTCGCTGTCTTTCAAGGCACAACCTATGTTGCTGCGGGCGGCGAAGGCCTCTTCGCCCTCATAGGCGGATCGCTACAACTGACAAAGAAGACCTTCCAGTCCTACAAGATCATCGCGAACGATGCTTACCTCGGCAGCGCGGGCGGTGCCATTGGGATGCGCTTCGACGGTAAAAATTGGTTTGGTACTCGATATGTGTAAGTTCTTGGCATTTAATCTCTCGACGTCAGAGTCGCCGTCAGAAAAGCTCTGACTTTCGGAAGATCGAGTTCAGCGATACGTGGGGTTCTGTTTCCCATCAGTATTCTCACCACAAACAACTCGCCCGCTTCCGGATATTCAGCATAACGCTCTTGCGCGATTTTACGTCCGATTTCTCCAGCAACGCGCAGCCCGTCGAGATGCGCTTCCAACCTCTCGACAAGACGAGAAACCCGCACAGTGTCCATGTCCGGGTTCTCGTCCGGATACAGCAAATGGTGGTCGTAGACGGTCCATAGGAACGCCGCCATCTCAGCGTGCTGACGGATGATCTCACTTAGGGCCGGCGCTGGCATCAGTTCAGGTTGACCGAGCCACCGCGGATGCGGTTGGCGGCACTTGCGTGGCTTGTGACGTAGGTGCCGCGGATGGTGATGTGGCCGTCCTTTTCCATTATGATCGTGGCCTTGCCGCAGCGCAACTCGATCCGCTCTTGCCCAACGATCTTGACACTTTCGCCGTCGCGGACGACCTGTGGCACCTGTTGCTTGCGCATAGGATCGACTATGCGCCCGACAATCAGTGGTCGGTTGGGGTCACCTTCCTGAAAAAGCAACGCCACCTCGGCACCGATCATCTCCGATGTCAGTTCGGCAACGCTCCGGGCAGGCATGGCAGTCTCTTGGGGATTGCCTGGAAACACGACGAGTGGTGAATCCGCGTCGAAGCCCAAAAATATTCCGATCGCTACACCTTCGATCCGTCTCAATGTCTTGGTCATTGCAACCGCCTCAATTCTGCTTGATCTCCGAACCCTTCATCGTGATGTCGCCAGATGCTTTGACGTTGATCTTGCCGGAGCCTTTCACGGTAATGTCCTTGCCTTCGATGTTGATGGTCCCGTCCTTCTTCATCGAGATGGCCGCCGAACCACACTTGATGACGATGGAGTCGCCTGCGTCGATCAGGAGGTCCTTGCCAATCTTGATCGCACCATCCTCGCCGACCTCAACCAGGCTGCCTTTGGCGATCTTCAGCGTCCGCGCGCCACCGACATCGGTAGCGTCATCCTTGGCGACTTTCGCCGAGCGTCCGGCGCCGACATCGGTGCCCTGATCCTTGGCGATCTTGACGGTCTGGCCAGCACCTATGTGCACGCTTTGGTTTGCCGCGATTTGCCAACTGTCGTCTGCGCCGACGTCGTGACTCTGCGCAGCGCCCACGCTGACCGAACGGCTTGCCCCGATCGTATTCGTCTGCGCGGCGCCGACGCTGCGTGTCTCGGTCGCGCCGACGGAATCCACGCGCGCGGCACCAACCGTAATCGCTTGAGCGATAGCTACCGTCTGCGCATGATTGGCACCGATCGTCTCGGTTGAGTTCGAGCCGATCTTAATCGTCTCGTTCGCCCCGACCGTCAACGAGCGGTTCGAGCCCACCGTTTCGGTGTCGTTGGCGCCAATGTTCGTCGTCTGGTCGACGCCGACCTTGACCGTCTTGTTGTTGCCGACGTCCTCATCCAGATTGTGGCCAACCGAGTGTTTTGCGTCGTGGTCGATGCGGTCCGACTGGTCGTGCTGCACCAGCTTGGTGCGGTCGTTCTTGACCAGAAGCTTGTGGTCTTTCTGCGCCTGGAAATTGACCAGTTCGGAGCCTGCCTTGTCTTCGAACATCAGCTCATTGTAACCGCCGCCGCCCTTCGATGAATCGGATTTCCAACCTGACTGGGTGGCCGAGCCCGGCAGGCCATAGGGGGGCATCTGAGCGGCGTTGTAGACCCTGCCGGTGATGATCGGCAGGTCCGGATCGCCCTCGATGAAGTCGACAATCACCTCCTGGCCGATGCGTGGTATCTGAATGAAGCCGAAGCCGCTGCCTGCCCAGGTTTGCGACACCCGCACGAAGCAGGAACTGTTCTGATCCTTCTTGCCCTCGCGGTCCCAGTAGAATTGCACCTTCACCCGCGCATATTCGTCGGTGAAGATTTCCTCGCCCGAGGGGCCAACGACACGCGCCGTCTGAGGACCGCGCATGATGGGTCGCGGCGTGATCCGCGGTGGGCGATATGGCAGGCTGGTCGGGGCCACACCGAGGACCACCGTGAAGCTTTCGCCTTTTGTATCGATGCCGCTGCGATAGCCAGGGTCGAACACGCGGTATTCGACGCTCAGCACCAGGTATTCCTGGTTCTGGTCATCGCGCGGAAAGCCCTCGAGCTTGAAGGTACAGCCAGAAAACAGGCCGCGCACGGTGCCGGCGGCTGCAATGCGCTGGTGCACGGCCTGCAACTCCTCGCGCCGGATCGCAGCGATCTTATCGCCGCGGCCGACTTCCAGATGGGCGCCAGGCTGGCGGTAGTTCTCGCCGGCTGCGAGCTTGTGGCCGAACGCCTGTGCGGACTTCGCCATGAGGTCGGCGCCCGGCTTCTTGAAGTCGTAGTCGGTGTGCGCGTAAGCGCCCGGGCGCACCGAACTGCCCGGAGCCCATTCGGTGATGTACTCGACGTCGCGCCGCGCCCCTTGCCCTTCGAAATGATACGGCACCTTCTCATAGCCTGTTGGGGCCTTGAGCATGTTCATGGCGTCGGCAAGGATCAGCTTGTGCTCGCCATCGCCGTGCTCGAAGAAATACATGATGCCTTCGTGCTCGAGCAGGCGCTGCACAAAGTCGAGGTCGGTCTCGTCATATTGTACGCAATAGTCACGCGGCGGATACGACCCTTGCAGCCGCTTCTCGAACTTCACGGTGCTGTATTTGGAAAAGATCTTCTCGACTATCTCGACGACGCTCATGTTCTGAAAAATGCGACAGTCGGTTGTATTGCCGAGAAACCACAGCCACGGCCGGACCACAGCTTCGTAAAAGGCCAGCCGGTCCTCGATGCGGGTAAGACGGAATTCCGAAACGAGGCCGCTGAACCAGCGTACCGGATCGGACTCGCCTTCGATCGAGACGGCGCCCCCGAGCAGTTTCAGAGGATCGATTTCCGGATCGCTGCTCACAAAGCCGACCGTATAGGCAAAACAGCGGCTAACCTCGTCGCGTCCGGTCAGATGGGTGAAAGTCAACGTATCGGCGCCAAGAGGTGTCCGGACCACAGTCGCGCGATCGTTAGCCATGGCGTCATGCCCTCTCCGGACGGCCGGACTTCTATCACAAAGCTTAGCACAAGTTTTTCAACCGGCCAAAGTAGGCGTGGCGGTGCCGCTGAATGTGCCGATGCGAAATGTCCCTGTGCTGGGGTCGCCGTAAACTGCTAGAATAAATGGGTGAATTTGGACGAGACTGCCGGAAACAGAGGGTTTGGCGGACGAATTCGGATGCTCATCAATCTGACCATCGAAAATGTCGACAGGCTGCCAAACGGCGGACCGTTGAGTTACAGCTCCAATGGTCGCAGCTTTGCCATCGGTCGCGAAAATCGCGACTGGAACCTGCCCGATCCCAATCTCTTCATCTCCGGTCTGCATTGCGAGGTCCGCTACGACGGGGGCACGTTCTGGCTCTATGACGTCTCGCGCAACGGAACCTACGTCAACGGATCGAACCAGCGCATCACTGACCCGCACCCGCTCAACCACGGCGACCGGCTCTGGATTGGCCGCTACATCGTCGCCGTATCGATCGAGAACGACCGGGATGCGGCTAGCCAACGGGGCAATCCAGCGCCTGCAAGGTATGCCGTAGACCAAGTGGGCCAACGTCCGCCGCAATTCGCCGACCCTTTCTTCGGCGGAACCAGCAACGACCAAAGCGCCATTGGCGTCGCAGCGCAGCCGCCGGTACCGCTACCAGCCGCGCCATCGCCTCTTGTGGCTCCGGCTCAACGACTGGAGGCCACGGAGCTACTTCGCCTCATAGCGGCCGGCGCAGGCGTCTCGCCAGAAATATTTCTGCAGCGCGATCCAAACGACGTTGCCGCGGAAGTCGGCGCGGTGCTGCGGGCGGTGGTCGATGAACTCGCTTTGTTGCTCAAGGCGCGCGCGGCTGCCAAGGCGTTGGCCAAGAGCAGCCACCGAACCATGATCAGCGGCGTCGACAACAATCCATTGAAGTTCATTCCGCGCTCTGAAGAAATCCTCGAAATCATGTTCGCCCAGCGCCGCTCTGGCTACCTTGACGCCAGGCACAGCATTGAAGAGGCGTTCCACGATCTCAAGACACACGAACTTGCGACTTACGCCGCGATGCAGGCGGCACTTTCGCGACTGCTCTCGGAACTTTCGCCCGACACCATCGAGAGCAAGCTTGCCGGCTCTTCATTCGTGTCGAAGAAAGGCCGCGCCTGGGACATGTTCGTCGCGACATGGGAGGCCAAGGAGGCTGCCCACGAAAATGGCATGCTCGATGTCTTCCTGGCCTATTTCAGCGAGGCCTACGCCAAATCGGCAAGCAAGAAATGATGCTGCCTTTGCCGAGTAGATCCGTCCTGGTTCCAATCGGCATGTCCTTGCACTACGATGCGTAATTGGCACGCGAGCAACACTGTCTGACCGGAGGCGCCTGCAGCATTTGTCAGCGCAGTGCAGGCGTCGCGCGAGAGCGGGTAATCGGCGATGAGTTCGAAGGACGATCCTTCCGGCTCCGACGGCAGAACCGTCATTCGCGGATCGCCGCGCCGCGCGCCGCGGCCGGACCCGGCTGCACCTACTCCGGCACTCCTAGCAAAATCCGACCCAACCATCATCTACGCTAGCAGTGCTGAACCGCAACCGCTGCCTTCCGGCACGGTAATTTATCAAAGCGCGCCCTTCGCCGAGCGCCCACACGAGACGGTGCACGGCAAAAAAAAGCAGGGAAAACCCGCAACAGAAGCTGGCGTTTCGCAGGACGCCCTATTCGAGGCTGCCGACCACGTCCAAGTTGCTGGTGCCAATCCGATCATGGTGGCAGCAGCACCGCTGCTGATGCTGCTTGGTCATCTCAGGATGGCGACTGTCGAAGCTGATGCCGTACCGCTGGCCCAGCATGTCGCAAGTTCCATCGAAGAGTTCGAATGGAAAGCCGCTGAAGCTGGTGTTGCCGACGAGGACGCGCGTATCGCCAAATATGCGCTTAGCGAAACCGCTGACGATATCATCGCGAACCTGCCGGGTCTTGGTCCCGACATTTGGGCACAACACAGCATGTTGTCGCGGTTCTATGGCATCGAAGCTCCCGGCAACGGTTTCTTTGAAGCCCTCAATACGGTCCTTGCCGATCCAGCGGAGCGCTGCGACCTGCTCGAACTCATGCACGCCTGCCTATCGCTCGGCTTCGAGGGCCCATACCGTGGCATCACCAGCGGGGAAGACAGCCTCGAACCCGTTCGGCAGGATGCCCACGCAGCACTGCGCTATTTCAGGCCGCTTGCCGACGATGAGCTCTCACCGCGATGGCAAGGCCTGTCAGCCACCCAGGCGCGGCGCCCGGCGCGGCTTCCGCTGTGGGCAATCGCTGCCGCAGCCCTGGCGCTCGTCACAGGTACGTTTTTCTTGATGCGCTACGACATCACCAGGGAAGGCGATGCGCTTGCTGCAAAGCTGCTTGCGCTGACGCCTTCGACGCCGGTCGTCATTGAACGGACGGATTTCGTGCCGCTGGTCGAGGAAGCCAAGCCTGTCGATACGGCGCCAAGTGTCGCGCAGATCGATCGCATCCGCGCGGCACTTGCGCAGGACATCAAAAGCGGCGGCTTGACTGTCGGCGCCAAGGGCGAATTCATCGTCGTCGAGATCAACAATGCGCTGCTCTTTGAACCAGGCGGAGCCGAGACAAAGCCCGAGTTTGCCCCCGTCGCGGGTCGGATCGCAGCGGCATTAGGGGCGGAACGAGGTCCGATCAAGATCGTTGGCCACACTGACAATGCGAAGCCGCGACAGTCTGGCACCTTCAAGTCGAACTACGATCTGTCCGTCGCCCGGGCCGAGGCGGTCGAAATGGCCCTGGTTCCTCAGATTGGCGACCAGTCGCGAATATCGGTCGAAGGCAAGGGGGAGGACGAGCCGATCGCCGACAATGGCTCCCCCGACGGCCGGGCGAGGAACCGCCGAGTCGACGTCATGGTCCAGCGGGAAGAAACACTATGAGCCCCCACCGCCATCTCGGGGGGTTGGCCATGAGGCTCTGGCTGCTCAGGCTTTTCAGTGTCCTTGCACTGACCGGCTTTGCCGCGGCCGTGTGGTTCGCCGGCCCGTTGATCGTGTTCGCTGACACCCGTCCTTTGGCGGCAGCCTGGCCGCGCATCGCAATTATCGGCCTGGTGGTGGCAATGGTTGTGGGCCTCTACCTGCTCCGATCTTTGCATGCCCGCAGCGCACAAAAGGCGCTGGCAGCGGCTGTCTCGAGCGATAGCGCATACGACGGCGATGCCCGGCAACTCGAAACGGGCATGACCAAGGCCATCGCGACGCTCAAACGCGCTAGCGGCAAACGCAACTTTCTCTACGAAGTACCCTGGTATCTCATCATCGGCCCGCCTGGTGCCGGCAAGACCACCGCCCTGGTCAATTCGGGGCTGAAATTTCCGCTCGCGGTATCCGGTGCCGCCCGACCAGTACCCGGCGTCGGCGGCACCCGAAACTGCGACTGGTGGTTCACTGAAGAGGCTGTGCTGATCGACACTGCCGGCCGCTATACGACGCAGGACTCCGATGCCGAGGGCGACCGCAAGGGCTGGTTGGCATTTCTATCGCTACTGAAGAAATACCGCGCCCGACAGCCTATCAACGGCGTGATCGTAGCAATTAGCCTTCCCGACGTGATGACGTCAGGGGATCAGGAACTCGGCGCCTATGCCATAGAAATCCGCAATCGCCTGCAAGAGATCCACGAGACGCTGAAAATCAGCTTCCCGGTCTATGTCCTGTTCACTAAGGCCGACCTGATCGCCGGCTTCATGGAATGTTTCGGCGATCTCGACGAAACCCGCCGGCGCATGGTGTGGGGTGCCACATTCCAGGATGCGGACCACAAGACAAATATGGTCGGCATTGTGCCTGCTGAGTTCGACGCGCTCGTCCACCGCCTTGCCGAGCAAGTACCAGACCGGTTGCAGGAGGAACCCGATCAGGCCGCGCGCATCTCAATCTTCAGCTTTACCGCGCAGTTTGCCTCGCTCAAGCAGCGCAGTGCGGATTTTCTCGGCCGCGTCTTCGAGCCGACGAAAAGGCAAGCAAGCGCCATACTGCGTGGGTTCTATTTCTCCTCCGGCACGCAGGAAGGCACCCCGATCGACCGTGTGCTCGGCGCCATCGGTCGAAGCTTCGGCAGTGGGTCACATGCTCATCTTTCGGGCACCGGCAAGAGCTATTTCCTGCACGATTTGCTCGCAAATGTCATCTTCGCCGAAGCCGGCTGGGTTTCTTACGACAAAGCCGCCGACCGGCGTGCCAGAATTTCCCGCTATGCCAGCGTCAGTGCCGTTGGCTTGATCGCTGCTGCGGCACTAGGTGCAATGGCGATGAGCTACACCGCCAACAAGGCGTTGATCGCTGCCACCGACCAGGCGGCGGAAAGCTATAGTTCATCGGCCAGCTCCTTGCTCCAGGCGGAAACCGTGTCCGATGTCGATCTTGAAAACGTCATTGATGCACTGGAGAGCGTTCGCAGTCTGCCAACCGGCTATGAGAACCGCGACCTGCCGACGCCACCTCAGGAAGCGCTCGGGCTGAGCCAGCGCGCGCGGCTGCTTTCGGCATCGGAAACGACCTACCGGCTAGCATTGGAGCGGATATTCCGTACGCGACTCTTGCTTCATGTCGAGCGCACGATCGAGGCCAAGATGAGCGATCCGGCCGCGCTCTACGAAGCGCTGAAGATCTACCTCATGCTTGGCGGCAAGGCGCCTAAAGTCGAGGATGAGCAGATCGTTTCCTGGCTGAGGAAGGATTGGGAGCAGAACCGTTATCCGGGACCGCAAAATCGCGAAGGGCGCCTGATGCTGGAAAAGCACCTGCGCGCGATGCTGGCGCTCGACGACGAGTACGACCCGTCGCTTGAGCTCAATCGCCCTGTTGTCGAAGCCGCACAGCGCGCGCTTGGCCGCATGACCGTCGCTGACCGTGCCTCTGCCCTGATCGCCTCGGCAATGTCGGCCGCCCCGCTAGCTGACTTTGCCGTGGCAACGAGAGGCGGCGCAGAAGCAAAAATGATCTTCGAAGCTGTCGATGGCAGCGATCTGTCGACGCTTCGCGTTCCCGGCCTCTACACCTACGCCGGCTTCAACGATTTCTACCTGGGGCAGCTCGCTGGCATCGCTCAACGGCTTGTCGACGAGCAATGGGTAATCGGTGCGGGTGGCGAGCAAGGCGATGTAGAGCAGGAGTTGCTGAGGCTTGGACCTGAATTGCTCGACCGCTACAGCGATGAATTCTCAAGCGCATGGAATGGCGTCTTCAACAGGCTGAAGTTCAAATCAATGTCGGCGGACAAACCTGAATATCTGGCCCTTTCGGCCGCGGGTTCGCCCAATTCTCCGCTTGCGCAATTGTTTGAGGCGATTGCGCGTGAAACGGCATTGACGCGGGGTGGCGGCACGCCTTCCACCGGCGATGGGGAGGCACGTGCCGACGGCCTCGCCCGCATAGGCATCGAACTCGCCGGTCGCAAATCCAACACTCGTGCCGGTGCCGCATTCGCGAACACGCCGACTTTGGTTCCAGGGGCAAACATTGAGGCACAGTTCCGACCATTCCAGCTTCTTGTCGACGGCCGTCCCGGTCAGCGCCCGGTCGATGCGCTGATCCAGAATTTCCACGCCATCTACCAGAGCCTGACGATCTCGGCTGCTGCACCGTCGCAAGCGGGCCGCGTCAACGCCAACCTACAGCTGCAGATATCCAATCTCCGCGCCAACGCGTCTCGCCTACCCAAGGCACTTTCGCGGATGGTTCATGCTGCGGCCGACGATTTCGAAGGTGTGGCTGCCGAAACCTCGGTCGCGCAACTCAATCAGGCACTTGAGGAAACGGTCAGCGGGCCGTGCGAGGAAGCGATCGCCAATCGCTATCCATTCAGCGGGGGCGCCAGTCAGGACGTGCCAATCAGTCATTTTGCCCGCCTTTTCGCGCCCGGCGGCATCATCGATCGATTTTTCGCGCAGAACCTGGCATCCTTTGCCGACATGTCAGGCCAGGAGTGGCAGTGGAAGCAGGGGGCACGCCTAGGCCGTGAGCTGTCCAAGTCAACGCTAAAGCAGTTTCAGCTTGCCGCCGAGATCCGAGATGCATTCTTTCCACTTGGCGGATCAACCCCTGCGGTCAACATCACCTTCACGCCGTTTTCGCTGCATGGCGACGCCGACATGGCCTTGCTCGACGTGAACGGACAGATCGTCCAAAGCTATCAAAACGGCAGCAGCCCAGGCGTCGTCACTTGGCCGGGCAGCATGCCCGCCGGCTCTGCCAATCTCAGCCTGACGCCGGAGCTTCCCGGCCGCGAGTCCGCCATCAGGTTCGAAGGGCCATGGGCGTTGAAGCGGTTGCTCGATGCCGGAACCTCCACCCGCAACGGTGACAATCTCGAGATGCGCTTTGTCATTGGCGGCCGTGACGTCGCCTACACGGTCCAGATAAACCCGTCCGGCAACCCCTTTTCGCTTGCCGCATTCTCCGGCTTCACGTGCCCGAAAGGCCTTTGATACAGCCAGGAGCCACACCGACGATCTCGTGCACGTTAATTTCTGTACTCTAACGCTTGGGCCTGTGGCAGACTGAAAGGCGCGAGCGCTTGTTACGCAACGCAGAGGGGCGCCCGAGAAGCGCTTGAGGCAATTGAGCAATGTCGCCCTCCCCTTCGAAAGTTATGGCGTAAGCCACAAGGGCTGCGTCCGCCAAGTCAATGAAGACAGCTATCTGATCGAACCCCGCAGCGGCCTGTGGGTGGTCGCCGACGGTATGGGTGGGCATGACGCCGGAGAAGTGGCTTCTGCCAGCATCGTCGAACACCTGTCGACGATCGGCATCGCTAGTTCCGCGCCGGACCTGCGCGCACGTTTCGTCGACCGGCTGAGATTGGCACATTCCGATATCCGCGAGATTTCGGATTCGCGTGGCGTGACCATTGGCTCCACCGTCGCAGCGTTGCTGGCCATGGACGGCAAATTCGCCTGCCTTTGGCTCGGCGACAGCCGCGTCTATCTGGTGCGCGACGGCGCCATATCTCAGGTCTCGCACGATCATACCGAGGTGCAGGAACTGCTCGACCGCGGTGCGATCACGCCGGAGGAAGCGCAAACCTGGCCACGTCGTAATGTCATCACGCGCGCCATTGGCGTCAGCGACGACATCAACGTCGACTTCCAGCAGGGCGATCTCTTGCCCGGCGACATCTTCGTGCTGGGAACGGACGGATTGACTGCGCATGTCAGCGACGCCGAGATCGAAACAGCGGTGATTTCGGCCACTGCCCAGGCAGCATGCGAAGATCTGCTCGCAAAGGTCCTCGCGCGCGGCGGAACAGACAACGTCACCATTGTTCTGGTACGGATTGGGGGCGCAACCGACAGTGCATCTTCTGACCCTTTGGCGGGAGGCCGATAGAGGCCGGCGAAACGATGCGAACGGGATCGGGCGCGCTTCCCAAGCAGGTCGCGCGATGCTTGCCGCCAGTTGCATGGCCCTGTTGTCGGCCTTGTTTGCGCCAAGCGAAGCGAGAGCAGAATTCACCGTCTGTAACCAGACGCTCGACGTCGTCAACCTCGCCGTCGGCCAACAGATCGATGCAGCCTTCCAGACCGACGGCTGGTGGACGATTGGCGCAAACCAGTGCGTCAACGTCATCCGCGATGAACTGACCAATCGCTACATCTACATCTACGCGACGGATGTCTTCGGTAATGCGATACTTACCGGCTCGACGGACATGTGCGTCGAGCGCAAGCGCTTCACTGTGCGCGGCATCGACGAATGCTGGCAGCGCGGCCATATCGCTGCCCGGTTCTATGAAGTGGACACGCTTGAACAGGCGCGCTGGACCTTCTTCCTGACTGGGCGATCGCCATGACGCATGGCATCGATGAGAGCTTCAAGCAGCAAAAACAGCAGCGAATGGCGCGGCGCGAACGTTCTCGCCGGTCAAAGGCGATTGTCGCTGCGGGCATCCTTGCGCTGCTCGCCGTAGCCGCCACCGCCTATCTCACCTTCGGTTACTGGTCGTTCGGCGAATATGAAGGAGATCTTCAGCCTACCGAAGAAGCGGATATCGTGCCGTCGGATGCTTCTGTCTATGTGCCGGCTATCGTCGATCTTGCCGGCGACCCGATGTGGATCAACCTGGCGCATGAAGCCGGCGGTGAAACAAAGCGGCGCTCCGTTGCTCGCCCTGTCGAACTTATCCAGGACGGCATCTCGCCGAAGATCGAATTTCTTGCGGACACGATGCTGAGTTCCAGCGAGCGCTTCATGACGGCCATCCCATCGACGCAGGAGGATTTTGCATTTTTCCAGGCGCAGCGGGCGGTGGTTGAGCCAACAGCCGGCCAGCAGGCGGATGATCACGCGCCTCCGCCAGCGGATGTCAATCTTGATCAGGCCGAGCCCGAAGGCGGTCTATCATCGGATCTCGGCGCCGGTTGGGGCGAAACAATCGACCAGGGCGAAGCTGCCCTGCCCGAATTCGAGAAAACCGCGATCGAAAACAACACCAGTGTTGCCACCGTGACACCGGAGACCGAGCGCTTCGAGGCGACCGAGGATGTCTTCGTCAAGATCCTGACCAACCGCACTTTGGACAGCGTCGTTCTCGAGGCACATTTCGCCCCCGATGAGGCTAAATTGGCCGGTGAAGCGCTGAAGTCGCTTTTCAAGCTGGAAGGCCTCGAACCTGGTTATGTCGTCGCCATGCGTGGCTTCAAGCCGCGACGCGAGGCGCCGCAGGTGGCGCTGATGCAGGTGTCGGTCTACGCCATGAACAGGTTCGTTGGCACCCTCGCGCGCAATTCGGCCGGTCAGTTCGTCTCCGGCGCAGATCCTTGGGTGCGCGACGACCTTTTCAACTATTCCGGCGCCGCCCTGCAAGAAGGCGCGCACAAGCGCCAGTACCGCCTCCTCGACGCGATCTATTCGACAGCGGCCCGCAACGACGTTCCGACCGGCGTTCTTGGCGAGGCGATCATGTATCTGTCGCGTGGGCAGGATTTGAACGCCTTTGCGACCGAAGACCAACGGCTCGTACTGCTTTACTCACAAACGGCTCGCGGCAAGGATGGTCTGGCAGGTCAGGTGCTTTATGTCGGCGTGCATGGCACTGACAAGAACCTAGAATGTTTTGTCTTCCAACAGGGCGACGGTCAGTTCTCTTGCGTTACGGGCAACGATCAGGTTCGCTCGCTGATGGTAACCAACGGCATGATCACGCCGGTCAACGGAGTCATGACGTCAACCTTCGGGCCGCGCATGCATCCGATCCTGAAGACGGTTCGCGTCCACAAAGGAGTGGATTGGGCAGCCCCCATCGGTACACCGATCGAAGCGGCCTTCGACGGCCAGATTGTGTTTGAAGGCGACGGCAAGGGCTACGGCAACCTCATCCGCATATCGCACGCTAACAATCGCGAAACCCGCTATGCCCACATGCAGCGTTTCGCCGACGGCATCAGCGTCGGATCGACTGTCAAAGCTGGCGATGTCATCGGCTATATCGGCACCACGGGCCTGTCGACCGGCCCGCATCTTCATTTCGAACTCTATCAGGACGGACAGGCCATCGATCCGCTCGGCACGATTACCGTGATTGCGTCCGACGACTCTGCCATCGAGGTGCTGACTAATCGTATCGTCCATGTCGAAAGCGGCGGCAGTGCCCGTGCTAAGAACCCGCTGTCGTCGGCAACGGGGCTCGGACAATTCATAAGCAAGACGTGGATCAGGATGATAAACACCTACCGTCCCGATCTCGCCAGGTCGCTTTCGACGGCCGAGCTCCTCGATCTTCGTTTCGACCCGACCATCTCACGCGAGATGGTGCGCAATCTGGCGCGCGAAGGCGAAGCCTATCTTAAAGCGCGCGGCCATCAGATCACTGCTGGTCGGCTCTACCTTTGCCACTTTCTTGGAATGGAGGGCGCCCACCAGATCCTATCGTCATCCAATGACGCAATGCTTGCTGATGTTCTCGGAGAGGTCGTCATCAAGGCCAACCCGTTCCTGACCGGCAAGAACGCCGGCTATGTCATTGCCTGGGCTGAGAAAAAGATGACTGGCCGGACACCTTCTGAAGCATCACAACCTTCCGCTGCGACTGCGCCTCAGGAGGTTAGAGAAACGTCGCCGGAATTCGAGCAATACAAGCAGGCAATCGAAAAGACATTGATTTCGATCGAAAGCACTCTGTGATTGCGGGACTCTGCTCTTCGGGACCGGTAAACACCCATTCGCTGGGTTCGCCTAAAACAGATGTTCGACCGGAGTCGTCGATCGCTTCGACGAGTGCGGCACGGAGCATCGCCTCATAACGTCGAGACCAGAAAATCGAACCGTTCTTGGGCGAAGGCCGCTTATGGATGAAAAAAGGCGGCTCCGAAGAACCGCCTTTCCGCAATCTATTGAAATGCCTGGATTAGCGTCCAGCCACGACCGAAGCGATGATGCCCGACGCCACACTGATCAGCAGGAAGTCGTTGTCTACCTTGACCCAGCGCTGACCATAGCCTGGACGCTTGAGGCCGTAGCGATGGTAGTCCCGAAGTGCCTGCTTGCGCTGCCAGTCAGGCACACGCTTGCCCTTTGACCAGTGCTGCCGCTTGACCGGCTTTTGGCGGTAATCCTGCCACTTCTGCGGTTGGCTGTAGTGGTTTCCATGACGTGGCGCCTCATAGCGCTGTTGAGCTTGGGCCATCGGCGCAGCGAACATCGACAGGGCGACAGCAGCTAGAACAATGCGTTTCATTTGGGAGGCTCCTTCTCATTGACGCCTCCATTGCTAGCCGCCGCTTGGTGAACCCAGTATGAACGGTAGCATTACAGTTATGTAATGTTTTCAATAATTTACTTCAGACTTCTAATCACATATGTTCGATCGCCATCGCAAACAACCAAGCGGAACGGCCGCCGTCGAATTCGACGTTGTTTAGGCACCGGCCACGGCTTTTAGCGTACAGGCGTTGCTCGAAGTCATTTCCTGCCATTTGGTATCGGGCGAGGCAGACTTCCTATTACAGGTCGTCGTTCCCGACCTCGCTGGCTCTGAACGGCTTTTAGTTGGGACCCTGCTCAAGCTGCCGGGGGTCAGCGACGTTCACAGCAATTTTGCTATTCAGACGGTCAAATCACAGGCAGCCCTGCCCTCAACCATCGGCGTAATGCGGATGCGTCGCACAGCTCCTAAAACGAACACGTCGTCGCCTGGACAAACTATTTGTCCCAACTCTGCGTTTTCGGGCAACTGGTGGCTACCCGTAGCTGATGCCCACTCCGCCAGCGGGATTTATCTTCGGATAGGCCGCACGCGCCCCGCAAATATTCTTTTCGCCGATGAACGGGAAGCGACAAGTCAGCCTCCACCCGGTGTTGCCGTTCGCGGTATAAGTCCTGGATGCCCAGCTGAGATTGTCTCGGTAAATTACCCGACTGAGCGAGCCAACGCGCTAGATATACCGAATGCAGCGCGTACCACCGAAGGAACAAGCTCATCTCGAACCGCATCGTCATTCCATCGGCCCAACGGAGCCGAAAGGTTGATGGCGGCGATGGCCGTTTCAGAAGTTCCCCGGAAGATCGGGGCCGCAATGGATATTTCTCCCTCATGCATCAACTGGCGGGCAACAGCGAACCCGTCTCGGCGAATCTGCTCTAGCCATTTGGCAATCCGGTCACGATCCGTGACCGTTTGGCTCGTCCAGGGAATTATCTCAGCCTTGCGGATGAAGGCCGTCGTTTGCTGTCGGTCGCCGAAAGCGAGCATCACCAATCCGGGTGCCGTACTTATCAGGGGAGCACGGGTACCAATACCAACGTTAATCGTCAGAACCTGCTTTCCAGGCATCCTGCCGACGACAACTAACTGATCGTCCACCCGCTCAGAAAGGTTCACCGTCTCCCCGAACTTCTCGCCTAGTTCACGCAGAAAGGGAATGGCGGCGTCGGACAAGCTCGACCCGGAGAGGTAATCCCAGCAGAGTGTCAGGACCTTTGGGGAGAGGCTATAGGTCTTCGTATGCTCGTCACGCGTGAGATAGCCGATCGAGTGCAGGGTTGACACCGCCCGCTGCGCCGCGCTCTTTCCAATTCCGGCAGTTGCCGTAATCTCTGTCAGACTTAGCCCGCGCCGCTGGCTCCTAAAGCTTTCCAGTATTTTCATGCCTTTGGCCAGAGACGCCACAAACAACCCATCCTCCCGGCTGTCGTCGATAGGATCGTTTCCTTGAATCACCGCGCGATCTTCCCTGTCCGCCAACGCTGCACCATCTTTTTTGTTCATGTGCGGTAACAGGATTTCGTCTTTGGGAAAAGACAAGCGCGCAAAGGCGGCCCTCCCCACATCCGAGCGTCCCGAACAATTGCGGAACACATGTGGAGGTCCAATCCCGGCCTCCAGCCGAAAAGGGAAGAGGGGCGTCGCAATGCAAACGCCCCACTTCGCTCAGCTCAAGGCCTCATTCTGCGATGGATACGCCTGCGAGTGGCGTCGTTCCGACTGCTGCGGGATTGTAGCCCGAGACCTTCTTGGAGACTGCCGTGAGTGCATTCGCGGAGCCAAGGATAATAGCCGGGATTTCGTTGTCGAAAACGGTCTGCAGTTCCTTGTACAAAGGTTCGCGCTCCGCTTGGGACGTCGCCGCCGCCGCTTTGCGCATCACGCCGTTGTAATCATCGCTGCACCATGCGCCGATGTTTGATGGACTTGGCTTGCCTGTGGTGTCGCAGGAAAAATAGCTGTTCGGAATCTGGCTTGGGTCAGGGTAGTCCCAGCTACCACCGAACATTCCTATTTGCGCTTCACCAGCCCGCGACCGCTGCAGGTATTCGGCCCACTCGTATGTGACAATCTCGACGTTGACGCCAATTTTCGCCCAGTCAGCCTGAACGATCTCGGCGGCTCTACGCCCGTTCGGCATATACGGCCTGATAACAGGGATCGCCCATACCTGGGTTGAGAACCCATTCGGGTAACCAGCCTCCACGAGAAGTTCCTTGGCCCTCTCCGGATTGTAAGGACGTGTCTTAAGATCAGCGTTATGCCCCCAAAACATTGGCGGGATGATCGCAGCCGTCGGATGCCCCGTGCCTTGGTAGACGATTTCGACAAGCCTGTTTAGGTCCAGGCCCAGCGCCAACGCTTCGCGAACCTTGCGGTCCTTGAACTTCTCATCCTTGAAGTTGAACGTCAGAAAGCCGGAAGACGCTACCTCAGTTTCTACGAGATTGAGATTGTCGCTTTTGCGGATTGCCTCTGCGTCGGCCAAGTTGGGATAGACTGCGATATGGCATTCTCCGGCGAGTGCGCGCTGTATACGCGTCGACGCGTCGGGGGTGATTGCCATGATCACCGTATCCACAAGCGCAGACTTGTCCTTCCGGCCGGACACCTCTCCCCACGAGTTATGGAACGCCTTTAGGCGTACCATAGAGTCCGGCTGATATGCCTCCAGTTGAAATGGCCCGGTCCCGATCGGCTCCTGGTCGATCTTCTCAGGCGTCCCGGACGCAAGCATCTTGTCAGCGTATTCCGCGGAAAGGACGTTCATTGGCTGGAAAGCCATGATCCCCAAGAACGTCGCGTCTTGCCGCTTCAAGTGGAATTCCACCGTAGTGTCGTCGATCTTGCGTACCTCCGTCAACAGGTCCGCAAGCTTGTTGTCGAAGCCGATGTATGTCCCGCCGCTGACCTTGGCGTATGGATGGTTCTTGTCCATCATCCGGGCGAATGTGAAAGCGACGTCGTCGGCATTGAATTCCCGCGACGGTGTGAATGCGTCGTTCGATTGCCACTGAACCCCCTTGCGGAGAGTGAACCGATACGTTTTGCCGTCGTCGGACACCTCCCAGGCTTCGGCCAAAGCTGGCTCGATAGAAAGATCCCCCTGTCGGACCGAGACCAAGCCATCGTAAATCTGAGTCAGGACATTGGCGGTGACGCCATTGTTGGTCAGCTGCGGATTGAACGTCTCCGGGCTTCCCTCCGTGCACATCGTAAGCACCGACGCATGGGCGGCCGACGCAAGCGCCGCCGTCATGGCCAGTGTCGAGAATAGTACCGTCGCCTTCATACTCCTCACCCCATCGTCACGTAGGCAAACATGCCATTGCTTTGTTTAACGATTATCGCTATTCGTTCGCCACTATCGTATAGCGATACTGTCATGCACGTGACGGTGGAGCCTTGTCAAGTTCTACATTCTGACCGTCGGGAGTTTCTTAGATGAAGTCTGTACTGGCATCCGACTTCAAGCCCACATGCTACTGGTGGGAGGAGTTCGCTCCATGGAGGTCCGAGGCCGGATTGCCGCGCAAAGCGCAGGTGCTCATTATCGGGTCAGGATACGCAGGCCTATCGGCTGCCCTAGAACTGGCAAAACTGGGCGTGAAAGCAGTTGTGGTCGACGCTCACGAAATCGGCTGGGGCGCCAGCTCTCGTAACGGTGGCGGAGTCGGCGGAACCCAGTCGATCGGCAGAAATTTCACCGGTCGCCAAGTGCTACCGGACGAAGAAATTAGAAAGCTTCGTCAGGACGCCACTCAGGCGTTTCCATTGGTGCTCTCGCTTATCGAACAAGAGAATATCCGTTGTAATTTCACAATGAATGGCGGCTTCGTCGGCGCGTTCACACCATCTCATTTCAAGGCGATGGAGAAGCGAGCCCAAGAGCTGAACAAGAACCCGCGCACGAACAGCTACCTGGTGCCAAGAGAACACCAGAATAAGGAGATCGACAGCAACTTCTACTACGGCGGCATGGTGACAGAAGGCAGCGCGACCATCCAGCCAGCGCTCTACGTAAAAGGGCTGCTGGACGCCTGCCTACGAAAGGGCGTGCACCTTGTTTCGAACAACCCGGTACGCAAGCTGGAACGGCAAGGCGAAAAATGGCGCGTCATCACAGATCGCGGTGAATGCCTTGCGGAAGACGTCATCGTTGCGACGAACGGGTACACCACCGACGTGACACCGGAATTTTTCAAACGGATAATCCGAGTTTCCAGCCACATCATCGCTACCGAAGAACTGCCAGCCGAATTGGTGAAGTCCCTTTTTCCTAAAGGCAGAATGATCTCGGACAGCAAGCGGGTCCTGTACTATTACCGACCGTCGCCCGACGGCCGCAGGGTCATCTTCGGAGGACGTGCGCGCTTCACCGAAGTCGGTGAGGAGAAGATAGCAGCTTTACTGCACGCAGCGTTGATTGAACGCTTCCCCCAACTGGCGAGTGTAAAGATCAGCCACGCCTGGACGGGATCACTCGGATTCACCTTCGATGCCACGGCCCATATGGGCGAGTTGGAAGGCCTCCATTACTGCATGGGCTGCAATGGCAGTGGAATTGCTATGATGACCTACCTGGGCTTCCAGACTGCAAGAAAGGTTGCAGCGGCGAAGGGCTATCATTGCGCATTCGACCGACCCTCCTTCCCCTCCCACCTCCTCTACAACGGCAGCACCTGGTTCCTCCCGATGGTGGGTGGCTGGTACCGGATGCGCGACCAGTGGGACCGGTCCATCGCAGCCCGTATGCCTTAGGAGCTCACAGGATCCCGTTTCCAGCCGCCCAAACCTTGTTCCGTGCGCCATCTGTCGTACGTGCATCATCCCTCCAGACACACCCGAGGAAACCTATGTCACTCATCAAGACCATCGAAACTTCGCCGTCATTTGAGCCGAGCGTCTCCGGCCCACTACCCGAGCGCCACATCAGTGGAGATCCAGTGTTCCGAACGTGGGATCAGGAAAGCGCGAAAGGCAATATCAGCGCGGGGGTCTGGGAGGCATCGGTCGGAGAATACAAGTCGATAAAAGGCGAAGCCTTTGAGTTCTGCCACATCATCTCCGGTGTCGTCGAAATCACGCCCGACGGCGGCGAACCTGTGCGGTATTCAGCAGGAGACAGCTTCGTTCTCAAACCAGGTTTCGAGGGCGTATGGAAGACAATCGAAACTGTGCGTAAGATCTTCGTCATAGCACGTTAGGCACCGCCCGCTGCTCTGTGGCCGTGTCGCAAGATGCTTGTTCGTGGCGGCACATGCCAACAGCAAAAAGACCCGCGCAGACTAGCCGGGCGGCTTCGCAACGACGTGGGACGAGATTGGCCGCCTTCGTCATCGAAAATGTGGGCAGATGTCAGTGCGCTGAAGGTTTGATCGTAGCTTCAGACCTTCGTTGGAGGTCAATGCGGCGGCGGTCCCTGCGCGACCGACAAAGACGTGGGCTGTCATCGCCGGTGGCTCGGCGTCCGGATAATGCGCTCGTCTTTGGCCAGGACGCATGTCGCCGATGAGCTCGTTGCCGGTCTTCTTGAAAGTGCCGATGGTAGGCGTGATGGTTCTCCTTGCCACGCCCCGCACCATTGCGTCGCGACGGAAAATGCGAAATCGATTGGCGGCATCCGCAGCGCCGTAGCGTCACTGCAGGATGGCGCGTGCGCCGCCTTTTTATTCGCGAGTAATGACGGCTCTGCCGTCAAGGGACGCAAGCCAAAGGCCCGGTATGGTGAGCAACGACCAGCTCGCGAGCTTCACTTAGGCCGCAACGCACCTTGCGCTCCAGAACCTAGTTCAACCCCTTTTTCGTGGTGGCAGGTCGGTACAAACCCCTTCGGCGACTTCGGCTGCCATACCGATGGTCTCGCCGAGCGTCGGGTGCGGGTGGATGGTCTTGCCGATGTCCAACGCATCCGCCCCCAACTCGATCGCTAGGCAAATTTCCCCGATCATGTCGCCTGCCGAAGGGCCAACGATGGCGCCGCCGATGATACGACGCGTTTCACCATCAAATACAAGCTTGGTCAGGCCGTAGTCGGCGCCATTAGCAATGGCCCGCCCCGAGGCTGCCCACGGGAACTTGCCGACCTCCACAGCGCGCCCGGCCGCCTTGCCAGCATCCTCGGTTACGCCGACCCAGGCTATCTCGGGGTCAGTATAGGCGACCGATGGCACCACCTTGGCGTCCATAAAGCTCTTAAGCCCGGTTGCCGCCTCGGCAGCGACATGGCCCTGATGCACCGCCTTGTGCGCCAGCATCGGATTGCCGGTGACGTCGCCGACGGCAAAGACGTTCTGGTTGCGCGTGCGCATCTGCGCATCTACCTCGATGAATCCCTTGGCATCGAGGGTGACGCCGGCCGCAACCAACTGCAGCGCCTCGGCTGCCGGTCGCCGGCCGGCCGCCTGCAGGATCAGGTCGTAGCGCCTGACGCCGGCGCCCTCGCCGGTCGTCGTCACGACAAGTGCATCTTCCTCGGGAACGACACTTTCGACGCGCGCGCCCAGAAGGATCGCATCGAAGCGGTGGGCGTTGCGCTTGCGCCAGACCTCGACCACGTCGCGGTCGACATCGGGCAGCAGCGTGTCAAGCTGTTCGACCACATCGACGCGCGCCCCGAGCGCGCTGTAGACAGTGGCCATTTCGAGCCCGATGATGCCTCCGCCGATAACCAACATGCGTTCGGGGATGAAGGGTAGTTCAAGCGCGCCCGTGGAATCGACCATGCGCGGATCGTCGGGCAGGAATGGCAGCCGGACCGGCACTGAGCCGGCGGCGACGATCGCCTTGGCGAAGACGATCCTGCGGCCTGTACCGTGAGACTGCGCGACATCGACAGCATCGGCATCGGCAAACGTTGCCGTTCCCCTGACCACCTCGACCTTGCGCAGCCGTGCCATGCCCTTCAGCCCGTCGGTGAGCTTGGTGACGATGCCGGCCTTGAAGCTGCGCAGCTTCTCGAGATCGACGGTCGGCGTGTCGAAGGCGACGCCGTGATCGGCGAGGCGCTCGGCCTCCTCCTTGATCGCCGCGACATGCAGCAGTGCCTTGGAGGGGATGCAGCCGACATTGAGGCAGACGCCGCCAAGCGTGGCGTCGCGTTCGACCAGGATCACCCGCTGGCCAAGATCGGCGGCGCGGAAGGCAGCGGAATAGCCACCCGGTCCGCCGCCGATCACCAGCACATCGCAATCTGGCGCCGCACCCGAGGCGGGCGATAGCGTGGCTGCCGGAATCGATGACGCAGCCACGGCCGGCGCTTCCGGAGCGGCCGCAGGCTTGGCTTTGTCTACTCCCGCTGCCGCTTCCATGATGGCGATCAGCGCTCCTTTGGAAACGCGCTGGCCAATGGCGAGTTCGACCGTGGCGATGCGGCCGGCAAAGGGCGACGGCACGTCGATCGACGCCTTGTCGGATTCGAGCACGATCAGCGTCTGGTCGAGGGCGACGTCGTCACCCGGTTTGATGTGAACCTCGATAACGGCGACGTCTTTGAAGTCGCCCATTTCGGGCACCCTGATTTCGGTAATGCTCATCTCGGCCTCATACGATCGCGCGGCGGAAATCGCCCAGCAGGACTGATATGTGGCCCAGGAACCGGGCCGCGGCGACGCCGTCGATGACGCGGTGATCCCACGACAGGGAGACCGGCATGATCAACCTTGGCTGGAAGGCTTTGCCATCCCAGATGGCTTCCATTGCCGAGCGGCCAGCGCCGAGGATTGCCACCTCAGGCGCATTGATGATCGGCGTGAAACCGGCCCCGCCAATGCCACCGAGCGACGACACCGAGAAACAGCCGCCTTGCATGTCGGCCGCCGATAGCCCACTGCCACGCGCCTTGTCGGCGAGCGCGCGCATTTCGGTGGCGATCTCGAGTACGCCTTTGCGGTCACAATCGCGGATCACCGGCACCATCAGCCCCTTGGGGGTGTCGGCGGCAAAGCCGATGTGAACGTAGTTCTTGAGCACCAGTTCGTCGCCGTCGAGCGAGGCGTTGAAGCGCGGGTATGCCTTGAGCGCCAGCGCCGACGCCTTGATCAAGAAGGCGACCATCGTCACCTTGGCGTCCTTGTTGGCCGCATTGAGCTCCTTGCGGAACTCCTCAAGCCCGGTCACGTCGGCCTTGTCGAAGTTGGTGACATGCGGAATGGTCAGCCAGTTGCGGGCGAGATTGCCGCCCGAAATCATCTGGATGCGCGACAGCGGCTGGCGTTCGACGGGGCCGAACTTCCCGAAGTCGACCGCAGGCCAGGCCGGCAGGCCGGCGCCGATGCCGGAACCGGACACCTGCACTGAGGAACCTCCTGCGAGGCGCTCCTTGATAAGTGCCGTGATGTCCTCGCGCAGTATCCTGCCCTTCGCACCCGAAGGCTTAACCGTGCCAAGGTCTACGCCAAGCTCCCGGGCAAAGGCGCGCACCGACGGCGTTGCATGAGCACCGGCGGAGGTCTCCATCGTGACCGCCGGTGCACTGCCCTCGGACGCCGGCGTTGGCACCGCGTTCGCTGCAACTAGAGGCTCGGCCTTGGAGGGCGTAGCCGCGGGAGTGGCTTCAGCCTTTTTGGTTTCTGGCGCCGCTGCAGCAGCATCGATCGTCAGCAGCAGCGCGCCTTGGGACACGCGGGTGCCGATCGACACTGCAAACTCCCTGATGGTTCCGGCGAAGGGCGCCGGTATCTCCATAGTCGCTTTATCGGATTCGACCGTAATCAGCGGGTCTTCGACCGCAACGATATCGCCTGGCTTCACCAGGAACTCGACGACCGGCACATTCTTGTAGTCACCGATATCCGGCAACCTGACTTCCACTAGCTGGTTCATATCAACTCTTTCGGAACTGGAACTCGACCCGGATCAACGCAGCCACGGCGCGTCGACGGCACCGTTGAAGCCGTAGCGGGCGATGGCGTCGGCAACCGTCTGGCGCGGCACCGAGCCTTCGGCGGCGAGCGCTGCAAGGGCCGCCACCGCGATGTGGCGATGATCGACCTCGAAGAAGTCGCGCAGCGCCGTGCGTGTGTCGCTGCGGCCGAAGCCGTCGGTGCCGACCACAGTGAACGGCGCCTCGACATAGGACGCAATCAGCTGCGGATAGGCGCGGACATAATCGGTCGCTGCTACGATCGGCGCCTTGCCCGGCAGGCAGCCAGCAAGATGGCTGACAACGGGTTCGGCGAGCGGGTTGTAGCGATTGTGACGCTCCGCCTCCCGCGCATCGCGCGACAGCTCGGAGAAGCTGATGGCACTCCACACTTCCGAGGCAACGCCCCAATCGATGGCAAGCATCTGAGCCGCCTCGATGACCTGCGGCAGGATGGTGCCCGATCCGAGCAGGCGGACAAGACCAGCACCCTTCTTGGGCTTGTGGCTGGCGATCTGGTAGAGCCCCTTGATAATATCGGCCTCGACGCCCACCGGCATCGACGGCTGGGCGTAGTTCTCGTTCATCGCGGTGATGTAGTAGAACTCGTCCTTGCCCTGTTCCATCATCGCACGGGCGCCGTGGTCGAGAATGACCGCCAACTCATAGGCGAATGCCGGGTCATAGGCACGGCAGTTCGGAACGGTCGAGGCAACCAGCAAGCTAGATCCGTCCTGGTGCTGCAGGCCTTCGCCAGCTAGCGTCGTGCGGCCTGCGGTCGCGCCGATCAGAAAGCCACGAGAACGCTGGTCAGCCGCCGCCCATATCAGGTCGCCAACACGCTGGAAGCCGAACATCGAGTAGTAGATGTAGATCGGCAGCATGGCGAGGTTGTGCACGCTGTAGGACGTCGCCGCCGCCACCCAAGACGAGATCGCACCGGCCTCGGTGATGCCCTCTTCGAGCAGCTGTCCGTTCTTGGTTTCCTTGTAGTAGAGCATCGAGCCGGCATCCTCGGGCTCGTAGAGCTGGCCTACAGGCGAATAGATGCCGACCTGCCGGAACAGATTGGCCATGCCGAATGTGCGCGCTTCGTCGGCAACGATCGGCACGATGCGCGGACCGATCTCCTTGTCCTTGATCATGTTGCCGAGCAGCCTGACCGCGGCCATGGTCGTCGACATCTCCTTGCCTTCGGCATTGAGCGCGAAGTCTCCGTAGCTTGCCAGCGGCGGAATCGCGACGGGTGCCGCCGTGCGGCGGCGCGATGGCAGGTAGCCACCAAGCGCTTCGCGGCGAGACCTGAGATAGTTGAGTTCCGCGCTGTCTTCAGCCGGCTTATAGAACGCGACCTGCTCGGCCTGCTCGTTGCTGATCGGTAGCGAGAAGCGGTCGCGGAAGGTGAGCAGGGCTTCGACGTCGAGCTTCTTGGACTGATGCACCGTCATGCGGGATTCACCGGCAGCGCCCATGCCAAAACCCTTCTTGGTCTTGGCCAGGATGACGGTCGGCCGACCCTTGGTCGCCCTTGCCGCTTCAAAGGCCGCAAACAGCTTGCGGAAGTCGTGGCCGCCGCGCTTCAAGGCGTCGATGTCGCTATCCGACATATGGGCGACCAGCGCCTTGACCTCGGGATCCTCCTCGAAGAAGTTTGCCAGATTGTAGGCGCCGTCCTTGGCGCCAAGGGTCTGGTACTTGCCATCGACAGTTGCCGCAAAACGACGGAGGAGCGCGTGCTGGGTATCGCGCGCGAACAGCGCGTCCCACTCCGATCCCCACAGCACTTTGATGACGTTCCAGCCGGCGCCGCGGAAGGTGCTCTCCAGCTCCTGGATGATCTGGCCGTTGCCGCGCACCGGACCGTCGAGGCGCTGCAGGTTGCAGTTGATGATAAAGGTCAGGTTGTCGAGCTTTTCACGCGCCGCGATCGACAGGCCAGCGACAGATTCCGGCTCGTCCATCTCGCCATCGCCGAACACGCCCCAGACATGGCGTCCCTCGGTGTTGGCGAGGCCCCGGTTGTTCAAGTAGTGCATGAAGCGGGCCTGGTAGACCGCGGTGATCGGGCCGATGCCCATCGATCCCGTCGGCACCTGCCAGAAGTCGGGCATCAGCCATGGATGCGGATAAGAGCACAGGCCCGTGCCGCCGATCTCCTGACGGTAATGCTGGAGATGCTCTTCCGAAAGCCGCCCCTCGAGGTAGGCGCGAGCGTAGACGCCGGGTGCGGAGTGCGGCTGGAAGAATACCACGTCGCCGTCGCCCTCACCGGTGTCGGCGCGGAAGAAATGGTTGAAGCCAACCTCGAAGATTTCGGCTGCGGAGGCATAGCTGCCGATGTGGCCGCCGAGTTCGCCATAGGCCTTGTTGGCCCTGACCACCATCGCCAGCGCATTCCAGCGGATGATCGCAGTGATGCGTTCTTCCATGGCAAGGTCGCCGGGGAACGGCGTCTGCTTTTCGAGTGAAATGCTGTTGCGGTAGGGCGAAAACGGCAGCGCCTCGTGGACGATGCCAAGCTCCTTGGCCTTGCGGTCGAGTTCGCCGAGGATGAATTCGGCGCGCGTGCCGCCGGAATTGAAGAACAGGGATTCAAGCGACGCCAGCCAGTCGGCCGTCTCGTTGGGATCGCCGTCGGACGCGCACGCGTTTTCCGTGCCGATATGGGCGGAGGGGTTCTTAGTGTGCATAACAGCGCTCTCGTTCCTCGAGTTTCCACTTGCGCGCGATGGTAGCGGCAAGACCTCGGCATTTCCTGCCGAAGATGTTGCAAATGTTTACAATTGCGGCAGATATTACTGCCGATTACTTCTCAAACAGCAGGACATGCTGCCAATGAATTTCGACGCGATAGACATGCGCATTCTCTCGGAGATCCAGGAGGACGCCAGCCTGACCAATGTCGAACTTGCAGCTCGGGTCGGCCTGTCGGCCTCCCCCTGCCTCGCCCGGGTGCGCGCACTGGAGGAGGCGGGCGTGATTGCCCGGCGGGTCGCTTTGCTTGATCCGATGATGCTGGGCGCAAGCCTGAGCGTCTTCATCCAGGTCACGCTGGAAAAGCAGAACGAGACGCTGCTCGAGGTTTTCGAAGCAGCGATGGCGCGCTTTCCCGAAGTGATGGAATGCTATCTGATGACCGGCGATTCCGACTATCTGCTGCGCGTGGTTGTGCGTGACACGGTTGCACTGCAGCACTTCATCGTCGATCGCCTTTCCAAGACCAGAGGCGTCGCTAATATCCGATCGAGCTTCGCCCTCAAGCAGGTCAAGTACAAGACCGCACTGCCGCTTCAAGACCTGGCTACGCCACGG
This sequence comes from Aminobacter sp. 01T433, assembly GCF_056398585.1. Lineage (NCBI taxonomy): Bacteria > Pseudomonadati > Pseudomonadota > Alphaproteobacteria > Hyphomicrobiales > Phyllobacteriaceae > Aminobacter > Aminobacter sp. 01T433. The sequence continues at coordinate 82,575 of NZ_JBFTPR010000002.1, forward strand.
ACCCGGCGATAGGCCAAATGTCGCCGTCAGGCCGTCATGCCAAGATCGAAATGGCGAACGTCCTTGCGAACCGCCTCGTCCAACGCCTCCTCATAGCCAGCATCGGCATAGCGCATGACACCGAGCGAGGTGTCGTTGGTCAGCGATAGCCGCAGACGCTCGTCTGCCTCCACAGTGCCGTCGGCAATGATGGTCACGCCAGAGCTAGTCATGTAGCCGGAATAGCCGCCGCCACCGGAATGGATCGCAACCAAGTCGGCCTGGGACGAACACATCGCCAGCGCGTTGATGAGCGGCCAGTCGGCAATGGCATCCGAGCCGTCGCGCATATTCTCGGTCATGATGTTGGGATGAGCCATCGCACCGGCGTCGAGATGGTCTCGCGTAAAGGCGATCGGCCCGGAAAGCACGCCGTCGCGTACCATCTTGTTGACGGCAAGGCCAAGCTGGGTGCGTTCGCCGTGGCCGAGCCAGGCAATACGCGCCGGCAGGCCTTCAAACGGCACATGCTCGCGCGCCAATGCGATCCAGTTCGTGACGATGCGGTTGTCGGGGAAGGCTTCAAGGACATAGTCGTCGATCTTGCGAATGTCGTCGCGGTCGTTGGACAGCGCAATCCAGCGGAACGGTCCGATGGCGCGGCAAAACAGTGGTCGCAAGAAGGCCTCGGTGAAGATCGGGATGTCGAAGGCGTTGGCAACCCCGCCGTCGCGCGCATGGGTGCGGATCAGATTGCCATTGTCGAACACCACGGCACCGGCCTTCTGGAAACCGAGCATGGCGCTGACATGGCGCACGATCGAAGCACGGCTTTCGTTCATCAGGGTCTTCGGATCGGTCTTGCGCATGCCGCGGGCCTCGACAAGGCTGCGCGTCGCCGGGACATAGCCATAAACGAGATCATGCGCCGAGGTCTGGTCGGTCACGATGTCGGGAATGACCCCGCGCGCCAAAATCTGCTCGTAGACATCGGCGGCGTTGCCGAGCAGGCCGATTGACGTCGCACGCTTTTCCGCCTGGGCTGCTGCCACCATGGCAAGCGCTTCGTCGAGGGTCTTCGCCTCAGCCTCCAAGAAGCCGATCTCGCGGCGCTTGCGGATGCGCTCGGCGTCGATTTCGACGCAAAGCGTGACGGCACCAGCAAGCCGGCCAGCCAACGGCTGGGCGCCGCCCATGCCGCCAAGGCCGGCGGTCAGCACGAACCGTCCAGCCAATTCGCCGCCAAAATGACGCTCGGCGATGCGCATGAAAATCTCGTAGGTGCCCTGAATGACGCCTTGGGAGCCGATATACTGCCAGTCGCCGGCGGTCAGACCGCCCCAACAGATCAGCCCATCCTTTTCCAGCTCGTAGAAGTTCTCGGCCTTGGCCCATTGGCCGACCATGTTGCAGTTGGCCATGATGACGATGGGTGCGTGCTCATGGGTCTTGAGCACGCCAATCGGCTTGCCCGACTGGACCACCAAGGTTTCGTCGTCGCTCATCGTGCGCAAGGTTGCAACGATGCGGTCATGCGAGGGCCAGTCGCGCGCCGCCTTGCCGAGTGCTGCATAGACCACCAGGTTGGCGGGGTCTTCGCCGACGGCCAGGACATTTTCGAGAAGGCGCAAAAGCCCTTCCTGCCGCCAGCCCTTGCAACGCAGCGTTGAGCCAGAAGTCACGGTAAATTCGCGGGTCATCATTGCTACTCCTCAAGCCAGCGCATAGTCGGCGAAAGACAGGCCAAGCGCCTTTTCCACCACCGGATAGACGCTGGGATCCTTCACCGACGAACTCAGTGGGATTTCGCTCTTGTCGATGTGGAAAACCAGCAGCTCCATGCCCTCGCGGACATGGCCGACGCTGACGGGCTTGCCGTCGCTGTCGAGCGTGGTGATGACATCAGGGAATGTGGCAAGACGAACGCCGTCGCCATCGGTCACTGCCATGTATTCGTTCATCACATGTAATACGAGCTCACGCCCACCGACCTTCACGGTGATGGTGCCAACATCGAAGGCCTCTTCGGTGTAAGTGACAGCCTTGCGCACGACCTTGCCCTGCCCCAGGATCGTGCCATTGGTAGTCTTGCAGATGGCGTCAACCACCGCTGAGCCGCCTTTGGGCTCGGCCACGCGGATCGCCTCGCCGAGTGCCAGCGCGCGCGAGATACCGCCAAGGGCCGCGTTGTCGCGGACGTACCTGGCGCGCAACGGGTTGCGGCAACTGGCGATAAAGCCGCCCGACATATCAGAGGCCTTGCGCAGGACCGGCGAGACCTTGGCGGTGGCGCCGCGCACGACAAGCTCGATGTAAGAATCGCTATCGCGATGGCCGCCCACAGCGGTCTGGATCATCTGCTCGGGGCTGTTGGCCATGCCGATCGAGCCCATGTCGCCAGTGGGGTGGGCCCGGATGTCGCCGACAGCATCGATGACCTTGGTGCCCAGCATGGCGGAGGGCAGCCAGGCATTCATCGTCGAGGACATGCCGTTCTGGCCAATGATCAGGCCATGCAGCGGCTCGCCAAGGGCGTCCTGTAAGAGTTCAACCGCACGGACATAATCGACGCCCTGCATCTCCCACTGGGTCGTTCCGGCAGGCGCGCCAATGGCGGCAGCGGTGGCGATCCAGGCATCGTCGGCCACCTCGTCCATGTCGACTAGTTCGGGGCGGCCTATGGTGACGGCCGCAGTGCCGAGCGTTCGGCCATGTTCGATCCAGCCGCCACCGCCTGCCGCAAAGACCGATCCTCCGCGCAGCGCTGCTTCGACGTCGTTCAGTGTCAGGATGCGTCCCATCGGATTGCCCTCAATTGGTTTGGGATGTGCAGCCAGCGGCATCGAAGCGCCGCACAGCTTCAAAGATCGTGGCAGCACCTGCAGCGATCGCCTCGGGCTCCGCCCATTCCTCGGGCGTGTGGCTCTTGCCGTCCCGGCAGGGCACGAAGACCATTGCAACCGGCGCGATCTGGGCAATGAATGCCGCGTCGTGTCCGGCGCCGCTTGCCAATGGCACATGCGAATGGCCAAGGACGTCGGCACCATCAGCCAGCAGCTGCTGCAGTCCAGCGTCGCACTGCGTCGGCAGCGTGTCGGACAGGCGCAGGAATGCGGTGCGGACAACGCGGGCAGCCACGGCCGCCGCAGTGCTTGCCGCGTCAAGCTCGGCAATGAAGCGCTCGGTTCGTTGACGTTCGCTGGTGCGGATGTCGACGATGATGCGGGCGAGCCGGGGTACGACATTAGCACCTGCCGGCTCGACCTCGACAATGCCGACGGTGGCGACGAAGTAACCGCCGGCCTCGTCGGCGAGGCGCTCGCCCGCAGCGCGGATTGCGGTGATAGTCTGTGCTGCAGCAACCAGAGCGTCGCGGCGCAGATCCATCGGCGTGGTGCCGGCATGATCGGCGGCACCCTCAAAGACAATCTCGAAGCGAGTAATGCCGACGATGCCGGTCACCAAGCCAATGTCAATGGCGCGCGCTTCGAGCACCGGTCCCTGCTCGATATGCAGTTCGAAGAAGGCGCGAATGTCATCGCGCAAGGGCTTGTCAAGCTTGTCCGGCATGCCACCGACCCGACGAAGCGCCGAATCCAGCAGTTCGCCACCGGGCCCAGGGAAACTAAGCATGCGCGGCTCCAACAGCCCGGTCATGCCACGGCTGCCAACACAGGAGAGGCCGAATTCGCTGGGTTCCTCAGCGAGGAAATCGACCACTTCAAGCGCATGGCGCAAGGGCGTGCCGCCGTCAGCCAGCGCACGCGCGACCTCAAGCCCCGTCGCCACTCCTGCAATGCCATCGAAGCGACCGCCTGAAGGCACAGTGTCACTGTGCGAACCTACCATGATGGTGCCAAGCGAAGGATCGCTGCCCTCGCGCCGACCGATCAGATTGCCTGCCGTGTCGATGCGCACGGCAAGGCCGGCTTCCGCAAAGCGCGCCTCAAGATATGCCCGGCCTTCGAGGAAGCGAGTGGAGAAGGAGCGCCGCGTATAGGGCTTGCCCGGGTCGGTGATGTCGGCAAGCGCCATGATGTCCTGCCACAGGCGATCGGGATCGACCGGCAGGTTGCTCGTTTTCTTGTTGGTCATCATGCAGCCTTCCGCAACGGGCGCACGAAACGACCGCTGCCGGGCTCTGCCAGCACCTTGCCCTGCTCCATCACGCATTCGCCGCGAACGAAGGTCGAGACGATGCGGAAAGGCAGCGTCATGCCCTCGTAGGGGCTCCAGTCGACGACATTGTTGCCGCTTGCACCGGCCTGGTAGATGAAGGGATCGCGGCGCGCGAGCACGATGTCGGCATCACGGCCAACAGCCAGCGCGCCCTTGGTTTGGCCGAGGCGAAACAGGTTGGCCGGGTTGTGAGCGAGCAGGCGCGCCGCGTGCGACAATGACAGGCCGCGTGCGTCCAGACCCTTCAGCAGCAAGGCATAGAGCACTTCGAGGCCGGGTACGCCCGAGGCGTTCTTGAGCATGTCGGGATCGCTCTTGCGGTCCTCGGACCAGCTGACGTGATCGGTCGACACGATGGTGACGTTGCCGGCGGCGAGATGACGCCACAAGGCCTCGACCTCGTGCTGCGAACGCACGGGCGGATTGATCTTGGCCTGGCCGACGAGACGACGCACGTCATCTTCCTCGTTCAGAGTCAGATAGTGGATGCAGGCCTCGACAGTCGATTCGAAGCCCTGCGCGCGGTAACCCGCGGCAAGATCGTAGCCGCGGCCGATGGAACAGTGCACCACATGTGCCGGACAGCCGGTGGCAGCACCGATCTCGTAGACTTCGGCCATGGCGATGGCTTCGCTCACCGCGGGACGGCTCAAGCCGTGGGCGGCGTAGTCGGTGCGCCCGCTGGCCTCCACCTCGGCGATAAAGGCGCGAACCATCTCGTCATTTTCGTTGTGGACCCCGGCCATCAGTCCGTGGTCGGCGATCGCCGCAAAGGAGCGGTACAGCTCATAAGGCGGCACGCGCGGAAAGCGTTCGGGATGGGTACCGAAGGTCGAGAACTTGAAGGCGGCAGCACCTGCCTCAACCAGTTCGGCAACGTGCTTGGCGCCGTCCCTGGGGTGGGTGGTCGCATAAAGTGCGAAATCGACACGCGCCTGGGCGGCAGCCTCTTCAGCCTTGTTCGTCAGGCGCACGGCGGTGGCGATGAGATCACCGTCATCATAAGGCATGTCGACGATGGTGGTGACACCACCTGAAGCAGCACTTCGGGTCGACCAGACAAAGTCTTCCTGGCCCTTCTGGCTACGGCTATGCACCTGGCTGTCGATGGCCCCGGGGAGGACGAGAAAACCCGGTCCCCCATGGAGCTCACCAGCCGGCGCGCTGCCCGTTCCGACCTGGACGACGCGGCCATCAGCGGCAAGCACCCAGCCGTTCTCGATCACAGTTTGCGGCAAAACGATCGTGCCGGTGAAGACGCGGTCACCCATGGAGGGCTTGTCCTTTCGTGGTGTGGAAGCCGTCCCAGCTCCTCAGAAAATCGAGGCCGGCGGCGATGTCACCTGTGAACACGCGGTCACGGTCGACAAAGTCAACGACCTGCCGATAGGCGTGTAAAAGGCCCTGCGTCCTCGTGCTGAGCGTACTGTTCCGGCGCAGGTCCGCCGCTTGAGCTGCGTGCAGGAGCTGGATCGACGACAGCGCGTAAAGATTATCGAGTATGCGGCCGAGATTGGCGAGGACGCCAAGCGAATTGCTCGCCATGTCCTCCATCGAGCCGGCCATCGCCACCGTGTCGAGCGACATTGGCATCGCATGGTGTCGGGTCTCGGCATAAAGCGCTGCCAACGGCTTTTGCAACGCGCCAAAGGCATGGCCATGGTTGGTTTCAGCCGACAGAAAGCGTGGAAGGCCGGTCAGCTCGGGCGCCTCGAAGCGTAGCGTCTGCATGACGATGGCAAGCGACAGGCGAGCAAGTGCGAGGTTGAGGCTTTCAATGCGGGCGACGACCGGGATCACATCGAAATTAGCAGTCGGGTATATCGCCCCTTCGACCGCACCGCAGACACGGTAGCTGTCCAGCTGGCCGCCTTCCTGTTCGGGCTTCCCGGGGCCGACAACGACCGCCGGATTATCGTCGGAATGATTGATCTGGATCAGCAGGGCGGCTTCGGCATCGCGCAACGCCTCAAGGACATTGCCCAAGACATAACCCATAGTGCGAAACGACAACGGATCCTGGAGGGCCCGGGCCGCGTCCGGCTGCCAAAGATAGCTGCCCTCCAATAGGGCGCGTATGCTGGACGATGCGTCGGACATACCGGGAAAGGGTCGCATCTCCGTCGTTGCGGCGGCAAAGGGGGCGACGTTGCCGTTGCAACCCTCCAGCGCAAGGCCAAACACCAGCATGGCACAGTCGAGATAGCGGGCGACGTCGTGCAGGGCGAGGCATGCCTGCGCGGCAGCCAGCGCATTGGTGCCGATGATGCCCAGAAAATCCTTGCCAAGCGGAGCAAGCGGCGAAAGCCCCTCGGCAAGCAGCGCGTCCTTCGCCGGAACGCGCGCGCCGCCATAGTAGACGAACCATTCGCCCATCATGGCCAGCCCGATATGGGCAGCAAGGGTAATGTCGGCCTCGCCGGCCGAACCACGCGCCGGCACCACGGGCGTGATGTCGGCATTCAAGAATGCTCGATACTGATGCGCCACTGCCGGCTGCACACCAGCCGCTCCGCTCGCCATCGTGTGAAAGCGGATCAGCATTGCGGCACGGACCACCTCCGGCGCCATGTCTGGCCCAAGCCCGGCTGCATGTGCCCGCAAGGACATGATGTTGAACTGGCGCGATCTGTTGAGGAGTTCCACATCCTCGCAGCGAGCGTTACCCTCATGTACAAGCGCTGACCGGTCCTTATTCAGCCCGACACCAACGGTCAGCCCATAGACTTTCAGGCCTTGGGCTGCAGCTGCCATAACGACATCGAAGCCAGCAGCCAGCCGAGCGTCGGACCCATTTGCCGAAGCAATAGTGATCTTCGGCTCGCGCGCGGCTTTGACGACATCCGCAATAGCCAAGCGGGGGCCGCCAACCACCAATGTAGTCGGATCGAAGCTTTGATGAATTGTCATGAAGTCAAAAGTCACCGCAGGACGTTCATGGCGGAGTGGCTTAGCCGGCCGAGGCCGGCATCTGACAGCCACGCATTTGCTGACTTCGCCCGGTCAGTAGCCGATCACGAGCTTGCCGATGCTTCCATTGCTTTCCTGGCGAACATGCGCGGCTCTGAGGTTTTCCGCTGAGAGGCCCTTGATCTCCTCATGCAGCGTCGTACGCAACGTGCCCTCATCGACAAGGCGTGCAACCTCATTGAGGATTGCGCCCTGCTCGGCCATGTCGACAGTCCGGTTGTTGGAACGCGCAAACATGAATTCCCAATGTAGGGTCAAGCTCTTGCGCTTCATCTCGGCAATGTTGATCTTGGTCAGGTCATCAATCACGCAGATCTGGCCGAACACGCTGGTCATCGCGATGACAGCGTCGATGTGCTGGTCCGACGCCGTCAGGGAAGCGACGTAGTCGACCGAAGCCAAGCCGAGCTGTGCGAGCTGATCCTGCAACGACTTGTGATGGTCAATGACGTGATGCGCGCCCATGTCGAGGCACCATTGCACGCTCTCAGTGCGGGAAGCAGTCGCAACGATCGTGAGGCCGGTCAGCTGCCGGGCAAGCTGGATGAGGATCGAGCCTACGCCTCCTGCCCCGCCTATGACGAGGAATACGCCCTTGCTGTCGAGACTGCGGGTTATGCGGAATTTTTCAAACAGCATTTCCCACGCTGTGATCGACGTCAGCGGCAGTGCGGCGGCTGCCGCAAAATCGAGGCTTGTTGGCTTTCGTCCGATGAGCCGTTCATCGACGGCTTGAAATTCTGCGTTGGAACCCTGGCGCTGCATTGAGCCTGCGTAAAAGACTTCATCGCCTGGCACAAACAACGAGGCCTCGCTGCCGACGGCAACGACCGTACCGGCCGCGTCGTAACCCAGGATCTTTGCCTGACCAGCCTCGGGCGTAACCCGCATACGCAGCTTGCAGTCGATCGGATTGACGCCGGCAGCACCTACCCGAACCAACACATCGCGAGGCCCCGGAACCGGCTGCGGCAGATCGAGATCAACCAGCGCCTCGCTGTGGTTTGCCGGTCGACCGACATGAAAGCCAACTGCCCGCATTACAAAATCTCCTGAAACATACAATACTATAATCCTTGCCTAACGGGACGACGCCTGTCAGGTCACACGCCAAATCGACCGCATTCAATTTCGTGGGATTGACTAGAATCCTAACTAATTGAAAGAATGGAAATTTTAAGCGTAAGCTGACACCCCGCCGAAACTGACGCGTCAACGACTCTTACATTAAGGCTGGGCCGCGCATCACACAAACGAGATGTTAAACGTGTTGACATGACCAATTATCATTGATCGCCTACGTTCGAAAAATGTGCTTTTGAACACGCTGACGATGACGGCAATGGCCAGATCTTATTGGATAGTTGCCACGTAGAGTTCGTCTTCCTTTTGCCGGAAGACCGGTGGTACGGTTGCAAGTTCAGCAATAGGAATATGGCACTTGATCGTGTGGCCCTTGTCGGTGACCTGAACGGCAGGTGCCTGCTCGTCGCAAATGGAGCCGATCCTGCGCGGGCATCGCGTGCAGAAAGCACAGCCTTTGGGCGGATCAAGCGGGCTCGGCAAAGTGCCATCGAGCACAATCTTGCGCTTCTCGATCGTCGGATCAGCGACGGGAATCGCCGAAATGAGCGCCTCAGTGTAGGGATGGTAAGGCGAGGAAAACACCTCGCTAACGGTCCCCTGCTCCATGATCTGGCCGAGATACATGACGACGACCCGGTCGGCGACATACTGCACCAGCGACAGGTCGTGACTGATGAACACGATCGTCGTGTTGTTTTGGCGCTGAATCGAGATCAGCAGCTCGATAACCGCAGCCTGCACCGACACATCCAGCGCGGAGACCGGCTCATCGGCCACCACCATATCAGGCGTGCCGGCGAAGGCCCGCGCGATCGCCACGCGCTGCTTCTGCCCGCCCGACAGCTGGCGCGGCCGCCGCCTGGCAAACTCGCGCGGCAGCTTGACCAGATCCAGCAATTCCAAAACCCGCTTGTCGATGCTGCCCTGGTCGGACAGGCCGCCGAGCTTGCGCACGACGCGAGCGATTTGCGACCCGACGGTCATCGAGGGATTGAGCGTTTCCGAGGGGTTCTGGAAGACCATCTGCAGGTTGGAGCGCTGGGTGCGGCTGCGCTCCTGAACAGGGGTTCGAGTGATATCCTGATCTCCCAGCATCACCTTGCCGCCCGTTGCCGTCTCAAGCCCCATCAGCACCTTTGCAAAGGTCGACTTGCCGCTGCCGGATTCTCCGACAATTGCGACAGTCTCGCCACGACGCGCGACCAGATCGACACCGTCATTGCCTTTGACAAGCCGCTTGGTGATGCCTCGGAACCGGTCGAAGAACCCATCTGCCCGCAAAGGGTAGTACTTGCGCATTTCCTCTACACGCAAAACGAACTCCTCGGATCGTGCGCCTTGCGGCGGCGGCAGAGTCTGTTGCCCGCCGCCTAGCGTTATTTCTTCGAAGCGTTCGCAGCGTAGGGAATGATTGGAGCTGCCTTGGACGGGTCGCTGCGCAACGACTTGCGGCGCATCGCATCGACCTTTCTCGAAAAAGCTGCAGCGGGGCGCGAAGTTGCATCCGCGCGGCCGCTCATGCGGCAACATCACCTGGCCGGGGATGGTGACGAGCGGTCGCGTGCGCTTGTTTGCCCGCGGCTGCGGAATGGCTGAAAACAGACCGTGCGTGTAGGGATGACGCATGTCCCTAAATACTTCCTCGACAGTCCCCTCTTCGATCACCTCACCAGCATACATTACCGAGACGCGGTCACAGACGGCCCGGACCAAGCCGAGATTGTGCGAGATGAAGATTATCGAAGTGCCGAACTTGCCCTTGATGTCGCGGATCAGGTCGATGATTCCGGCCTCGACCGTGACGTCGAGCGCCGTGGTTGGCTCGTCCATCAAAAGCAGGGCCGGCTTTGACAAAAGCGCCATTGCGATGACGACGCGCTGCTGCTGGCCGCCCGATATCTGATGCGGGTATGCCTCCATGACGCGTTCAGGGTCGGGCAGGTTCACATCCGCCAGCATCTTCAGCGCCAGTGCACGCGCGTTGGCGGCATCTTCACCGCCCAGCGTCTCGACGACTTCCATCAGTTGCCGTCCACACGGAATGGACGGATTGAGCGCTGCAAACGGCTCCTGATAGACCATGGCGATGCCCGAACCGCGCATGGCACGCAGCTCGGCCTCGTTCATGGTGCCCGTGTCACGGCCGTTGAAGCGGATCGCCCCGCCGGCAATGACGCCATTCCGCCCCATGTAGCGCATGATCGCCATGGCGACGGTCGACTTGCCGCAACCAGACTCGCCGACAAGTCCGACAGTCTCACCCGGCATGACCCGAAGATTGAAATCCATCACTGCGGGGCTGAGGCCGGCCCGGGTGCGATAGGTGATGTTCAATCCACTTATATCGAGAACCGGTTGGGCGGGCGAGACTGGAGACATGTTCAGAGCCATTTTTGCCTTCTACCGATCAATCACGGAGACTGATTTCGCGAATTCCGTCGGCCATCAGGTTGAAGCCCAGAACCAGCGATGAAATAGCGATGCACGGAAACAGGATCATGTGGGGAAAGCTCATCGCCATGGCCCTCGTCTCGTTGATCATGCTGCCCCAGTCCGGCGTGGGGGGCGGAAGTCCGAGGCCCAGGAACCCGAGCACGCCGATGGTGATCGCGACATAGCCGAGCCGCAGGCAGGCATCGACGATCAAAGGACCACGTGCGTTAGGAGGATCTCCACGAACATAATCCACAGCGCGCCCTCGCCACGCGTCTGGGCTGCTGCGACATAGTCGCGGCTGCGCAGGTCCAACACCAGGCCGCGCACGATGCGCATGACGCCAGGAGCTGATGCGAACGTCACGGCAAGCACGATATTGAGGCCCGAAGGACCGATCGTGGTGATGATAATGACGTAGAGAAGGATCACCGGGAACGACAAGACGACGTTGGCAAGGAAGCTCAGTACCTCGTCGACCCAGCCCTGCATGTAGCCGGCGACGAGACCCATTGCGCAGCCGACAGTGTAGGCCGACAGCGTCGCCAGCGGCGCGTAGGTCAAGACGGTGCGGCTGCCATAGATGACGCGGCTGAGCACGTCGCGGCCGAGCTGATCGGTCCCCAGCCAGAATATTCGGCCCTCGGCATCGGTGGCGCCCGGCACTTGGAACGGCGTCATCTGGGCGAGCGGATCATACGGCGCGAGAAAGGGCGCAAACAAGGCGACCAGGACCCAGAACAGCACCAGGCTGACGCCAATCAGTCCCACCGGGCTCTCGCTCAATAAGGCCAAGCTGCGCAGCGGCGCCAAGGCAAGCGTTGCGCGACTTTTCAGGCTATGACCGGCGACTTTGTCGTTGAGTTGCATCTGTCGTTTCCGATCAATTGAAGCGGATGCGCGGGTTGAGATAGGTGTAGCCGACGTCGGCGATCACCTGGGTGGTCACTGCGATGAAGACCGCAACCAACGCACAACCCTGCAAGAGATAGATGTCCTGGTTCAGCGCCGCCTCGAGCACGAGCGCGCCAAATCCCTTGTAGGAAAAGCTGTATTCGACCACCACGACGCCCGACAAAAGCCAGTTGATCTGGAGTACAATGACTGTGAACGGCGCGATCAGGGCATTGCGCAAGGCGTGGCCCAAAATGACCTTGCGATAAGGCAACCCCTTGAGGACAGCCGTTCGCATGTATGGCTGCTGCATGACCTCGACCATGGAGGCGCGCGTCATGCGCGTGATGTAGCCAAAGCCGTAGAGCACCAGCACAGTCGTAGGCAGCACAAGCTGGATGGGGTCAAAACCGTCGGCCATCCCGCTCGTGCCGGGGAACCAGTGCAGATAGTGCACGAATAGGGAGGTCAGGAAGACAGCGGAGGCGAATTCGGGGATCGATGTCGTCAACACCGCAAGGGTGGTGAAGAAGCGGTCCGTCGGAGAGCCTTCACGCATGCCAGCGACAATGCCCGACACGACGCCGATGGTCACAATGAAGGTCATCGCCCAGAATGCGAGGATCGCCGTGCCCCACAGCCGGCGTGATAGGATTTCGGAAACAGGAACCTTGAACCGAAGGCTTTCGCCAAAGTCGCCAACCAGCGCATGGCTGAGCCACTCCAGGTATCTGACATAGGCTGGACGCATGTAGCCATTGGCCTCGAGCCACAGCTGCCGCTGCTCTTCCACGGCATAGGGGCCCAGCACCTTTCCGGCGACGGCGGCCCCGTTCATCTCGAGCAGGACGAAGATCAGAATCGACACGACCAGCATCGTCAGCGCCATGGAGACAAGCTTCTTTGCGATAAACGCCAGCATGAATATGCAGCCCCTCTCCCAGAATTGGTTCTTGCGGCGGGCCCAGCCCGTGAGGGCCGCGCGCCATTGCTATCGTCAAGCGCCTGAGCGCCTTTTCGGCCAGTCAGATCAGTTCGAAGTGCGCCGTGCCCAGGACACCCATGGAGACCTCGACCTTCGACAGCGCTGTGATCGCCTTCGATGGCAGGTGCGTCCCGCACAGCACGATCATGCCGGCCTTCAGCATCTGGCCACGGCGCGCCAGCGCACCCGCCATCCAGCTAATCGCATCGATCGGATCCTGCGGTGCTGCGTCAATCTTTTCCCCAACTGTTGCACCGTTGATCGAAAAGGTCGTCACCAGGCTCGCGCGCTGATCGAGCAAATTGGCGGGAACCGCTTTGCCGAGCACCGCTCCAACATTGTAGATGCCTTGCGCGACCGCTAGCGCCGCCGACGGATCGAGTGCAAAAGCGCCCCTATGATCGAGAAGTTCAAAGCTCGGGCGGACACTGTCGATACAGCCGACGACGAAAGAGCGGTCGAGCCTCTCCACCATGGGAATGTCCTTGCCCAGGACGATGCAGATTTCAGGTTCGACGATGAATGTGTGATAGTTGCGGGCATCAAGGACGGCCCCGCTATCGACGATCTGCCCGCCGTAAACCGGCGCAACGCAAGGTTCAGCAAGCGAATAATATTGCATCGAGGCAGGACTGTTGAATGCCATCTTGTAGCCGCCGATGCTATCCCGCGACCGGGACGCAATTAGTTGGCCGGTCACTGCATCCTGGATCGCATAGGCCGCGTCCATGTCGCTGACTCGCTCTTCATAGGTACTGAAGCTGCGTGGGCCGCAAATGTCGTCAGCGATGATTGCAGCGATTTCTGCGAGGTCGTTCATCCAGAGATACCCATTTCTTGTACATGCCGTAGGCTGCCTGCCACAGGGGACAACTCCTCTTGCGCCCGAAATCCGGGCCTCAAGAGGAGAAATCTATCGCCGGTGGGTCGATTAAGCGTCGGCCAACCAGACATTGCGGAACAGGTGATTGAATGTCTGGTGGACCTGGAAGCCACGCACGTTCTCACGCATCGGCGCGAAGACGGAGCGCCACAGAGGCTGAATGATCACTGCGTCGTCCTGCAGGATCTTCTGCGCGACAGCGAGGTGCTTGGCGCGGGCAACCGGATCCACCACGGCATTGGCCTTCACCATCGCCGCATCAAAATCGGGGTTGGAATACTTGCTTTCGTTCCACGGCCCGCTCGACGTGTAGCCGAGATTGAGCACCATCACGCCAAGCGGGCGGTGACCCCAGGGCGAGAAATTCATCGGCACCTTGGTCCAGCCTTCCCAGAACACCGACGTCGGGACGACATTGAGGTTCAAGGTGATGCCGCCCTCCTTGAGCTGTTCGGCGAGGATTTGCATGGCGTTCAGCTCCCACTGCGGAGACGAACGGCAGGTCACGGCAATGGTGATGCCGTCAGGATGACCAGCCTCGGCCAGCAGGCGCCTGGCTTCGGCAGGATCGCGCACCAAGGCAGGCATCGGCGTGTAATCGGGGTGGATCGGGCTGACATGGTGATCCTCGCCGACGACACCGCGGCCGGCGTAGGCCTTTTCAAGGATCTGCGCCCTGTCGACGCAAAGCTGGACGGCCTTTCGGACATTGCGGTTGTCAAACGGCGCCTGCGTGACCTGCATGCGCGCCACTGCCGTGGTGGCCGAGGCCATTTCGGAGACCATGACACCGGGCATTGCCTCGAACATGGCGATCTGGCTGACATCGACCTCGAACAGGCCGTCGACCTGGCCTGAGGCCATCGCAGCCGCCTGGGCGGCAATATCGTCGCCAAGGTCGATGTAGCGGATGGCGTCGAGATAGGCCCCCTCGCCCCAGTACTTCTCACGCCGATCAAGCTTGCAGCTCTCGCCAAGCACATACTCGGAGATCGTATAGGCGCCGGTGCCAATCGGATTGCGAGTGATGTTGGCGCCGGTCTCGTCGAAGCTCGGATGGACGATGAAGGTGGTGTAGTTGTTGAGGTTCTCAGGAACCGTCAGCATTGGCGTGGCGAATGTCAGGCGAATGGTGTGATCGTCCACCACTTCGACCTTGTCCGACGTGAGGCCTGCAAACAGGGAAAGGTTTGCCGAGCCCAGCTCCTTGCGCAGCCAGCGATTGAAATTGTAGGCCACGTCGCTGGCCTTGAACGGATCGCCGTTGGACCATGTTACGCCCTGGCGGAGCTTGAAGGTCCACTGGGTGAGATCGTCGTTGACCGACCAGCTCTCGGCAAGCATCGGACGGGTGACATTGTCTGAACCGGTCTCGGTCAGTGTCTCGACGGTGTGACGGAAAATGTTGGCCTTTTCGAAGCCATCGACAATTGCCGGATCGGTGGCATCGAGGACGCGCATGCCGATCTTCAGGGTGCCGCCGCGCTCGGGCGTCTCTTGTGCCATTGCGGAAGACACGATGCCGCCGCCAAAAACATCGGCCGCCGAATACGCGGCCGCTGCGGACACACCAAGCAGCGTGGCAGTGCGCAAAAATTGACGCCGACTGATAGAACCAGAACTCAATCCATCAACTAGATCTGGGACAGATCTGTGCATTGATTTGCCAAAATCAATGGACTTTATCGCGTCCATAGCTCTAAACAAGGTCGACTTCATTGAAATATCCTCCTCCATGAAATCAAAACATACTTTTCTTGATGAAATATTTTCTTTCGTTAACCGATTTGGCGATTTTATTTTTGATTTTCACCATTTAAGGTAGCCAGGTCAGCGCAGATCAGCGGGATGCGTTTCATCGTTTTCACATCTAGAAGCAGGCTTGTGGCGAGGCAAATGAATTATATACCGATCAGCAATGACCAGTTCTCATTGATCGCCCTTGCGCATTTGCGGCGCGAAAGGACGCCCATTCTGACCGGCCATGGCCGCAGAACAGAATAATTGGGGACGAGCAACGCGAAACCGGCGACCGGGGCCTTCCGATCATTGTATTTGTGATCCGGATGCATGGGCTCCATGACCGGTGTAATAAACCATGCTAGGGGTTCGCATGCGCAAAATAGACATAGATACATCACTGCTGAGATGTTTTGTGGCAGTCGTCGATGCAGGAGGCTTCACCGCTGCCGCCGATACGACACACCTCACCCAATCTGGCGTTAGCGTTCGTATCCGCAAACTCGAAGATATTCTCCAAATTCAGCTGATTCATCGGACAAGCCGGACATTCGAGCTGACTTCGCATGGAGAAATTCTACTTGGCTACGCCAAGCGCATTCTTGCTCTCAATGACGAGACAGTCGAAAGACTGAGCGGCCCTGATCTCAGCGGCCAGTTACGGGTCGGTATCGCCGAGTATTTGGCTCCTTTGACTCTGCACCGGATCCTGCACCGCTTTCGCACGCACTATCCGCAGTTGCGTCTGGAGGTGGTCATTGGCCTCGGCCAGGATCTTGCCCCTGATTTCGCACGTGGGAATTTCGACCTTGCCGTGGCAGGCGCCGGACCCATGCTGGAAAATGGGGAGCCCCTGTTCGAAGAAGAGATGAGCTGGATTGGCGGTCCGACTTGGTCTCCTGGCGAAGAAGAGATGATACACCTGATCACGCTGCCGTCGCCTTGCCGTTTTCGCAAGGCCGCCGTCGACAGCCTGGAAGCACAAGGACGCCCTTGGGAAGTCTCGTTGGTTTGTTCCAGTGTTGCCGGAATCCAGCAAGGCCTACGCGCGGGATTCGGCGTGTCCGTCTTGCCAATGTCATCAATACCGCCAGACTTGCGGCAGATACGAGCAACCGAACATCTCGGCCCATTGCCGAAGCACCGAATTTTTGCATTCCGCAAAGGCCCAGAGAACCCAATCGCCGAGCGCTTTCTAGACTATCTGACCGACGAGCTTGCATCAGAAAAAACGTTCAAGCGATTGCGAGAGTAGCATTCCGCGCGCAAGTAAGACTGCTGGAAGATCGGCCTACAGGTTCAAACCGTCAGCAGCTGATGTCCGCCCTAAGGGGTCAATTTTGCACACCAGATCACAAGCTGGGGACAGACCTAAAGATCCCAGCCACGTACCCTCATTGAACTCGGCGAAGAATTCGGACAACATTCTCGGTACAAGCCGGCCATTTGACCCATAATTTTTCGATTTCCGGGTTCCACTGCAGTGGAATATCAGCTACGCGACAGCCAGGGGGAATTAGACTGGAGCTTATTGATGTCCGAATTGTTTCCGAAACCTGGCAATCAGCTTATTGAACTTACCGCCGACATTGTAGCGGCGTATGTTTCCAACAACTCGATCAGACCAGAGGATATGCCAAATCTGATCGCAGATGTTTTCACCAGCATAAAAAAACTTAATGTGCCGGAAGTTCAATCTGAAGAGGCGCCAAAGCCACGGATGCCGATCAAGAAGACGGTAACCCACGAATACATCATCAGCCTCGAAGACGGTAAACAGTACCGAGCCCTGAAACGGCATCTCTCCGGAGTGGGCCTGACCCCTGAACAATATCGCGCCAAGTGGTCGTTGCCAGCCGACTACCCGATGGTTGCGCCCGGCTATGCTCAGCAGCGTTCCGAATTGGCGAAGAAGCTCGGCCTTGGTCGCAAGCCTGGCGCCAAGCAACCGGCGAAGCTGCCAACGAAGCGCGGCCCAAAGCAGGCCAAGGCTTAACCATCTAGAGAGCGGGTAGGGCATCTGCTGGCCGGATCAACGGCTGCAGCATGCTCTCTGTCAAAGGGAAAATCGAAAGGTTCGGCGTGAGTAGTCAGCCGAACCGGAGGGTTCCTAAGAACTCTCGTTAGTTTCCCTTGACCCTTTCACGCACCGAGTCGGGCTTAGTCAGTTCCAGACAAAAAATGAGGGATGCGCAACATCTCCCCAACCTAGCGTCTATAGGGCGCGCTCCGACGCGCGGGTAATCCATAGCTGCAGGGGAACCACGATGCACAAAAGTGCGGCCACAAGCAGCGTTGAGAGCGCCGCCGCGCCAGGCAGGTCGGGCACATCCCAGAGCGTCCACATGACGGTCGACATGACCATGTTCGAATTGGTCATAAGAAGCAGCGGGATCGTCAGGTCGCGTGCACTGTGGGCCAACACCCAGATCCAGCCATTCAGGGCCTGCGGCCATATCAAAGGAATGATGACACGGGTGAGCGTCGTCCACCAGCTAGCCCCGCTGACCACGGCGGCATCGGCCAGTTCCTTGTGCAATTGAACAAGTGCGCTGGACAGCGTGCGCGTGGCGAAGGCCAGATAGATCGTTATATGGCCCAGAATGAGGATTGCCACAGATCCGTAGAGCGGTGTGCGCAGATAGAGCAGCAGGATGGCCATTGCCATGACAATCGGTGGAATAGCTATCGGCGAGAATGAAAGTACATCGAGCAATCGGGCGATCCAACCACGCCCGCGATGTGAAAACCACGCGACTACCGCCGCCAAGCACATGGTCGCCGTGCTGCTTACGAGCACTAAAATGACAGTATTCAGGATCGCACCGCGCACAGCACCACGCGCAAGTACCTCGCGATAGGTGTCCAGCGACACGCGTGAAAGGGCGTCAAGGCTCGGCAGTTCGTAGAAGCGCAGGAAGCTAGTCCAAAAGAGTACGAGAAGCGGCAAGATCATCAGCAGCACCAACAGTGCCGTGCCGACGACAGCCGGAATGGACCAGCGTCCGAGCCTGGTCTGACGCGGCCTGAAACTTTTGCCGCTCACGACGCGGTATTTCTCACCGGCTCCGACCACCCGGAAGTAGAGAAGCATCAACAGCACGGCAGTAACAAGGAGTACGAGGCCGAATGCCGCTGACAGGCCGTAGCTCGGCACGCCTACATCGGGAGAGGACAAGAGGTAAATGCGCGTACTCAACACCGGGATGCGTGCTGTCAGGCCGACTATTAGTGGCAACTCGAAGGTCTGTACCACGGCGATAAATACATAGATGCCGACCGATAGCAGGCCGGGAGTGAGGAGCGGCAGCGTGACGCGCCGTGCTACCGACGACCAGTTTCCTCCATGTACATAACCAGCGTTCTCAAGCTGCGGATCCATGTTGCGAAACAGTCCGCCGATCATAACGAAGGCCGTCGGCGCCACGCTGATACCGGTGATCAGGATCAGCGCCCACATCGAATAGATGGTCAGCGGCCCGTCCGTTCCAGCGAATGCGCGCCACAGAGCATTGAGGATACCGCTTCCGGGATTGATCAACAGAATCCAGCCGAAACCCAGTATGACCGGCGGCACCGCCATCCATGTGAAGAGCGCTATACGTACGGCCGTTCGGCCCGGCATGTCCGTCCTCTCGACCAGCCAGGCAAGCACCGTTGCGATCAACAGGCCAACCAAGACGCTCCCGAATGCATATACTGCTGTGTTGAAGAGCAGGGTCAGAACTTGCGGGTCCGCCAGGATGGTCGCGAAATTGGATAGGGTAAGTTCCCAGGTCTCGAAAGGAAGCGAATTCTCAGGCAGCAAAGCAGTGCGGAACAACATCAAGAGGGGCCCGATAACCAGGGCTGCCACGATCAACAGCACCACGGTTTGCGCAACCCATGGCTGCCCGACGTCGAGCGAACGGCGACGCGTTGTCGTTCTTGTCTCACTTGTCATGGTCAATGCTCGGTCGGCACGATGACGCATCTGTCGAAGGGCACTGAGAAACGCATTTCGGACCCTGTCGCGACTGTGTCGTAGGAGTTGAGAACAATGCGCAAAGGCGTATCGCGAACCGTAAGCTGCGCCTCAACAGTGTCGCCAAGAAAGCTTCTGGCGCTTAGGGTTCCGGAGATGGCGTTGCCTCCTCCTCCCATGTCGCCCGGCACTAGGCTGAAGGCCTGCGGACGGATGATACAAAGCCCTTCACAGCCCACGTCCACGTCGGAATCCACCAAGCTGCATATTTCGCCGATTGCTGTTTCGAACCGACGCAGTGTTTGTCCGCCAATGCGCTCTACCGTGGTCACACGACCAGGCAGTGTATTGCTTCGACCGACGAAGTTTGCGGCAAAAGCCGTTCTGGGACGGAAGTAGATCTCCTCCGGTGCACCGATCTGCACGATAGCGCCGCCATGCAGCACGGCGACCTGGTCGGACATGCCCATTGCTTCCACCTGATCGTGGGTCACGAATACGGTGGTGATGCCAAGCGATTTGACGAGCTGCCTTAGGTCTTCGCGCATCGTATCGCGCAGGCGCGCATCAAGGTTGCTCAAAGGCTCGTCGAGTAGGAGCAGGCGCGGTTCGTGAACGATTGCGCGTGCCAATGCCACGCGCTGTTGCTGGCCACCGCTGAGATGGGGAGCCAGTCGCTGGGCGTGGTCGGCCAGCTTAACGCGCTCAAGAGCCAGCATCACGCGTCTGCTAACCTCCTCGCGCGGCGCCTTATGGCGACCGTGGACGAGCGGAAAAGCCACGTTGTCGAACACAGTCATGTGCGGCCAGATCGCGTAGGACTGGAACACCATGCCCAGCATGCGCTGGCTGGTCGGTACGTAAACCGACTTGTTCGGGTTGAAGACTGTCTTGTCGCCGATCCTGATTTCGCCGTTGTCTGGCGTCTCCAGTCCGGCGATGGATTGCAGCATTGTCGTCTTGCCGCAGCCGCTTGGTCCCAAGAGGGCAAAGAAATCGCCTTGTTTCACTGTGCAGCTCACGCCACGCAAAGCGTGAACCGGCTGGCCGCCGCCGCGTCCGGCATAGGTCTTCTCAAGGTTTTCGATGACAAGCATGACGTATCCAAGCTGGTAAAGTGCCATACCCCGCTGTGGAGCGGGGCATGTATGAGTGAAGTTGGAAGCGTCAGTTGCCGGCGGACGTGAGAAGCTTGGTCAGCGACGCACGCAGAGCTTCCTGTGCCGCGATCTCCTTCAAAGAGGTTGGTGTCGCGATCTTGGCGCCAGTCCTAGTAAGTGCGTCCTTGACGAAAATCGCGGCAGCTGAACCCTCGTCGCTGATACGTGGCATGGCTTCGAACTCGGACGCCACCTTGGTGCCATCCGTGGCGAGCCATGCCATGAACAGTCGGGCTGCGTTTGGATGGGGCGCGTTCTCGGGAATGTAGATCAATCCCTGATAAATCATGACGTAGTCGGAGAAGAGCTTGAAATCGACAGGCTGGCCTTTCTTCTTGGCGGCCTGCGCAGCGTGGTAAGTGATGATGCCGAGTGGCGCCTGTCCGACGGAGAGCGCCTGCATCACCACCGGGCTGCCACGCTGCAGGATTGGCTTGTTTTCGACGAGCTTGCGCGCGTAGTCCAGCATTTCATCCTGGCCGGTGATATAAGCGATGGTGGGCAGCGGATTGAGGAAGAACGCGTTGAGCGCGAGCTTGCCATTCCACTTTGGATCGATCAGGTCGGTCGTCGCCGTGGGCACGTCTTCAGCCTTGATCATGTTGGTGTTCCAGCCGATGCCATAGATGGCATCAAGCAGGTTGAACGTCGCGCCACGCAAATCCGGAATGACGTCGTTCACCACACGTTCGATGCCGGGTAGTTCCTTGCCGAATACTTCGACCCACGGATACTCCTTGACCAAGCCACGGCTGCGCAAGGCCTCCACATCCTCGGCGCTGCCGAGGCCAATGATGTCGACAGAGCCCTGGTTGGCACCGGCTTCGGCAATGACACGAGCGTTGGTCTGCGGAGCACCTTGTGGTGTCCATTCAAGTTTCACTGCCAGGCCGAAGCGTTCATTGAATGCCTTCTCGAGCGCCGCATGAGCCTCCGGCGAACTCGGATTGGTGATCCGAACGATGACGTTGCCTTCGTTCTTAGCGTTCTCAACAATGGTATTGAAGTCGTCAGCCGCCAAAGCTTGCTGTGCAAAGGCCAACAATCCGGTGCAAAGCACCGCACCGACGGCGGCGCGCTTAAGAAAGGTCATATCGTCTCCTCCAGAATACTGATTGCGGCAGCAAAAAACTCTACGCTGGCAAATGGGTATATTGGTCTGGACCGAGCGCCTCCAACGCCGCGGTCAAACCAAGCTGGCAGTATAATTCACGGTAACTGCCCGCCCAACATAGTCCGAACGGACGGTATGCCGATTTTGCCACGTCCAGCCACGAAGATCGGCCACGGGTGCCATAGTCCGTTCGGACGGTTACTTGGCAGGGAGCAATCCACTGTATGGGTGTGCCTGCCCGCTGTTTGCATCCATCTGCAAGGCTGGTGCATGTGAACGAAAATCGTGGGAGAGATGCCGTTGGCAGCGTTCCTGGTCTTTGAGATCTCCATTCAGAATCAGGAGGAATACGACAGCTACCGCTCCGCCGCGCGACCGATCCTCGACCAGCAAGGTGGGCGTTTCCTGATCCGCAGTGTTGCTGGAACGGAGGGCCGAATCGAGACCCTTGAGGGCGATTGGGCTCCTGAGAGGTTCTTTGTGATCGAGTTTCCCAGCTGGGATCAGGCGCGCAATTTTTACTTCTCCGAAGCGTATCAACGGAGCGTGCGGACTCGGTTCGCGTCCTCTGTCGGCAAGGCAATACTCGTTGAGGGCGAGCCTTGGACTTGTGTGAGCGCTGACGACAATACAGAAAAACATACCTGCCGATGACCTTAAGTATTCCCTACTACTGCAAATCGATCGACTGGGATCAGTTCATGGCGGATTATCCGCCACCGCCGCACTTCAACGCGACGACCGGACGCTTGTCGGCCGATGCCATGCATGCGTTGCAGGAGAAGCGGTTTCTCGATCGCGTCGCAGATGCGTGGCAGGTGCCATTTTATCAGCGGCATTGGAAAGCTGCCGGGCTGGAGCCGGGCGATGTCAGCATGCTCGAGCACATCGACCGCATTCCAACGTTCAATAGCGATGACCTCAAGGGCGCGCTGGTGTCAGCTCCGCCATTTGGTGATCACTACAAGTTTACCCGGGCCGACTTCGGCAAGATGCCGCTGAAGATCCAGACCAGCGGCGGCACCACGGGCATGCCTCGTCCTACGTTGTTTGATCCGATTGCCTGGGAAGTGCAGGCCGTGCAGGCCGCGCGCGCCTTTTACGAACAGGGCGCCCGGCCGGGCGACGTTGTTCAGATCACCTATACCAATTCGCTCGCCAATTCCGCATGGAACGCGTTTACGGGGTTGTTCAATTGGTTGGGCTGCGTGCCCGTGACGACTGGCACAGGCATTGTTACATCGAGCGAACGCAAGCTTGAGTATGCCAAGGAGTGGGGTGTCGACTGGTGGTTCGCGCGCGGTGAATATCTCGGCCGCTTGGCCCAAGTCGCCGAGGAGATGAAGTTCGACTTGCACCAACTGAAGACGCGGTTCCTTCACTCCTATCTCGGACCGGATGTCGAAGGACGTTTACGGCAGAAGCTCGAAGAGGCATGGGGCTGCCCGGTCTACGACAACTACGGTAGCCACGAGATAGGCCTGATCGCGTTCGAAGGACGCGAGCGCAACGGCAAGCACATCAGCGAAGACACCGTCTATGTTCAGATCCTGGACACAGACACCGGTGTGGCGGTGCCCTACGGTGCGCGTGGCAACGTTGTCGCCACCAGCTTGCACAGGTCGGTGCCGCCGCTGATCCGCTACGATCTCCGTGACTTGATGATCATGACCGACAGGGAAGAATCCGAGTCAGGCCTGATCACGCGCAAGCTCTCCACCTTCCTGGGCCGTGCCGACGAAATGGTGAAGCTGCGGGGCACCAACGTCTATCCGTTGGCCTGTCAAAATGCAGTGACAAAGGACGACCGGACGACGGGAGACTACATTTGCGTCGCTTATCATGTCGGCGACGGCCTCGGCCGGCGTGAGGAAATGACAGTACGTGTCGAGCGCAAGTCAACGCAAATCGATGCAGCGGCGCTGGAAGCTGATATCCGACGCGAACTATTCAAAGACCTTGGCGTCAAGGTGGACGTAGAAATCGTCGAGGCAGGAACGCTAGCCGAACACACCCGCCTTGGTCGCGACAAAGTCCGGCGTTTGCTCGATTTGCGAAAGGCCTGACATCAGAGCGCCAAGTGTCTCAATCGTGGATTGCTTTCGGGCTATCACCGCCAATGCGGCAGCTTACTTCAGCCGATCTGGTCGTGGCGCAAGCGCAGGCCGTCCACGAAGACATCCACCAGGCGAATGACCGTGTCCTGCCAGCCAGGCTGCTCGCGTGTGTAACACATGCCGATCAGCGCACGCATGACGTCTTCAGGCGCGATGTCGTCGCGAATCTGGCCAGCCGCAATGGCCTTCGTCATCAGATCGCTGACGGAGCGGGCCAGCCGCGCAGCGGAATCGGCATACAGCTCAGCTGAACTCCCAACTGCCGGGGACAGCGCCGCAAGCATGCCTTTTTTTGTGGCAACCATCCCGATGTTGGCATGTAGCCAGCGGCGTAGCGCCTCCAGCGGATTTCCGTCGGCAGTGAGCGTTACGGCGAGATCGACAAGCTGGTCGATCTCGCGACGGTAGACAGCCTGAAATAGCGCTTCGCGTGTGGGAAAATGACGGTAGAGGGTACCGATGCCGACGCCTGCGGCACGGGCCACCGCCTCAAGGCTGGCATCCTGCCCGCCGGCGCTGAAAACATTCCGAGCAGCGACAAGCAGCCGGTCCCGGTTACGCAAGGAATCGGCTCGCGGCTTGCGGCTTGCCTTTTCGATTTGCTGTCCCATTTTTGCTGTCATTCCAGTTACGGCTTGCAAAACGGAGGAGCCCTCCGTATAAAGCATTATCAGATGGTTGGCACCACCACCATTTTTGATGGAAGCGCCTCCTTCCGACAATGCGTGCTGCCTGCGTTGCACAGCCGGCCTGTCAGGTCGACAAAAATCTAAGACATCACAATCGGAGCAATCATGACTCTGTCCCTCTGCCTTACGGTCAATGGCGTCCGCACGGACGTTACGCTTGACGATCCAAGGGTAACGCTGCTCGACCTTCTGCGCGAGCGGCTTGCGCTGACGGGAACGAAGAAAGGCTGCGATCGCGGCCAATGCGGCGCCTGCACCGTGTTGGTGGACGGGCGGCGCATCAATGCCTGCCTTGCGCTGGCGCTCAGCCTTGACGGAGCCGATGTCGTGACCATCGAAGGTCTTGCGCAAGGCGACGTGCTCGACCCCGTCCAGGCCGCTTTCATCGCCCATGACGGCTTCCAATGCGGTTTTTGCACCCCCGGACAGATCATGAGTGCGGTTGGCCTCATCGGCGAGGGCGAGGCTGGGGAAGACCCGGAGCGCATCCGCGAAGGTATGAGCGGCAATCTCTGTCGCTGCGGCGCTCATGCCGGGATCATCGAGGCGGTGCTCGACGCGCAGAAGCACCTTGCCAACGACGAACGGAGGATCGCATGAACCTGTTCGACTACGTCCGCCCCGCTTCGGTGACCGAAGCCATTGCCGCTGGTTCCGAACCCGGAACTGCCTATCTTGCCGCCGGCACCAATCTCTTGGACCTGATGAAGGGCGGCGTATCACGCCCCAGCCGGCTCGTCGATGTTACCCGGCTGCCTGGATTGGACAGGATCGAGGTGCTGGCTGGAGGCGGCATGCGCATCGGCGCCATGGTGCGAAATGCCGATCTGGCTCGTGACCCAGTCTTCGCAGCGGCGCATCCCGCCGTGGCGGAAGCACTGCTGTCAGGTGCCTCGCCGCAGTTGCGAAACGCGGCCACTGTCGGCGGCAACCTGCTGCAACGCACCCGCTGTGCCTATTTCCAGGACACCGCCAGTGCCTGCAACAGACGCGATCCGGGCGCGGGCTGCGATGCGCGCGGCGGCGAAAACCGCAACCATGCCGTCCTTGGCTGGTCCGACGCCTGCATTGCCACGCACCCGTCCGATTTCTGCGTTCCTCTTGTCGCACTCGACGCGGTGGTAGAGATCGAGGGCCCAGGTGGCCGACGAGACGTCACGCTGGAAGACTTCCACCTGCTTCCTGGCACGACGCCGGCTCGCGAAAGCGTCCTTGAGGCAGGTGAACTGATCACCGGATTGCGCCTGCCGGCAGAGGCCGGACACTTCCGCGCCAATGCCCGCTACCTGAAGCTGCGGGAGCGGACGTCTTTTGCCTTTGCTCTCGTCTCCGCCGCCGCAGCACTGCAGATCGAGGACGGAACGATCCGGGCGGCCCGGATTTGCCTGGGCGGCGTCGCCGCAAAACCCTGGCGCGCCCGCGCCGCCGAGACGCTATTGGAGGGCCTCTCACCTACCGCTGAGGCTTTCGCCAAGGCAGCCGAAATGGCGCTCGCTGGCGCGGCTCCCTCAGGCGACAATAGCTACAAGATCGAACTTGCGACACGGGTAGTGAAGCGCGCGTTGCTGCTTGCGGCGGCAGGAACCCCAGACCGCATGCCGGCACTGCCCGCCTCCCCCTTCGGATCCGACAGCGGAGTTCTCATCCATGGCTGACACTCTTCCATTTCCCTTGACGCATGTCCGTCTCGGCTCCAGCAGCGGCCAGCCCCTGACCCGGCGCGACGGCCGCCTTAAGGTCACAGGTGCGGCGACCTATGCTGCCGACAACCGTCCTGCGGCCATGCTGCACGCAGTGGTCGCGGTCAGCACGATTGGTCGCGGCAGGGTCGCTTCCCTCGATGTGACCGCAGCCAAAGCCCATCCCGGCGTCGTGGAGGTGATCACCCCCGCGAACCGCCCGCCGCTGGCGCTCGATCCGGATGGCAAACATGGGTTGTTTGGGTTTCGCATCGAGGCGTTGCAGAACGACCATGTACGCTATGCCAAACAGCCGATTGCACTTGTCGTCGCCGACACTCTGGAGGCCGCGACGGAAGGCGCGCGCCTGCTTGCTCCGACCTACGAGGTGGAGCCTGCGCGGATCGGCTTTGATGGTGGAGAGCGCTACGATCCGCCTGCTGTCGGCATTGGCGCAGAGCCCAACTTCGATCGCGGCGATGTGGCCGCCGGTCTCGCTGCAGCCACGCATCGGATCGACACCGAATACGAGACTCCGCCTCAGTATCACAACGCAATGGAGCCGCATGCGATCGTTGCCGAGTGGGACGGCGACCGGCTGACCATCGACACACCGAACCAGGCCATCGTGATGGCGCGGGCAGGATTTGCGGCTTTCTTCGGCATTCCGGCCGAAAACGTGCATTTGCGCAGCCCGTTTCTGGGCGGCGGCTTCGGATCCAAGGCGATCCTGGTCGGCCCGCAGATCCTCTGCATTCTCGCGGCGCGGATGCTTGGACGCCCCGTGAAATTGGTGCTGCCTCGCGACCAGATGTTCGGGCCTGTCGGGCACCGCGGGGCAACGCAACAGCATCTTCGGCTCGGCATGGATGCGCAGGGGCGTCTGACGGCCCTGGAGCATCACGCGGTAGCGACCACGAGCAGCTTCGACGACTTCATCGAACCCGCTGCCAATGCCTCGCACAACCTCTACGCCAGCCCCGCAATCTCGACCCGGCATTCGGCAATGCGGGTCGATACCGGCACACCTGGCCCAATGCGAGCGCCGGGCGAGGCCTCAGGCTCGGCCGCACTCGAATGCGCGATCGACGAGGCCGCGTTGGCCTGCGGGCTCGATCCCCTGGAATTCCGTCTGCGCAACTATGCCGATACCGACCCCGCGACGGGCAGGCCATTTTCAGCCAAGGCGCTGCGCCAGTGCTATGCGCAAGGCGCAGAAAGGTTCGGTTGGGCCGGGCGTCCGCGGGCACCGCGGCAGATGCGCGACCATGCCGGTCTCCTTGTCGGCTGGGGCATGGGCAGTGCACTGTTCCCTGCCCCGATGTTCCAGGCGGAGGCGCGCGCTACCTTGCGTGGCGACGGTACCGCGCTCGTCGAAACCGCGGCCGCCGACATGGGCCAGGGCGCGTGGACGGCACTTGCGCAGATCGCAGCCGACGGATTGGGACTCGACATCGATATGGTCGAATTTCGCTCTGGCTCGTCAGAGCTCCCCGATGGCGGCATCGCCGGCGGCTCGGCCCATACCGCGACGGCTGGAGGCGCGCTCTACAGCGCCGGAGCCGATGTCATTGCAAAACTTTCCGAGATCGCTACCAGCGACCCCAACTCCCCCCTGTTTGGCGCCGGCAATGCTGGCGTCGAGGCGCAAGGCGGGCGCCTCTATCATAGCAATGACAAGAGCCGGAGTGAAAGTTACTCGGACATCCTCGCGCGAGCAGGCCTCAAGTCCCTTGAAGGACGCGGGACGGGCCGTCGCGATCCTAGTCATGCGGAAGCGCGCGCCATGTTTTCGCATGGCGCAGTCTTTGCGGAAGTTAAGGTCGACCCGGATCTGGGTCAGGTGAGGGTCACGCGCCTTGTCGGCGCCTTCGCCGCTGGGCGCATCATCAACCCCAGATTGGCGCGCAGCCAACTCTATGGCGGGATGATCTGGGGCGTTTCTTTCGCGCTGCACGAAGAGGCGATCCATGATCGCCGCACAGGTCGGCCGATGAATGCCGACCTGGCAGCCTATCACATCCCCGTCCATGCCGACATTCCCGAGCTCGAGGCGCTGCTGATCGACGAGGATGACCCCTACGTCAATGGACTAGGGATCAAGGGTGTCGGCGAGATTGGCATCACCGGCACTGTAGGCGCTATCGCCAACGCAATCTGGCATGCCACGGGGGTAAGGGCGCATCGCTTTCCGATCCGGATCGAGGACATTGTCTCCTAGGCGTTCAACGAAGGGAGAAGGACCAGAGAATTAACCAAGGAGGTTGCGCGCCGTACGCATGAATATTCTAGAGCCAATCGGGATCAGCGCGTCGGGAAAGTCATAATCTGGATTGTGCAGCGCGGGGTGGCGCTCGCCCGCCCCAAGAAAAAACATCGCTGATGCTGCTTTATGACCGAACACGCCGAAGTCTTCGGAAGCGCGCATCGGCAAGTTTTCTTCTCCATGCATGATGCCCTCTTCATCGAGAGCTCGCCGCAGGTGCTTCACCGCCTCAGCCGCGTTCACGCTTGCAACAAATGTCTCATGATAGTCGTACTGCGCTGACAAATGATGCTGATCAGAAATTTGTGTCACAAGGGCTTCTGCTGAGGCACATAAATTAGACATGAAGTCGTCGCGACGGGTCCGTAAAGTCACCCAGACCTCCGCGTATCCAGGCGCGATACCGAACACGGCTTCGCCCATCACGGCATGGGTAACTGTGACCATGCTGAATTCGTCGTCATCAAATGCTCCGGCGCCAATAGCTGGGAGCGCAGGCATGAGTTGGCTGATGGCCATCATCGGCGAGACACCGGTCTCCGGCATGGATGAATGCGCTGTCTTCCCGCTCAACACGATGCGCATGCCGCGCGATGCACAGTTCACCACCCCCGCCTTGAGCCGCACCTGGCCGAGAGGCACCCCTGGCAGATTGTGCAATGAGAAGGCGAAATCCGGCGCGATCGCGGCGAAGCGCGGATCAGCAACGACGCCGGCTGCGCCGTTTCCAGTTTCTTCCGCTGGCTGAAAAATCAGCACGACACGGCCTTGAGCAGGCCGTCGGCGCCCAAACTGACGGCCAAGTGCTGCGAGGATTGCGGTATGCCCGTCGTGACCACACATATGAGACTTGCCTGGCACAAGGGATGAATGTGGCATGCCCGAGAGTTCGTGGATCGGCAGCGCGTCCAGCTCGGAGCGAAACATCACCGTTGGCCCGGCTTTACCACTTTCGTAGATGGCCGCAACCCCGTGACCGCCCAACCCGGTCAGTAGCTGGTCCGGTCTTGTACTGGCGAGGAAGTCGGCGACCTCCTTTGCGGTGATCTCCTCTTCATTTGAGATCTCCGGTTGCTGATGCAACTTGCGCCGCCAGGCCGTAAGCTCGACGATATCTTGGTCGGTAAGGGTCACGCTTTCCACCTCCGCTTGCGCCAAACTCGCCAAACCGACGCGGAGCGTCAAGCGGCCAGTCAAAAGGTAGCACTACCATCCAATGAGCTAATTGCTACGTACCGATGCCTACGGTAACATTCGGTAGTGTGAAGGTGGGTAGCGTCGGCGCGATGCCGTAAATAATCGATCTGAGTGTTGCGACGGCTGCCCCAAACCCCGCCCACCTCGCAATGCAGACGGCCCGCATTGGAGTGATCCAATCGGGCCGCTCTTGCTTGACATGCTGACTCCCAGCCGCATTTACAAGGTCAAGAGGCGGCAGCATTCCAACACGTCGGACCGAGCAATCACGCGGACCATAGGCCAAGTATACACGGTCCTGGACGTTTCAATCTTGCCGCCCCCGAAGCTCGCATCCAGTCATCCGCATTCCAGTTAATATTCAATGGCATACGGATAAACGTTCAGGGGCAGCTCAAACGGTTTCGCTTGGTCAGCTAATGGCCGAAATCTCCTGCATGGCCTCATAGGCCGAAAGCACGGTTTCCATCTGGGCAGTGTGCCCGGCTAAGAAATCTTCGCCATAAATAGTCTCGTCAGGATATTCCGTCACCAGCGTCAGCGGGGTGGTGTGGCGGTCGTCGACCGAACACAGGCAAGGAAAGCCGTTGATGATGCGGAAGCCGGTTTCACCTGCATGGACCTCGTAGAGCGCGATCTGCGCGTCATTGTAGGCGAGAAGGCCGGGGATCTTGCCCAGATGGTCTGTGACGTGATCAAGCATACGTTCGGCGCGCGCCTCCCATCCTGCGTGATGGCGCATGACGAGGAAGAAGCCTTTCGGCAGCGTCCACATGGCGAAGTTGCGCGGCACGTAGCCTGACAGAGGCCGTGTCCACTCGTGGCTCGGATAGCCGTGCAGGTTGACGTGCAGTTGTGCACCAGTCAGCCGTTGGGCCTCGATGCGAATGGCCTTTTCGTGCAACACACCGCCGGTATTTTCCAGCGTGCGGTACTCAAGATCGTCGCCCATCGCAGTATAGCGCGCGGCATGATGCATGTGGCGTGGATTGTCGGCGCGCAGCCTTTGATGCAGCGCATAGCCGTCAGGGTTTTCCATCGGGCTAACGCTGAAATGCGCGTTCTGTCGCTGTGCCAGAACCTTGGCTGCGCGCATCGCACCAACGATCCCGGTGTTTTCATTGGCGTGCTGGCCGCCGCTGATGATGACCGGCGCATCCGTTCCCTTGACGTAGCGGGCAAGCACAGGCCGGCCCGCGCGGCTCAGCGCTTCGAAGGGCTGGCCGCCGATGGCGTCGAGCTCAGCGACCACCTGCGCGAAGAAAGGCGGCTCGCGCATCGTGTCGAGCGCAACAACAGGACCGTCGGCGATATGCGATGACAAGGGCCGCTGGCTAACGGCTACTGAGAGAACTTCGCCCTGCACGATCTCAGGCACGATCTGGCCCGGACGCAGCCCCCGGTCACCGAGCGGACGGCCTGATTTCTTCTGGAAAACCTCAAGCAGCGAGAAGTAGAAATCCTCGTGCAGCGCTTCGCGCAAGCTGAGCACTTCGTCGCCATGGGCCAGTGGCTCATCCGACGAGGGAACTACTGCCCGAATGTTCAACTCGTCGAAAAAGGGCTCGGCCGTTCCCCAGTCGTGTGACTGGATGGCTGCGACCGTGTCGGCAAACAGATGTTCGTAGTCCGTTTCGAGGCGTTCGCCGAGGCCAGTGCCCGTTATGATCCAGCCGGTCGGCGACACGATGGTTTCGCCAACGAAATCGACGTGCACCCGGTTGGGGGCGAAAACGCTATGGCTTGCCGTGCTGCCGTCAGCCAGCGTCAGCGTCACGCAGTAGTGGAACAGGTCATCGGAGCGCGCGACGAAAGATATCCTGGCGTTTCCGGCAAGGGCGGCCAGCGGATAGGTTTCGAGGATGAAACGGTTTTTTGGCGCGGATTCATGAACTGGGTATGTGACCGCAATTTCGGTCACGCCGGACAGGTCGAGCTCTTCAAGGAAGAAGTGCAGCAGTGGCTTGTAGGCGGAACGAATACGGGCGTTGATGCCTTTTTGTGCCAGCTTCTGCTCGGCGGCCCTACGGCTTGCACGATCGTCGAACGTCCATGCCTGCAGCGTCGCGCCCTCGCCTGCTACGGTTGCGACGAGCGCTTCCAGCGTGCGCCCGTAGGCCTTTTCAAAAATCAATGTCATCGTGAGGTTCTGCCTGTCGGATCGAGGCTGTCGCGGAGCCAGTCGCCAAGAAGGTTGAGGCCGAGCACCGTCAGCAAAATGGCAAGGCCGGGAAAGACGCTGACCCACCAGGCCAGTTGCAGATAGGTACGCCCGTCGGCAAGCATGCCGCCCCAGCTGGGGATCGTCGGATCGACGCCAAGGCCGAGAAAGGTCAGGCTCGACTCGAGCAAGATGTTGGAGGCGACGTTGAGCGTCATCAGCACGATAACCGGCCCGATCAGGTTCGGCAGCAGATGCTGGAAGATGATGCGCCAGTCGCGCACGCCGATGGCGCGCGCCGACAGGATGAATTCGCGCTCACGCAAGGTAAGCACCGAGCCTCGCACAAGGCGTGCATACTGCACCCACTGCGACACGATCAGCAGGATGATGGTATTGGTCAGGCTGCCGCCGACGATTGCAATGAATGTGATGGCCAGGAGAATAAAAGGCATTGCCAACTGGATGTCGGCAAAGCGCATGACGATCATGTCCCAAAAGCCGCGATAATAGCCAGCGATCAGGCCCATCAGCACGCCGATGACCAAGGCCCCTGCAACTGAGGTGAAGCCGACAAGCAGCGATATCTTGCCGCCCGCAACCACGCGCGCCAGTACATCGCGTCCCAGCGGATCGGTGCCGAGCGGATGAGCTGCATTGACAAAGGGGGGCGTCAAGCGAGCGAGTAGATCGACCTTGGCGCCACCGCCGGGAAACAGCAGGTCGGAAAAGACCACCGCAAGACAGATTGTCACGGTGAGAAAGGCGCCGAGGATGAATTCCAGGTTCATGAAGCGCGACTGGCGCAGCGAGAATGTCTTGGAGGCCATTGTCGTCTACTCCGTACGGATGCGCGGATCGACCAGCCCGTAAGCGATATCGACCAGAAGATTCACGCCGACAATCATCAGCGACAGAACGGTGATCACTGCCTGAAGCACGGGATAGTCGCGCGCGCCCACAGCGTCGAAGGCCAACGTGCCCATGCCGGGCCAGTTGAACACGCGCTCCACCACCACGATACCGCCGAGCAGGCCGCCGAACTGCAATCCGAAATAGGTGATGAGCGGAATGGCACAATTGCGAAGCGCGTGCTTGTAGAGGACTTTGCTTTCGCTCAGCCCCTTGGCGCGCGCCACCATGATGTATTGCGATTGCAGTGTCTCAAGCATCGACGTGCGCACGAGCCGTACATTGGTTGCCGTCAAGATGACGCCCATCGTCACGGCAGGCATGATGTAGGTTAAGGCGCTATCCATGCCACTGGGTGGCAGCCAGCCGAGCGTGATGGCGAAAAGCAGAACCAGCATGGTTGCAAGCCAGAAATTCGGAAACGACAGACCGATCAACGACAAGATGCGGATGATCTGATCCGCCGTCTTCCCGCGCGCCGTTGCCGCCTTGATGCCGAGCGGTATGGACAACGCGATGGACACCACCATCGAGATGAATGCCAGAAGCAAAGTCGCGGGAAGCGCCGCACCGATCAGCCCCGCAACAGGAGTGTTGCCAATGAAGCTGCGGCCGAAATCCAGTGTCAGCAGGCCTTTCATGAAGTCGAGATATTGCACGATGAAAGGCTTATCCACGCCGAGCGCCTGGCGAATACGAGCCAGGTCGTCTTCGGTCATGCTGCCCCCGCCCTGAAACATGGTGACGGCCGGGTCGCCGGTCAGGCGAATGGCAAAAGACACCAGGAGGGTAATGGCAATGACGACAAAGATTGCCTGCAACAGTCGCTTGATGAGGAAGCCGGCCAAGTGTTTTTCCCTAGTGCGTGATCTCAGTGGAAAAGCGCGCAACGCTGTTCGAACAAAATCAGGCGTCTGATCGTTGAATAAGAACGAATGGGGATGCCACCCGTGAAGGCGGCATCCCTTGATGTAGATTAGTTGACCGAGACTTCGTTGAGTTTCAGTCGGGTATCAGGTGCCGGAACGAAACCCTGCACGCGCTTGTTGATGCCGTAGATGGCATTCGAGTTGTAGAGCGGAAGCTCCAGGGCGCGATCGGCGGCATATTTAGCGATTTCCTTGAGGATGCGCTCGCGATCGGCACGGTCCGTCAAAGGACGCTGCGATTCGAGCAGCTTGTCCAATTCCGGATCGCTGTCGTAGGGGTTCCACTTTTCGCCGGAGTGATACATCGAATACGCGGTGTTATCGTAATCGAAGGTCCAGCCGCCCCACTTCTGCTGGAACATCGCACCGGTTTTGCCCTGTGGGATGATGTCGTTCAGCAGAACATTGGTTTCGTAAGGCTTGATTGTGGCGGTGATGCCGACCATCTGGAGATAGCTGGCGATGACCTGCGCGACTTCGTTCATCGTCGCATCATTGCCACGAATATCTATCTGGACGGTTGCACCCTGCTTCACGCCTGCTTCGGCCAGCAGCGCCTTTGCGCCTTCAGGATCGTAAGGCAGCGGCTTCAGCTCGGGATCATAGCCAAACGAAAGCGCACCCTGGAAACTGGCGATTTCGGATGCCTCGCCGGCGAGGATCGACTTGATGATGGTCGCGCGATCCACGGCCATGATCAGCGCCTTACGCACCTTGGGGTCGGCGGTGATGCCGCTCTTGGTGTTGAAGCGCAATGCATCGACGGTGGGGCCAGGTACCGAAACGAGCTCGAGCTTGGCGTCGTTCTTGATGACGTCGATCATGCCAATGGGAATGGTCGGCGGCAGGACGAGGTCAACGCGGCCGGCCTGAAGCTCGGCAACTGCGGTCGAAGGCTCTGCAATGAAGCGGAAGTCAAGTTCCGAAAGCTTTGGCGCGCCGCCCCAGTAGTCGGGATTGGCTGCCAGTTGGATGTTGACCTTCGGCGCATAGGAAACGAACTTGAACGCGCCCGTGCCGACCGGATTGACGTTGAAGAAATCTTCGCCCTTTTCGGCGATGTATTTCGGCGGAACGATCATCGCGCCATAGCCTGCAAGCTTGGTCAGCAGGACCGGATCCGGTGCCTTCAGCTTCATGTCGACGGTGTATTCGTCGATGATCTCGATGCTGTCGATCGAAACGTAGTTCGACCGCTGGGGACCTTTCGCCCCCTGCTCGCCGAGCAGGCGTTCGAAGGTGAATTTTACGGCTTCGGCGTTGAATGGTTCGCCATTGTGGAAGGTCACGCCCTTGCGGAGATGGAAGCGGATGCGCTTGCCTTCATCGAGTTCCTCCCAGGATTCAGCCAGACCCGGAACGAGCTTCAGATCCGGGCCGCGATAGGTCAGACCGTCAAAAATGTTGGTGGCAACTGCCGCCCACTGCACCAGGAAGGTATCGACCGGGTCCCAGCTGCCCGGATCCTGGGGAGAAGACACCGTGAGCTTGCCTTCCGCCATTGCGGGCGAAGCGATGAACGCCGTGCCTGCCATGGCGAGCGCCATGTAAGCCGCTCGAATTCCGATTGTTTTTTTCACTAGCATCTACTCCTCTTCTGATGTTGTTTTGTTGATTCAGTCAGGCGCTTTTGGCGACGAAGTGCCCAGGGCTGACCTCCTCGCGGAGCAGGATTGCCGGCTCATTGCCGACTGCCCTGACCGGGCTGGGGATGTCGCCTTCCATCATCGCCGTGCCGCGCCTGCGCGTTGGATCCGCGACCGGGACGGCCGAAAGCAGCTTGCGCGTATAAGCATGGGTAGGTGTTTCGAAAACCTGCCGGCGGCTGCCGAGTTCCATGATCTGGCCCAGATACAGAACGGCGACGCGATGGCTCATTTTTTCGACGACGGCCATGTCATGGCTGATGAAAAGATAGGCAAGGCCGCGTTCGGCCTGCAGCTCCATGAACAGGTTGATGATCTGCGCCTGGATCGAGACATCGAGGGCCGACAGTGCCTCGTCCGCTATGATCAGCTTGGGGTCGGAGGCGAGAGCACGCGCGATGCAGACGCGCTGGCGCTGACCGCCAGAAAACTCGTGCGGGTAGCGTTCGGCATGCGCCGATGTCAGGCCGACACGCTCCAGCAGCCCGTCGACACGCTTGCGGATCTCTGTGTTTCCAGAAATCAATCCATGCGTGCGAATTGGCTCGGCAATGGAGAAACCGACCGTCTTGCGCGGATCAAGCGAGGCAAAAGGGTCCTGGAAGATGTACTGGACTTCCTGAAGCAAGCGATGGCGCTCGACGGCATTCATCTGCGCCAACGATTTGCCACCGAAAGTGATCTGGCCCGAAGTCGCCTTCTGCAATTGCTGGATGGCGCGTCCGATAGTGGATTTTCCAGAGCCGGATTCACCTACCAGAGCTAGCGTCTCGCCAGGGTGAATATCGAAACTGACCTCCTCGACCGCGTGCACGCGATGCGTCACTCCGCCGAAAATGCCTTTCTTGACATTGAAACGGACAACGAGATCGCGAACAGACAGAAGCGGTGGAGCGTCATATCTAGGCGTATCCTGGATGCGCTCAGTGCCGACCAGTTTGGGCTGGCCGTCTTCGAGAATGGTCAGTGGCATGCGTTTTGGGAAGTCCTGGCCTTCAAGACTGCCAAGCTTCGGCACCGATCCAAGCAACATGCGCGTATAGGGGTGCTGCGGGTTTGCGAAGATCTCGGCCACCGGCCCCTGCTCGACCTTCTTGCCTTTCCACATGACCACGACATCGTCGGCCATCTCAGCGACCACGCCCATGTCATGGGTGATGAAAATCATCGCCATGCCGAGCTCTTTTTGCAGATCGCGCATGATGTTGAGGATCTGTGCCTGGATGGTGACGTCGAGCGCTGTCGTTGGCTCATCGGCGATCAACAGCTTGGGGCGACAGGCTAGCGCCATGGCGATCATCACGCGCTGACGCATGCCGCCGGAAAGCTGGTGTGGATAACGGCCGAGCAGTTCGCCCGAATCCGGCAAGCGCACCATGTCGAGCAGGCGCCTTGCCTCCGCAAGTGCTGCATTCTTGCTCATCTTTTCGTGCAGGATAAGCACTTCGCTGATCTGGTCCCCGATGGTGAACACGGGATTGAGCGAGGTCATCGGCTCCTGGAAGATCATTGCGATCTCCTTGCCGCGAATTGAACGCATCTCCTTTTGCGAGGCCTGCAGCAAATCGATGCTGCCTTTCACCCCGTTGAACGTGATCCGTCCGGTCGGAAATTTTGCACCCATGATGTCGGCGAGCCGCATCATCGAAAGTGAGGTGACCGACTTGCCCGAGCCGGATTCGCCGACGATCGCCAGTGTCCTTCCCGGTGCGACCGAGAAGTCCAGATTCTCGACGACACGCGCGGCGCCGAACGCAACGGAAAGATCCTCGACGGAGATGAGCGGGGTAATGGTGGCCTCGTTCAAGCGGACTTCCTTACAATGTCGTAGCGGCACGCGCCGCTTGATTGAACGCGCCCGACATGAAGCGAAGGACGGCTGCGATTTCCGATAGCGTTTCTTCAGACGGACGGGCGTTCGCGGTCGAGTCGACGAGAAGCCGCTCGCGGATCTGGGCATAGCGAGCGCAGGCTTCGGCACCCTTTTCGGTAATCCGCACGGTCTTTTCCTTAGCCGCCTTGCCGGAAGTCAGGAGGCCCGCAGCCTCAAGCTTGCGAATGGCATAGGTGACAATGTGGGTGTCTTCGATATCGAGCACGAGGCAGATGTCGGCGAGTTTCTTTTCGCGGCCACGGTGGCGGATGGAATGCAGGATCAGCACTTCAAGGGCGGACAGGCCGGGCAATCCGGCAGCCGACATGCAGCGAACCATCCAGCGGGAAAAAGCATGGCTTGCAAGGATCAAGCCGTATTCGACCTCGGAGAGGCCGGGCGACGCGCCCTCGGCCAGATGCGACGACGACACGATCGGGCCGATCGATGGAATGGGCTGAAGGTGCTTAGGCAGAGTCGTTTCGAGCTTTTCCAGCTCGCCCGGCTCGCGCTTCTCTTTTGTGGCCATCTGCCTGCCCCCATCTTGACGTACATATCGTCACCACTTTATCGATAATTTGTCAACGTTTGCTGGTTCATTTTTGAGCGTGCCTAATTAGGCGGCAGAAATTCGGGATATCGGGTATGAACGGACAAAATGGATCGTGGGACTTCTGGATCGACCGCGGTGGCACGTTCACTGACGTCATCGGCAAGGATCCGCAGGGCAAACTGCACGCCCGCAAGGTTCTGTCGGAGAACCCGGAGGCATACCGTGACGCCGCCGTGCATGGCATCCGCCTGCATCTCGGCCTTGAAGCCAGCGAGCCAATTCCGGCTGGGCTGATCCACGAAGTCCGCATGGGCACGACGGTTGCGACCAATGCGCTTTTGGAGCGCAAGGGCGAGCGGCTGGCACTGGTCACCACGAAAGGGTTCCGCGACGCGTTGCGCATTGGATACCAGGAGCGCAAGGATATTTTCGCTTCCGAAATCCTGAAGCCCGAGGCGCTCTACGACACGGTTGTCGAGATGGACGAGCGAATCCTGGGCAATGGCCAGGTGGAAACGGCGCTTGACGGAAAGGCAGCCTTCGCCGCGCTGAAAAGCCTGCGCGATCAAGGCTATGACTGCATCGCCATCGTTCTGATGCACGCCTACAAATTCCCGCAGCATGAAGAGATTCTCGCCCGTGTGGCCCGTGAGATCGGCTTTACCCAGGTCTCCGTCAGCCATGAGGTTTCGCCGCTGGTCAAGTTCGTTGGCCGCGGTGATACGACAGTCGTCGACGCGTATCTGTCGCCGGTCCTGTCGCGCTATGTGGCCCAGGTGTCGCGCGAACTCGACGTGGAGCGCACCGGCGCGCGCGTCATGTTCATGATGTCGTCTGGCGGCCTGACCGCAGCCAATCTGTTCCAGGGAAAAGATGCCATTTTGTCGGGCCCTGCCGGTGGTGTCGTCGGTCTTGCGCGAACGGGTGCGTCTGCTGGTTTCCCAAAAGTCATCGGCTTCGATATGGGCGGCACCTCGACCGACGTTGCCCATTTCGATGGCGAATATGAACGCGCATTTGAAACGCAGGTCGCGGGCGTACGGGTGCGTGCACCGATGATGCTGATTCATACGGTTGCAGCGGGCGGCGGCTCAATTTTGCATGCCGATGGCGGTCGCTTTCGGGTCGGACCCGATTCTGCCGGCGCAAATCCAGGTCCCGCGTGTTACCGCAATGGTGGTCCGCTTGCCGTAACCGATGCCAATGTGATGGTCGGCAAACTTATCCCGGATTATTTTCCGGCCCTTTTTGGACCGCAGCAGAACGAGCGTCTCGACGTAGAGACGGTTCGCACGCACTTTACCCAGGTCGCAGACGAACTTGGCGACGGGCGCACGCCGGAAGACGTTGCCGACGGTTTCATCCGGATCGCCGTCGCCAACATGGTCGAGGCGATCAAGAAGATTTCCGTTCAGCGCGGTTATGACGTCACACGCTACGCCCTCAACTGTTTCGGTGGCGCCGGCGGCCAGCATGCCTGTCTTGTTGCCGATGCACTTGGCATGAAGAGCATTCTGCTGCATCCGATGTCAGGCCTGCTGTCGGCCTACGGCATGGGACTGGCCGATATCCGCGCCACGCGCCAGAAGGCGCTGGGCGTCGATCTCGATGCGGCCGCGCCACAGGCCTTGCTTGATCTGGGGCTGGAATTGCAGCGCGATTGCCTTGCCAATCTAGCTGCGCAAGGCATCACCGAAAGTGCTGCAAAGACCTTTCTGCGCGCCCACATCCGTTATGCCGGCACCGATACGGCAATCGCCGTAGAGGCGACATTCCCTGACCTCGATACGCCGGAGCGCCTGCGTGCCGAATTCGAGCAGCTTCACAAGAGCCGCTTCGGCTTCATCGACACGACAAAGTCGCTGGTCATCGAGGCTGTCGAGGTCGAATCGGTCGGCGGCAGCGGTGCGGAGATCGACTTCTCCCAGGGTGCCGCAGATGAATCCGAGGTCATCCCAGCTCGCCGCACGCGCTTCTTCTCGCAGGGCACATTCCACGATGCGGGTGTTGTGCTGCGTTCGGAAATGGCTGTGGGCAACCGCGTCAACGGTCCGGCGATCATCATCGAGAGCAACCAGACCATCGTCGTCGAGAATGGCTGGCAGGCTCAACTGACCGTGCGAGATCATATCGTTTTGGAGCGCATCGTGCCGCTTCCTGCAACCACTGCCATCGGGACGGCGGCGGACCCTGTCATGCTGGAGATATTCAACAATCTCTTCATGTCGATTGCCGAGCAAATGGGCGTGACGCTGCAGAACACCGCCTATTCGGTCAACATCAAGGAACGCCTCGACTTTTCCTGCGCGGTCTTTGACGCCAGCGGCAATCTGGTCGCCAATGCCCCACACATGCCGGTGCATCTGGGATCCATGGATGCCTCGATCGCAACGGCAATCCGCGAAAATCCAGTCATCCATCCCGGTGACGTGTTCTTGCTGAACGCGCCTTATAATGGCGGCACGCATCTGCCAGATCTCACCGTCTGCACGCCGGTGTTCAACACAGACGGCAAGACGATCCGCTTCTGGGTTGCCAGCCGTGGCCACCATGCCGACATCGGGGGTATCGCGCCGGGCTCGATGTCGCCTCTGGCAACCACGATCGAGCAGGAAGGCGTCTATATCGACAATTTCAAGCTGCTGGATCGGGGCATCTTCCGCGAAAAGGAACTTACGAGCCTGTTGACCGGCGGCACATATCCAGTGCGCAACGTGATCCAGAACATCAACGATCTCAAGGCGCAGGTCGCGGCGAACGAAAAGGGTGTCGCCGAGCTGAACAAGATGCTCGCCCAGTTCGGCGAGGATGTCGTCGAAGCCTATATGGGGCATGTCCAGGACAATGCCGCTGAAAGTGTGCGCCTAGTGCTCGATCGGCTGCCGGACGGCTCTTTCAGCTACGAGATGGATCAGGGCTGCAGGATCGAGGTGAAAATCACCATCGACCGGCAAAAGCGCGAGGCCACTGTCGATTTCACAGGAACCTCGGACCAACGTGGCGACAATTTCAACGCGCCCGAACCGGTCACGCGTGCGGCAGTGCTCTATGTGTTCCGCGTGCTGGTTGCTGGCGATATTCCGATGAACGCAGGTTGCCTGCGTCCGATCCGGTTGATCGTTCCGGCAGGTTCGATGCTGTCGCCGCGCTATCCGGCCGCAGTGGTCGCAGGCAATGTCGAAGTCAGCCAGGCGGTGACGAACTGCCTGTTCGGCGCGACCGGTGCGATGGCGGCCGCGCAAGGGACGATGAACAACCTGACCTTCGGCAATGACGAGTATCAGTACTACGAGACGATTTGCTCTGGCGCGCCTGCAGGTCCGGGATTTAACGGAGCGGACGCGGTTCACACCCACATGACCAATTCGCGCCTGACAGATCCCGAAATTCTGGAGACACGTTTCCCGGTGGTGCTGGAAGACTTCCATATTCGCAAGGGCTCAGGCGGAAAGGGTGAATTCTCGGCAGGAGATGGCACGCTACGCACGATCCGCGCCATGCAGACGCTCGATGTCGCAATCTTGAGTGGCCATCGCCGCATCCCACCGTTCGGTCTTGAAGGTGGTGCGCCAGGTGAATGCGGATTAAACACCGTGCGCCGCATGGACGGGAAGATCGAAACGCTTGGCGGGTGCGACCAGACCGTTCTGCAGCCAGGCGATGCGATCACCATCAGAACGCCGACCGGTGGCGGCTATGGAAAACGTGAGCTCAAGCCATGACAACCACCTTAAGCGCCGAATCTGAATAGCAGCGCATTCGGCGCTGGTGGCCGCGCCTGCCTGTGAGGGAACAGGCGAGGCTCCAAGAATGTGGCTGCGCCGCTGGACGGCGCAGCCCGGAATAGCTGCCTGTAGAAAGGGCAAACGCCCACGTCTAGGTTGGACTGATTACCTAGTGCGTTGTCAGCAGTCGCTGGACCAGTTCGGTTCGGTTGTGGGCGTGAAGTCGCTGGCAAAGTTTGCCGACGTGATCCTTGACCGTATATGCCGAAATCCCCAGCGCCCGCGCGATCTGTTTGTTGGACTGGCCGCGGCAGATCAAAAGCGCCACTTCGCGCGATCGCGCAGGCAACTGGTTCAAGATATGTGCCCCGCCGCTTGTCCGCTCATGGCGCGACGCGACGCTGGACTGCGATATCCAGCCGATCGGCGCACCGTCGAGCCGGCCGGTTTCCACCATGGTGGCGAGGGCGAGTGAACCTGCTCGGCAGAGAATATCCATGCTGTCGACCGCCTGGGCACGAAAGGGGCCCGTTTCGCCGCCAATGGCAGTGTAGACGACGCCAACCACACGATCCTCGACCAACAGCGGCCCTGCCATGCAGTGCTTGAAGCCCCAGCGCCTCAGCAGCTGGAAATTGTTG
Source organism: Aminobacter sp. 01T433 (assembly GCF_056398585.1). NCBI lineage: Bacteria > Pseudomonadati > Pseudomonadota > Alphaproteobacteria > Hyphomicrobiales > Phyllobacteriaceae > Aminobacter > Aminobacter sp. 01T433. The sequence continues at coordinate 124,350 of NZ_JBFTPR010000002.1, forward strand.
CAGTGCTGCCAGCCAGACGAGCCGACCACTGTCGACCCGTCGACAGGCCGGCCTTTCTCGAAGATGTAAGCGAGCAGCGGATCGTATTTATCGAACTCATCGCTGTACTCGCGGATGAAGCCCTCGGGTGCCTGCTTACTGTAGAACAGGCTCGGCTTGTGATCATCCAGCAGGTAAAGCCCGACCGTGGGCGACCCCATCAGCTTGCCGATTTCGCGGTGGCATGACTCGCCAAGAGCTTCAAGTGAACGGCTTGCGGCGACGGCGAGCGCGGCATGGCCGACCTCCCCCGTCGAATACTTCGATCGTGCAACCGATGTAACCGGCATCAAGTTCTCCTCCTCAGCCCTGCTGCTCATTGTTTGAGCTTGTCAGGAAACGTGTGGCAAAGGCTCCGCCAGCAAGCGAGCGTTTCTGCCAAGGTGAGTTTCCAGCAACCCCGGCAAAAATCAAGCTGACTGCGGCGGCGAAGCCGGCCGTTACGCCACTATCTAACCATCCACACCAAAGACGCCCCATTTTGCATCGGCATTGACCGCGCCGAGATAGACGCGCCCGCATTCCTGGACGATCTCGTCAGCCATCAGGATGTGCTGGGTGCCCGAATGGATATCCCGGTAAAAGCGCTGCATCGTTCCGTTGTGAAGTGAAGCACCGCGCGCCGCGCGATGGGCAAAGGTGCCGACATCGGAGATGACGTCATGGACATGACGCATCGCAAGCTTCACATCGGCGATTTGCTCGACAGAGGCTTCGCGGCCGGCATCGAAGGTTTCGGCCATGCTTGTCCAGGCCTGATAGGCAAAGGCACGTGCCGAGCGGAAGCGCGCCTCGGCGCGGGCGAACTCATATTTGAAGCTTGCGCTCTCATTCATCTTGCCAAACGCGTCGACGCGAACCGCTGCCAGTTTGGCAAGCTCGTCGAGCATCCGCCGCCCAACGCCAAGCGCCCAGGTCGTGTGACCCCAGGCCGTATAGCCGACCAGCCCCAGGCTACCCTGCGGGCCACCTCGCTTGGCATCACCCGCGTTGAAGCCATAACAGAGGTGATTGGGCACAAAGAGTTCGTCGGCATCCTTAAGCGTGTAGTCAAAACTGCCTGTGGCGCGTAGCCCGAGTACGTCCCAATTGCCCTTCAGCTTGATGGTATCGCGCGGGTGATGGGTGATGACGATTTCCGGCTGACCATTGGGTTGTTTGACCATGGTCTTGCCGTCCGCCTCGGTAACGAAACAGCCGGAATGGATCCAGGCTGCATGATGAATGCCGCTGCCATAGGCCCAGTTTCCGCGGATCATGTAGCCGCCTTCGACCGGCCGCGCATAGCCGCGCGGCACACCGTTTCCGGCAACCATGACATCGGGACCCTCGGCGAAAATATCGGCGGCGCCTTTTTCTGAGACAAACAGCGACATCACACCGCCGACCGCGTTGTTCACGATCACGCACCAGCCAGCAGAACCATGCGCCCATGCCACGCGTTCGCCAAGCCGCATCGCGTCAACGTGAGACAGTTCAGCGCCACCAACCTCCTTTGGCATCATCATGCTGTAGAGACCTGCATCACGCAGAAGCATGTATGTCGCATCGGATAGCCTGTTCAGCTGCTCGCTCTCTTCTGCAGCCGCCTCGATCGCCGGCAGTATGGATTCGACACGCGCGGCCATCTCGGCCAGCGACGGATTTCCGTTTTTCTTGAACTCGACGACTGACATGTTCACAGGCTCCACCCTTGCTTGTCTGCGCCTTGCCGGTCGTACCAGCCGGCGCTTTCTCCCGGCACTGTTCCAATCGGGCGATGCGTCAGCAACCCCCTCAACTGGGGGGCTTGCCGGAGACGCACGCCCTTCGGAAACTGAACGCTTATGGGAGTTGGCGAACCGCCGAACAGGTCGATGAAGATCTGGTGGTTCCATACGGGAGTGAGATCTGGATGACCGGTGTCAAAGTCATCGGCTTCTGCGGCAATGCGCAGAGGCCGTCGAAAACACGTGCGCTTGTCGAAGCCGTTTCCGAAAAAATCCGCCAGCGCCATGGCTTTTCCGTCGAGATCTTCGATCTGGTGGACGCCGGCGAAGGGCTGGCCGCCTGTTCGCCGGCCGGATTGAACAAACAGGCTCGATCGATTGTGGAGGCAATCGAAAACGCCGACGCGCTGATCGTCGGCAGCCCAGTCTACAAGGGTTCTTATGCTGGGATGTTCAAGCACGTGTTCGACCTTGTCCACCCGTCCGCGCTGATCAACCGACCTGTGCTTCTGACCGCAACGGGCGGCGGCATGCGCCATTCCCTCGTCGTTGAGCATCAGCTTCGACCACTATTTGGCTTTTTCGAAGCCTGCACCATCCCGACAGCGATCTATGCCAGCGAAACCGACTTTACCGATGGCGTTCCGACCAACCCGATGGTGCTCAAGCGCATCATCGACGCCGTTGACCAGTTTGCCGGGCTCGCCGGGCGGCCATGTTGTGCCGCCGCCGAATAAAAAGGGAGTTTTCAGATCATGACACCGCAACCCGGACCCTTTCCGGCCTTGGCCGGTTTTGACCGCGCAGAGTACGAAATCGGCGGCATTCGCACCGTCGTGCACAGTATCGGCGAAGGCTTTCCTCTGGTCTTCTTGCATGGCGCAGGCACGTTTACCGGCTTCGAGTTCGCCCGCACGCTCGCCTCGAGCGCGAAAGTCATCATTCCTTATCATCCAGGGTTTGGTGACTCAGCAGATGACGATCGCATCACCTCAATCGATGACTATGTACTGCACTATGCCGATCTGTTTGACCGGCTTGGGCTCGAAGCGTTCGACCTTGCCGGCTTCTCGCTCGGCGGCTGGATCGCGGCCGAGTATGCGGCTCGTCAAAGCAGCCGTCTGCGTCGGCTGGCACTGATTTCACCCGCCGGTCTGGTCGTGGGCGAATACCCGGCACCCGACCTTTCCACCGTCAGCCCGCCCGAACTTCCTGGCTACCTGACCCATGATCCACGCGTCGCGCTTGGATATTTCCCAAAGACGCAAGACCCCACATTTGGCGCGTCGCTTGGGCGCGAGATGGCGGCACTCGGGCGCCTGCTTGCCATCGAACCACAAGGTAACCCGAAACTTGGCGCCTGGCTTCGTCGCATCGCTGCTCCCACTTTGCTGCTTTGGGGCAGTGAAGACCGGATGCGGCCGGCCGCGCAGGGAGACGCCTGGCAAAAGCGCATCCCTAATTCCCGCCTCGAATTGGTACCTGGCGCCGGGCACCTCCTGTTTGAAGAAGCGCCGCAGGCAGCCGCCCTGCTCCGCGATTTTCTCGCCGGCTGACGGCACCCTCAACGACGAACCACCAACCCACAAGGACAACGACATCATGATTGTAATGCAGGCCGGCGTGACAAAGAGCGACGAAGCCTATGACGGCACCGTCTGGAGCATTCTTGGCCAGACATACACTCTGAAACAACAATCGGATGCCTCCATGGCGTGGCACGCGATCCTGCCCCCCGGCACCTTCGTTCCGCCCCATACGCACCCGACCCAGGACGAGTTTGTCTCGGTCTTCGAAGGACGCCTCGACCTCTGGCTCGACGGCAAGGAAGTGATTGCAACCGCAGGCGACCTGATCCGTATGCCGATGGGAGAGCCGCACGGCATCTTCAACAAGTCCTCCAGCACTGTGCGCTGCCTGTTTTGGGTCTCGCCGACGCGGGTCCTGCGTGGACTGTTCGACCGCATCCACAATGTCGGCGATCCCGCTGAAATCATGCGTATCGCAGCCGAGCATGAGGTCAATTTCCTGCCGCCGCAGTCCTGACAGCGACAGGTCTACCCGCCTGCCTCAGTCGCGGCAGGCGGGAACACCCGCGGAAATGGGCCGCGGCTCAAAAACGAAGCTGCAAAAGATAGGCAGCCGCACACACAAGACCAGATTTTCCAACAGGGGACGGACGATGAACTGGGACACAATTACAAAAAACGACCGGTCGCGCATTAGGCGATGGCAAATCGGCATGCTTGCACTCGCGCTGGTATGCGAGGTCTTCCTTGCCGCGGATTGGTATGCCTTCGCCGCAGTCATTCCATTCATCTCCGAAACCCTGCAACTGGACCCGGCTCAAGCCGGTTTCGCGCAGGGGATCTTCGCGCTGACCTATGGCATCGGCATGGTCGTGTGGTCGCAAATAAGCCGGCACATGACGGCGCGCATGATGCTCTTGATCGGACTTGCCGGGACCGGCATGGGCATGGTCCTGCAGATCTACGTGCAGAATTATGGTCAGCTGGTTGCTCTGCGTCTCTTCATTGGCTTCTTCGACGCTGCGATCTTTCTCGGCAACATGAAGCTGGTCATTGGCTGGTTTCCGCAGTCACGGCGCGGCAGCATCATCGGCCTCATCCTGGCGGCATACAGCCTGGCGATCACGCTTGATTTCGCGCTCGGAATTCCGCTGACCATAGCCTTTGGCTGGCGCACATTCTTCGCCGTACTCGCTGCCGGAACGCTGGCGGTTGCGCTCGTCAACTGCCTGTTCGCCCGCAATGGGCCAGCCGAGATCGGCATCCACGGCTTTGCCTGGGAGCCACCGCTGCCGCGTGGCGCATCGATCCCGATCAGCGTCATCTTCCGCTCGAAGTGGATCATCGTCGGCGGCCTGGGCATCGCGGCCTGCACTTTCGCCATCGCCGGAACGGCGACCTGGGTCGTGCCGGCCTTCATCGCCGTACAGAACATGCCGGTCGAAAGCGCTGCTGTTATCGGCACGTTGATGGGGCTGTCGCAGGTGCTGTTCCTGGTTCTCGGCGGTTACGCGGCCGATCGCGTGGGCAAGGCCCTTATGATCAAGTTCGGCACTGCGATGGCGCTGATGACCGCCCTCGCCTTCACCGCCGCGGCAATCTATCCGATGTCATTCGGCTGGCTGCTGGTTATGGCTGGCCTGAGCGGCATTGCGGTGCTTGGTGGCGGTGCGATCTTCGCTCTACTTACCGAGAAATACGCGGACGATCTGGCCACCGTCGCAATCGGCTATGCGGAAGTCCTTGGCGTCGCGGCGAGTTTCGTGTCGCCGTGGATGATGGGTGTGGTGATCCGAGCCTCCGGCGGCTCGTTTTCCGAAGCCTTCATTGCCTTTGCATTGGTGGAAGCAGCTTTCCTGGTGATCCTGCTTGTCTTGGCGCGAGAGAAATTTGCACGCCCAAGCGTGATGGCGGTCTCTGCCAACTGACGGCAGACGAGCGGCGGCCAATTAGCAGATAGGAGGCCACATGTGCCTCCTATCAATAAGGAAACTCGGCCGTTCACCGAATGTATCGGTTGACCAGAACTTTGATCTCGCGCGACCCACGTCGTCGAAACAACGGAATTATCGCCGAGGAGGCGCGCCTTGCAGCATGACTACTGGTCGGGACCATCAGCCATGTTGCAAACGTCGTTCTAGCGAGCGGCTGTAGCGCGAGATGAAGAAGCAGAACGCGACATAGATCAAGGCGACGAAAATGTAGCCTTCGAGCGCGAAGCTGCGCCATTGCGGATCGCCAAGTGCCTGCTTGGTAGCGAGCAGCAGATCGGTGAGGCCGACAATGCCGACCAGCGACGTATCCTTGAACAAGCCGATGAAAAGGTTGGCGATGGCGGGTATGGCATGGCGCAGCGCCTGTGGCACGACGATCAAAAGCGAGGTCTGCCAGTAGGTCAGGCCAAGGGCTTCGGCTGCCTGCCCTTGCCCTTCAGGAACAGCCTGGAGGCCGCCGCGGATGGCTTCGGCGAGATAGGCGGCACTGAACAAGGTGATCGCGGCGAGCGCGCGCAACAATGCGTCGACCTGTACCTTGCCGGGCAGGAACAGCGGGATCATGAACGAGGCCATGAAGAGCACCGTGACCAGGGGCACGCCGCGCACCATTTCGATGAAGGCGACGCAGATCGACTTGACGACGCGCAGGCGCGAACGGCGGCCAAGCGCCAGCACAACGGCGAGCGGGAACGCACCGACCATGCCGCCGAGCGCGAGGAAGACGGTCAGCGGCAGGCCGCCCCAAAGGTCGGTCGGTACAAATTCGAGGCCAAGTGCACCGCCGCGCATCAGCACGATGATGGCGGTGACGCCGATGGCCCAGCCGGCGACGACGGTGCGCCAACCGAAACGCAACGAGCAGCTGGCAAGCACCAGGATGATTGCCAGCGCCAAAGCGGCGAGCGGGCGCCACTGTTCAGTATAGGGGTAGCGGCCAAACAGGATCAGCCGATACTTTTCGTGGACGAACGACCAGCAGGCACCGCCATTGGCGCGGCAGACGTCCGGGGCGGCCGCTACCCATGTCGCATCGATGAAGGCCCAGCGCAGCAACGGCGGCACATACATGACGAATGCGGCGACCATCGCCAGTGTCAGCAGCGAGTTGCCGACGGAGCCGAACAGGCGCTGGCGCAGTTTCGGGACGGCGACACTCATTTCACACCAACCAGCGCGACACGCGCGTTGTACCAGTTCATGAAGGCCGAGATCGACAGGCTCATAGTCAGATAGACACCCATCAGGATGGCGATGACCTCGATGGCCTGGCCGGTCTGGTTGATGATCGTATTGCCGATCGACATCAGGTCGGGATAGCCGATGGCGATGGCGAGCGAGGTGTTTTTGGCCAAGTTCAAATACTGGCTGGCGAGCGGCGGCACGGCGACTTTCAGCGCCTGCGGGATGATCACCAGACGCAGCGTGTGGGCGCGGCTAAGGCCGAGCGAGGCTGCTGCCTCGGACTGGCTGCGGCTGACCGACACGATGCCGGCGCGCAAGATCTCGGCGACGAAGGCTGCGTTGTAGAGCGACAGGCCGATCAACAGTGCGGTCAGCTCCGGGGTCACCAGTCCGCCGCCGGCAAAGCCGAATCGTGTCGGCTCAGGCACGTCAAAAGGCGTTGTGGCGGCAAGGAACAGCAGCGCGGCCATCGCCGGGCCGAGCAGCAACAAGGCCCGCGGCCACAACAGCGCGGGCGCACCGGTCAGGTCGGCGCGGCGGCGCGACCAGAAAACGTAGGCCATGGCGGCGGCAGCACCTCCGATCAGCCCGCCAAGGACGAGGCCGGCGCCGGAATGCAGGATGGGAAAATGCAGGCCGCTCTTGGCGAGGTACAGGCCGGGCAGAAGCTGCGGCGCAGCAGATGCGGCCGGCAACATCTGCGTCAGCACCGCATACCAGACATAAAGCTGGAGCAGCAGCGGCACGTTGCGGACAAGCTCGACATAGGTGGTGGGAAGCGGCTTGACGAGCGGATTTCGCGATAGTGAGGCGACGCCGACGATGGTGCCGAAGACGGTCGACAAGACAATGCCAAGGATAGCGACGACCAGCGTGTTGAGCAGGCCGACGAGTAGAGCCTTGGCGAAGGAGGAGCTGGCGCTGTAGGGAATGAAGCTCTGGCCGATTTCAAAACCTGAGGCCTGCCAGAGGAAGCCGAACCCGGTGCGGATCGAGCGCTCTTCGAGATTGCCGATCAGGTTGATGGCGAGGAACGCGATTATGCCCGCGACGAGCGCGAGCACCATCACCTGGGTGGCGATAGCGCGAAAGGCCGGATCGCTCCAGCCTCCCGCCGAACGCATTGATTGAGTTGCGCCCGTCATCGTCTCATCGCACGGGAAGGGCGTACATCTGACCGCCTTGCGACCACAGCGCGTTGGCATTGCGCTCCATGCGCAGCGGCGTCTTCGGGCCGACATTACGTTCGAAGATCTCGCCGTAGTTGCCACCACGCTTGATGGCGCGATAAGCCCAGCCGGCGTCGAGGCCAAGCTTTTCGCCCATGTCACCGGAAGTGCCGAGCAGCCGCTGGATGGCCGGATCCTGGCTGTCCTTCATGCTGTCGATATTGGCCTGCGTAATGCCCTTTTCCTCTGCCTCGATCAGCGCCATCAGAGTCCACTTGGCGACCGTGTACCACTCGAGATCGTTGCGGCCAACGACCGGACCGAGCGGCTCCTTGGAGATCATCTCGGGCAGAATCTGCCATTCGTCTGGGTTCGGCGCGTCGGAAGCGCGGACCGACGACAGGTACGACATATCGGCGGAGAAGGCCTGGCAGCGGCCGGAGAAGAAGGCGGCGCGCGCCTCGTTCTGCGATTCGAACACGACCGGAGTGAACTTCTTGCCGTTGGCGCGGAAGTAGTCTGCGAGATTGAGTTCACTTGTGGTGCCAGTGGCGGTGCAGATGCTTGCGCCGTCGAGATCGAGCGCGCTCTTGAGATCGAGCGATTTGGGCACGAGGAAGCCCTGGCCGTCATAGAAATAGACCCCGGCATAGAGCAGACCAAGCGAAGCGTCGCGGGTCAGCGTCCAGGTAGCAACGGTGGTCAACAAATCGATTTCGCCGGACTGCAGGGCGGTGAAGCGCTGCTGGGGGCTGAGCGGAACGAACTTCTCCTTGGCGGCGTCGCCAAGTACTGCCGCCGAAACGGCACGGCAGAAGTCGGTGGTCAGGCCGGTCCACTGGCCCGAGCTGTCGGCAATCGAGAACCCGCCTATGCCGGTGGATACGCCGCAGATGACTTCGCCGCGCTGGCGGACGGCGTCAATGGTCACCCCCGCCTGCGCAGGCGCGGTGATGCCGGCGGTGGCGGCCATCAGCATGGCGCTGGCCAAGCCGTTCTTGAGCATATTGTACATTGGATTTCCCCTCCCTTGATACTCCGCGTCACCCTTGGCCATGGCAGCCAAGGGTTGCGGAAGTTGCCGCCGCCCTCTGGAACGGCGCGATCCGGTTCCACCGGTATGGATCGGCGCGCCCAGTGGGACGCGCCGATGTGTCAGGTAACGGCGCGGCGCGTGGCAAAACGCTCGTCGCGCCAGCTTCCAGATGTCATCACATCGATGAAGGCCTCAGCCGCACGGTAGACGTCTGCGAAGCTGAGGTAGGCCGGCGCAAAGCCGAAGCGCATCATGTCGGGAGCTCGGAAGTCACCAACGATGTTGCGCGCGATCAGGGCCTGGATCACCGAGTATCCATTCTCGAAGGCAATCGAAACCTGGCTGCCGCGAAGCGAGTGGTCGCTGGGGGTCACCACCGTTGCCTTGTGGGCGCGGCAGGTCTCATCAACGAGTTCGATGAACAGATCGCTCATAGCCAGGCTCTTGGCGCGGATGTCGGCCATATCGACGTCTTCGATGGCGGCAAGGCCGGCATTGATGGCGCGCAATGACAAGATCGGCTGGGTGCCGCACAAAAGGCGACGCGCGCCATTGTCCGGGCGGTATCCGACCTCGAATGCGAAGGGTGCGGCGTGGCCCCACCACCCTGTAAGCGGCTGGCGCAAGGTCGCATGATGGCGTGTGGCGGAATAGATGAAAGCGGGCGAGCCCGGGCCGCAGTTGAGGTATTTATAGGTGCAGCCGACGGCGAGGTCGGCGCCGGAATTGTCGAGCTCGACCGGAATCACGCCGGCGCTGTGGCACAGGTCCCAGACGGCAATAGCGCCGGCCTCGTGAATGAGGCGAGTGAGGGTCGCCATATCGCGCAGTTCGCCGGTCTTGTAGTCGACATGGTTGATGAGAACGACGGCAGTACGCGCGTCGATCAAGTCCTCGATCCTGTCGGCGTCGACGCCTTCGAGCAGTAATTTGATGTCCGGACGGCCGGCAACGACGCCCTCGGCGACATAGAGGTCGGTCGGGAAGCTTCCGGCCTCGGCGACGATCGTGGTCCGGCCAGGGCGCAGTGAAAGGCCTGCATGCAGGGCTTTGTAGACGTTGACCGAAACCGAGTCGCAGGCGACGGTCTGGCCAGCGCCTGCGCCGATCAGCGCGCCGATGCGATCGCCCAGGCTGTCGACGAGCGAAAACCAGCCCGCATCGTTCCAGCTGCGGATCAGGCCATCGGCCCACTCCTTGCGCACCGCGGTTTCGATGTCGTCAAACGCGGCGATGGGAGCGGGGCCGAGAGAATTGCCGGCCAGGTAGACCATGCCTTGAGGAAGATGGAAGCGCTTCTGCAGGTGACGCAACGGGTCCGCCGCGTCGCGCTGCTCGATCTCAAGCGGCACACTGGCCACGTTCATGGATACTGCCTGGTTCATCGCGCCTCTGCTGTCGTAACTGTGGGCGCCGCCGTTGCGCCTCCCCTTGGTTTCGATCATTCTGACTCGTATCGAAGATGTCAATAGATATATATAATTCGACTTCCCAACGTATGTTATATATAACACACTGGATTATATGAGGGGCACGTATGAACGGATCCGAGGTCGCCACCAAGGCAGAGTTTGCGTATCGCACCCTGCGTCAGGAAATCCTGGAAACCCGGCTGCTACCGGGCGCGCCCCTCAAGCTCGGCGCCATGCGCGACGCCTATGGCATTGGCTGGACGCCGCTGCGCGAGGCGCTATCGCGGCTGGAGGCCGAACATCTCGTCATTTCTAGCGCCAACAAGGGCTACACCGTCGCGCCGGTGTCGCTGGAGGAGCTGAGCGACCTGACCAACGCCAGGCGCCTTGTCGAACTGCCTATGCTGGCCGACTCCATCGCCAATGGCGGCGAGGAATGGGAGACAGCCCTTGTGGCCGCCCATTTCCGCCTGTCGCGCTGCAAGCCGCCGGTGGAAAACCCCGAGGAACATGTCATCACCGACTGGAAGGAGCGGCACGAGGCGTTTCACCTGGCGCTGCTTTCGGCAAGCAAGTCGCCGTGGCTGATGCGTTTCTACATGCAGATCAAGGACCAGTTGCGCCGTCACCATCGCATTCTGGCGATCACGCCTGGCCTTGCGGCATCAAAGGGACCGGAATGGCGCGAAAGCACAACCTACCATGCGTTGCGCGCCGCCTTGGCGCTCGAGCCGCATACCGAGCTGATGAACGCAGCGCTCGATCATGACGTCGACCGCGCAGTCGCATTATTGGACGCCCACATCGAACTGACCAAGCTGGTGTTTGTGGCGGTCGATATCACGACAAACCCGACCTTGGCACCTGAGCAGCTTTAGGGTCGCCACTTTCCCTTGCTTGCGACGTCAGACACCAGCAGATTTCGAGGACTTCCATGGCCACCGCGTTTTCCAATTGCAGCCCGACGCTCGTGCTGCTCAACGGCAAGGTTGTCGCTAACGACGGCATCCATGAAGCTGTGGCGATCATCGGCCAGCGCATTGCCGCCTTGGGCACTTCGGCTGCCATAGCAGCTCTGGCAACCGCCGACACCGAGGTCGTCGATCTGGCTGGCCGCACCGTGGTGGCCGGACTTGTCGACGGCCATGCCCATATGGATCGCGAAGGCCTGAAGAGCACACTCCCATCGCTATCGGGTTGCCATTCGATTGAAGACATCGTCGAAAAGATCGCAGCGATTGCCGCCACCAAAATGCCGGGCGAGTGGATCGTGACGATGCCGATCGGCGAGCCGCCCAGCTATGAGGACGTGCTGTCGGGCATCGCGGAAAACCGCTTTCCCGACCGTTGGGATCTCGACCGCGCCGCGCCAAACAATCCGGTCTATGTCCGCTCGATCTGGGGTTACTGGCGCTCAACGCTGCCGCTGGTCTCGATTGCCAACAGCGCAGCACTCAGGCTGGCCGGCATCAACGCGGCGACGGTTGCACCGACCGAATCCATAGAAATCTGTCGTGATGAGGCGACAGGCGAGCCAAACGGCATTTTCATCGAAACCAACAAGATGCCGGTGGTCGAGCTATCGCTGATGCGGCAGGCGCCGCATTTCACCCCGGCCGAGCGCGTGTCGGCCCTGGCTGCCTCGATGCGGGCATATAACCGCGCCGGCACGACCAGCGTGTTCGAGGGGCACGGCGTCGCTTCGGAAGTGCTCGATGCTTACCGCCAGGTTCGATCTTCGGGCCAGCAGACGGTTCGCGCGTCCATGATCTTCAGCCCTGCGTGGGGTTCAACCTCACCCGACGATTGCCGTGCGCTGCTTAAATCCTGGGGCCATTGGCTGGCCGGCCGCGGGCTCGGCGATCAGTGGCTGGGAATGTCAGGCCTCTATGGCGAGATCGACAACTCGGTGGAGCGCGAATTGCGCAGCGCTGCCTTTCCGCAGACGGGATGGGCTGGCTTCCACTACAACTCATCACTGCCACGCGATGCGCTCAAGACAGTGCTTGTCGAGGCTGCCCGCAACGGTATCCGCGCCGTCGGCATCCTACCCAATATGCTCGACCTGTTTGCCGAGGTCGATGAAATCGTGCCGATCTCCGATCAGCGCTGGGTGCTTGGGCACATCGTTAGCCTGACGCCGGACCAAGTGAAGCAAGTTGCCGATCTCGGCCTCGCCGTCACCACTCATTTGAGCGCCTATCTCTACAAACGCGGCAGCGAGCTGGTCGAAAAACTGGGCAAGGACCGAGCCAGCGAGATCGTGCCATTGCGTTCGTTGCGCGAAGCCGGCGTGCCGATCTCGTTTGGCAGCGACAATGTCCCTCTCAGCCTGTTTCATTCGATCGCCCATGCCGTCAACCGTCGCGACCGGACTGGGGCGCTGATCGCGCCCGACCAGGCGCTGACGCGCGAGGAAGCGCTCGAATGCGCCTCGATAGGTGGTGCCACACTGACTTATGAGGAAGAGGAGAAGGGCAGTATCGCCGCGGGAAAACTGGCGGATCTGGCCGTGCTTTCCGCCGATCCCCTGACCTGCGCCTCAGACGAGCTGGCTCTGATCGACGCAGAGCTCACCATTGTTGACGGTCGCGTCGTTTATCGGCGGTGAACCTGCCCTTTTCCGATACTGAAAGCCAACCATGAGCCCAACGACCGCTGCCCCGGTATTCCTCGACTACGACCAGGCTAGGCTTGACCTCAACTACAACCAGAGTGCCTGGGCGCCCAATGCTGGCGAGATTATCGCCTGGTATCGAAGTGCTTCAATTGCCGCGCATCAAAAGCTGGCCCCCCTTAACCTTTCCTATGGCGACGGGCCGCTCGAACGGATCGACCTGTTTTCGGTGCGTGAGGCGAATGCGCCGCTGGTTGTCTATGTCCATGGTGGCGCCTGGCGCGCGCTCAGCCGCATGGACAGCGCGTTTGCTGCCGAAGCCTTCGTTGCTGCCGGGGTCAATTTTGCGGCGCTCGATTTCGCCAGCATTCCTGACGCAAGACTGCCCGACATGGTGGGACAGGTGCAGCGTGGGATCGGCTGGCTATCGCGCCATGGAAGTGCGTTGGGCTGCGACGTCGGTCGATTGGTTGTTGCCGGTCATTCGTCTGGAGCACATCTTGTCGCGGCTGCACTCAGTGTCGCGACCGACAGCCAGATCGCGCCTGGCACCGTCAGCGGGGCCGTCTGTGCGAGCGGTGCCTATGATCTCGAGGCTCCTATGCTGAGCGCGCGCGGAGCCTATCTGCAATTGAGTTCCACCGAGGTCGATACCTTCAGTCCGATACGGCATCTTGAACGTATCGGCTGTCCGATGATCGTTGCCTATGGCGACGGCGAAACCGATGAGTACTGCCGGCACGCGAAGTCCCTGCACGCCGGGCTGATGGAAGCAGGCAAGACAAGCCAGCTTATTGTTGCCAAGGGCCAGAACCACTTCGAGTTCAGCCGGACGCTGGCCGATCAGGACGGCATTCTTTTTCGTGCCACGTTAGATCTGGCTTTCAACGGAATTGGCTGACGTCGCTGGCAGTCAAACATCGGAAAGGGATAAGTAAGAGCCGTCGCTCGCGCTGCGACCTCACTTTAGCCGCTGTGCCCATACGTTGAGCTACGTCGCCGCTTGCCTGCCGTGCGGAGCGACGAGCGGTAGAGTCCAATGTGCATCATGCAACGAAGCCTGCTCGGTCGAGAAGCCAAGTGGAAAAATGTAGTGGCATGCCCGCTTCTGATTTCTTGATTATCATACTCAAGAATGTTAGAGCCCGGCTCACTTGGCGGTGTCCGGTGACGCGACCGCCTGCAACGACCTCGAAACCACCTTGGTTTGCGATCGGGAGACGTGGGATATGCGGGACAGCTGGGCTATCGAGACCTCCGGGCGTGCTTTTCGGTCGAAGGCTCTGCGCCGGTACGCCGGTGCTTTCGGCGTATCACTGTCCATGGCCCTGCATGCAAGTGCTGCCCTGGCGCAACAGGCTGCACCGGCAAATGCCCCAACCTCTGTAACGGTGCCTGGCCAGAATATTGACAGCGCGCCAGCGACGGGCCTCGCTGGTGAGGCGGTGCAGCCACCAGCTCAGGCTGAGCCCTCCGGCGCGGCTGCCTCGCCCATCAACATCCCCATGACGCCGACCGCCCCCCTTGGCGATGCCAACCCGGCCGGCGTGGCCGTTGGCGCACCAGCAGACACCAACATCCCCAAAAGCGTTTTACCGCACGACCTGTCGCCATGGGGCATGTTCATGGCGGCCGACTGGGTGGTCAAGGGCGTGATGATCGGCCTTGCCTTCGCCTCGCTGATGACCTGGACGGTGTGGCTTGCCAAGTCGCTCGAGATCGCCGCCAGCAAAGCGCGGCTGAAAAAGGCACTGCGCGGCATCCTCCATGCCCGGAGGCTTGAGGATGCAGCTCAGGCCCTTGGAGAGCGTGCAGGCATCGGCAGCGTGCTGGTTCGCGCCGCCGTTGAAGAGATAGAAATGTCGGGCCATGAGCTCGGCCATGGCGACGCCTCAGGCATAAAGGAGCGAGTCGATTCGCGCCTGATGCGCATCCAAGCGCAGGCAGGCCGCCGCCTCAGCCGCGGCACCGGCGTGCTCGCCACCATCGGCTCGACGGCGCCGTTCGTCGGCCTGTTCGGCACCGTCTGGGGCATCATGAACTCGTTCATAGGCATCTCGGAGTCCCAGACCACCAATCTGGCGGTTGTCGCACCTGGTATCGCCGAGGCGCTTTTGGCAACCGCTGTCGGCCTGATCGCCGCCATCCCCGCCGTTGTCATCTACAACGTCTTTGCCCGTTCGATCACAGGCTATCGCCAGGGACTGGCCGACGCAGCAGCAGGCGTGCAGCGGCTCGTCAGCCGCGATCTCGACCGACACCCGCCGCAGCGTTCCGAACGTTCGCACCCGGCCAACGAGCCGGTGCGGGCCAACGGCCGGCTTGCTCCTGCTGTAGCTGTCTAGGAGACGGAGAGATGGCTGGCGGCATCAGACAATCGCCTGACGAGGACGACCTCCAGGAAAACCACGAAATCAATGTAACGCCGTTCATCGACGTCATGCTGGTGCTGCTGATCATCTTCATGGTTGCAGCGCCGCTGGCGACAGTCGACGTCAATGTCGACCTGCCGGCATCGACGGCGACCCCTTCACCACGGCCGCAAGAGCCGCTGTACGTGACCTTGAAAGACGACCTCAGCCTCGCCATCGGCCAGGAGACCGTGGTCCGGCCCTCGTTCCAGCAGGAGCTCGACCTGCGCGCCAAAGGCGACAAGCAAAGCCGTATCTTCCTGCGTGCCGATCGAGGCGTCGACTATGGCGAGCTGATGGAGGTGATGAACCTGATGCGCGGTGCCGGCTATCTCAAGATAGCCCTGGTCGGCCTCGAAGCGGTGCCGACGGCACCCGTGTCACCCACGGGCCAGCCACAATGAACATGGCACCGCACGATGACTTCAGTTTCGGGAATGTCAGCCGTCGTGAAGCCGTTCTCTGGTCAGCGGCAGCGGCGGTCATCGTTTCCGTTCATATGGCCGGTGCCTGGTACCTGCATCAGCAACCTGCCATGACGATGGACGAGCCGCAGGGTCAGACGGCAGTGATGATCGACCTTGCACCGATGGCGCTCGCGCCGGAGGCGGTGCCGCAAGAGACATCGGATCTTGTCGACTCCCAGGCCGCAGAAAGCGTCGAGCCGACGGAAACCATCACGCCCGATCCGGTCGAGCCGGAGCCGACGCCGGTCGAGGAAGTCGCCCAGGAAACTCCCGAGCCGGTGGAAGAAATCGCGGAGAGCGAGCCCGTCGAAGAGGTCGTGCCAGATCTCGTCGAAGCGCCGCTTCCTGAAGTGGCCATGGCCATTCCCGAGCCGCGCCCGGAGGTCGAAAAGCCCAAGCCCATCGCCAAGCCGGTGCGCGAGAAAAAGAAGGCTGAGAAGGAGCCGGTCAAGCAGCCCAAGGTCGAGAAGAAACAACCGGCTAACAGTCCCGCGGCCCAGAAATCGGCGCAGGACAGTGAAACCACCCGTGCACCGGCGGCTGGCCAAGGCAGCGGCAAATCGATGTCTTCCGCCCAATGGAAGGCAAAGGTCTTGAGTCGGATCGCCAGGCAAAAACGCGACGCGACTGGCAACGGATCAGTCCAGATCAGTTTCACGTTCACTGCCGCCGGCGAAATCCTCTCAGCTTCAGTTGCCTCTTCTTCTGGTAATCCGAAATTGGATCAAATCGCTCTTAAGATGGTGCGCCGGGCTTCGCCGATACCAGCGCCTCCACCATCTACGCCCCTGTACCTGGTATCCCCTATTACCTTCAAAACCCGCTGACACGCGTCGACTGCCTTGCTATCGTGGGCGCCGAGCCTCCCTGCCCCGCTCAGCACCCCTGTAATCGCAAGCGTCTCAATGACTGGGGGTGTTTTCGGTCAGAATTAGCCCTTTGCTAGACCCACTTCGGGCGGCGATTGCCTCGAACTGTTCGTTGAGAGTCGGCGCCGGATTGAAAGCAAGGCGCGCCCTGACGTTTGCGCATCATGTGAACCATCTCGAAGCCGGACAACGTGGCATTCGCCGATGAGAACGCCTTGAACCCCAGCATCGATCGTACCCGCCGCTTGACCCCGCGATGGTCCTGTTCGATGCGATTATTGAGGTATTGCTCCGGCGAATGCGGATCGCCTTCAACGGTCGCTGCGATTTGTCCTTCAGGCGGTTTTCGGCATCGCAGGGCACGATCGCCCCATGATTGGTCTGGCAACCTTCGATGACGATGCGATCAGGCCTGCCGTGGCACTCCAGCGCTTTGCGCAGGAAGCACTTGGCGGCTGGAAGATCACGACTTTCGCTGAATCGGAACTCGACCGTCCAGGCTGTCGATGGTGCAGTGGAGATACCTCCATTGACCGCTGACCTTGATGTAGGTCTCATCGACATGCCAGCGGCCAGTGACAGCACGTTTGCGCCGATTGAACCGTTCAATCAGCAACGGCGAAAAGCTTGCGACCCGCGATGGATCAGGAATGATCGACGCTGATGCCGCGCTCGACCATCATCTCTTCCGGATCGCGCAGGCTGAAGTTGTCAGCCAAGTACCAGCGTACGCACAACAGGACCACCGAGCGATCGAAATGGAGACCTTTGAATATGGCGGGTTCCTCAAATGGTGAGGCGCCTTCGATGCCTGATGTGCGTTACCGAAACGTTTGCGACAGCCCCCCGAAACGCACTCTACAGCCGCGACTTACTCGCTGCCGTCCCCGCGTCTTATTCGACCTATGGAACAACAGTCGTGATCGCCATCGGGCGATAGCCTTTGCGGGATGCTACGTCGCTGCATCGATTTCAAGCTGCTCTTCCAGAAGCTGCAAGGTCTTCAGATACTGGTTGACCAGATGCTCTTTTGCCAGCTCGGCATTGCCGTCGATCGTCGCCTCCATGATGAGGCGATGCTCTTCGTTGGAATCGCGGCGCGGAGTGGTCGCGATGACCATGGATATGTACCTGTAGCGCTCGGCGTGATCCATCATCTCGTTGCAGAAATTGATCAGCAACGAGGACCCGCAGGCCGCGATGAGCGCGTTGTGAAAAGCACGATGCTTGATTTCCCATTCCGAATTATCGCCGCCTTCTTCGGGCAGCCGGACCTTCGTACGCGACAGGCGGTGATAGGTAAGGATGACATTGTCTTCCCAAGCCTGGGTGCGATTAGCGATGGATTCCTCCAGCGCTTTCGCTTCAAGCCAGCAGCGCGTCTTGACCAATTCGCGGAGACGTTCGAGCGACAGCTGAGGCACCGAAAAGCCGCGCTGGTCGTGGCGATCGACCAGGCGCTCGGATGAGAGCCGGTTGAGTGCCTCGCGCACGGGATTCGTGCCTGCCGAATAGCGCGAAGCGACCTGATCGATCTGCAGCTTCTGGCCGGGCTTGAGCTCACCCTTGAGGATGTCCTGGCGAAGATGCTGGTACACGAAGGTCGCCGTCGTCACCTTTTCGGTACGGCCACCCTCTCCAGCCTTCTGCTCGGCAAGAGCCTGATCAACCAGCGTCATGCGTTGCCCTATCTGTCACCCAAAGGCTCACTTGCTTACGCCTCCGCTCACACTGGACTTGTGCCAGAAAACCAGCTTGCGCTCCAGCCACACGACCGACCAAAACAGGGTCAACCCCAGAAGACTGAGGAAAATGATCAATGAAAACACCCTTGGGGTGTTGAGCTGTGAGGAGGCAACGCGAATGAGTTCACCAAAGCCTTTGCCGCCGCCAAGAAACTCCCCGGTGATGGCACCCGCCATGACCCCGACCGCTGCAATCTTCAGCCCGGTGAAAATCTGCGGCAGGCCAAGCGGCAGTTTCATCTTGAACAGCGTCTGAAATCGGCTGGCGCCCATGGTCTTGAACAGCATGCGCGCATTGTCATCGGCCACGTAGAGGCCGGCGGCCGTTCCCACTACGATCGGGAAGGTGGCAATAAAGGCGGCCAGCGCCACTTTCGAAGCGATGCCAAATCCCAGCCAGGCAAGAAACAGCGGCGCGAAGGCGACTTTTGGCATCGTGTCGATGGCAACGAGATAGGGCAGAACGGCGCGCTCGCCGAAAGCCGTTTCGCCCACCAGCACGCCAAGCAAGAAGCCGATGCTGATGGCAATGGCAAAGCCGAGGATTACCTCCTTGATGGTAATCCACATGGCCACCAGCATATAGCCGCCGGAGAGCAGGTTTTTAGCGACGAAGACTATGTCGGCGCCGGTCTCCCATGGCCCCGGCAAGATGATCGGCGAGACCACGCCCAACACATGGATCAGCTGCCACAAAGCGATGAAGCCGAACAGTAACCCGGTCATGGCAATGGAGCGGGGAATCCGGTCCATGAAGGAGACATGTTCAGTCCAGATCGTGTCTGGACGTTGGTCCTTATTGTCAATTGCGACCATTATAGGAAAGCTCCCTTGTCGAGCCTTGCGCGGATGCGACGCACATACTCGCCAAACTTCGGGTCTGTCATCATGTCGAGCGTCCGTGGCCGTGGCAGGTCGATCGTGACCGCTTCGACGAAGTTGCCCGGCCGCGGCGACATGACATAGACCGTATCGGACAGGATCACCGCTTCTGGAATGGAGTGCGTGACCAAAAACGCGGTGGCGTTGCGTTCCATGCAGATGCGCTGCAACTCCATGTTCATGAAGTCGCGGGACAACTCGTCGAGTGCGCTGAACGGCTCATCGAGCAGAAGCACGGCGGGCCTGGTGATCAGCATCCTGCAGATCGCCGCGCGCTGGGCCATACCGCCAGACAATTCGTTCGGGCGCACGGCATCGAAGCCCTTCAACCCGACAAGATCAAGCAATGCCCTCGCCTCGTCGTGTATGGCCCTTGCCGCCTTCTTGCCGTCTCGAATCTCGATTGGCAGGACGATGTTTTCGAGTGTCGTACGCCACGGAAACAGCGTGGCCTGCTGGAACATCATGCCGATATCCCGGCGCGTGCCGGTGACCGGCGTGCCCTCCAGATAGACACTGCCCTCAGTCGGCGGCAGGACACCCGCCATAATCTTGAGAAGCGTGGACTTGCCACAGCCGGAGGGCCCGATGACCGAGGAGAAGCTCCCCTCGGTCAATGTCAGGTCGACCCGGTCGAGCGCGTGAATGGAGCGGCGCGCGTAGCTTTTCGCCACGCCGCGGAGCTCGTATACGGGCCGGCCTGGCAGGCCGGCCCCGTCGAATTCGGATCGCTGAAGTGCGTTCATTCGTTCCAGGCTTTCACGAAATCATTCGTGTAGGCCGCGTTCAGGTCGTCAAGCGGCTTGGCCAGAGCACCCGTCGCCACCTGGCTTTCATGCCACATCTTCCAATGCTCCGGCGGCTGGTAGCCATAGCCGTTGGACAGGTCGAGCGGCGTGACGCGATCCTGGATCGCAGTCAGGAGTGCTGCAGCGAACTTTGCGTCCTCGCCTTCCTGGGGATTTCCGGCTGCCGCATGGGCGAGCACGGCATCCTTGTTGGCCGGATCCAGGCCGAACTTCGTTCCCTTGACCAGCGCCTTGCCGAAGCCTTCGATGACTTTCGGGTTTGCCTCGAGGTAGCTACGCGTGACCGCCCACCCGTTGCCGAAGAAGGCCAGGAATTCTTCCGGGGTGATTTCGCGCAACGGGATACCGCGTGCACCGATGATCGCCGCGTCACTGACGGCGGCAGCATAGGAATCGACCTCGTTGTTCAGGAACGCCGCGGCAGCCGTGCCGCCATCGCCAACGGCGAGAAATTTGTAATCGGTGCCTTCGGCCAGCCCGGCCTTGGAAAGGATAGCACGGCTGAAACCCACTTCCGCACCGTCGGCCGTGCCGACGCCGACCGTTGTGCCCTTGAGGTCCGTCGGCGTCTTGATCGTCGCATCTTCCTTGACCACGAGGCCAAAGATGGATTTCGGGAACTGATTGTAGATGAAGACCACGTCCTCGCCGCGCGCGCGGGCGCCGAGCAGCGGTCCGGGGCCTGGATTGCCGATCTGCGCCTGGCCTGCCGCCATGGACTGAAGCACGGAAGCCGAACCGTTCACCGCCTCCACGGTGACGTCCAGGCCCTGTTCCTTGAAGTAACCTTCTCCGATCGCGACATGCAGGGGGAAGTTGTTGATCGCCGAGGGATTGGGCACGACAATCGTGACCTTGGTCTCTTGAGCATATGCACTTCCAGCTGTGCCTGCGACCGAGGCCAAAGCCATTGTCAGCACCAATTTTACTGTTCGGTGTAGATCCGTACCCATTCTCATATTCTATTCCTCCCGTGGCTGGCTGCGCGGAATTGTTCCGTCGACTAGCAACCTCAAACAATCTACATTTTTCACATTATCTGTCAAAAACATATTTTAAGGATGCAATCTGGACAATCGAATTTACCGTCCTGGCCCTGCTCAACACCAGCAGGACAGCAAAAATGTCGAATATTCATTGCTGAACCAGCAAATTTGGGTGCCACCGACACCCAAAGCCACAGCGAAGGCGATGCGTCCGCCTCGACGCCAGTCTATCTGAATGCTTGGCACCAATGCACAAAATTCATCCACTTCGAAAATCATACATTCTTGATGCAATCCGCGAAGTTATGTGGTTAGCTCCGACGGTATTGTTCAAGCAGGGAGGAGCCGGTATGGCCAATGGGTTCGTAGTCGAGGCGCCGCAGCAGGTAACGCTGCCGGTCGCAGGTAAGGCGGAGCGGTTTCCGGTTCGCCGCATTTATTGCGTCGGGCGCAACTATGTTGCCCATGTGCGCGAGATGGGTGGCAACGAGGATCGTGATCCACCGATCTTCTTCCAAAAGCCCACGGACGCGATTGTCCAGGATGGCGCGACTATCCCCTACGCGACCATGACCAAGGACTTCCACCACGAGATGGAACTGACCGTGGTGCTGAAGTCGGGCGGCTACAACATTCCCGAATCCGAAGCGCTCGATCATGTCTACGGCTATTGTGTTGGGCTCGACATGACGCGCCGCGACATCCAGGGCAGCGGCAAGCCTTGGGAGATCGCCAAGTCGTTCGACCAGTCCTGCCCGTGCGGTCCGATCACGCCGGTCGAGAAGGTCGGCCACATTTCGTCAGGCAGCATCAAGCTCACCGTCAACGGCGAGGCAAAACAGGACTCCGACGTCAACCTGCTGATCTGGAAGGTGCCGGAGATCATCGCCAACCTCTCGACCTATTTCGAGCTCCATGCCGGCGACATCATCCTGACCGGCACGCCTCATGGCGTTGGACCTGTCGGACCCGGCGACGAACTGGTTGGCACCATCGCCGGACTGGAACCGCTTACCATACGTATCGGCACGGCTGCCGCGTAAGACAAACCGATCGGGGGCGTGGCCATGGATGCTGATTTCGAGCGACCCGATCCGACGCTGCTGGAGCAACTCGCCGCGTTCTCCGCGGCGACGATCCACGAGGCGAACGGGCAGCGCGGAGCAGTATCGAGCGCCCTAAAATCGCTTGACCCGGCAATGCGCGTCTGCGGCTCCGCCCTGACGGTGCATTGCCCGGCCGGCGACAACCTGATGATCCACGCCGCGATCGCCGTGGCGCAGCCCGGCGACGTTCTCGTCATCGATCATCAGGGCTCGGTGGACGATGGCCCCTTCGGCGACCTGCTTGCTCAAGCCTGCCTTGCCAAGGGCATTCTCGGCCTGATCATCGACGGCTGCGTTCGCGACGCTGCAACCCTCAAGCAGATGAATTTTCCGGTCTTTGCGCGCGGCCTGTGCATCAAAGGCACGACCAAGGCCAGACCGGGCTCCATCGGCCGCCCAATCAGCCTTGCGGGGGAACCCGTCGAACCGGGAGACGCAATCCTTGGCGACGAAGACGGCGTGGTGGTGGTGCGACGGCAAGACATCACCAGCGTCATCACGGCATCACGCGAACGCGAGGCCAAGGAGGCCGTCATGCGCGAGGCCATCCGAGGCGGCGCCTCTACGGTCGACCTCCTCAATCTGAAAAGCCGTCTATCGGCTGTCTCGGCCTAAGCCGGGCGCGATCTGCCTACCTGAACACGTCATGCTCCGCCCGAGATAGACGATGGGCAAAGCCTCTCAAATTTCGGCGATTGCGGTTTCGGACGGCTCGGTCGTTTCGCTGTCACGACGCCAGTGTTCAGGTGCTTCGCCGGCCCAGGAAACGCGCGACAATGGCTTGCGATTGACGCGCAGGTCGAAGACATCGAAGCGGTTGTAGTGCCCGGTGATGTCGTGCATCTGCTTGGGCTGGACGCAGCGGTTGAGGTCGATCTCGGCATAGACGATGCCGTCTTCGTCGACCAGCGGGTTGCCGACCACGCGCCCGTCAGGGCCGACAACGCCTGAAAAAGCACTGTTCCTGCGCTCCAGAAGGGAGCGAGCCTCGGGATGATCGACACAGACGGTATCGATCATCTCTTTTGTGATGGTCGAGCACGACACCACGGTAAACACCTTGCCCTCAAAGCAATGGGCTGCCGCGCGCAGGCGGATGGCCTCGGCCATGTCGTAGTCGGCGGGGGCGACGGGCAGTGAGATGTAGCTCGCCACATGCACCATTTCGCCCTGGGCCAGCAGGGCAAAACGGGCGAGTGTGTTCGTGTTTTCGCCACAGGCGAGCACGCCCAGACGGCCGATATCGGTGTCATGAACGACTAGGCTCGAACCGTCGCCACCGGCCCAGGTGAGCTTTTCGGCCCAGGTCGGAACCAGCTTGCGGTGACGGCCGAGCAGACGGCCGTCGGCACCGATCGTGACGATGGTGTTGTAGATCGTGCCATGGCTGCTGCGGGGCCGTTCATTGACGCCGATGACGACATTGATACCGCTTTCGCGAGCTGTTTGAGCAACAGCGCGAATTTCCGGCCCAGGCACTTCGACGGCACTTTCATGCAGTTTCTGGAACCAGGTGCTGCCCTGGATCGGGTTCATGATCCAGTTCCAGTAGGGATAGCCGGCGATGAACGCTTCAGGGAAGGCGACGAGCTTCGCCCCGTTGGCGGCCGCCTCGCGGATGAGCGAACATGCTTTTTCGGTGGTGGCCGCCGCATCCAGAAAAACAGGTGCCGTCTGCACGGCGGCGGCAACGAACATTGGAAGCTTGGCCATCGACAATGTCCTCATGTCCGGGGCGAGGCGGCGCCCTGCTTGCGCGGTTAGACGGCGACGACCGGGCAGCGCAGGCTACCGATGCCATCGACGCCAGCTTCAACGACGTCGCCCGGCCACAGCCATTCGCGTGGCGTACGGCCCGCCCCAACGCCATCAGGCGTGCCGGTGGCAATGATGTCGCCAGGCTCCAAGGCAATGCCCTGGCTGATGTCGGAGATCAGATACGGCACCTTGAACAGCATGTGGCGGGTGTTAGATTTCTGCTTGGTGACGCCGTTTACGGTGAGCCACAGGTTGAGGCCATGCGGATCGGCAACCTCGTCGGCGGTGACGATGCAGGGTCCGAACGGAGCGTAGGTATCCTGCCCCTTGGAGACGATCCACTGGCCGGCGCGACGGCAATCGCGGGCAGATACGTCGATCATGACGCTGTAGCCGAAGACATGGGCCAGCGCGTCGTCTTCCGACACGCGCTTGGCGCGCTGGCCGATGACGACAGCCAATTCGACTTCCCAGTCGAGCTGCTGAGTGATCTTGGCGTTGTGCTCGATGGCGTCGCCGGGCCCGCAAACCGTGGTCGGGGGCTTGGAGAAGATGACCGGCTGGTTTGGCAGGTCTGCCGCGTTTTCTAGCATGTGCGCCGATTCCGCGATGTGCTCGACATAGTTCAGGCCAATGCCGAAGATGTTCTTGCGGGGGCGCGGGATCGGGGCCAGCAGCTTGACGTTGGCGGCGTAGAACGCCGTGCCGACCGGCCAGTCGTCAGTTGATTCATCAATGATCTTGCGCGCCGTGTCGAGCGCGGCAGGACCGAGGTCGATAAACTCCAGCATGTCGCTGGGCAATTCCAGATCGTAGAAAGCCGCGAGCGCCTGCAAGTCGACGACCAGATCGTTGACGAGCGCACCCAGGCGCGCTGCGGCAGTCACGCTGCTGCGATAAGTAACCAGACGCATGTTCTTGCACCTCTGTTGGTTGGCGACGAGATGCCGGCCGTCGTTCACGGCCCTCTCTGTCTCGGTTTTCGTTCGCTCGCACCTTAATTCGCCATCGCGTCGCGTCAACATATTTTATAAAATCTTGAATATTGCACAAAATTCATGAGGCGGATAAATTGTCGGCGAGGTCTGGATGCAGGCCTCGCATCGCCCATTGGGATAGAGCTCGTGACCGATCCTGCGTTAGCTGATTCCGACGGATCTCTTGCCGACCGCGCATACCGTCTGATCCGGGACGATATTCTCAACGGCGCTTTTCGGCCCGGCGAGCCGCTGCGCCTTGCCGTGCTCCGGGACCGCTATGGGCTGAGTTTTTCGCCCCTTCGCGAGGCACTGACGCGCCTGAGCAGCGATCGGCTCACCGAGCTTGCATCGTTGCGCGGTTTTCGCGTCGCGGAAGTGTCGCTCGAGGAGATGTGGGATGTGATCGGCATTCGCATTCTGATCGAATCTGAGGCGCTGCGACGAGCCGTGAGGCTCGGCAACGACGACTGGGAAGCACAGGTGGTGGCCGCCTTCCATGCATTCAGCAAGGTCGTTGCCAGGCATGAGCCGGAGACGACAAAGGCACCAGGCGTTTTCGACCAGGCGCTGGAGGATCGGCACCAGGGCTTTCACCATGCGCTGATCTCGGCCTGCGGTTCAGCCGCGCTGCTCGAGATCGCTGCCCAACTCTATACCAGGACGGAGCGCTATCGCCGGCCGGTGCTGTCGAGCGAACTGCGGGCTGGACCAAGAAACATTGTGAAAGACCATTCCGCGCTGATGACCGCAGCCCTTCAGCGCGATGGCGAAGGCGCGGTTAAGCTGCTCGCCGAACATTATCGGCGCACCGGCGAGCTCATCGAGATGGGATTGAACGCAGCATCAAGGACGATCTCGGCCGGCAAGGTCGCCAAGCGCCACGCCACGAAATAAACTTTTTGCCAGCAAGCTACTTGAGAAATTGCATACGGCGTACCCAGTGATGCGCCGGTTCTAGGCTCTGGCCTATGGGATTTCGCAAACGAACTCGGAGCTCCCATGGCCGTCAACGATCTCGGCCTCAGCGGTTCGCGTCGCTCTAGCACACCCGGTTGATCCTGCCGTCATGGCGCGCCACAATCGA
Source organism: Aminobacter sp. 01T433 (assembly GCF_056398585.1). Taxonomy (NCBI): domain Bacteria; kingdom Pseudomonadati; phylum Pseudomonadota; class Alphaproteobacteria; order Hyphomicrobiales; family Phyllobacteriaceae; genus Aminobacter; species Aminobacter sp. 01T433. The sequence continues at coordinate 150,137 of NZ_JBFTPR010000002.1, forward strand.
CCATACTCGCGGCTGGGCTGGATAACTTCCGCTGAATATGCTGGCATATTCAACCGCACCCGGCGCTGCGCCGTTACCGAAAAGATTGCGACAGAACCGCTCAGTTTCGGGCTTGGACGTTGCTAGCCGACTGGTGATATCTTGGACAAGTCTACGTTCTAGCTTCGCACATCATGCGGCAAAGCCAGCGCCTCGCGAGGGGTAATGCCGAACTGCCGCCGGAATGCAGTGGCGAAGTTGGCCGGGTTTGAATAACCAGCAATGGCGCTGGCTTCCTGGACGGTAGTCTCGCCACCTTTCAATACTTGGAATGCGCGTTCGAGTCGGAGGCGGCGGACGTATTCGAAGACACTGTGACCTTCCGACAGGCGAAACAGGCGTTGCAAGCCGCTGGCGCTGATGCCGGATTCGCGCGCGATCAACTCGACGCTCAAAGGCGCGGTCAAACTTTCAGCGATCAGGTCCTTTGCACGCCTGAGACGGATGATTTCATGGCTGCGCAAGATTGAGCCCGGGACGCCCCGGCGATCAGTATGCATGACCGCTGAGATGGTTTCAGCTACGATCTCGACGGCGCGACCTTCAAGATAGAGATTTCGCAAAGCGGGCGAAAATGGCTGCGGTGTGACGATCTGGCGGACCAATTCGGCAACGCGCGGTGTAATCGTCCAGCGATGATCAGCGAGATTGTCCTTCAGCAACCTCATGGCCACGCGCTCGTCACCCATCTCTTCCATGCCATCGATGTTGAGCCACTCGGGCGTCGCCGAGACCACGAGGTGGCGCACATGCTGATGCCCCACCGATGCCCGTTCGAAGCTTTCGGCGCCAGAGCTCATGATGGCCGCGCCTTGAATGGCACCGCGCTGATCGCCCTTGAACTCGAAGCGGCGGTCGCCGATCTTGAGGTCGATCTTGCCATCGAGGAAGAAGATGCAGGACAGCTCCTCGCGCTGGCGCGAGGTCACTGTAAAGTCGCGCTCCTCGACAGCGTCGCTGACATGCAGGAACAGGCCGTGGCGTAGCTCCTGATGCAGGTACTCGCCATCGATGAGCGTGTCTTCCATCGATAGCCGGTCGTCTTGGCTGTCAAGGATAACGCCGTCCATTTGCATGAAATCGCTGACCCGGACACGCTTTCGGCCGCTCCGGGCTGCCAAGCCTTGGTCGCTTAAGCCCGACCTCATTGATGATGCCTTTCCAGCCCGTCAGGCATGTTTCCCCGGATATGCAGCAGCCAAGCCGCGCGATCATAGCGCTGGGGCGCAGTTTCGTTGGACCGCAAATGTTTCTGGTCGTCGCGCAAAGGTTCCTGCGTTGTCAGCCATGCCATGGTGCCCTAGTGAATAGGTTAACTTGATTACAATAGTCAAGTTTTTGAACTGGCGCATCGGAACCAAACCGATGAGCGGATTTGTGGTGAGGGCGCCTTGGCGCGTCCGGATGGGCGCCCGGCGTCTGGATAGGGGCGAAACGTGCGCGGTACGCAGATTGTACAAAACCATCCCGGGACAGATACACAGAGCCGGCGCGCCAGCCGTGCGCTGCTTTTGGCGTCCACGGTGCTGACCGTCGTCCTTGCCCTGCCTGCCCATGCCCAGCAGGCCAAAACCACAACGGCTGCTGCAGCAAAGGCAGCTAGTGGCAATGCGGTGGTGCTTGAAACAATCGAGGTGGGCACTGAAAGTCCTCGAGGGCCCGACACTGGTATCGTCGCCAAGCGTAGTGCAGCAGCATCCAAGACCAACACTCCGCTCATCGAAACGCCACAGGCCGTCAATGTGGTTACCCGCGACCAGATGGATGCCCAAGGCGTCAATTCCGTCGCCGAAGCACTGCGGTATACGCCGGGCGTCCTGCCCGACCCAAATGGCTACGATCTACGCTATGACTGGCTCTATATCAGGGGCTTCAACAACTATGGCACCATGTGGCTCGACGGCCTGGCTGTCGCCGGTGACCCGCTGAATTATGCCACGCCGAGCATCCATCCCTACGCGCTGGAGCGCGTCGAGGTCATCAAGGGACCGGCCTCCGTTCTCTACGGCCGCGCCGTACCGGGAGGGCTGGTCAACCAGGTCAGCAAACGCCCGCAGGCCGAGACCTATCGCGAGGCCTCGGTGGAGACCAGCGGATTCGGCGGCATACAAGGCGCGGTCGATATGACCGGCGCGCTGACTGAGGACGGGGACTGGCTCTACCGCTTCACCGGCCTTGCCAAGAACATGAACACGCAGATCGACATGGAGCGCGATCGCAAGATAATGCTGGCGCCGAGCCTGACGTGGAACCCTAGCGATGACACCTCGCTGACGCTCTATGCCTACTACCAGCGCGACCGCGACATCTTCAGCCCGCGTTTTTATCCGGCAGTGGGCACGCTGTTGCCAAACCCGGCCGGCCAGATCCCCCGGGAGGTGTTCCTCGGCGATACCAATGCCGAGGAATTCAACCGCGACTATGGCCACATCGGCTATGAGTTCTCGCGTAGCTTCGACGAAACCTGGACCCTCCGGCAAAACCTGCGTTACGGCTACTCGCAGCAGGATATGTTCCTGGCGCTGGTGAACCCGGCCTTCGCTTATTCGGGCACGCCGTCAAGCCAGCTCGACCGCGTCTCGGCCGTCTCCGACGACTGGACCTCAACCTTCGCAGTCGACAGTCAGGCCGAGGCCAGATTTCAGACCGGCCATTTCGCCCACACCGCCCTGTTCGGCATCGACTATGTGCGCGGCATCTCCGACACCAATTTCGGCAATACCGGCTGGGGCGTGAAAGTGCCTGGCATCGACTTCCTCAATCCGGTCTATGGGCTGCCAATCCCGATGGCACCGGTCACCGCCTCGGCCCATCAGAAGCAGAACCAGATAGGCCTGTATGCGCAGGATCAGGTTCACTACGGCAACTGGGTCGGCACGTTTGGCCTGCGCTACGATTTTTCCGACATTGAAACCACCAACCGCATCACCAATGCCGCGATGGTCGAGACCAGCGATGGCAAGCTGACCGGGCGCGCGGGCCTGACCTACCTGTTCGACAATGGCCTTGCGCCATATGTCAGCTATTCGACCGCCTTCCTGCCACTGCTCGGCAACGACAGGTTCGGCAATCCATTCGTCGCTCAGAACGCTGAGCAATACGAGATCGGCGTGAAGTACCAGCCAGTCGATGGGCGGGGCCTGATCTCGCTGTCACTGTTCGACTTGACGCTCGACAATGCGCTGACGCCCGACCCGATAGATATCAACCCGACGCGGCCGACACAGTTTGTGCAAACCAGCAAGCAGCGCGTGCGTGGTGTCGAGATCGAGGGCAAGTACGAACTGACATCGGAGTTCGAACTCCTGGCTTCTTATGCCTACTCCAACTCGGAAGTGCTGAGTTCAAACAATCCGGTGTCGGTGGGCCGCGAAATGCTGCGCCTTCCCGAGCACCAGGGCAGCTTCTGGGTCAACTATAGCCCGACCTATGCAGAGGGCCTGTCGCTCAGCGCCGGCGTACGAGCCACGTCGTCCTACCAAACCGACCCCACCTACCTAGAGAAGCTGCGCATCCCCGGCCGCGCGCTGGTCGATATCGGTGCCGAGTTCGATTTCGGAGCGTTGAAAAAGGAATTCGAAGGCACCAGGCTGCGTGTCAATGTCACCAACCTGTTTGACGAAACCTATGTTTCGCATTGCCTGAACATCACAGGCGGCAGCTGCAACTACGGCGCCGGGCGCGCCTTCACTGCGAACCTGAAAACTACGTGGTGAGGATTTGCCTGTTCCGCACCTGAACATATACAGCAACACGCTAGCAGGCCGAAAACGTTTCGGTCTGCTTGCCGTTCTCGGTTGCCTCACAGCCTGGCTTGCTGTGTCCCATGCCTATGCCGAGATCCTGATGCGGGATGCAACAGGCCGAGAGGTGCGCCTTGAGGCCCCAGCGACCCGTATCGTTACCAACGAACCGCTGCTGTTGTTGTCACTGGCGCTGATTGATCCCGATCCGGTTTCAAAACTCGCTGGCTGGGCAGCACCCCAGCGTTTTGACCTCGGCATGTATGCCGCCTTCCGCAACCGCTTCCCCGCCATAGACGAGATCCCGGTCGCAGGCGCCGTGGTACCGGTCAATGTGTCGGTCGAATCCATTCTGAGTGCCGACCCCGATCTGTTGGTGGTCAGTCTTTGGCAACCGGGCTGGGAAAGTGCGGTGCAACTGCTGGAGGCTGCCGGCGTGCCGGTGATCTTCCTCGACGGCCCAGAAAACGACGCTCGGGGCCCGGCTGAGGCAACAGGATTTTCGATGCGGCTTCTGGGTCAGGCGATAGGGCGGCAGGCCGAGGCCGACGCATTTTCCGATTTCGTCGCTCTACGCTACCAGCTGGTCGCTGAGCGGCTGAAGGGCGTGGTCGAACGCCCTGAAGTGCTGATCGATGCACATGCGGGCACGCTGTGTTGCGCCATTCCCGGCGACGACAACCGCATCACTGAAATGATGCGGCTTGCTGGCGGACACAGCATCGGCTCCGACTTGGTCCCCGGCTATGACGGCAAGGTTGACGCAGAGTATGTGCTTGGCATCGATCCGCGCGTCTATATCGGCACTGGCGGACCGCATCTTGCTGCACAAGGCGGCCTCGTGGTCGGCGGCGGGGTCGATGCCGCGACCGCGCACGCCTCACTGAAGTCAGTGACCGAGCGCAACTTCCTTGGAGAGCTGAATGCGGTGCGCGCGGGCCGCGCCTTCGGTATCTCGCATCAGCTCTCTATTTCGGCACTGTCGGTGCTGGCGTTTGAATGCTTCGCCAAATGGAGCCATCCCGAGCTTTTCTCCGATCTCGATCCTGAACAAACCCTGACCGAGATCAATCGCCGTTTCATGGCCGTGCCGCTTGAAGGCACGTTCTGGATCGGGATCGAAGACGAGACCGCCCGACCATAAGCCCTTGGACGCGGACTTGAAGGACAGCCGCAAATAGACGGAGTTTCGGTGAAGGAATTTGTTGCACACACCAGCATCGCGCTGGCCGATCCGGACGCAATGATTGCGGCTTTCTGCCAACATATGGTCGAGCATGGCGCCGAGGTGGAGACGGCCGGCGACGCCCACATCGTGCGCTTTGCCCAATCGCATGCCCGCTTTTGCAGCTTGGCCGACGCCCTTCGCGTCGATGCGACCGCTTGCAGCCTTGAAGAGCTCTATTTCCTTCGCCTTACTGTCGCCTCGCATGTTTTCGAGCTTGCCGAGAACGAGGCCCCTGCCATCGTCTGGACCGGCGACTGCAACGATTGCGAGCGGCCGCCGAATTTCCAGATCCTTGAAGTGCTGGCGATCCGTGACGTCACTCCTCATATGCGCCGCATCACATTTTCCGGCGAGGATGTCGGCCGCTTCGCCCAGATGAGCGCGCTGCATCTCAACATCCTTATCCAGCATCCTGGGCTTGCCGAGCCGCAATGGCCACACGTTGGCGCAAACGGACTTGTCAGGTGGGAAGACCCCGAGCGGCGTCCCTCCTTGCGCAAGTATACCGTGCGTGCTCTCGACCTTTTGGCTGGCACGCTCGCTATCGACTTCGTCCTGCATGCCGATGCCGGGCCGGGATCGGACTTTGCCAAGACAGCGCGCCCCGCCGACCGGATCGGCATATTCGGTCCCGGCGGCGGGGGACTGATCGAGGCAGACTGGTATCTCCTGGCCGGCGACGAAACAGCGCTTCCAGCGATATCGCGCATGGTTGAATACTTGCCCGAAACAGCGCGTGGTGTTGCGTTGATCGAGGTGCCCGATGCTCGCGAGATTCAGCATCTCGAGACCAATGCCGCAATCCCACTCCATTGGCTCTGCCGCAATGGGGCCGCGCCGGGTGCTCTGCTGGCTAAGTCGGTGCGCGAAGTGCGTCTCCCCACCGACGGCGCGAGCGTATTTGTCTGGGTCGGTTGCGAATTTGGCGCCTTTCGCGATATCCGCTCCTATCTGCGTAAGGAACGTGGACTATCCAAGCGTGAGCACCTCGTTGTTTCCTATTGGCGCCGCGGCACGAGCGAAGATCAAGCTGAAACGGAAACTTGACCGCTGTGGGCCGAAAATATTGAGCGGCGGGCGTAACTTAAGGGACGTTGTTGGAGAAGCGCATTAGGCTGCTCTTGCGTTTGCACAGCGATCTGGCGCCGCCTTGTAACAGCATCCTACCAAATCTGATTGTTAGACTACCAACGAGTCTCTTGTTTTGGAAGAATTCATCCTGTAGCAAAAGAAAGTGGATCTACGTAGCGGAGCACGTGATGACTGAAATTGCACTGGTGAATCAAAACGCACTTATCGAATTGACTGCAGACGTTGTCGCGTCATACGTCTCGAACAACCCAGTTCCCGCCGGTGAATTGCCAGGATTGATCAGCAGCATCCATGCATCGCTGTCTAATTTGACATCGCCTCAGCCCGTTCCAGCAGAAAAGCTGACGCCAGCGGTATCAATCAAGAAGTCGGTGACCGACGACTACATCATCTGCCTGGAAGATGGTAAGCAGTTCAAGTCGCTCAAGCGCCACCTTGGTGTCCACTACAACATGACGCCCGACGAATATCGCGCCAAATGGAACCTGCCGTCAGACTATCCTATGGTTGCGCCATCTTACGCTGCAACCCGCTCGGCGCTTGCCCTTGCGGCTGGCCTCGGTCGCAAGCCAGGTCAAGTTGTGAAGCCAGCCGCTAGGGCCCGGAAGGTCAAGTAACCCTGCCCTTCCCTGACGCGTTCAGCCGCTCCCACATTGGGAGCGCAGCTACGCGATGAACCGGATTTTCTGAGAGGCGACCTGGCTCGTTCCGTCAAAGTCCTGGAACCAACATGATTGCCGGAAGCCAAGCTCGGGCAATTGACGAATAACTTGACTGGCTCCGAGCGTCAGCGCGCAGCAGATCGGTTCTCGTGCCTCACGGCCTCTAACAAGAACTCCTTCATCTTGGCAGCGGCGGGCGACAGCATCGGCTGCCGGTGCTGAAGGATGGAAATGTCGCGGCTGATCACCGGACCGACCAACTCGATAATCCTGACATCGACGTTGGTTGTCAGCTGGCGCGAATTTTCCGGCAGCACGGCAACGCCTAGCCCCTCGGCGACCATGCTGATGGCAGTGGTGGAAAAACGCACCTCGTACTTCGTCTTCATCTCCGTGCCAGCCGCGATTAGCGCGCGGTCGACCAGGTCGCGAAGCGGATTGTCCTTGGCAAGGCCGATCAGCGCCTCTCCTGTCAGATCCGACCAATGCACCTTGCCCGTCCGCGCCAGCCGATGATCGGATCGGCAGATCAACATCAGCCTGTCGCGCATTAGCAGGCTAGTCTGGATTTCGGGATCGTCGCCGGAAATGGTGCCTATACCAAGATCAGCCTCGTTGCGCTTCAACGCCGGCCGCATCTCTTCTTCTGGCATGTCGCGTATCTGCACCGAAATGTCGGGGTATCGCTTGACGAACCGCGCGATGACAGGCGGTAACAGCGTGGCCGCAAGCACGATCGCTGCTGCAACTGTCACGCGGCCCCGCTGCAAGGCGGCAAGGTCGTGAATGTTGCCGACGGCAATCTCCAGATCCGTGATGACCTTTCGTGCCTGGGGCAGGAATTCCCGGCCCGCTGTCGTCAAGCTGACCATCCGGGTGTGCCGGTCAAACAGGCGGTGGTTCAATCCGACTTCTAGTTCCTTGATCAGAATGCTGATCGCCGATTGCGTCAGATTGAGCTCGCCTGCGGCCAGGTTGAAACGGCCGAGATCGGCCACTGCGATAAATGCCTGCAATTGCCGGAGTGTCACATTCACGCGCGGTCACCTAGCCTGCAAGCCCCGGTCATCGGGACTTCTGGCAGAAGAATAGACAACTACCGCAATTCTTATGCAATCGATCACAATGAGGCAAATTGTTTTGAAACATTCAACAACAAGACGACGACATGCGGCATGATCAATGGACGGCTTCGCTTGCAGCCGTCGCCTCGCTGACATTGCCGGCCATCAGCAGCCCTATTTCGTCGAGGCGACTGCGATCCGGCGGCAGCTCGCCAAGAATGCGGCCCTCGTAAATGACCAGAATCCGGTCGCAGATGGCGAAAAGCTCCTCCAGCTCGGTGGAGATCAGCAGGATCGCCTTGCCTGCCTCTCGCTGCTTCAGGACCTCCTGCATCACCAGTTCGGTCGCACCGATGTCGATGCCGCGCGTCAGCTGGTTGATAAGCAGGAAATCGAAGCGGCGCGCGAGTTCTCGCCCGACGACGAGCTTCTGCTGATTGCCGCCTGAGAGATTCTGGATCAGCTCGCCAGGATGAGAGGCCTTGACCTTGAAGCGCCGCATCAATTCTCGCGTCTGGCTGGTTACCTCGCTGAAGTCCAGCATGCCACGCGAACTGAACGGCGGCTTGTTGTAGCGCTGCAGGAGGACGTTTTCAGTCAGCGGCAGTGGCAGAACGATACCCATCTTGTGACGGTCCTCGGGTATGTGGGAAATGGGCAGCTGGTTGATGTCTTGTGACGTGAGACCACGCAGTTCCTGGCCGTTGAGGCGAACGCTGCCAGACGTGATGGGAAGAAGTCCCGTCAGCGCCAGAGCAAGTTCGCTCTGGCCGTTACCTGAGACGCCCGCGATGCCGACTATCTCGCTTTCGCGCACATCGAAGGACACGCCGCGCACGGCCGGCAAGCCGAGCTCGTTTTTGCAGTGCAGATCCTCGACCGACAATACAAGCCGGCCGGCAGAAAGCTTCGTTCGCGGCAGATCCATCAATACGTCGCGGCCGACCATCATGCGGGCGAGTTCGCGCGGATTGGTAGACGACGCCTTAGTGGTGAAGACGACCTTGGCATCGCGCATCACGCTGACCCGATCGCTGACCCGCATCACCTCGTCAAGCTTGTGCGAGATGAAGATCACCGTCTTGCCGTCGGCAACCAGATCGCGGAGCAGCTCGAGCAGCCTGTCCGTTTCCTGCGGCGTCAGCACCGCCGTCGGCTCGTCAAGGATGAGCAGATCGATGCCATGGAACAGCACCTTCAGGATCTCGACGCGCTGCTGCTGGCCGACCGAAAGATTTGCGACCAGGGCATCAGGTTGGACGTCGAGCCCATAGCGATCGCTGAGGGCGGTTATCCGCGCATTCACATCGCTCATGTCGTTGATAAGCTTGAGCGGCGAACCGTGGCCGAGCACGTAGTTTTCGGCAACTGTGAGATTGGGAACCAGCATGAAATGCTGGTGTACCATGCCGATGCGGTGCTTGATCGCCTCGCGCGGCGAGCCGAGCTTCAGCGGCTTGCCCTTGAAGATGATCTGGCCTTCGTTCGGCGAAAGCACGCCACACAGGATGCTCATCAAAACGCTCTTGCCAGCACCGTTTTCGCCAAGCAGCGCGTGGATTTCGTTTTCTTCGACGTCCAACGTCACCCCGGCACTGGCGACGATGTCACCAAAACGCTTGTGGATGTTTTCCATCAGAAGCAATGGCTTGCCGCTCATGTTGGTCTCCTCAAGCTTTCTTGTAGGGCACGCCGAGCATGCTCGGTGTGTCGACCTTGTTGCGCACCAGCATCAGGGCGATGATCGTCATCACATAAGGCAGCGCCTGGAACAGTTGGTAAGGCACCAGCAGCATAGGCTGCGCCTGGAGCTGGAGTTGGAGCGAGTAGAACAGGCCGAACAGCAACGAGACGAAGAAAGCGCCGATGGGCGACCAGCGCGCGAAGACAACGACCGCAAGCGCAATGAAACCACGACCCGAGGTGATGCCTTCGACGAACTGATTTGAGTGGCCGAGCGTCAGGAAAGCGCCTCCCAACGCGGCCAAAGAGCAACCGATCAGCACCGCACCATAACGATAGAGCGCAACGCTGCGCCCGGCGACGTCGACGGCCTTGGGATGCTCGCCGACCGCCCGCAGAGTGAGGCCAAACGACGTCTTGTAGAGCACGAACACCGCAAGGACTGTGACAAGGACGGTGCTGTAGACGAGCGCATTTTGGCGGAAGAACGCCTCGCCAAAGAACGGCAGGTCACTGAGCCAGGGGATATCGAGCGGCTTGGCGATCTCGACGCCCTTGCCCGTCGATACAAAATAGGCGCGAAACAGGAAGGCAGTCAGGCCAAGGCCGAGAAGATTGATCGCGGCGCCTACAACGATCTGATCGGCTTTGATGGTGATGGTGAAGAAGGCGAACAAAAGCCCAATCAGAATGCCGCCCCCGATTGCTGCGAGCAACCCAAGCGGGATGCTTCCCGTCGTGAAGGCCACCGCGAAGCCAGCAAAGGCACCGACCAGCATGACCCCTTCCAAGCCGATGTTGAGAACGCCGGCGCGTTCCGAAAAGACTTCGCCGATCGAGGCGAAGATCAGCGGCGTGGCGAGCCGCCAGGTTGCGCCCAGTGTGGTGGCAAGAAAGCTAAGAGTTGCAACATCTTCCATGTTTCACCTATTCGGATGGGCGAGCTGTTCGGAACCGGTAAACGCCGAAACCGACGACCGACAAGATGACGATGCCTTGGATCACCGAAACCAGCACCTGCGGCACCTGGGCTGTGATTTGCATCAATTCGGAGCCGGAGCGGAGCACGGCAAACAAGATGCCCGAAAAGATCGCGCCAATCGGGTTGTTGTTGGCAAGCAGGGCGACGGCAATTCCCTCAAAGCCATAGCCAGGCGAAATGTTCTGGTAGAGGCGGTGGGTGACGCCGGCGATCTCGAAGGCTCCGGCTAGGCCGGCCATGGCACCGCTGATGCAAATCGCCAGCATGATGTTTCTCGGCACGCTCATACCGGCATACCGCGCCGCATGTGGGCTGATGCCGACCACCCGCACGGCATAGCCGGAACTGCTGCGGAACAGGAAGATGTAGACAGCGACAGCCAGTGCCAGCGCGATAAGAATCCCGATATGCAGCCTTGTCGGCGGCAGGATGCGCGGTATCCACGCCTCCTTCAACAGCTTGGCCGACTGCGGATAGGCGGCAGCCGCGTCCCTCAGCGGCCCGGTGACGAGATAGCTTGTGGTGATGATGGCGATATAGTTGAGCATGATCGTGGTAACGATCTCGCTTGCCCGGAAGTAGATCTTGAGCAGGCCGGCAATCGCCGCCCATGCAGCCCCGGCGAGAGCGCCGGCGACGATCACGAGCGGTATATAAAGCCAGGACGTTAGCCCACCGAAATTGACCCCGACGGCCGTTGCAGCCACCGCGCCGGCATAGAATTGGCCCTCGGCGCCGATGTTCCAAATGCTGCAGCGGAAAGCTACGCATAGGCCAACACCGATCAGGATTAGCGGTGTCGCCTTGATCAGGATTTCGGCGACCGAGCGGGTGTCCTGAAATACGCCAAACAGCATGACTGTGAAAACGTCCCAGCCGTGGAAGCCATTGAGGCCCAGCAGAACCGCACCACACGCCAGGGCGACCAGCACGGCTGCGGCCGGCAGGGCGATTGCCTTCAAGATACGAGACAGGATGCGTCTGGCGCCTTTGAAATGATCCGCAGCGACCGCCACAGGCTGCCCGCTTTCGATATTTGCCATGAATTCCATCGCTTTCAGAACGGGAAAGGACCGGGCGGCCGTTTGCAATGACCGCCGCCCGGTGAAGAATTGCGGCCTACTTCTGACGAGTCACTATCTCGCCGGTGACGATCTTCGCCTTGACCTCGTCGACATATTTTCGGACGTCAGCCGGGACGGTGCCGCTGGCATCGTCGTTGTAGCTGAACTTCATGACGTCGGAATCCTTCAGGCCGAACACGATGTTGGCCTTGGGCTCGAAGCTGCCGGCCTTCACCTCGGAGACGATGCGGACGATGCCCTGTCCGTAGTCAGCCAGATAGGTGCCTAGAATGTTCTTCGGGGCGACCTCGGTGTAGTCGGAATAGACGCTGAATGTCCGTACGTCTGGACCCGCCTCGCGTGCGGCCTGGATAACGCCCAGCCCGGCTGCGTTGGCATTTGGCACCACCAGCGTGACGCCCTGGGCGAACATGCTGAGTGCGGCCTCCTTCGCTGCCGTCGCATCGGTGAAGGTATTGAGGTAGACCAGGCACGGAAAAGTTCGGATCGACGCTTTTTGCGCCGTTGACGAAGCCTTCGAAGGACTGCTTGATCGGTGGAATCTCCATCCCGCCGATAAGACCGGCCGACTTGCCCGTCTTCGCCGCGATCACACCCATCAGATAAAAGGGTTCGCTGGAATCGGTGTTGAGACCGATGACATTGCCCTCGTGAATGTAACTCGACGAAATCAGGAAGGTCGTGTCCGGAAACTCGGGGGCGACATTCAGTGCAGCATCCTGAAACTGGAAGCCGTGGTCAAGCACCACGTCATAGCCCTGGGCGGCGTAGTTGCGGAACGCACTTTCGAAGGCCGTGGGATTGTCGTGCAGTTCGACATAGCTGACGTCAGCACCCAGCTCTTTTTCGACACGCTTGAGCGCGTCGTAAGCAATGCGGTTCCAGCCCTCTTCCGCAACGCTGCCGGGCACCAGAAGCCCCATCTTGAATGCGTCCTGGGCGAAAGCCTGGCTAGCCGCCAGGCCCCCGACCAGAGCAGCCACGCCTGCCAGGCAGTTCCGTCTTGTGATCTGCATGATGCCCTCCATTTCTGCTTCATCATGAGTTCAGGGCGAGGCTGGTGCTTATTTCGACCGGGTTTTGATATCCCCTGACGCGATTTTGGCCTTCACCTCCTCGACATATTTGCGAACCTCTTCCGAGACAGGCGTTCCGGCCGCGTCGTTGTAGGAAAACTTCATCACGTCAGTGTCCTTCAGGCCGAAATCGACATTCGTTGTGGGCTTGTTGCCATTCTTGATGTCGCCGACGATACGGACCACGCCACTTGCATAATCGGCAACGTAGAGGCCGAGGATATTCTTCGGCGCGACCTCGGTGAAATCACTGAAGATACTGAAAGTCTTCACGTCGCCGCCGGACTCCGCCACGGCCTGGTAACCGCCTACCGTCGCGCCGGAGGCGTTCGGCACCACGAAGTCAGCACCCTGGGCGATCATGCTGAGGCTGGCTTCCTTGGTCGCGGTCGTGTCGGTAAAGTTGCCGATATAGACCTCGCTGATCGGGAAATCGGGCGAAACACTCCTTGCGCCGTTCGTGAAGCCTTCAAAGGCTTCCTTGATCGGCGGTATCTCCATGCCCCCGATGAGCCCGGCCTTTTTCCCGGTTTTCGCTGCGATCACGCCCATCAGATAGAAAGGCTGGCTGGTGTCGGTGTTCAGGCCAATGACGTTGCCCTCGGCGACATAGCTCGACGAGACCAGAAAGACGGTGTCTGGGTATTCAGGTGCTACGGCAAGTGCCGCATCCTGCAGTTCGAAACCGTGGCCGAGGATGACATTGTAGCCCTGGCTGGCAAAGTCACGGAACGCCTTTTCAAAGGATGCCGGGTTCTGCGCCAGCTCGACATAGCTGACCTGTGCTCCGAGTTCCTTTTCAACGCCCTTGAGCGCGTTGTAGCCGATGCGGTTCCAGCCCTCTTCGGACACGCTGCCCGGGACCAGAAGCCCCATCTTGAACGGCTTGTCCTGAGCGGCGGCTGGACCAAAGGCCAAGGCCGCAGCCACTGCCGTCATTCCCGCCAAATAAATCCTTCTCGTGATCATCATGATGCTCCTCCCTTGTTTTTGTCATCATGCCTTCCCGACAATTTTGCTCGCCGGTCAGCTTTTCTCCACCATCGCGCGGACCTCCGCACATGGCAGCTCGGCTCCTCCCAGAACCGGCTTCCCTTTGGCCAGGACCTGCATCCGGTCCGGCCCTGACCCCACCAGCGCACCGGCATCGTCGCAGTCACTGACGACGAGATCGGCCCAGGCGCCCTCGCGGACCCCGTAGTCGCTGCCCAAGGCCATCAGTCTGGCCGGGATGTTGGTGATCATCTCGTAAACTGTCGCAAGTTCGTCACCACGCAGATGGCCGGCCAGAAGTGTCCAGCGCGCGATCTCGAGCATGTCGCCCGACCCAGTCGGCACGAATGGATCCTGGATGTTGTCGGACGCGGTCGCTATCGGAACGCCCGAGCGCACCAACTCTGCGACCCGCGTCAAACCGCGCGGCGGCAGCGGATCATGGCTGCGCCCCTGGAGATAGAGGTTGGCAGCGGGCAAGGTCACGACACCGATCTGCAGTCCGAGCATCTGGTCGCGGATGCGTTCGAACTCGTTGCGCGGCAGCGCACTCAACACCGATGCGTGGCCAAGAACGGTTCTGCCCTGCATGCCGTATTTGCGAACCCGCTCAAACACCGCGTCAAACAGCGGCCGCTCGGGATTGAGGTGTTCGTCCAGGTGCAGGTCGACCGGCTTGCCATGGCGCACCGCAGCCTCGAACAGCAGGTCCAGGTAACGCAGGGGATCTTCCGCCACCGCCGGCGTGCCTCCAACGGCATCGGCCAATGCGACCGCCGCGTCGACGTTTTTGGCCAGCCAATCGAGATCCTGGTTGGGATGGGGGGTCATGAAGGCGACGAGTTGCAGCGTCAGACGGTCGGCCCACTCCGTACGAAGTTGCGCCAGGGCCTCGATGCCGTTGAAGCCGGCATCCTTGTCGACGTTTATATGGCTGCGAATTGCTGTCGTGCCGCGCGCCAGGCAGCGTGTCATCGTCCGCGAGGCACGCTTGGTTACGTCTTCAGGCGGCGCGGTACGCGCATATTTTGCAAAGGCATCGCGGGCACCTTGCAACGTGCCCGAGGGATTGGGCGTGAATTTCAAGACGCCGGTCTTGTCGAGATGCTGATGGACGTCGACGAAACCCGGCGACACCAAGGTGCCGGAGATGTCGACCTGGTCGGTCTCAGCGCCGACTTCCAGCCGGTCACCAATTCTAACGATGCGGCCTTGTTCGGAGACCAGAATGTCAACCGGGCGACCTGCGTCTCTAGCGCCGGCAATACGTCCGCCACGTAGTACATATGGACGGCTGTCCTCGTTGATACGCGCCCAGGAAAGTGTACGCATCCACCAACTCCATGCTGTCCGATCGTCCGTCACGATCAAACCTACGAACGTCCAATTGATTAAACAATTTCATTATCAATATAAATTGTTATGGATTTTTTATCAGTCGACACGGGGGCGTTCTACGGCATGTAGAGCGCGGCGGACAATTCGCATATTCCCTTTAATTCCGAAGATCCTTTGAATTCTGATTCTGATATTGCACGCCAACGTTCATCGGATATAAATTCAAATTGTTAGAAAAATCACATCTGCGCCACCACTAGCTCGAATTTCAATTTACATCATACCACATTTCTGAATTTCACAATTGTAGAATCAGCAAATAACACTATGTGCCGTAAGGTGTTATCTTGCATGTATTACAAAGCATGATTTTGTTGACAATCAATATTCCAAGAATAGATTGTTAACAATTGATCCTTGGAGTCCGAAAATGGCCGTATCCCCCTTCCTTCCAGTGACCAACAGTGCTCGCCCGACGGCCGGGGCAGCGATGAGCGGCCCGGAGGCGGAGCAGCGGGTCGTCGAGGTCATCGTCGAGGCAGTTCTCAGCCACCGGATCGCCCCGGGCGCGCGGCTGATCGAGCGTGAACTTGGCATCGCCTCCGGCGCCAGCAGGTCGGCGATCCGCAACGGCCTCGTGCGCCTAGCCCATGCCGGCCTGGTGGAACTCAGCCCCAACAAGGGTGCAACGATTGCGATGTGCTCACCCGACGAAGCCCGCCAGATTTTCGACGCGCGTGTCGTCATCGAAGTATCGACGGTCAAGACATTGGCCGAAAACATCACTGAGGACGCTCTCGCGCGGCTGCGCGCCTTCGTCGACGAGGAGCGTCAAGCCTACGGTGCCAACAGGATCGAAGACGGCCGGCATCTGTCACGGCGTTTCCACGTGATGCTCGCCGAACTCGCCGGCAACGATGTCCTCACCGGGGTCATACGCGACCTGATCAACCGGCAGCCGCTACTGTCCTGGTCGAGGCCCGACACCAAGCAGCGCTTCTGCGGCAACCACGCTCACGCCGAGATCGTCGAGGCGATTGCCATGGGCAACGGCGAAGAAGCGGCTCGGTTGAACACCGCCCATCTGCGCGCGCTGGAAAGCGAGCTCGGCGCCGACCGGGAGGCGGCGATGCAGCAAATCCATCAAGACAACGGGGCCGGTGAGAGAACCGGCCCAACTGGCAGCGAGGGCGCCAGACTGGATTTCGATTGACCCCAATCGCGGTTGGCGAGGGGGAAAATCGGCCGACACAAGGGAGGAAATTGAATGAAACGCTTCGACTACCACGAGCCGGCGAGCCTTGCGGAGGCAAGCGCGCTGCTAGCGCAACTCGGCAAGGACGCCAGCATCATCGCTGGCGGCACCGACCTCCTCGTCGAGCTCAAGGAGAACCTTCGCACTGCCCTGCATGTGGTGAACATAAAGAAGATTCCCGACCTCAGGGATTTCTGCTTAGACCCACAGGCGGGCTTGCGCTTCGGTGCCCTGGTCAGCGTCCGCGAGATCGAAACCTCGCCCGTCGTCATCCAGAACTATCCTAACCTGGCAAAGGCTGTGAGCCTGCTTGGTTCGGTCCAGGTCCGCAACAGGGCAACCGTGGTCGGCAACATCTGCCGGGCTTCGCCCTCTGCCGACACCATCCCACCACTCATTGCCGACGGCGCAAGCCTTACGGTCTTCAACACGACTGGCGAGCGCAGCATCCTTCTGGAAGAGTTCTTTACCGGCCCTGGACGAACGGTGCTTGTCCCAGGCGATATAGTGACCGGGATAACCGTGCCTGCACCGCAGGCTACCAGCGGAAAGGCCTACATCAAGCATGGTCGTCGCAAGGCGATGGAACTCGCAACCGTGAGCGTTGCCGTCAGCCTCGAACATGACGGCGACAGATGTTCGGATATCCGCATCGCGCTCGGCGCCGTAGCCCCGACTGCCATCCGGGCGCGAAAGACCGAAGCGCTGTTGCGCGGGCGTACAATCGACGATGCGCTGCTCGCCGAGGCAGCCGAAAGCGCAATGCTCGAATCCACCCCTATCGGCAATGTGCGGGCAAGCGCTGCCTACCGCCACGACATGGTCGGCGTGCTGACGCGCCGAGCGATCGGCTACGCCATGGGAGGCATTCAATGAACCAGCTGGTATCGATGATCATCAACGGAGAGGCGCAGGAACTCGCTATTGCGCCCAACATCACGCTGCTCGATGCGCTGCGCAATGAGGGCGGACTGACCGGCACCAAGAAGGGCTGTGACGTTGGCGACTGCGGCGCCTGCACGATTGTCATGGATGGCAAGCCGGTCAACGCCTGCCTGATCCTCGGGGTCGAGGCTGAAGGCTCAACGATTGATACCATCGAGGGCCTGCAGCTGGCCTATGACCGCCCTCATCTCCTGCAGGAGAAATTCATGGAGTTCGGCGGCGCTCAATGCGGCTTCTGCACGCCCGGCATCATCATGATGGCCAAGGCCCTGCTCGACGAAAACCCCAACCCGAACGAGGACGAGATCCGCTTCGCCATCGCCGGAAACATCTGCCGCTGCACCGGCTACACAAAGATCATCGACGCCATCAAGGCCACCGCCGACGAGTTGAGAAAGGCGAAGACGCTATGAATTCTCACGAACGCATCATTCCCGACAATGGCACGCGCGACTTCTCCGTTGTCGGCAAGAGCGTCAAGCGCTCCGACACGCTGGAAAAGGTCACGGGTACGGCGCGATACGCCGGCGACGTAGCATTGCCAGGCATGCTGCACGCCAAGATGAAGCGCAGCAACATTGCCCATGCCAGGATCAAGAGCATCGATACCAGCAAGGCGCTGGCGCTGAAGGGCGTGAAGGCGGTGCTCACCCACCAGAACGTGCCACACGTTCTGCACTCGGGTTCGCCACACCCGCGCTCGGCCTCGGTGACGAAGGACCAGTACATACTGGAAGACAAGGTTCGCTACTGGGGCGAAGGCGTCGCCGCCGTGGTCGCAATCTCCGAAGAGATCGCCGAGCGCGCCGTCGAGCTAATTGAAGTCGAGTACGAGCCGCTACCGACGGCCTTCACCATCGAAGACGCAATGAAGACAGGCGCGCCCGCAATCCACGACAATGGGCTGGACAACAACAATGTCCTGCCGACGGTGACAGTCAATCGCGGCGACGTCGACAAGGGCTTCGCCGAGGCCGACCTGATCCTCGAGCGAGAGTATGATCTCGGTCGGCCAACGCCGGCCTATATGGAGCCCAACGTCTGCGTCAGCCAGTGGGACGGCAACGGCAAGCTGACTATGTGGACCTCAACCCAGAGTGCGTTCATGGTGCGCGGCACGCTGGCAGAGGTTCTCGGCGTACCACTCAACAAGGTTCGCGTGCTGGTCGAGCATATGGGCGGCGGTTTCGGCGCCAAACAGGACCTGTTCCAGCACGAGTTCCTCTGCGCGCTGCTCGCCAAGGAAACCGGCCGACCGGTGCGCATGGAATTCACGCGCAAGGAAACGTTTCTTGGCGGCCGTTCGCGCCATCCCGGCAAGATCCGGCTGAAGCAGGGCTTCACCAAGGACGGCCGCATCGTTGCGCGTGAGGCCAAGATCACCTTCAATTCGGGCGCCTATGGCTCGCACGGTCCGGGTGTAACCAATGTCGGCACAGCGGCTTTGACCTCGCTCTACCGTTGCGAAAACATCCGCCTCGAAGGCCGCTGCATTTACACCAACACGCCGATTGCTGGGGCGTTTCGTGGCTATGGCGTGGTGCAGACTTACTACGCCCTAGACCTGATGATTGACGAGGCGGCGGAAAAGCTCGGCTTCGATCCAGCCGAATTCAAGTTGATGAATGCGGTACGCGAAGGCGACATCGCCCCATCGGGCCATCCCATCGTCGGACATGGGCTCGAGGACTGCATCCGCCGTGTCATGGAAGAAACCGACTGGAGCAATCTGCGCAAGCGCAGCAAGTCGACGGGCGTCAAGCGGCGTGGCTTTGGCATCGGCTGCGAGATGCACGGCTCGAGCGCCTATCCCGGCATCAAGGAGCAGGGCAATGCCATCGTCAAGATGAACGAGGACGGCACTGTGACGCTCATAACCGGTACTGCCGGCCTCGGCACGGGCGCGCACACGGCGCTGTCGCAAATCGTTGCCGAAGAACTCGGCGTGCCGTTCGAGACTGTCTCTGTCGTCCAGGGCGACACCGATATCGTCCCTTGGGACATCGGCGCCTTCGCCAGCCACACGACCTATATGGGCGGACGGGCGGCGCAGATGGCGGCAGCGGAGGTGCGCGACCAGATCCTCAATCACGCTGCTCCGCTACTTGAAACAACGCCGGCCGAATTGACGATCCGCGACGGTATCATCGTGTCGACGAGCGGCTCGAACCGCAGCGTCAGCCTGGCGGAAGCCGTCGGGCCGCGGCGCGGCATGCCTGCCATCCAGCTGGTTGGCGTCGGAACCTACATGCCGACGAAGTCTTATTCCTTCGGCGCGCATTTTACCGAAGTGGATGTCGACACCGAGACCGGCGAAGTCACCGTCCTCCAGGTCGTTCCGGTGCATGAAATCGGCAAGGTCATCCACCCCATTGCGGCCGCCGGCCAGATCGAAGGCGGTATCCAGCAAGGCATCGGGCACACGCTGAGCGAGGACTATGTCATTGACCTCACCAACGGCCGCTCGCTCAACCCGAGCTTCGTCGACTACAAGATGCCCCTGTCGATGGACATGCCCCCTATCCGCACCATCATCTTGGAAACGGCGCCGGATCCAGGTGGTCCCTACGGCGCCAAGGGCATTGGCGAAGATCCCATCATCGCGATTGGACCGGCCATCGCCAACGCTATCTACGACGCCATCGGCGTCCGCTTCCGCCACTACCCGATAACGCCCGAGCAGGTGCTGAACGCACTCAAGGCAAAAAACAGCGAAACGAGGCAGTGATGCAGACCAACCAAATCCACGACGGCAAGATCCCGGTCACGATCCTCACAGGCTTCCTGGGGGCGGGCAAAACCACCCTGCTGAACCACATTCTCACCGAACGACACGGCCACCGCATCGCCGTGATCGAAAATGAGTTCGGTGAAGTCGATGTCGACTCCGATCTGGTGCTCGCTTCGGAGGAGGAGATCTACCAGATGCAGAACGGCTGCATCTGCTGCTTCGTCGACGTGCGCAACGACCTCATCCAAATCCTGCAGAAGCTGCTCGCGCGCAAGGACAAGTTCGACCACATCCTGGTCGAGACCAGCGGCCTTGCTGATCCAACGCCGGTCGCTACCGCCTTTTTCGTTGATCAGGAGATCGGCAAGCATGTGAAGCTCGATGGCATCGTCACGCTCGTGGATGCCAAGCATATCGGTCAACATGTTAATGATCCGATCCTTGATGGGCGCAGCAATCAGGCAGTGGATCAGATCGTCGCCGCCGATCGTATCGTCATCAACAAGATCGACCTCGTCTCCGTGGATGACATCGAGACGCTCGAACGCAACATGGGCAAACTCAACCAGACCGCTGAGATTGTGCGTTCAAGCTACGGAAAGGTGGAGCTTTCGAATATCCTGGGCATCAGCGGTTTTGCGCCGTCTTACCTCGCGGAACGCGCCCAGTTGCTCAATCTGGATCATCATCACCACCACGATCACACGCATGATGCAACGGTCAGCTCTGAGTCCTTCGTGTTCGACGAGCCGTTCGACCACGATCGCCTGACGGAATTCCTGTCTGATCTCCTGGAAGCCCGAGGCGACGATATTTTCCGGACCAAGGGCATTCTCGAAATCAAGGGCGATCAACGTTTCTTCGTTCTTCAGGCAGTGCACAAGCTGATTGATTTTCGGCCCGACCATGTCTGGGGCAAGGACAAGGCTTACAGCAAGCTGGTGTTCATCGGCCGCAAACTGAACCGCGCGGAACTCGAAGCGGGTTTGCGCACCTGCCTCGCCTGACCAGCGTCGGCGATCCCTGCGAGGCTGGCTCATGCCAGCCTCGTTTTCTTTTGTGCGGTGAAGTTGTCGGAGGTTATTGCGGCAGCAGCGAAGCCGGTGGCTCCAGAGCGTCGTCGGCACGCCGGCCGGTCCAGCGATGGGCCAGTCCCGCATCGATGTCGAACAGGTCGAGCACGCGCCCGACGGTATGATTGACCATATCGTCGAGCGTCTGCGGACGCGTGTAGAATGCTGGAACCGGCGGACAGATGATGGCGCCGGCTTCCGTCACCTGGGCCATCGAGCGGATGTGACCGAGATGCAGCGGCGTCTCGCGCAGCATCAAAACCAGGCGCCGGCGCTCCTTGAGCGTGACGTCGGCAGCACGCGCCAGCAGCGAAGAGGTTACCCCCGTCGCGATCTCCGACAGCGTCTTGACTGAACAAGGCGCCACGATCATGCCCATTGTCCTGAACGATCCACTGGAACAGGCCGCACCGACGTCCTTGTTGGAATGAACGACGGTCGCCAGCTTCTCAACGTCGGCAAGCTTGTAGTCAGTTTCCATGGCAAGCGTGATTTGGGCTGCGCGCGAAACGACAAGGTGGGTTTCGACATCGAGTTCACGCAGGACTTCCAGCAATCGAATGCCATAGATGACACCGGAAGCACCGCTGATGCCGATGATCAGTCGCTTGCGTGTCGCGCTGTCCCTGTACATCGGCTTTTCCTCCGCGTTTCTGCCCCTAACGATCGATCCTGCCGAGAATCTCAGAAGCCCGCGCAAATGCCTCGTCGCCTATCTTTGCCAAGACGCCGTGAAAATCGGGGCCACGTGTCGCGTCCAACCCCATGCGCGACGTGGTGCCGACGCCGGACGCTGATGGGTCCAGCGCGTTGCCTGGCAAGCCTTCGATGATGACCACATCGCGATGCGGCTGGAAATGGGCAGACAGCGCCCAAAGCACTTCCGAGTCGCGCGTGATGTCGACATCAGCGTCGACTGCAATCACAGTCTTGAGATAGGCGTCCCAGCCGAGCAGCCCGAGCATGATCTGGCGGGCCTCGCCGGGTCGCGTCTGGTTGAGCGCGACATAGGCATGGAAATGCGTGCCTGAGGCCGGATAGTGCACGGCCGTAACGCTCGGAAAACGCTGCTTCAGCTTCTCGACCATTTCGGCTTCGCGCGGCACGCGCCCTAAATTGAGGTGCTCGGACGAGTTGCCGCCGGCGACGCTTATCAGCATCGCATCCTTGCGGCGCATGAAGGTTTCGACTCGGAACAGATTGTTGGTCGACCTGTCAGACGAGTAGCCGGTAAACTCGCCGAATGGCCCTTCGGCGACATGTGCCTCGGGCTCGATGATGCCTTCCAGCACGAATTCGGCATAGGCAGGCACGCGAATGCCGTATTTTGGCGTCCGCACCACATCCAGCGGTTCGCCGAGCAGACCTCCGGCGATGTCGCGTTCGTCATCACCGAAAGCGAGCCGCGCCGATGCCGCGATCATGAACAGCGGATGCGCGCCGATGACCATGGCGACCTTCAGCGGTTCGCCGCGATCTTTGGCCATGTTGAGCAGGCGCCAGAGGTGTCCACGAGAGTGCAGGCTGGTCGCCAGCTCATTCTTCGAGTGGACCATGGCGCGGTGGTAGCTGAGATTGCCGGCACCGGTTTCGGGATGCTCGGCAATGATGATGCCGCTGGTGATGTACTTCGCCCGATCGGTCGCGAAATGCTTCAGCATCGGCAACCTATCGAGATCGATATCGTTTTCCTGCACCCATTCGGTGACCGGCCCGCTTTCGACCAGGCGCGGCGGCAAGGCCCGGCGTGATCGCGCCTGATAGGCTTCGTGCAGACGGTCCTGCGTCGTGTCGAACATGCGCGCGATACGCTCGCGCGAGCCGAAGATGTTGCCTACGACTTCGGTGTCTATGCCATCGACCTTGCGGAAATGCAGCAGCGGCGCCCTGCCCTGTTCGTTGAGCTTCCAAATGAAGGCCGTTACGTCCTGGTCGTTCGAGATGCGATCCTCGATCGTCAGCACATCCTCGGGATGGCTCTTCTTGTACTCGCTGAGGAAATGACGGACGTCCTGGCTGCCAAACTGCATAACATTTCCCATCGTGCATGTGCTGAGCGAACGTAAAAAAGGGTGGGCAGCGGCCCTTGGACACGAGCCGCCGCCCAAGGGCATCAGGCGGGAACAGCCTGGCTGCCCGTATTGCGCCTGAGACCGGCATAAGTGTCAGTCAGGCGCGCCTTCGCTTCGTCCATGGTACGAGGCGGAGGGGTGGGTTCGATGCCGACCAGCTTGGCGATGTTGTTGCCGAGATAGCCTTCGAGGTCATCTTCGGAGAGACCGATGCCGTGCGGCGGCTCATGGCAGAGCACTTCCAGCTCACGCAGCCACATGCCGGGTTCATTGGGCGGCGAGTCTGTGCCGAAAACGATCTTGCTTTTCGGCAGTTCCTTGGCGAACTCGACGATACGCGACTGGAAGCACCAGCCGGATTCGCAATAGACGTTGGGGGTGTCCATCGCCATCCAGAACGACTCGAAGGAATAGTTGCCGCCGGTCTGGATGCCGAAGTGACCGATGATGAAGTTGACCATCGGGAACTCCCGGATGATCGGGTAAAACATAGTCGGAATGGTGTAGGGCCCGTCGCCAGTGTGGATCAGCACCACAACACCAAGTTCGGCACATTTCTTCATTGCCGGGCGCAGCCAGTCGAGGGCCCGGTCGGGCCGGTAGCCATGCATGTTGGCGTGCAGCTTCAGCATCTTGAAGCCATATTCCTTGACGTGGAATTCCAGCTCCGCTGCGCCGTTCTCAGGTCCCCAGCGGGGGTTGTAGTTGAAGTTGCCGATGAAACGATCGGGGTATTTTTGGCATAGCTCGGCGATGTAGGCCATGTAGTCGCGAATGCCGTCGCGTCCCATGCGATTGCCATCGCGATAACCGGTGTTGCCGGGCGGCGGCTGGATGAAGCCCATGTCGATGCGGCGCGGCTTGCCATTGATCATATAAGGCCCGTCCATCAGCTTCAGCATGCGTTCGCCATTGAACGGCGTGCCGGTGTGGCGCCAGGCCTCGTCGACCAGATTGGTCGGGTGGAGGTGGGTGTCGATAATCATCTGTGGTCTCCGAATTCACGAAACAAGGCGTTGGGCCGCATCATGCCGGCTGAAGGCTGGCATAGGTGTCCGTCAGGCGGGCCTGGGCTTCTTCCATGCTGCGCGGGGGCGGCGTCGGCTCGATGCCGATCATCCGGGCGATATTGTTGCCGAAATAATCCTCGAGCGTATCCTCATCGAGATTCAGCCCTTGCGGCGGCTCGTGGCAAAGCACCTCGAGCAAGCGCAGCCACATGCCTGGTTCGTTTGGCGGGGTGTCGGTGCCGAAGAGGATCTTGTGCTTGGGCAATTCCTTGGCGAACTCGACGATGCGCGACTGCAGGCACCAGCCGGATTCGCAATAGACGTTGGGTGCATCCATCGCCATCTGGAACGGTTCAAAGACATAGACCCCGCCCGTCTGGACGCCGAAATGGCCGAGGATGAAGTTGACCGATGGGAACTCCCTGATGATCGGATAGAACTCGGTTGGTATGCTGTAGGGCCCGTCGCCAGTATGGACTTTGACGATCAGCCCGAGCTCGGCGCATTTCTTCATCGCGGGGCGCAGCCAGTCGAGTGCGCGATCGGGCCGATACGCGTGCATGTTGGCCTGCAGCTGCACCATCTTGAAGCCATATTCCTTGGCGTGGTGCTCGATCTCCTCGGCGCCGTTTTGCGTGCCGTAGCGGGGATTGTAGACGAAGCAGCCCAGAAAGCGGTCGGGATAGCGCTGCACGAGGTCGACCGTGTAGGACATGTAGTCGCGAATGGCCGCCTTGCCGGTCAGGTCGCCATGACCGTGGGTGTAGATGGTGTTGCCTTGCGGCGGCTGGATAAAGGCCTTGTCGATGCGGCGCGGCTTGCCGTTTACGTAGTAGGGCCCATCCATCATCTTGATGAGGCGCTCACCCGTGAACGGCTCGCCGTCGTGCCGCCACGCCAGGTCCACCAGCTTGGTGGGATAGCAGCTAATGTCGATAATCATCAGTCGTCTCCAAAGTTGACGTCGTTCCGCAACACGGCTGAGCCGTGAGCGACGCTGCCCGGAGTCCGGCGATACTTGCTGAAGACGATGGTCAGAAAGCTCCGTCGGGCTGCGGTCTACGCGATCGCTTGCCAGCAATTCCCGACCGGATTTTTCGCGTATCTAGCGACCGAAACGCGGCTTGTTGCTTCTACTGACAATGATTTTTTTCTAACTCAGCGGAAAGCGAATTGAAAGTCTTTTTTCAAGTATCGAACAAATATATTAGAAAATAATATCAATTAATACTGAGAGTTGGCACTATCGTTGACATCGGATATGTTTTCCGACGCCCAAAATGGATAGAACCGCACCATCTGCCGGAACCGTTGCTTTCGCCTACTGCGAAAACTACAAACGACGCCGGCAGGGAGATGTTACGTCGCGCCGATCTGCGGCGCGTCGGCACGCGCCTGCGCGATCGTCTCGCGAAGCTCGTGTACGATGCCGTTGAACTCCGGCGAATAGGTAAGGTCGAGCGGCCGCGGCCGCTCGAAGTCCACCTGCCGCTCGAGCAGGACACGGCCAGGCCGCGCGCTCATCACGAACACCCGGTCGGCAAGATAAACGGCTTCGCGCAGATCGTGGGTCACCAGGATCACGGTGAAACCCTTGGCCTGATGCAGGTCGCGGATCACGCCCCAAAGCTCCTCGCGGGTGAATGCATCGAGCGCACCGAACGGCTCGTCGAGCATCATCAGGCCTGGTTCATGGATCAGCGCCCGACACAAATTGGCGCGTTGCTGCATGCCACCCGAAAGCTGCCATGGGAATTTTGAGCCGAAGCCCTTGAGACCGACCAGAGCCAGCATCGATTCAGCTCGGGCAACGTATTCGTCCCGATGCTTCTTCAGCCGCTCGCGATATGGCGAGACGATCTCGAGCGGCAACATGATGTTGTCGAGGGTCGTACGCCAAGGCAGCAATGATGGATTCTGGAACGCCATGCCAACGATCGACAGCGGCCGTGTGACCCGCGCTCCATCGACGGCGATGCTGCCCTGCTGGGGGATGACCAGCCCGGTCGCGAGCTTCATCAGCGTCGATTTTCCGCAACCGGACGGGCCAACGACTGCGGCGAACTCGCCCTTGCGCACCGACAGCGTCAAATCCTCGACAGCCTTGATGCCGCCTCCCCCACCGTAGGAAAGCGCCACGCCGGAAATATCGACGAAACCTGGCACTGCCGCGTGCACGCGGCTGGTTTCTCTACCGGTGCTCGCCTTGTCACGAGCAGGCCGCACCATAACATCTTGATCACTATGCATTGTCGTCTTGCTCCATGTCGGAGTTGGGCCTCTCAGCCATTGTGTGAACGATGCGCCCAGCCGGTGTAGCGCTGCTCGATCAGAGCTGTGACGGCATAGAGAACTATGCCAAGCACCGAGAGCACCATCAGCGCGGCAAAGACGATCGGCACCTGGAATGCGGCCTGGGCGTCGAGCATGAGCTTGCCAAGACCACTGCTGGCACCGGATGTTTCGGCAACGACCGCGCCAATGAAAGCGAGCGTGATCGCGACCTTCAGCGAGCCGAAGAAGTGCGGCAATGACCGAGGAATGCCGACCTTGATCATCACGGTGAACTTGTTGGCCCCCAGCGCCCGCAGCACGTCTTCGAGTTCCGGTTCGACGGTTGCCAGGCCTGTCGCCACATTGACCACGATCGGGAAGAACGAGATCAGGAATGCCGTCAGGATGGCGGGAACAGCGCCAAGCCCGAACCACAAGATGAGCACCGGAACCAGCGCGACCTTGGGGATCGAGTTGAAGGCGATCAGGATCGGATACACCGCCGAATAGACTGCCCGATGCCAGCCAACGGCGACGCCCAGCACCAAGCCGGTGACGATGGCCAGCATGAAGCCGACCAGCGTCGTCCAAAGAGTCACCAGCGCATTTTCCCAGATTACCGCCCGGAACTCCCAAAGTGCGTAAAATGTCGCCGACGCGGTGGGGAGAATGACTTCCGGTACATCGAAAACACGGCAGACCACTTCCCAAGTCATGAGCAGGGCCAGTGCGAATAGCAGCGGTGCGCCAAGCTTTTCGCCGTACCACCACAGCTTCAGATTTTTCTTCGAAGCGCCGGCAACGCCCGCGGGCTGGCGTCCCTGCACTATGCTCGTGTCGGTCATATCTTCACCCAGTCCAGTTTGAACCGCGCTTCGCCTCGTGGGCTTCGGCGCACGCAACCATGAGGGTCCGCCGGCGTCGAGCGCCGGCGGAGGCTTCACTTAACCATCCGCTCGTCTTTCGACGGCAGGAATTCCGAGGTGTAGACGTCCTCGGCCTTGGGCTTGTTCTTGAACGGGAAAGCTGTCGCCAGTTGATCTATCGAGCGGCCAAGACGTGCCATATCGGCGTCGCCGAACCCATTTTGACGAACGTCGTCAGTCAGGTAGCTGAGGGCAGTGACCACCTTGAGGCGTTCAACCTCGATGTCGGCCTTGGCCACCGGATTGTATTTGAGCAAGCTGGCAATGGCTGCGTCGGGATCGGCGAAGGAAGCGAAGAACCCCTTGATGGTCGCCTTGACGAATTTTCGGACGGCATCGGGGTGATCGCGAACAAAGTCCGGATTTGCCATGACCGCACTGCCATAGAGGTCGAGGCCGAAATCGCTCATCAAGAGCATGCCAATCTCGTCGTCTGGAACGCCGGCGGCCTTGACGCCCAGCTTGTTGCTGGAAAATGCGGTGACCGCATCGACCTGGCCCTGGGCAAGCAGCGCTTCGCGCACCGGAAAGCCGACATTTTCGATTTTGACTTTCGACGTGTCGATGTCGTTGAGCTTGGCCAGGATCGGCCAGTGCGAAAAGGCGGCGTCCGCCGCCGGCGCGCCGAGGATCTTGCCTTCCAGATCCTTTGGCTTGGTGATGTTGTTTTTCTTGAGCGTCAGGATAGCGAATGGCGGCGTGTTGTAGGTAATCAGCACCGCCTTAATTGGGACCGCGCCAGCACCGTCGCGATATTTGATCAGCGCATTGAGGTCCATCTGGCCCATGTCATAGGTGCCCGAGGCAATGCGGTTGATGCCGTCGAGACTGCCGGTGCCCGGGTCGATGGTGACGTCCAGTCCCTCGTCCTTGTAGAAACCCTTGTCGAGGGCGACGAGAAACGGCGAAACATGGCCTTCGAAGCGCCATTCGTGCAGGAAGCGCACCTTGGTGAGTTCCTGCGCCGCAGCCGGGAATGCCAGGATAGCCAATAAGACGGCCGTAAGGCCGCAAACAAATCTCTGCAATGTCTCCTCCCAGTGTCCAAACGCGCCCAATGCGCGTTGGACCTCGACCTCCGGAGGCGACCCACTTCGAACTGTCCGCAAAGCTTGGCTTGGCGGAGGCCGAACGATCGACCACGGAAACTCTCCCGAGTTCACCGACGAGTTGAGACTTGCTGATCTAGAGTAGCGCGGCTCCACTCATTGGCAAAACCCAATGAGTGAGCAATTATCTCCTCTGTCTGTTCCCTAAGCAGAGGTTAGTGCGCTTATACTCACGCTTCGATTAAAAGCCGGGCGATCTTCATTGTCAACGACTGTTTGCAGACTTGGTGGCCCCGAACGGCGGCCGATGCCATCAACGCCCATTCGTCCGCAGCGAACATGCCAACCGAAATTGCCGGCAGCACCAGCCATGCCGGCCTGGATGCGAGGTCATTGGGGTGGATTGGCGCTCTCTTCCTGCGCCTTCCGATCTCTGGCACGAGCAGAAGCGAGCCAAGCTTCAGTTGTCGAGCGTTCTGTCTTCGCGTTCTTCTTCGCCCAGTTCAGATATATTGTGGCGCCCTGCGAGCGCATGGCCAAGGCAAGAGCCTCGCTTGGGCTCAGCTCATATCGCTTCCGGAAAGCACGGCTGAAATGTGCTTCGCTGCGAAACCCGTGCTGGTGGGCGATCACCGAAATCTTCAGTTTGCCCGCGGATCTTACAATTGCCTGGAGGCTGGCCGTCAATCGTTCGCCAAGCAGCCAGCGCTGCACCCCTCCATGGGCGGCAAACGAACGAAACAGTTTCGATCGCGAGACGCCCAGCGCGGTCGACAGTTCATCGGGGCCGAAGTCTGGATCCGACATTCTCCTTTTGGCAAGCCGATGGGCACTATCCAGAACTGAGACATTGTCTCGCTTCCTTTTCGGCGAGGCGACTGGAAGGGTGGTTGCGGCAAACCGCAAAATGCCGTCGACGGCCGACTGAGCCTGGTCAACGCTGAGCCCGTCGATGTGGTCCACAAGCGACCTAATCTGCGTGCCAAGGAGGTTGCCGGCGCTGCTGTTTGCGGACAGCACCATTCCGTGGACGACGCCTTGAAGCCCGGGCGGTGCGCTCGCTCTATCGAAAGTAAGCGTTATCCCTTCGTAGCCGAGAGTATAGGATTCGTAAGGCAGTGAATAGTCGACGGCGACGATGTCGCCTGGAACATGGGTTTGCTTGCGGCCGTCGTAATCGGTCACAACGCTTCCGCCTGTAAGCAGATAAAGGGACATTTGAGAGATTGGTCTGTCGTCAATGACACGCTGTGTCCGAGACATCGTCATAGCCGATCCGCCGTTGACCTGCACGAAGGCCTCGGGAAGCTGCCAACTGCAGCCGTGAAAGTCGAACAAAGTCGGGTCGGCGTCGTCCGGTATGGCACAGTCAACCAATCGCGAGAGCGCCACCTTCCAGGCGACGAAGCATTCCAGACCCGGAGGAAACGGCCAAACAATACCGCGCGATGCGCGCGTCGCTTCAGTCAACGGCTTAAGTTCAAGTGCCGCCATTTCGACCATTCCGTGATCCTGCTGTCTGTACGCTGGTTGTCTGGCTTGCAATCTCAGTCTGTGGATTTCCCGAAGTCGAGTCTGGCTCGTGCATTCGCGATCAAGGAAAACATCGACAAGCTCCGTAAGCGATGGCGCCCATCTTCAGACCCCTTTCAATCAGCCTGCGCGAGTGCGAAAAATAATCGCGGCGAACATGAGTACGCCGGTGAAGACAACCAGAGATGACACCGCGACAACTGGCTCCAATGACGGGTTTCCGGTCAGCAGCAAGTAGAGAGCAGGCGTCATCACAATCACGCCGCCAGTGTAGACATAGTATTGCACTTTCGCCAATCGTGTCCCGGCGCCACGCGGGTTAAGGGCGTGAAACGCGCCGAAGATAGACATCGTCACCCAGCCGAGAAGATTGATATGCGCGTGTGCGCCGACTGCAACGTAGTCATGAGCAATCGACATCTGCAGCCCAACCAGAATCCCAGCTATC
The DNA here is from genome assembly GCF_056398585.1 of Aminobacter sp. 01T433. Lineage (NCBI taxonomy): Bacteria > Pseudomonadati > Pseudomonadota > Alphaproteobacteria > Hyphomicrobiales > Phyllobacteriaceae > Aminobacter > Aminobacter sp. 01T433. The sequence continues at coordinate 180,438 of NZ_JBFTPR010000002.1, forward strand.
AGAAAGCAAATTGCAGTGATGAAATACAGTCTAGAAACGTTTGGCATGATCCCCCCAAGCAAGTTCAGTCGGTAAATGTGATCAACGGCATTCGTAATCGCGCAAACAGCCCGACATCACCGGGCAGGCGCTCAGTGCCCAAGCGCCTCAGGTACATTCCCCATTTGGGTGCATCGGCCAAGGCGGGGGGATGCTTCAGTGCCACGAGCGCGTCGTAGCCGGCGAGGAGCCGGCACGACACAACTGTAGAGTAGCGCGCGCCGGCCACCCAGCAGAGCATTTCGGGTGAACTGCTCCAGCGGCTCTCGCACGTCCAGATTGTGCTGTCACCGTCTGAACAGCACATTGGGACGTTCAGTCATGAAAATGGGACGCACAGTCATGATATTTGCATCCTAGCGCTCCGCAAATGTCTGGATGATGCAGTCGCGCTATTTTTCGGGAAAGGAACATGGGGCGGGCGGGCGCGAGTAGACCTGCACTGGCCCACAAGAACCGCAGCCATCCTATTGAGGGCACCGCTCGTGCCGTCCGGCTCTACTTGCGGTTCAATAAGGCGGCCACGATGTTGAAATGCGACCGCTGCTGCCCCTTCCAGGTACCCCTCAGTGCGTATTCGAAAACAGACCTCGCCCCAGGCACCTCGCAAATCTGCTATCAGGCAACATCTTTCTGATTCCAACGAAGGCCGCTTTGACCTCTGATCCCGCCCATATCCTGAAAGCCGTTTATGGCTACGACGCCTTTCGTGGGCCCCAGGCGGAGATTGTCGAGCATGTGATGGCCGGCAACAACGCCTTTGTCTTGATGCCGACGGGCGGCGGCAAATCGCTGTGTTACCAGATCCCGGCGATGGCGCGGCCCGGCATGGGCCTTATCATCTCGCCGCTGATCGCCCTGATGGCCGATCAGGTCGCCGCCTTGCGCCAGGCAGGGGTCAAGGCCGCTTCACTCAACTCCGACCTGCCAGGCGATGAGCGAAACGCGTTGTGGCAAGACGTCTCCTCCGGCGCGCTGGATCTCCTCTATGTCGCTCCCGAAACGCTATTGAGGCCCGAAGTCCTGGAGCGGCTCGGCCGGGTCCCCTTGTCGCTGATCGCGATCGACGAAGCGCATTGCCTGTCGCAATGGGGGCATGATTTCCGCCCCTCATATCGTCAGCTCGACGCGCTGGTCAGGCTATTCCCCGACACGCCGCGCATGGCGCTGACGGCGACCGCCGACGCGCCAACTCGGGCCGAGATCCTGACGCATCTTCAGATCGCGGAGAGCGACGCCTTCATCGCGGGCTTCGACCGCCCGAACATCCGCTATGCAATTCAGGAGAAAGACAATCCGCGAGGCCAACTGAAGCGTTTCCTGAAAAACCATCAAGACGAGAGCGGCATCGTCTACTGTCTGTCGAAGCGAAAGACGGAAGAGACAGCCGCCTGGCTTTGTGCGGAAGGTTATGATGCGCTGCCTTATCATGGAGGCATGGATAAGGCCGCGCGTGCCGCCAACCAGGCGCGCTTCCAGCTCGATGAAGCCGTCATCATGGTGGCCACCATCGCGTTTGGCATGGGCATCGACAAGCCGGACGTACGTTTCGTCGCTCATATCGACCTGCCGGGCAGCATAGAGGCCTATTATCAGGAAACCGGGCGCGCCGGCCGCGACGGCCTGCCTTCCGATACGCTCATGCTCTATGGCTATGAGGATATCGCGCTGCGCAGTCGCTTTATCGAGGAATCGGACGCGCCCGAGCAGCGCAAGCGCATGGAACGGCAGAAGCTCGATGCGCTGCTTGGGCTGGCCGAGACGGCAGGCTGTCGTCGCCAGGTGCTGCTGTCTTACTTTGGTGACCACAGCGCGCCGTGCGGTAATTGCGACACCTGCGCCGAGCCACCGCAATTGTTCGACGGAACGATCGCTGCGCAAAAAGCCCTGTCTTGCATTCACCGCACAGACGAGCGTTTCGGCCAAGCCTACATCGTTGATGTGCTATTGGGGGTCGAAGACAAGCGCATTGCTGACTTCGGCCATGACCGCATCTCCACCTACGGCATCGGCAAAGAGCATGACAATCGCACCTGGCGCGCGATCTTGCGCCAATTGATTGCCCTGCGGCTGATCGCGGTCGACCTGACCGGCCATGGCGGGCTATCGATCGCGGAGGCAGGGCGGCAGTTCTTGCGCGAAAAGCCGACGCTTATGCTGCGGGTGCCGCCACCGCCGCGCGCCGGACGCGAAAAGTTCTCTCGCAATCAGGCATCAATCGCCCTGCTCGACGCCGATCGGGCTCTGTTTCAGGCGCTGCGGGAAAAGCGCATGGAAATCGCCCGAACACAGAATGTGCCGCCCTACGTGATTTTCCATGACAAGACGCTCATCGAGCTGGCTGCCGCCCGCCCAGCCTCGCGCAGCGAGATGACCAAGGTCCCAGGCGTTGGTGAGGCCAAGCTCGAGCGCTACGGCCCCGCGTTCCTCGCAGTGATTGCCGAACATGCGATTTGATGCGTTCTGCTGCAAGTTCGCCGGCAAGGCGCGCCTGATGTGAAACGGCAGCCACCTCAGGACATGTACTTGCTGAAGGCGGCCCGCAGAATCTATGCGATTGCTCGGAAAATCATTTTGGAATGGTTGATGTATCGATAACATCTACATCTTCAATCGTTGCGGTGCAATTTAAACTGTGAAACTGACATACCCGAACGTTACCTCTCTCCTGTCCTACATGGCCTTAGCGACTAGCGCGGCCTAAGCTTGCGCCTTGCACCGCATAACTAGGAAATCGACCGGCTCGCGATCTTGACCACCGATGATGGCCCGACCCCGCGGGCATCTTCGCCAAAGGGCTGACATCGGGTCGCACCCAAGCGTAACGCATAAGCAACAGCAGTTCTCAAATCGCATCTTGATGCAGTGGCCAATACGACTGGCCGCGTCTTGACGCTTGGCGCGCAATCTAAGCACGCACATAACCCAAGAAATGGTGCCCGCTTGCACTCGCATCTCCGACCGACCAGCAGGTTCGGCTCCGGCTGAGGCCGCGCGACCTCATGGATGTTCCTGGAGACGTCAGCGGGCCGATCTCGTCACAATATCTCGTTCCTGAGTTGCCTGGCTTCGGACCCACGCCGAGCGAACACTGCCCTAAATGGTGCAAACAGCGACGTCGCTCCTGTATGGCGCGAAGTCTGATATTCAATCGTCAATTTTAGTTTTTCAATTGATCCAGATCAAATTTTCAATCTGCATGCTATGCAAAACGTTAACCACGCTCTATTAGGGCGCCGGCATGTGCTTCGCGCCATGCGAGAAACGTGAACACCGGAAGGCTGTCGAAATTGGCTAGGCGTAAATTCCCAGGAGAATACCGGAAGCTTGTGTTTCCGGAACCTGCGCAAGGCACTCGCGCGGCGAACGCCGAGGCACGTCGCGCTCGATCGGATATTTGTCAGAACTTCTCTGACAAATGCCAGGGCATTCGATCATCAGTCCGCGCTAAATAAGCAACACCCATCCATCAATATAGATCCTCAATACTCGCCCTGCTTGCGCAGCTCGAAGCTTGCGCACATCCTAATGTGGGCTGTTGGGGCGACTCGGAGAATGTTCCGTGAACAGCAGCTATTTGCCTTCAGATCTGTTTCGTAGCTCATCAAAAAGTGCAGCTCACTCAACTGTCTCGTTGATCGCGTTATCTTTCGCGATGCTGGGCGCGCCAACCGTGGCCTATGCCGCCTGCACGGGCGTGAACACAGCCACAGTGAGCTGCACAGGATCGGACCCCTCAACTATCGACACCTCGTTTGCTGGAAACAGCAATGCAACCATCACAAACTGGAGTGTAAACGGCAGGTTCATCATGCATAATCCGGGCTCCGGATCGGCTGATAGCCTCTTTGCTTCAGGGGTTACCGGTATCTCCAATGTGGCTCTAGACTACGGCGTACTGCACGTTACGGCTGCCGGCCTCGGAAGCAATCCTTCGATGACTGTCGAGAACTCGAATTTGACCCAAAATCAATTCGGTCACGGAATTGCTGTTCATGCCAACAATGCCACCGGCAGTGGGGTGCTGAACGCAACCAATGTCAACATCACCATGGCGGCGGCGGCGGGAGTCGATTCAGGAGCCACATTGGCCGTCAATGGCAGCGGCAACGGTACTCTGAGCTTTATGGGGGGCAGCATTACCTCCGCCAATACCGGACCTGCGATGTTTGCGCACTCAGGTACTGGAAATATTAGTGTGACGGTGGGGGGCGGATTTATCTCATCGACTGGCAACGGCTCCCATGGAATCAACGCCACCACAGGTGGCGCCGGTACACTCACCGTTACAAACGGCGATGCGATCACGACCACGGGCAGCGGCGCCAATGGCATCAGCACGTCCGCATCCGGCGGTGCGACCATCGTTACCAATTCCGGCGTGCTCTCCACATCAGGTACCAACGGGTTTGGCATAAACGCCGCGAGCACCAGTGGCGCAATCCGGGTCGATAACACGGCGGCCATCACAGTCTCGGGTGCGGGAACATCGGCTGCCGCCACAGGGCCTTCCGCGGTCCAAGCAACCAGCACCTCAGGCAACGTCACCATTACAGGTAGCGGCACGATCAATTCGACCAATGCCGGCAACTTCCGCGGTTTCGGTGCTTTCGCCCAAACGGCGACCGGAACAGCGACAGTCAACTATTCGGGCAATGTGACGACCAAAGGCGAGGACGCCTCGGCATTGCGTGGGGCGGCAACGGGTATCGGCAATGTCGTTGTCGGCTATACCGGCAACCAGCTGGAGGTCTTCGGCGACAACGCCGACGCAATCAACGCATTTAGCTCAGGCGGCAGCGTCAATGTGAACGCCCAAGGAACGTTGATCACCCACGGGAACGCTGGTGCCGGCGCCAATGCATATGGCATCACTGCCAGCACCAATGGAGCCGGCAATGTCGGTGTGGCATTCACCGGCGCTAAGATTGAAGTCGAAGGCACCGGTTCGGGAGCGATCGCAACCAACGCCGTCGGCGGCATCACGACGATCCAAAACTCCGGGGCGCTCATCACGCATGGCACCAGCGGCATCGCCATCGTCGCTGCGTCGACGACTGGCGCACAGAACATCACCAATAGCGGTTCGATAACTGCACTTGGCCAAAGGGGCCGCGGCATTAGCAGTCTCTCAACCGCCGGAGGCAGTATTGTCATCAACAACACTGGTGGGATCGTTACAAACGGAAACGAGACGTCCTCAGGCATCGTTGCAAGGGCTTTGGGCGGAGGCAACGTAACGGTCTCCTCCATCGGAGCCAACATCACCACCAATGGCAACAACAGCAACAATGGTTTCGGCGGCGAAAATGATGGCATCGATGCCCGTGCCAACAGTGGCGCTGCATCGGTCACTTTCAGCAATGGCACCGTAAGCGTGGCCGGCCACTCAGCCGGCATCGCCGCCTGGAACAATAATAGCGGCCTTGCCTCGACTGCAGCCGTCACGATCACCGGTGGCACCATCGACGCCACCCGCGCCTATAGCGAAAGTGCTGTCCAGGCCTTCGCGCTGACCAGCGGCTCGATCAACATCGATGCCGCGAGCGTGGTCCATGGCGGCTGGAGCAACCCGGCCGTGCCTGGCTTGTCCGCTGCGTTTCCCAGCACGGGCATTGCGCTTGGCGGCGCGACACAGACGCTCAGCAATGCGGGCATCGTCGATGCTCTCAGCGACGCCGCGATCATCGGCGACGTCGGAACGGCAGGATCGCTATCCATAACCAACACTGGCCAGATTACCGGCTCGATGTCGGCATTGACCTCACGCACAACCGTCAACAACAGCGGCTTGTGGAATTTGCGCAACTTCTCAGACACCAATGGCGACAAGGTGCGCGATCGCCTCGCAGTCTCGGTGTCGGATTTCGGCACCTCGGGCGCCAACACGATCAACAACAGCGGCACGATCGCATTGCTCGGGCGTGGCGGCGCTGCGGCGCAGACGCTGGATACGACCGGCATGTACCTGCCGCTCGGCTTTACCTTCAACACCATGGCGCTGAACAGCCCGGTGCAGGGCCAGATCCTGGGCGTTCAGACCTTCAATAATAGCGGCGTCATCGACATGACCGCGAATCCGGAACCCGGCGACGTTCTGGTGATCTCAGGTGGCCATACGGCGGGCGTCGACGGTGGCGGCGTCTTTGTCGCCAATGGTGGTACGGTGCGCTTCAACACTGTGCTGAACGAAGGTGGCACGAATTCGCAGTCCGACATTCTGGTGCTGGATTCGACCCGGCTCGGGTCCGCAGCAACCGGCCTTAAGGTCAACAATTTCAATGGATCCGGTGCGCTGACCCCGGGCAATGGCATCGCACTGGTGGAGGTGCTTAACAAGGCAGCTTCTGCCGCGGGCGTGTTTGTATTGAACGGCGATTACACCACCAAGGACGGCCAGCAGGCAGTGGTGGGCGGCGCCTATGCCTATACGCTGTTCCACAACGGCGTCGGTAGCGACAGTGCTGACGGCAATTGGTACCTCCGCTCGACAATTATCCCGACACCACCCGGCCCAACGCCGCCGCGCTATCAGGCCGGCGTGCCGCTCTACGAGGTCTATCCCCAGCATCTGCTGGCGCTCAACACCGTCCCGACGCTGCAGCAGCGGGTCGGCAACCGCTACTGGAAAGAGCCTGCACCTGAGACGGTGTTCTGCAAGGACGCCTCGCAGAATTTCCAATGCCCTGTGACCAACGAGCAGTCGCAATATTATGCCGGCTCGGATGGCCACCAGGCGCTAATCGAGGACCAGCGGGCGATCTGGGGCCGCATCGAAGGCAGCCACGCCAGCATCGAACCGGCGGTCACCACCTCCAGCACCGACTACGACACCAATGTGTGGAAGCTACAGGCCGGCCTCGACGGGCTGTTGCACGAGACTGAAGCCGGCTCCAAGCTGATCGGTGGCATCACGGTGCATTTCGGCCAGGCCTCAAGCGATGTCACCTCGTTCTTCGGCGATGGCGACATCAACACCAATGGCTATGGTTTCGGCGGCACGCTGACCTGGTATGACCAGAACGGCTTTTATGTCGATGGCCAGGCCCAGCTGACCTGGTTCAACAGCGACCTGACCTCAAAGGCACTTGGGCTTGAGACGCCGACCCTTGTCGATGGCAATGGCGGCTTTGGTTATGCGCTGTCACTGGAAACCGGCAAGAAGATCGACCTCAACGACACCTGGACGCTGACCCCGCAGGCCCAGCTTGTCTATGCCAATGTCGACTTCTCCAGCTTCAGGGATGTCTTCGGCGCCAATGTCTCGCTCGGCAGCGGCGACTCTCTGCTTGGCCGGCTCGGCATTTCCGCCGACCATGACCAGAACTGGAAGGACGACGAAGGCAAGACGCGGCGGCGCCATCTCTACGGCATCGCCAATCTCTACTACCAGTTCCTCGACGCCACCAAGGTCGATGTCTCAGGCGTAAGCTTCGAGAGCCGGCCGGACAGGCTGTGGGGCGGGCTTGGCCTCGGCGGTTCCTACAATTGGAACGACGACAAATATTCGGTCTATGGCGAGGTCTCGGTCAACAGCTCGCTTGAAAACTTCGGCGACAGCTATGCCCTTGCCGGCACCGCCGGCTTCAGGATCAAGTGGTAGGGGGCAGATAAAAGGCCTGCCGGGAGGGGATCGCGGCAGGCCCTATCGGGAGCGCGGTCGGATGTGTGCGTCAACGGCGCTCCACCATTAAACGCGGTGGAAGCCCGCAGGTTCCGTTGTCGCTTGCGCGCACAAGTAGGGCCGCCTGCCGCGTCCGGAGACCAAATCATCAATCCGTCCGAACGACTCAAGCCAAACTACACGTTGGCTTGATCAAAACCCCGCGAATAGTTTGCGTGCCCGAGCATAGCGCATGAGCAGCAGCGGTTTTGAAACCGCAATTTGACGCAGTGGCCAATGCGATTGGCCGCGCCTTAGCGCTCGGCGCGCAATTTGTGCATCCACATAACCCATAAAATAGTGCCCGCTCGCACTGGCATCTTCGCCCAACAACCAGGTCCGGCTGCGGCTGCTGCCGCCCGAATTCATGAACGCTCCTGGAGACGTCAGCGGGCCGATCTCGTCACATCATGTCTGTTTGTGGCCGGGCTTCGAATCAATCAACCTGCCCGCCTATATCGAGCGAACACGACCCATGAAGGCGCAAATCGCGACGTCGCTCCGGCGCAACCGGCAATCTCAACCCCGATTGATCTAGATCAACTTTTCAATTCAGATGCTATGCAAAGCATGACCGACCCTCTATTAGGGCATTCGCATGTGAGTCGCGCCATGCGGGAAAATGCTAGCGCCGAAGGCACTTTGGGATTGAATAGACGTGTATTGTCACCAAGCCAGGACCAAATGCCTCCATCAATCGGGCGCACTGCGCGTTGCAGACACAAGCCAATCGAACGAGGTGATATTTTCGATGAAAGATCGATTTCTCATCCACCGACAAGGCCTTAGTTAGCAATTGTTAGAAATTGCCTAAAAGCAACAATTTCAAGCAATCGTCCTGCAATGTAGCTTCCCAACCGCCCGCTTACTTGCGCGAACAAATATATACGCGCACGCTAATCGCGGGCAGTGGGGTGACGGAGACGCGAGTCGTGAATCGCAACCAAGTGCTGTCTGCCCATTCAAGTCTTTCTAACAGCAGATCAAAAGATCGGTCGCGTTGTTCTTGGCTGCCGGAAGAGCCCGTCCAGTCGCAGCGTATCGCTGCCCGTGCCGTCTCACCCGAGTGCCGTGATTGTCGGAGCAAAGTGAACCGAGTCGCAAGCTTGTCGCTTGCGCTGGGGTTTTGCGTCGTGCCCAACTTCTCCTACGCAGCGCAACTGATTGCCAATGGAACCAATCAAACTGCCTCCGGCACATACGATACCGGTGTCAGCGCTGGATCGACTGGCTACGCCTTGTGGGCCCTTAACAACGGGGTCATTTCGAGCACGTCGGCGCTGGCATTGATCACGGGTGGCAGCTCCGCGTATGGCGCGGCTGCTCAGAGCGGGGGCTCCATCAGCCTTTTTAATGGCTCCACCGTCAACACCAGTGGAGGCAGCGCCTACGGACTTTATGTGAACGGCGGTTCGATAAGTGCGGTGGGAACGGGCATTGCCACGACTGGAGGCGGTTCGAGCGGTGCTGTAGTTCAGGGCTCTGGCACCCTCACCCTTACCGGTGGTTCTACCATCAGCACGGGCGCGGGTGGCGCTTATGGCATCAATGCCGTTGGCACCAGCTCGGCTCTCACTGCGACAGTCAATTCCACTGGCACGATCATTTCCACCGCAGGAAGTTCGGCCCATGGCGTAAATGCTGGTTCGTTCTCCAACGTAACGCTGCAAAGTGGGTCGGTTGCGACAACCAACAGCCAGGCCAATGGTTTGTTCGCCTTTGGCGCCTCGGGTCAGGCGAAGATACAGGCCACAGGTGTAGCGGTCTCCACTGCTGGTACAGACTCCCACGGCGCTGAGGCAAATTTGGGTGGCAATATCGGCCTTTCAAGCGGCTCGGTAACCACCAGTGGCCAAAATGGATACGGCCTATACACAATCGGCACAGGCGCAACGCTGACCGCAAAAGATACGTTGGTGTCGACTAGCGGCAACGGCGCGAACGGGGCTTATGCGCTGCAAGGCCAGATGGCCCTCACCAATGTATTGATCGCGACGACGGGCGCCAGTGCGAGCGGCGCGGTTGTCGACAACGCCAGCACCCTTTCGATCACTGGCGGCACGGTGACAACGTCCAATTCCGGGTCTTTCGGCGTGCTTTCACTCGCTGGAAGCACGCTGACCGCGAACAATGTCGCCATAACCACAAACGGAGGTAGCAGTCCTGGCGCGGCGTCTGAATTCGGCGCCCTGGTCTCACTGGCCGGCGGCTCGGTGACAACAAACGGAAATGGATCCAACGGCCTTTTTTCCGTCGGCCTGAGCGGGGCGACCGGAGCATCGCTGATTGCCGATGGAGTTGCTGTCACTACGAACGGCACAAACTCCCATGGAGCGGTGGTGAGGGGCGGCAGCAGCATTACCCTTTCAGGCGGGACGATTGTTGACGCCAAGGGGGTGGGGTCTTCCGCGTTGTTTTCATCGGCCTTCGACACCGCGCCGAGCACTGTGACGGTACAAAACAGCACACTGACCTCGCAACAGAGTACCGGCGTCTATGTGACCGGCACAACATTGAACGCGACTTTGACCAATTCGTCCTTGAGCGGCGTCACCCTCCTGGAAGTTGTCAACAACGGCGCCAATAGTGGCGTGCTCAATTTGAATGCCTTGTCCTCGTCGAAACTATCCGGAAACGCCGTCACCCAAGCTGGGAGTACGTCCAATCTTACGCTACGAAGCAATTCGCTGTGGACGATGACCGGCAATTCCAACGTTACCAGCCTCGTCAACGACGCGAGCTTCATCAACTATACAGCTCCCGCCGGCGACCCGACGCAGATGGCAAGCTACAAGACGCTGACCACGCGCAACTATGTCGGCCAAGGTGGAACTATCGCGCTGAACACCTTCCTCGCCGGCGACGGCGCACCTTCCGATCTGCTGGTCATCGACGGCGGCACGGCGACGGGCTTGACGACACTGGTCGTCAGGAACACGACTGGGCCGGGTGCCTTGACCCTGGTCGACGGCATCAAGGTCGTCGACGCCATCAATGGAGCAACGACGGCCGATGGATCGTTCGTGCTGCGCGGCACCTATGTCACCGCCGACGGCCAACAGGCGGTGGTCGGCGGCGCCTACGCCTACACGCTGTTCCACAACGGCGTCAGTGATCCCAGCGATAGCGACTGGTATCTGCGCTCGCAATTTGTCCCGACGCCTCCCGGCCCGACCCCGCCCAATCCACCCGAGCCGCCGCAGCCGCGCTTTCAGCCCGGCGTGCCGCTTTATGAGGTCTATCCGCAGCACCTTCTGGCGTTGAACGGTGTGCCGACGCTGCAGCAGCGTGTCGGCAACCGCTATTGGAGCGAGCCGGCACAGGCCGCACCGCAGGATGCGGCCAGTGCGAAAGGCGGAGCCAACATCGAAAACCAGGCGATCTGGGGCCGTATCGAAGGCGCGCACAATCATGTCGAACCGGCTTTCACCACCTCTGGCACTGACTACGACACCAATGTGTGGAAGCTGCAGGCCGGTCTCGACGGGCTGCTGCACGAGGTCGAGGACGGCTCGAAGCTGATTGGCGGCATCACGGTGCATTTCGGCCAGGCCTCGAGCGACGTCACCTCGTTCTTCGGCGATGGCGACATCAACACCAATGGCTATGGTTTCGGCGGCACGCTGACCTGGTATGACCAGAACGGCTTTTATGTCGATGGCCAGGCCCAGCTGACCTGGTTCAACAGCGACCTGACCTCAAAAGCACTTGGGCTTGAGACGCCGACCCTTGTCGATGGCAATGGCGGCTTTGGCTACGCGCTGTCGCTGGAAACCGGCAAGAAGATCGACCTCAATGAGACCTGGACGCTGACGCCGCAGGCCCAGCTTGTCTATTCGAATGTCCATTTCAGCCGCTTCACCGATGTCTTCGGCGCCGATGTTGCGCTCGACGGCGGGGACTCCCTGCTTGGCCGCCTTGGCCTTTCGGCCGACCACGACCAAAACTGGAAGGACGACGACGGCAAGACCAGGCGCCGCCATCTCTACGGCATCGCCAACCTCTATTACGAGTTCCTCGACGCCACCAAGGTCAATGTCTCGGGCGTAAGCTTCGAAACCCGTCCTGACAAGCTCTGGGGTGGGGTTGGGCTCGGTGGTTCCTACAATTGGAACGACGACAAATACTCGGTCTATGGCGAGGTCTCGGTCAACAGTTCGCTGGAGAATTTCGCCGACAGCTATGCCCTTGCCGGCACCGCCGGCTTCAGGGTCAAGTGGTAGCTAGGCCCGTCAAAATTGGCGGTGGCTCTCAGTGGAAGATGCCGCTGGAGCCCGCCAAATAGCATCTCAGATCAAGGTCCGGAGCAATCCGGATCTTGTGCGCGGCCCCATCCTCCCCCCAACAGGCCGCGGGCGATCGGCGCGTCAATCTTGCTCCCTCCCTCCACCGACGCGCCGATCGCAAATACCCGTCGCAAGATGGTCATCGGACCCGTCATATTCTGCAGGAGTTCTTAACTTGGATCCATCTGACGAAGCGGTCGCGTATTGTATGTCGCTCTGCCAGGACTATGTCCTTTGGCGGCGACTTAGCGACCTGAACGAAAAAATCTATCGCAACGAACGGGCACGTCAGCCAATTCCTTTAGAACTGATCCGCATGCGCCGCATTCTCATGCGCGCACGGTCATTGAGTCGTGAACTCAGGGACGTGACAGCCGGTCAAGATTTAGCCCAGGGTCTCGACAGGCATAAGAAGCGGGGCGTGGCCCGTGAGTAAAGGAATGAGGCCGAAATCCGTCATTTCTTGGCGCGCGATGGTGCTCGCTGCCATGTTGCCCTTGGTGGCGTCCTGCACCAGCCAGGGTTCGCTTGAACCCGCATTGTCCAAGACCCAGCTTGAGGGCCTGAAGCAGGCTTATGCCAACGAAGCCTATCCGGTTCGAATCGTCGACCGGCGCAAGTTTGACCCGCGTCTCAAGCCGACGGTCGTTACCGCACCGGCCGGCTATGGCGCTGGCACCATTGTGGTCAACACCGGAGAAAAGCTGCTCTATCTCATTCGCGGCGACGGCACCGCCTATCGCTACGGCATCGCTGTGGGGGCGACAGGCCACGCCTGGTCGGGCAATGCAACGATCGGACGCAAGGCCAAGTGGCCAGCCTGGTATCCGACCGACGACATGCACAGCCACACCCCGCAATTGCCGCGCAGGATCGAACCGGGACCGCAAAATCCGCTCGGTGCACGCGCGCTGTATCTCTACAATGGCGGCGTCGACACGCTTTACCGTATCCACGGCACCTCAGAGCCATGGACCATCGGCACCGAGGCCTCCTCCGGCTGCATTCGCATGCTCAACGAGGACGTGATCGATCTGTACGAAAAAGCCCCGAACGGCGCGCGCGTGGTCGTGCTGTAGTGGAGGCCGAGAGCGGCTCGTCTGTCGCAAAGCACAGTGGTTGCTGCTGCGAAGAAACTCACCTTGTCGTCCGTGCCCCGACATCCCCTTCAACCAGCTCGTCATTTCTCCGTTGAAAGTCCGGCAGGGATCAAAGCGGGCTGCGAGATCTCCAACCCGACAGGCCTCGTAGTTGGAGTTCGAGCCGCCCCAAATTTCACCACTTCACCTTGAGCCCCGCCTTGCCTTCCCAGGCATGGTCGCCGCCATTGAAGGCGGCTTCGTAATTGACATTGCCATAAAGCGTGGTGACGTCGCTGAGCTGCAGGGCGCCGCCGAGGCCAAGCTTGCCCCAGGTGCCGCCGAGATCGGCAGTGAAGGGGATCGGACCGGTGGCCGAGGAGAACTCCGTTGTCGGGTCGCCGAGGAATTCGTGCCAAATGTCGGCGCGGCCCCACAAGGTCAGCTTGCGCTGTGCTGAAGCACCGCCATTGCCGATGCCGGCGATTTCCCAGCTGCGCGATAGCCGCGCACCGACCCGACCGGCCAGGGAATCGGTGTTGGAATAACGCACGTCGGCGGCCCCGTCGTTGAAGCCGGAAATGTTGATCGCCTGGTAGACAAGTTGCGCCTGCGGCTCGAGCAGCCAATTGTTGCCGAGGTCGAAGGGATAGCCGCCCTCAAGCGAGGCGGCGAGGCCAAAGCCGTCAGTGTTGCCTGGCTGCAGCCCGCGATGGGAATTCATCTCCATATCGTACCAGGCCGCCTGGACGACGCCGTCGAGATACCAGTTGTTGGCGCCGAACCGGGTCCAGTAGCCGGCAATGCTGAAGGCGGTGAAGTCGTCGGTGCCGGCAGCAATGTTGGTGCCCAGCAGGCTGTGCTCGACATCGGCGCTGGCATGGCCGAGCGCGAAATAGATGCCCGCATTGTCGCGCTTGCCGTCATCAAAGTCCTTGCGATGCAGATCGAGTCCGAACTGGAAGGCGCCGTAGGAGTAGTCGAAGGCGGGGCCGTCGCCGCCATAGATGCCGATCGGATCGCCGTCGTGACTACCCCATTGGCCGATTAGCCGGCTCCAGGCACCATCGGCCTGGTGATCACGGCCCGGGCTCAGCAATTGCGCATCGCCGCCCATGCGTTCATGCAGCGTGTCGATCAGCCCGCGACCATAGGTGGCCGCCAACACCGGCATGGCCGCATAGAGCGACACCTCCTGGCGGTAGTGCGGCACCGGCGGCGGGCCTGGTGGGACTGGCGGTTGTGGCGGCAGCAGGCACGCTGGCAGCGTTGGAGCGAGTGCACAATCGAGTGTCGAGCGCAGGTACCAGTTCTCAGGCCCGGAGGCGTCGACTGTGCCGCGATAAAGCGTGTATTCATAAGGACCCGCGACCGCCGGCGCTGCCAGGCCGAACGCCCCCGGAACGGTGGTGCCGCCATTGACCGCTGCCACAACGAGGATACCGTTGGCGAGAGTCAGGTCACCGGGTCCGGTATTGGCGATGCGCAGCTCCGAAGCGCCGGTAGCAGTGCCGCCATTGATCACCAGGCGATCCGACGGCGAGCCATCCGTGCCCAGATAGGTGTTGATCGCAATCGTGCCGCTTTGACCGAGATAGCTCGCCGTCGTCAGCGTCGTACCTGGCGGCGTGCCGGTGCCCATATTGATCAGCCCGGCATTGGTCACGCCAGCAACGGTTTGGTTGAAGCCGTCGAGGTCGAGTGTGCCGGCACCTGCCACGGTCACCGCTGAGTGCGGGCTGAACGTGTTCGTGGTCCCCGCCTGCAACACACCTGCATTGACGTTGGTGGCCCCGCTGTAGGTGTTGCCTGCGCTGGTCAGCACCGTGGTTCCGGTCCCCATCTGGTTGACCACACCTGTGCCGGAAATCGCGCCGGCGAAGGTCATGATGTCGGAGCGGTTGAACGCCAGCGTGCCGTTGTCGGTGACATTGCCGACGACAGAGCCAGTTGTGCCGCCACTGCCGAGCTGCAGGGTACCAGCCGCGATCGTCGTGCCGCCGGTGTAACTATTGTCGGCCGTCAGCACAGTAGTTCCGGTTCCGATCTGGTTGACCACGCCTGTGCCGGAAATCGCGCCGGCGAAGGTGAGGGTATCGGAGCGATTGAACGCCAGCGTGCCGTTGTCAGTCACATTGCCGACGATGGCGCCTGTCGTGCCGCCATTGCCGAGCTGCAGGGTGCCCGCCGAAATCGTCGTGCCGCCGGTATAGGTGTTGTCGGCCGTCAGGATCGTGGTTCCGGTCCCGATCTGGTTGACCACGCCTGTTCCGGAGATCGTGCCGGCGAAGGTCATGGTGTTAGAGCGGTTGAACGCCAGCGTGCCGTTGTCAGTCACATTGCCGACGATGGAGCCTGTCGTCCCGCCATTGCCTAGCTGCAAGGTGCCCGCCGCGATCGTCGTGCCGCCGGTGTGGCTGTTATCGGCAGTCAGGATTGTGGTGCCGCTATAAACGCCGACCTTGCCAGCGCCAGTGATGCTGGGCGCGAATTGGTAGCTGCCGCTGGTGTGGTTGAAAACGAGCGCGCCAGTCGCCCCCAACGTCAAAGCCGGGGCCGCACCTGTGAGTGTCAATGTGCCCGGCGCCGCCGCGGGAGCCGCTGCCGCCGCACCGATATTGATGACGCCCTGCGAACCGCTGTTGACACCCACCCTCGCGCTCACCGCGCTCACAGTACCATTATTCGAAATGGTCAGCGTGCCGTTGCCGGAATTACCGACAGTGAGCGTGCTGGAATTCGTCCAGCTGGAGCCTGCTCCGTCGACCGCAACCGTGCCCGTGGAGCCCCCATTCGTGCCGATGGCGCCGATTGTATCGGTAACGACGCCACCATTCGTGATGTTGAGCGTGCCTTTGCCAATGAAGCCCACCGACAGGTCCGCACCATTGTTCCAGCGTGATCCCGCGCCGCTCACCGTCACTGTGCCGATGCCGGTGTTGTCGTAGCCAATAACGCCAGCTGCATTCATGGCGACACCGCCGTTCGTGATGTTCAGCGTGCCGCTACCCGTTTGCCCCACGCGCATGAATCCAGTGCTGTTCAACTGCGAACCCGGGCCGCTCACCGTCACCGAGCCAGTGCCGCCGAGCGCAACACCAATGTAGGTGTTGGTCGCACTCGTCACGTGGGCACCGCTCGTGATGCTCAGCGTGCCATTGCCAGAGAAGCCCACGGACAGGCCGGCACTATTGGTCCACTGCGCCCCGATTCCGCTAACCGTCACAGTGCCGATGCCGGTGTTCTGGCGGCCAATAAAGCCAGATCCATTCGACACGACGCCGCCGGCCCCGATTTGCAGCGTGCCTGTGCCCGTATTGCCGACGGTCAGAGAGGAAGCACCAAGATTCCACGGGGAACTTTGTGACCCAGGGACAGTAACAGTCGCTCCGCCATCAATAACTTGAGCGATGGATGGATCGGCTCCAAGCAATGATATCAAGGACGCGCCTGATAATATGGAAAGCAAGCTGGCTTTGGCCGGTGACAAGAGCCGCACCCTCCACTTATTTCCAAGGATTAGGGCGGGACTGATCGCCTGCGAATACGCTGGGCTACCGTGGTGACGCGCGCGTGCAAGCGTATCTGTGCAGCCGCGATTTTTGGGCAACATACTGTTCACGGAATCACTCCGGCGCCCCAACAACTCACATTAGCTCACATTAGAATGAGTGCACGTGTAACATTGCACAAGCATGCGGATTGCGGGGGGTTCCTATTTGATTGATGGATGTTGCTTTTAGGCACTTGCTAACAAGTGGCAGCCGAACCCGTCGCGTCGAATGGCTGGCGCGGCCTAACCAAGCCGGAGTGCCCGTGGGGTCGGGCTAGCCGTTCGATCGCGCGTGCCAGACCGAGAAACACCAATCTTGTGGTCTTCTGCTGTGATTTTACGTCCATTCAATTGCCGATGCCTTCAAGTGTCTTTGCAACCTAAGGGGAGCAGGGCTGCACGAGCCCTCTTCGCGCTGCGCATTGACACAGAAAGACAATTGGAAATTTGATCTAAATCAATTGACGCTATTGGAAATGATAGAAGTGCACGGCGAGAAGCCGCTAGCACTATCGCTTCGCCCCTCGCTTTCCTGTGCCGGCGTCGTTGTCGCCAGCTCCCCCGCGACATGGCGGCCCGGGATCAAAGCGTCCGGAATCGCTGCCTGGCATTCACACGCGACGTCATCGGCAACGTTGAACACGCGGAAAATGCCTGCCGCGGGTGAACCGATCGGCGGCCCCTCCACCAGGTCATGGCACTGAGTGAGGCCTCTGCGGATCCTGGCGCTGAATCGATTGCCGCCGACGTCTCGTCGTCGATGGTCTGCAGGCGTTTGCGTATGAGTGGCACTGTGTCCTCGATAGCGCCACCAGCCGACCTTCGCATCGTTTCTTCGATGTGACCGCCCCTCCCGGTTCGGACCGTCGACCATTTCAGAGCCTGAGGAATGGTTCACGCTGTACTACATCAGGATTGAACACAATTATTGTCGATTATCCTGTTGAAGAATTGTCGGCAATTTGATTGGATCACTCTGTTGAAGAGGGAGAGGTCGGCGGAGCATTCGCCGGAACCGAAATGGGAGGACTAAAATGGTAATGTTCCGTAGGGCATGCCGCATGGCGGCTGCTGCCGCTTTGCTACTCGGCTCGTCCGCCGTCGCCGCGCAGGCTGCGTCTACATTGGAGACGGTCAAAGCACGCGGCAAACTGATCTGTGGCGTTTCGATGGGCACCACCGGCTTTGCCCTCGCCGACGCGCAGGGCAAGTTCGCCGGTTTCGACGTGGATGTCTGTCGCGCCGTCGCCGCAGCCGTATTCGGCGACCCGAACAAGGTCGACTTCGTGATGACCAACATCAACACGCGGTTCCAGGTGCTGCAGTCCGGCGAAATCGACATTCTTTCGCGCCAGACGACAATGACCTACTCGCGCGAGGCCTCGCTCGGGATCGATTTCGGACCTGCTGTCTTTTACGATGGCCAGGGTCTGATGGTCGCGAAAAGCCTCGGTATCTCAAGCGCCAAGGACCTTGATGGCGCGGCGGTATGCACATTGCCGGGCACCACGACCGCACAGAATCTAGCCGACTTCTTCCGCGCTACCGGCAAGAAGTTCGAGCTAGTGGTTTTCGAAAACCCCGATGAAAACAACAACGCTTTCTTCTCGGGCCGCTGTGATGCGGTGTCGTCCGATCGTTCGGATCTTGCCTCCATTCGCGCAGCTTCGAAAAGCCCTGATGACTACGTGATCTTGCCGGAGACCATCTCGAAGGAGCCGCTGGCGCCGGCGGTGCGCCAGAACGATTCCAACTGGCGTGACATCGTGTCGTGGTCGGCGTGGATGCTGATGGCTGCTGAAGAAAAGGGCATCACCCAGGCCAACGTGGAAGAACAGCTCAAGAGCGAGGATCCGGAGATCCTGCGGATGCTCGGCGTCACCGACGAACTCGGTCCGATGCTCGGCCTGGACAAGGCGTGGGGCTACAACATCGTCAAGCACGTTGGAAACTATGCCGAGGTCTTCGACCGCAACCTTGGAGAAAAGACGGCTCTCGGTCTGAGCCGCGGACCGAACACGCTGTGGAACAATGGCGGCCTGCTTTACCCACCACCGTTCAGGTGAGGTATTGACGCGATACGGCGCATGTCTGCGTGACATGCGCCGTATTTCTGGAACAGACCTCCCTGAGGACAGCCGGTTTGTCGCCCACAATCCTTCTAAGAAACCGGCGCGTGCGCGAGCTGGCATACCAGGTCGCATGTGTTGCGGCTGTTGTCGCCTGTGGCTGGTATCTGCTTCACAACGCGCTCGGCAATCTCGCCCAGCAAGACATTGCCACCGGGTTCGGTTATCTCGGCCGCGAGGCTGGTTTCATCATCAGCGAAACACCGATCGCCTATGAGCCGAGCGACAGCTATGCGCGGGCGGTGCTGGTCGGCCTGCTCAATACGGTGAAAGTGTCGCTGCTGGCGATCGTGCTGGGCACAATCATCGGCACGCTTGTCGGCATTGCGCGGTTGTCGCGTAACCCGCTGCTGTCACGGCTCATGCTGGTTTATGTCGAAGCGCTGCGCAATGTGCCGCTGCTGCTTTACCTCTTCCTCTGGTATTCGGCGATCATCTTCACATTGCCGCCGGTCAAGCAGGCGATCACGCTTCTGCCGGGCGTCTACGTGTCGAACAGCGGCCTGGTTGTCCCGGCAGTTGTCTGGATTTCCGGTTTCTGGGCGCTTGTCGTGGCGGTCGGTGTGGGGTTGGCCGCCGCCTTTGCATGGCAAGGAATGGCAAAGCGCAGGCGCATCGCCACTGGCAATGCGAAGCCGAGCTGGCCGATTGCACTTTTGCTGCTTGTTGCGCCGGTCCTGGTCGCCGCAATGTCGTTCGACATCAGCGCCCAGTTGGACTGGCCGGAACTCGGGCGATTCAGACTGACGGGCGGCTCGCATCTCAAGCCGGAGTTTGTCGCCCTGCTGCTCGGGCTGACGCTCGGTGCTTCCGCAACCGTGGCGGAAATCGTGCGCAGCGGCATCCTTGCGATCGGCAAGGGCCAACGCGAAGCTGCCCAGGCGCTGGGGCTGCCAGACCGCCTGACCATGCGGCTTGTCATCCTGCCGCAGGCGCTGCGGATCATCGTGCCACCGCTGACCAATGTCTATGTGACGACGTTCAAGAACAGTTCGCTGGCGATCGCCATCGGCTATCCCGATCTGGTTATGGTCTCCAACAACATCATGAACCAGACCGGACAGGCCATCGAGCCGATCGCGCTGTTCATGCTGGTCTATCTATTCCTCTCGCTTGCGACTTCCCTGTTAATGAACTGGTACAACGCGCATGTCGCGCTGAAGGGGCGCCAGTCATGAGCGATCGTACCGCGACTGTTACCGACCAGCGCATGATGCGCCCGCCTACTCGCAGCAACTCGGTGGCGAAAACCTATTTTGGAACGCCTGCTAACACGGTCGTAACCCTGGTCTGCCTGGCCGTTCTCGCATTCGCCGCCAAGGTGGCCGTGGGCTGGCTGTTGATCAATGCCGTGTTCGACGGCACGCCCGAGGACTGCAAGGTCAGCTCAGGAGCTTGCTGGCCGTATCTCGCCGCCAAGATGCGCTACATGCTGTTCGGCATTTACCCCTTCGACGAGCAATGGCGGCCGCTGCTGGCAACCCTGTTGTTCATCGTTGCCATGGCCATATCAGGCATTCCGCGTCTGTGGGGGCGATCCTTGCTCATCGCCTGGGTGGCTTTGCTGCCGATCCTGTTCCTGTTGATGGCTGGCGGTGCGTTTGGGTTCACTCCAGTGCCGACATCGCAATGGGGCGGCCTGCCGCTGTCTTTCATGCTGACCTTCGTCGGGCTCGTCTGCGCACTGCCGCTTGGCATCCTTCTGGCGCTCGCGCGCTTGTCCAACCTTCCGGCGATCCGCATCCTGGCGGTCACCTTTATTGAATTGGTCCGTGGCGTTCCACTGATCAGCATCCTGTTCATGGCCTCGGTCATGCTGCCGCTGTTCATGCCCGAAGGAGTGACCATCGACAAACTGCTGAGGGCGCAGGTCGCCATCATCTTGTTTGCGGCGGCCTACATTGCCGAGATCGTGCGGGCGGGACTGCAGGCCCTGCCACGCGGCCAGACCGAAGCGGCCCAGGCACTGGGACTTCACTACTGGCAATACACCGTGCTCGTGACCGTCCCGCAGGCCCTCAAGATGGTGATCCCACCGCTGGTGTCGCTGTTCATCGGCTTCTTCCAGGACACGACACTTGTCACCATTGTCGGCCTGCTGGATTTTCTGAGCACCGTCCGCACAGCGCTACGCGATCCCAACTGGCAGGGTATCGCCGTGCTTGAGGGCTATGTGTTCGCGGCCGTTGTCTACTTCGTGTTCAGCGCGCTCATGGGCGCTTACAGCCGCTTTCTCGAGAAACGTTTCAGGGTGGGTCATGACTGAAATAACGGTCATTCGCGACGTCGAAACCATTGTTGCCTATGACTCGACGGGCGACCGCCAGGTCTATCGCCACGGCGGCGATATCGCCTTCGACGAAACCGGCTTGCTCTGCGTCGGCACACGCTTCGAGGGCCAAGCGACGACCGAGTTGTCGGGCAAGTCGCGCATGGTCATGCCCGGCCTGATCGACATCCACTGCCATTCGCATGACGAGCCCCTGGCCAAGGGCATTTTCGAAGATGTCGGCACCGCTGCCCTGTGGGGCCAGGCCATGTACGAGTATTCCGGCGTCATCAACGGGGGCGAGGACGCGCGCGCAGCCTGCCTGACGGTGATGCTGGGCGATCTCATGCGCTCTGGCGCGACAACCGTTCTTGATATCGCAGGGGCTCACGACACCTGGCTCGACATTACAGCCCAGAGCGGCGTGCGCGGCTACCTTGCGCCCGGTTTCCGTCAGGCGAGCTGGGTTGTGCATGACAGCCACCGGCTCGACTTCGAATGGGACGACAAGGCTGGCCGGGACGCCTTCGCACGGACGCTGGACTTCGTCGATCGGGCAAGGGCACATCCGAGCGGGCGGCTGGACGGCGTCATCTCACCCTCGCAGGTAGAAACCTGTCGTCCGGACCTTTTGGTCGATGCCGCCGGCGAAGCGCGGCGACGCGGCATGCGCATCACGATCCACACCGCGCAGACCATGGCCGAACATGAAGAGCTGCTGCGCCGAACCGGGCTGACTGGGGTGCAGTATCTCGATCAGCTCGGCGTGCTCGGTGCTGATGTTATTCTCGGCCACTGCATCTTTGCGGACCACCATTCCTGGACACGGCATCGGACCCGCAACGACCTTGCGACGCTGGCCGAGCGCGGAACGTCCGTTGCGCATTGTCCGGTGACATTTGCCCGCAGCGGCATGGCGCTGGAGACGCTGGGTGACTATCGCCGCGGCGGCGTCAACGTTGCCATCGGCACCGACAGCTACCCGTTCAACATGCTCGAGGAGATGCGGCAGGCGCTGATCTGCTCCAGGCTGGGCGGAAAAAGCGTGTTCGACATCACCACGGGCGACATCTTCGATGCTGCGACGCTTGCCGGCGCGCGGGCGCTCGGCCGCTCCGATATAGGCAGGCTGAGCGTGGGCGCAAAGGCCGACCTGCTGGTAATCGACCTCGACCAGCCCACCATGCGGCCGGTCTACGATCCGCTGCGCAGCTTACTCCACTGCGCGGCCGAGCGCGCGGTCGAGCGGGTCTATGTCGATGGACGGCTGACCGTGGACCGAGGCAAGCCGACGCAGTTGGATTACGACGGGGCCGTCAGGGAAATCCAGTCGTTGCAGGATTGGGCCTGCGCCCGCGCAGGCACCCATGACCCGCGTGGACGCGACATCGCCAAACTGGCGCCAAAGTCGCTGCCAGTGTTTGGCAGCTAGTTCGAGGCGAAGCGCCCCGCCCCTATCACGTCAGTATGGGGTAACTCGGCGAAAAAATCTCGGACACCGGCGGGTGCTGCCAGCTGCGATCTGGGTATTTGGCGATCAGCCCTTCGAACTGCCGCTGCGCTTGCTCGCGCGCAGCACGGATGTCGAAGCCGGCGAGCTTGCCATCCAGCATCGACAGCCGTCCGTCGACGAACACCGCCTGTGTGACCTTGCCCGAACCACCGAGCACCAGCGTGGTGATCGGATCGACCGTCGGCGTCATGTAAGGATCGTCGAGGCGGAAGACCGAGATGTCAGCCTTGGCGCCGGCTGCCAGACGGCCGATGTCGGTTCGGCCGAGCGCCTTGGCACCGCCGAGCGTGGCCGCATCATAAAAATCCTTGCTCAGCACGGCGTCTGACGCCTTCTCGCTGATCCGGCACGCAACAAGGCCCATGAGCAGGTTCATCAGCATGTCGGGCGGCGAGGTGTCGGTCGCCATGCCGATGTTGATGCCGAGCTTCCTGCATGAGGCGAACGAATTCAACGTGCTGCCCATGCGGGCCGACACCAGCGGCGAATGGGCGATGGACACGCCAGCGTCGGCGTAGAGCAGCAAGTCCTCCAGCGAAGCATGGGTGCCATGCGGAGTAATCAGCCGCTCATTGAGCAGGCCATGATCGGCCATCCAGCTCGGCCCCGAGACCCCGTGCAGCTTGTGCATGGTTTCGAGCTCGAGCTTGCCCTGGGCCATGTGCAGCCGCACCCGGCAGTCGAGGTCGCGCGCTGCCGCCATGGTCCGCTGCAAGACCGTGAGTGTGCAGGTCTCGACCCTATCGGGCGCGAGCATGCCGTTGACCAGCCCACCATGCCGGCCGTGCTGGCGCTCGATGAAGGCGATGGCATCCTCAAGACCGGCAAGGCCCCTCGCCTCGTCGAAGTCAGGCACGATCTTGCCGGGCGCTTCCAGAACCATGCCGCCAGAGCGATAGGCTGGGCTCAAGAAGACACGCAGGCCGAGATCGCCGGCCGCATCGGCGGCAGCGTCGAACTCGGCGACCGTCTCGCCCCATTCGCGGTAGTAGAGCGAGGCGATAGGTGCAGCGGAGGTGACACCGTTGAGCAGCGAAAGGCCAAAGGCGAACTTCTTTTGAAAGGCCAGCTCTTCAGGAGAGTACATCTCGTAGGGTCCGCGCTCGACATAGGAGCGTGGCCAGATGCGGCCCCTGGCCCATCCGGGCTGATTGTCATGGACGAGCACATAGGTGTCGATGTCCGACAGCGCGTCGAGGTCGACCAGCCCGGGGCTGATCAGGGCGCTGCCGAAGTCGATGCGACGGGCGACCTCACCGTCGAAACGGCGACCTGCGAAGATGACCTCGCCCCCTTCGATCACGAGTTCGCCGCGCGGCACCAGGCAGTGGCCTTCGCCATGATAGGCGAGCAGCCAGTCGGCGGTCATCAGTGTGCGGCCAGCCGGCCTCTGGCCGAGCGTCAGGTCTTTGGGACGTGTCATCGTCAATCCAATTTGAAGTCATCGCGCCTGCCGGCGGGCGGACGCCGCTAAAGAAAGGGCGCTTCACCGGATGATGAAGCGCCCAGGGTCGCGGGAGATGGTGTTATCGAGGCTTACTTGCCGGCCATCTGGGTCAGCCAGTGGCGAGGCTTGTTGTCGGAGCGGAAGTCGACGCTCTTGACCGTGGCCTGGGTAGCCCACGCGATCGGCTGCTGGTGGAGCGGGATCAAGATCGTATCGTCCTTGGCGATCTTGAGGGCCGCTTCCTCGAGCTGCAGGCGCTTGGCGCTATCAGGCTCCTGCACCGACTGTGCAACCAGCTTGTCCAGCTCCGGATAGGACCATCCGCCGTAGTTCGACACGCCCACCTTGTCATTCTTGGTGGAGAGCACCTGGGCCAGGATCGAATAGGCGTCGAGCGTAGGCTCGTTGGCCCAGCTCAGGTTGAACATGTCAGCCTTGCCCTGCGTGCGCTTCGGCGACTGGATAGCGCGCGGCGCGATGTCGATCGAGACGTCGAAGCCCGCACGCTTCAGCATGTTGGCGATGCCAACGCAGAAGTCCTCTTCATTGATGCTCTCGTCGTTGGAGCACATGTAGGTAAACTTGAGACCTTCCTGGCCAGCCTCGGCGAGCAGCTTCTTGGCGCGTTCCGGATCGGCCTTGCTGTAGGTGTCGAGCGACTTGGCGTAGCCGGCGATCTCAGGGGCGATCAGCGAGCCGGACGGACGGGCAAGCCCTCGCATCACCTTGGCGTTGATCAGGTCGCGGTCGATCGCCGCTTCCACGGCCTCACGAACACGCACGTCGTTGAACGGATTGGCGCGTCCGTCCTCCAGCTTCTCATTGCGATTGAAGCCGAGGAAGACCGTGCGGAACTCCTGCTTCTTCATCACCTGGAGACCCGGCGAGCTTTCAAGACGGGGAAGGTCCTGGATCGGTGCGGAATCGACCAGATCGACTTCACCGGACAGCAACGCTGCGACGCGCGTCGCAGCCGAGGCGATCGGCATGTATTCGATGCGATCCAGATTGTGCTTCTTCTCGTCCCACCAGAGGTCGTTTGCGAGCAGCACGGTCTTGCTGTCGGCCACACGGCTCTCCAGCTTGAATGGGCCTGTGCCGTTTGTGTTATGGGTCGCGTAGCCCTCCGTCTTGGTATCGACGGCGGTCGGCTTTTCGGAGTTGTTGTCCTTCAGCCATTTCGCGTTGAACATAAAGATGTTCGTCATGTCATTGAGGAACAGCGACGTCGGCGCCGAGACTTCGACGTCGACGGTGTAGTCGTCGACCTTCTTGCTGCTGACGTAGAGCGGGATGTTGCCGCGCAGCGGCGAGGTCGGATCGGTGACGCGGTTGAGCGAGGCGATCACGTCGTCGGCGGTGAAGTCCGCGCCATTGTGGAACTTGACGCCCTGGCGCAGGGTGAAGCGCCAGACCTTGTTGTCGATGAGCTTCCACTCGGTCGCCAGCGCCGGCTCGATCTTGAAGTTGGCGTCGTAGCGGACCAGACCCTCATAGATATGGTTGAGGAACGACAGGTTGAATGTCGAAGCGATTGAGTCCGGATCAAGCGAATAGATGTCGGCGCGACCACCCCAACGCAGAGTTTCCGCACTGACTGGCCCCGCCATGGCGACTGCTGCCATTGCACCAAGAATGAGTTTTTTCAAGCGAGCCATTTTACCTCCCAGGATCACGCTTCCTAGCCTCCAGCATCGTAACGAATGGGAAGATTGTCAACAATATTGTTGACGCAAATTGCCGACATCGGTAGCAAAATGGTCGGCAGCTGTGCGGGGCCTTTTGCCGTCCGCCAGCTCGTCGAAGGCCGCATTTGCGATGCGGACCGGCACAATGGGAGGAAACCGCTTGAACGACCTGCTACTGCTCCACGCAACCATTGTCACCGTGGATCCCGACAGACGCATCATCGAAGATGGGGCAATCGCCATTTCAGGCGACAGGATTGTCGACATTGGTGCCAGCAGCGATCTCCAGCCTAGGCATCAAGACAAGAAGGTGATGGATTGCCGCGGCAAACTCATCATTCCCGGGCTGATCGACGCCCACGGGCATGCCGGGCATGTGCTTATCCGCAGCATCGCAGCGGACACCAACTCAATGTGGATGCGGATCGTAACGCCAACCTACCATCACTACACGACGCGCGATTACTGGTACGCGGATGGACTGGTGTCGGGCCTCGAGCGCTTGCGCGCCGGCGTTACCACTGGCGTTAGCATCATCTCGTCGATGCCGAGAAGCGACGATCCGGTCTTTGCCAGCAACCACGCTAAGGCCTACAGCGAGATCGGCTTGAGGGAAGTCATCTGCGTGGGCCCGGCCGGCCTGCCGTGGCCGCATGCGGTTACGCGGTGGGAAACTGGCAGTCCGGTGCGGCGGCACGTCTCATTAGAGGAAATGATCGAGGGCGCCGAGGCGACGATCCAGGAATTGGACGGCAGCGCCGATGGACGCATCAAGGTGTTCATTACGCCTTTCACCATCGTGCCTTCGCTCGACCCGTCGAACATGTCGACGCCTGACCAGGCGGTCAAGCTGACAGCTGACGACCGTATGCAGGCGCGGCGGGTGCGCGAGACGGCGCGGAAATGGGGCGTGCGCATCCATTCCGACGCCTTTGCCGGGCAGATCCGCATGGCCTTCCAGGACAAGGAAAATGCGATCCTCGGCCCCGACGTGCACCTACAGCATTGCTGGGGCATCTCGCATCAGGAGATCGATATCCTCGCCGAGACCGGCACCTTCGTTACCCATGCCCCTCCCGGCCGTGCCACGCCTATTCTGAACATGATCGCCAGGGGCGTTCCGGTGGCCATCACCACGGATGGCGTGTCCCCCAGCCGTCACTTCGACCTGTTGCAGACAGCGCGCTTGGCGCAGTACACACAGCACCTGCTGGCCAATCACGACCGCTACCTGCTGCCGCCTGGCAAGCTTTTCGAGATGATCACCATCGATGCAGCCAAGGCTCTGGGCATGGCACACGAGATAGGCTCGCTGGAAGTTGGCAAGAAGGCGGATATCGCCATCATCAACATGCGCCAGCCGCACCTGACGCCCAACTGGATGGTGATCCATCGCCTCGCTCACCAGGTCCTTGGCAGCGACGTCGAGACAGTCATCGTTGATGGCAAGATCTTGATGGAGGGCGGCAAGGTGCTGACGACGGATGTCGACCAGGCGCTCGATTTCGGCGAGCGCGAAGCCCAGGCATTGGTCGAGCGGGCGGGCTTGCAGGCGCATATGCATAGCCCCGGCTGGGGACAGCTGAGCCGGACATTTGACGAGGCAGTGGTGCCGCCCGCGCCTCCAGCCGTCTGAAAATCGGAGCCTGCAGGGCTCCACGCTAATTGGTCCGCCTGGTCACCAGGCGGACCAATTCCCGGCCGATCCTAGCTGTTCATGGCCAGGCGTCGCGACTCTACGAGCGCGCCCGGCACTTCCTTCTGGCGCGGATAATCATAGGCGTTGACCTTCGAGGTGGAGTAGCCGGCGCCGACAAGCGCCTCGGCGATTTTCAGCGCAGCCGTCACCCCGTCGATCACCGGAACGCCGGTTGCCTTGGCCAGGCGCTCGCACAGGCTCGACATTCCGGCACAGCCCAGAATGATCGTTTCAGCGCGATCTTCGACCTTTGAGCGCTCGATCACCTCGATCAGTAGGCGCTCGGCGGTTTCCGGGTCCTCTTCCAAACCAAGCACCGGCAGGTCAATTGCGTGCACGGCGCGGCAATGATGTCCGGCGCCATAAGCCTGGACGATGTCTTCGATGATTGGTACCGAACGCGGTAGCGTGGTGATCACCGAAAAGCGGCGGCTGATCGTCATGGCAACTTGAACGGCTGCCTGGCAAATGCCGATGACTGGCCCCTTAGCCATTTCACGGGCGGCGTGGAGGCCAGGATCGTCGAAACAGGCAATCACATAGGCATCGACGCCAAGCTCTTCGCCCTTGCGGATCTCGGCCAGCATATCCGGAACTGCCACCGCCTCATCGACACTGCCCTCGATACTGACAGGCGACCTAGTCGGGTTTACCGCTGTGACGCGCGTTCCCGCATTCGCAACTCGTAGAGCGCTTTCCAGCACCTGATTGGTCATGGAAGCGGTTGAATTTGGATTGATCAGCCGAATATGCACGTTGGTAAATCCTATTCGCCGCTCTCGGTGGCCTTCAACACATCCGCAATCGTCGGCGCCTTGAGCACGAACTGACGATCGGAAGTGATGTAATTGTCTGCATGCAGCCGAGCGATCGGCTGGTAGACCTCTGGATTGACGTAGCGCCCGGCCTCGTCGAGGCAGTCGCGGCGAACATGCATGTGGACCACTTCACCCAGCACGAGCACGCGGCGCGGGAACTCGATCAGCCGCTCCACGCGACATTCGAAGGAACAAGGCGCGGTGGCGACGTAGTCGACATCGATCTGTGCGCCCTTCGCCGTAGGAAGCCCGGCGATCTCGAGTTCGTCGACGTCGCTTTCGAACCCCAGGCCGCAAACGAGCATCTGCTGCGACAGAGCCATGTCGACCATGCCTACCGCGAACTCTCCGGTTCTTCTGATGTTGGCGACCGTGTCTTTTTCCTCACCCGAGGCGCGCGGCTGGATACCGAGCACCACAATGGGCGGCTCGTGCGAAAAGACATTGAAGAAGCTCATCGGTGCGGCATTGCTTCGCCCTGTGACTGAGCGGGTGGTGACAAGCGCGATCGGCCGTGGACCAATGAAATTGGTAAGCAGGCGATAGCGGCTTTCCATCTCCAGTTTCGTAAAGTCGAACTCCATTCGTTCTCTCAGTTCCGATTTGTTGGTACACAATCTGATACGTAATTGTCAGCAAAACGCGATTGGGGTAATCTATGCGAATGTTGACTTTTTGTTATCTATGGCGAATGTCGGCCTTGGTGGGGGCATAGTTTCATGACCGAACAGGCGAGCGTTTCGACACAGCAGATCGTCGAAAAAGTATGGCTTTCGATTGCAGAGCGCCGGCTCCGTCCGGGCGTCCAGCTCAAAGAGGGCCAACTGGCTGCAATTTTCGATGTCAGCCGCGCACGCATCCGCCAGGCCCTGACGGCGCTCGAACGCGAAGGGCTGGTGACAATCATCCCCAACCGCGGCGCTTTCGTTTGCCAGCCGTCTGTCGACGAGGCCAGGGACGTATTCGCCGTTCGCCGTGCCGTTGAAGCCTGTGTCGTTGAACGTATCGGAACCTCGATCTCGAAGGCCGATGTCGCGCGCCTGCGCAGCCATGTCGCCCAGGAACGGACCGCCAGCGCCAAGGACGTCACTACCGACATCATAAAGCTGTCCGGCGGCTTCCACCTTTTGCTCGCGGAGATTTCCGGCTCCGATTTTCTGTTCGGAATGATGCGCGACCTGATCTCGCGCACCTCCCTGATTACCGCCGTCTATCGCAACACGGCCCGTTTCAACTGCGGACCGGACGAGCATGATGAAATCGTCGAGGAGATTGCCAAGGGCAACTTCAAGAAGGCGGCAGCGCTGATGGAACATCATCTCGAGCACGTCGAGACGGAACTCGACTTGCGGGAAGTGCGCGACATATCCCACGATTTGCGGGCCGCGCTGGCATAGTCCGGCCCGCTGCAACATCATTCTTCTCGCACCATGTGACAGGCCACACGCGTTCCGCTGGCCAGAGTGCGCACTTCGGGAAGTTCGCTCGAGCAGAGTGCAGTGGCTATGGGGCATCGCGGATGGAACGGGCAGCCTGACGGCGGCTTGAGCGGACTTGGCACCTCGCCGCCGGCAATTTCGCGATCCCTGTTAGGGCTTACAATGTTGGGGATCGTCTGCAGCAGAAGCTGCGTATAGGGATGGCGTGGCTGAGCGAAAAGCTCCTCCGTCTCGCCTTCCTCGACGATGCGCCCGAGATACATCACAGCGATGCGGTCGGACATGTGCCGAACCACGCTCAGGTCGTGGCTGATGAATAGGTAGGTCAGCCCGAACTCATCCTGCAGACGACGCATGAGGTTGAGCACCTGGGCTTGCACCGACACGTCGAGAGCCGAGGTCGGCTCGTCGCAGACTAGGAAGCGTGGCTCGCTTGCCAGGGCGCGCGCGATCGAGATCCGCTGGCGCTGGCCGCCTGAGAATTCATGCGGAAACTTCTCCCCATCCGATGCGGACAGGCCGACAGTCTTCAGCAGCTCCACGACCCGCTCGTTGACCTCGGTGTCGGAGTTTCGCAACTTCAGTTCGCGGATAGGTTCGGCGATGATGTTCTTCACCCGCCAGCGCGGGTTGAGCGACGCGTAGGGATCCTGGAAGATCATCTGGGCCGATAGGGGCTGCCCATCGTGGTCCAGCGCGAAACTCACCTCGCCGCTGTTTGGCTTGTACAACCCCGTCACAAG
The DNA here is from genome assembly GCF_056398585.1 of Aminobacter sp. 01T433. Taxonomy (NCBI): domain Bacteria; kingdom Pseudomonadati; phylum Pseudomonadota; class Alphaproteobacteria; order Hyphomicrobiales; family Phyllobacteriaceae; genus Aminobacter; species Aminobacter sp. 01T433. The sequence continues at coordinate 210,803 of NZ_JBFTPR010000002.1, forward strand.
GCGCGCGACGGTCGACTTGCCGCAGCCGCTTTCGCCGACCAGGCTCAGGCAGCCGCCCCTTGGGACCTCGAAGCTGATATCGTTGACGGCCTGGAGATACTGCCGCGGCTTGCGCTCGACCACGCGATTGAGCCATGGCGCCGACACGTCGAACGTCTTGACCAGACGCTCAACGCTGAGCGCCGAGTTCTTCGGTGCGGACATGGCGGTCATGCGGTTCCTCCAGCATTCATCCAGCACGCGCTGGCTCCGGAGCCCGCCGGGAGCAGGCTTGGCCGTTCACGCCTGCAACGCGGTCCAGCTTCCTTGCAGCGCGGGCCGAAGGCGCAGCCTTCTGGGATCGCGTCGAGCCGCGGCATTGACCCGTCGATCTGGTTAAGGCGCTCCACACGTGCGCCGAGAGCCGGGATCGACGCCATGAGACCACGTGTGTACGGGTGCTGGGGGGCATGCAGCACTTGTTCAACCTGCCCGACTTCGACGAGGCGGCCGGCATACATCACAGCGATCCTGTCCGCGGTTTCGGCGATGACGCCCATGTCGTGCGTGACCAGCATCACCGCAGTCTGCTTTTCCTTGCACAGCTTCCGCAGAAGTGACGTGATCTGCGCCTGGATCGAAACGTCGAGGGCGGTCGTCGGCTCGTCGGCGATGATCAGTTTCGGCGACGCTGCAAGCGCAAGTGCGATCACCACGCGTTGCCGCATGCCGCCGGAAAACTGATGCGGGTACTGGTTGATGCGCTCCTCAGGTGACGGAATGCCGACGTCCTTCAGCAGCGAAATCGCCCGCGCTTTGGCCTCAGCCTTACTCATGCCGAGATGGAGCCGGATGGTCTCGGTCAGCTGCGCTCCAACCGTGAACAGGGGATTGAGCGAGGTCAGTGGGTCCTGGAAAATAGCGCCGATCTCGCGGCCACGAATTTTCTCCATCTCGCGGTCGCCGAGTGTATCGATCCGGCGTTCACCGAGCCAGATTTCGCCGCCTGCGATGCGGCCGGGCCGTTCGAGCAACCCCAATACCGCGAGCCCGGTCATCGACTTGCCGGCACCGGACTCGCCGACGACACCGAGGATTTCGCCCGGACGTATCGACAGGCTGACATCGGAAAGCGCTGTCGCGATGCCGCGGCGGCCTGGGAATTCCACCTTGAGGTTGCGGACCTCAAGCACGGCTTTTTCAGCTTCAGCCATTGGTGTTGACCTCGATCGGATAGCTGGGCGGAAAGATTTCCGACACCGGCGGATTGCCCCAGCTGCGCTCCGGATACTTCGCGATGAGTCCGTCGAACTGCCTTTGCGCACGCTTCTGCGCTGCCTTCATGTCGATGCCGGCGACCTCACCGAGACGCATGGACAAACGCCCGTCGACGAAGACCGCCTGAGTAACCTTGCCCGAGCCGCCCGTCACCAGCGTGGTGATCGGGTCGATGGACGGCGCCATGACCGCGTCATCGAGGCCAAACACCGCGATATCGGCGCGCGTGCCCGGAGCAAGGCGACCAAGGTCATCGCGGCCGAGCGCTCTGGCGCCGCCAAGAGTTGCCGCGTCGAACAGGTCAGCGCACCGGACGCGATCTGGGGCGCCATCGTTGATTCGGCAGGTGATCAGACCGACCAGCAGGTTCATCAGCATATCGGGCGGCGTGGTGTCCGTTCCCATAGAAATGTTGATGCCGCGCTTCTTGCACTTCGAGAACGAATTCAGCGTGCTGCCGCCCCGTGCCGAGACGAGCGGGCAATGCACGATCGACACGCCGTTGGCCGCGTAGAGCTCGAGGTCTTCGTCGGTGGCGTTTGTCGCGTGCGGAGCGATCAGCCTGTCGTTGAGCAGACCTAGCCGTGCCAACCAGACAGGAGCTGTCGATCCGTGCAGCTTACGAACGGTTTCAACCTCCATGGCGCCCTGCGCCATGTGAAGCCGGATCTTGCAGCCGAGTTCGGCCGCCGCCGCCTGGGTCTGGCGCAGCAGCTCTTCGGTACAGGTCTCGACACGATCGGGCACCAGCAGCCCGCGCACGAGGTCGCCGTGGCGGCCGGTCTGGCGGCCGATATAGTCGACAGCGTCGCGCAGGCCAGCAAGGCCACGCGCTTCATCGAACACCGCTTCCATCCGGCCGGGCGCCTCTAGCACCATGCCACCGGCACGATAGGCAGGGCTGAGGTAGACGCGCAGGCCCAGGTCACCAGCGGCTTCGGCAGCCGCGTCGAATTCGGCGACCGTCTCGCCCCACTCGCGATAGAACAGCGAGGCTATGGGCGCAGCAGTGGTTATGCCGTTCAAAAGCAGCTGGCCGAAGGCGAAACGCTTCTGGAAGGCCAGCTCTTCTTGGGAATACATCTCGTAAGGGCCGGCCTCGACATAGTGGCGCGGCCAGACGCGTCCCTTTGCCCAGCCGGGATGATGGTCGATGCCAAGAATGGTCGTGTCGAGATCCGATAGCGCATCGAGATCGAGTAGGCCGGGGCTGACCAGCGCGTTGCCGAAGTCGATCCGGCGGGCCACCTCGCCGGGAAAATCGGTTCCGACAAAGATCACCTGTCCGCCATCAACGACGACCTGGCCGTTGGGGATCAGGCGGTGTCCGCCATCCTTATGGCCCAGCACCCAGTCGGCCGAGATCAGCGTCCGGCCGTCGGGGCGCTTGCCGAGTTCGAGCGTATCGAGGACCTGTCGCGTCATGGCATTTCCACCATTGCCTGGCCGGCGCGCGCAGTGACGCGGCCGCCCTTGATGACCAGCGGGCGCGGCGCAACGTCGACGACGGCATGCGCAAGCGTTTCGCCAGTAAGTAGCGTCAGGTCTGCCTTGCAGCCTTCCGCCAGACCGTAGCCTTCGATGCGCATGACATCTGCGCCGCCTTGCGAGACAATATGGAGCACATGTTCGAGCTCGATGTCGGAGCGAATACCGTTCTTCATGCCTACGATCTTGGCGCGGTCGAGCATGTCGGGCTGGCCCCACGGTCCCCAGGTGTCGCGGATACCGTCGCACCCGGCGCCGACGCGCACGCCTGCCTGCTTCAGGCGCATGATCGACGGTACGGTCGCCGATGGGGCGCCCGTCGTCAGGATCGCCACGTCGAGTTGTGCAATCTGGTCGATGAGCTGGCCGACGCGGAGATAGTCGTTCATTCCGAGCGCGAAGGCATGGCTGATGGCGACCTTGCCCTGCATGCCATTAGCGCGGATGCGTTCGAACATCAGCTCCATGGTAAAGGCGCCCAACTCGCCCGCCTCATGCAGATGAACATCGATCGGGCATTGGTGCTTCACCGCCAGTGCAAAGATGGCGTCCAGCTGGCCCTTGGGGTCGCGGTCGATGCCGCACGGATCGATACCACCCAGTACCTCGCAACCCTGGCGCAATGCCTCGTCGAGCAGATCCAGCGTTCCAGGCATCACCATCAGGCCGGACTGCGGGAAGGCGACGATCTCGATGTCAATGACCCCCTTCAGCTTCTCGCGGGTCTCCATCACGCCTTCGACGATGGACAGGCCGTGCGTTGGATCGATGTCGACATGGCTGCGGATATGGGTCGCGCCATGAGCGGCAAGGCCGATTGCGTGGCGCATCGACTGGCGGTGCGGGTCGATGCCGACCGCGATCCGGTTTTCACGCTCGAAGTCGATCCGTTCGCGCAGGACCGCGCGGCGGTTGTTTTCGTGCCAGGGCAATCCCCAGGTCGTCTTGTCGAGATGGGTATGCGCGTCGATGAGGCCAGGAATGGCGATGGCGCCGCCCCCGTCCTCGACCGACATGCCCGGATCTGCTTCGAAATGACCGAGGCCGACAATCAGCCCATCGCGGATCAGCAGGTCGCAGTTCGCGCGCCCATAGGGGCGGACGTTGCGCAGCAACAGATTAGTCATGCACGCTTACCTCAGTTTCGGATTGAGCACGTCGCGCAGCCAATCGCCGAGCAGATTGACGACGACCACCAGCAGGCAGAGCTGGATCACTGGAAACAGCACGATCCACCACGAGCCGGAAAACAGGAATTGATTGCCGATGCGGATCAGCGTTCCCAAAGATGGCTGTCCGGGGGGCATGCCGATACCAAGGAATGACAAAGTCGCTTCGGTCAGGATCGCCATGCCGAAGTTCAGCGTGGCAGCAACCAGCACTGGCGTTAGCGTGTTGGGCAGGATGTGGTGCGCCAGGATACGGCGCGAAGGCACTTTCAAGAGCCTTGCCGCTTGTACATATTCCTTGTTGCGTTCAACGATCGTCTGGGCACGTACGGTGCGTGCATATTGCACCCACGACGATAGCGAGATGGCCAGCACCAGCACTGCCGATGCTCCGATCTCTCGAAGATCGGCGGGAAGCAGCTGCCGCACCACCGTAGACACCAGGATCGCAATCAAGATGGTCGGGATCGACAAGGTGATGTCGCCGATGCGCATCAGGATATTGTCGATAAAACCACCAAAGAAACCGGCGACCAGCCCGGCCGTCATGCCGAGCAGAAGCGACAAGGCGACCGAGCCAAGACCGATCATGATCGATATGCGCGTGCCGTAAAGGATCGCCGAAAGCAGGTCCCGCCCCTGCGTGTCGGTGCCCAGCAGATAGGGCCATTCGCCACCTTCCTGCCAGAGCGGCGGCAACTCTGCCTTCCACATATCGAGCTGAGCGGCGTCATAGGGGTTCTGTGGTGCAATGAACGGCGCGAAGACGGCGGCAAAAACCAGCACAGCCAGGATCCCGGCTGCAATCATCGCCGACTTGCTGTGAGTGAACGACCACCAGACATCGCTGTTGCGCAGACGCTGGACAAAACTTGGGCGGGACACGGCGGCTGTCTTAGAAACGTCGGTCATCGACTTGTCCCCGGTTTCAGTGCGAGCTGCGCAGGCGCGGATCGATCACCGCATAGGTGATATCGACCAGCGTGTTCAGCGCGACGAAGATGAAGGAGATGACGCAGAGATAGGCCGCCATCACGGGAATATCGAGGAAGGTGACTGCCTGGATGAACAGCATGCCCATGCCCGGCCACTGGAAGACGGTTTCGGTGATGAGTGCAAAGGCGATGAGTGAGCCGATGTTCATCGCCGTCATGGTCACGACAGGCATCAAACAGTTGCGCAGCGCATGGCGGAAGTAGACGCGCCAGCGCGGAATGCCCCTGGCGCGGGCGAACTTCACATAATCGGAGCGCAACACTTCCAGCATCTCGGCACGGACGAGGCGCATGATCAAAGTGATCTGGTAGAGCGACAGCGCCACTGCCGGCAGGATCAGCGCTGCACGGCCCGAGGGCGTCAGCAGGCCGGTCGACCACCAGCCGATCTGGACGACATCGCCGCGGCCGAAGGACGGCGACCAGCCCAAAATGACCGAGAAGACCAAGATAAGAAGGATGCCGACTACGAAGCTTGGCAGCGAAACGCCAATGATCGACAGAAACTGCAGCGACTCCGTGTACCATCGCCCGCGCTTGATTGCTGTAAGCACGCCAAGCGGCAGGCCAACGACGAGCGAGATCAACGTCGCCACCAGCACCAGCTCCAGCGTTGCCGGGAAGCGTTCGCCGATGAGGGTGAGTACATCCTGGCCATTGCGGTAGGAGATGCCGAAATCGCCCTGCGCCGCATGGGCGACAAAGCGTACGAACTGCGTGGCGACACTGTCGTTGAGACCCAGCCGCTCGCGGATTGCGTCGCGGTCAGCCTGCGTCGTCTGCTCGGTGACCATGAGCTCGACCGGATCGCCGGCAAGACGAAAGATCAGGAATGCAAGCATAGCAACCGCAAGCATCACCATGATGGCATTGGCAATGCGGCTGATAATGAAGACCAGCATATGAAGCCTCGTCAGTTAGCCAAGGAGCCAGATCGCTGGGTCCATGAGGGCGCTTGCGTCAACAGACTCAAGGCTGTGGCGTCGTCGGCGCGCATTGCAGCGCGGCCGCACGCAACGGGTGCCATGAATGGCGTTTGCCACGATGGCAAATCCCCTAACATTGTCTATCCCTCCCACTTAAGTGGCGCCTCCGTTTCGAAGGTCTTTATTTTAGGCTCGACCGGCCCACCAGACTTCACCGAGGCCTACTGATTCCCGCACCCGCCGCTGTCAGCGGCGACGCCCGATCATCTAGAGCTGCCAAGGCGCCGTCTTGTCTCCGCCACGAGGCCATATTCAGAAAGCGGGCATAAATTGTCAACTACTTTGTCGACAATTTCGGACTGATTGCGCGACTATTCGGAAATTGGAGGCGCATCGCGCGCTGCGAGGATGCACCTGGAGGGCCTGCGGCCTTTGTGCGGGCCTAATGGCCAATAGGCTGAATTCGGGTCGACACCGGCTACAAATATCGAAATGAAATTTAACAAATGCCTGCCAAGCGGCGGTCGTGAAACTCCGCTCAAAGAGTTGCTGCGCCGCCTAAATCCCTTCGTCCTTCCGAATTTCCTGTTCTGCTGGACAATCGGCGGCAAACATCGGCAATTAATGTCGGCAAAAACGTGACAGTGAAGGCCTTAGGTTCTTTGTATGCAAGGCTTTGAGAGCTTAGGAAGATCGGCAAAAAATGCGCGTGATCGAAACCCGTCGCGGATTGAGCCGCTATTTTTCGAAGACAGCGTCCCCGCAGCGCTAGCCGACCTCACCGTCTAGCTACAGCGTGAGGCCGGGGATCTCGGCCGAGGCCTTCACCCTGAATCGGCGGCCGAGCTGGCCGACATGGTCAGGATGAGGTGAATGTGCCGCAAGCGGCGGCTGTCCAACTCAATTAGGAAGAGGCAAGCCTAGGGCGGATGATTGGGGGACATCGAAGAGTGCTCGCCCACCTGCAACTAGCGCATCTCGATGAACGCTGTTCGGTTTGAAGCGTTGCGCGGCGGACAGAAGTCCTGCGGCCTCAGCTTCCAGCGTCAATTGCCGAAGACATATCCATCGCTGCCGCAACAATGGCGCGTCTCAGCCATATGTGCCTGGGCGCGTCCTGACTGCGCGCGTGCCAGGCGAGGCTCATCGTGAAACGCCCAAGATCGAGTGGCGGCGGCAACGATACGAAGCGCCTCATGTTGGCGGCGGCTCGCGCCAGGCTCTTCGGCAGGGTCATAATGAGGTCAGAGCGAGCGGCGATCTCGACCGCCGCGAAGAAAGTCGGCACGCGCAGCTTCACCCGCCGCGTTCGCCCCATCCGCGCAAGCACCTCATCGACGGGTGCCGGCCCGACGCCAGTGACGCTCACCACGATATGCTCAAGCGCCAGAAAGCGGTCGAGACTGAGTTTTTCGGCGAGGGCTGAGTGATGCGCCCGCATCAGCGTCACGAGTTCTTCGTCATAGAGGCGGCGACGGTGGATGCCGGTCGGCGCGTCATCGATCAGCGCCACCATCGCATCCGCGACACCATGCTCCAGCGCTTGGAACCCGTTCGTATCAGGCGCGACAATGTCGAGATCAAGCGACGGTGCCTCACGGGCGAGGCGGGCCAGCAAATGAGGCGCCAGCACGGCGGCCTGGAGATCGGGCATAAGAAGCCGGATACGACCCGTCGCCGTCGCGGGGTCGAACGAACTTGCCTCCAGCATTTCGCCGACTCCCGCCAATATGCCACGAAGCACGGGGCGCACCTCTTCGGCACGGGAACTGAGTATGTAGCCGCCCGGCCCATCGACCAGCAGCGCGTCTGAAAACAGCGCGCGCAATCGCCCGAGCGCTCGGCTCGCGGCCGGCTGGCTCATGCCGAGCCGGTGGGCGGCACGGGTTACGTTCTTCTCATCCAGAAGCGCCTCAAGCGCTACCAAGAGGTTGAGGTCGATCCGGCGTAAATCCACTTCGCGCATGACGACTATATACACCATGCATTCGACGCATGAAATGTCAGCGCCTATCGTTGCTCCATCGAGCGATCTGAGGGAGTGGAAATCATGTATGTCGTGCTTGGAGCAAATGGACGGGCCGGTGGCGAGGCCGCACGCGCCCTCATCGAACGCGGCGAGGCCGTGCGTGTCGTCCTGCGCCGCAAGGAGCAGGCTGAAAAATGGACAGCCCTCGGCGCGGAAGTCGCCGTCGCGAGTATCGAGGATGCCGACGCGATAGCCGAGGCGCTGAAGGGCGCTCAGGGAGCGTTCCTGCTCAATCCGCCGCCGGTGAGTGGCGATCCCTATCAGCGGACGGAAGGCCTCGGCGTAGCACTTGCCGATGCCGTCCGGCGGGGGCGCCTGCCCAAGGCCGTAGTTCTGTCGTCCATCGGGGCGCAACATCCCGCTGGCACCGGCGTCATCGCCACCCTCAACCGGTTCGAGGGACTGCTTCAGGGGGTGGCACCAGCGACCGCCTTCCTGCGGTCAGGCTATTTTGTCGAGAGCTGGAGCGAGGTGGCGCAAACTGTCCTGTCGCAAAGCGTGCTGCCGACCTTTCTCGAACCCTCTCAAAGAATCCCGATGGTGAGCACGATCGATGTCGGGCGGGCGGTGGCAGCCGTGCTGTGCGAGGACTGGACCGGCAAGCGGGTCGTGGAACTCAGCGGACCACAAGACTGGAGCGCCGGCGATGTGGCTTCGGCCTTTGCCGAAATTCTCGGCAGGCCGATAAAGTCGGTGCTTGTTCCACCGGAACAGCGGGCAGCACTGCTTGCCGAGGAAGGTGTATCAGGCGAGGTGGCGAGCGCGCTTCTCGGCATGTATGCGGGGATCGCCAACGGCCTTTTCATGCGCCAGGACAGCAGCGAACAGCGGCACGGCACGATTTCACTGTCGACAGCGATAGAGCGCGTTGTCGCAACGAGTGATCCAGCCGGCCGCTGATCGGCAGCCCTTGTTGACGGAGCATCTGGCCCGGGCGGGGAGCGCCACGGTGTCGCATCAGGCTATCGACACGTTGCTCGGCCACAGCCTTCCGACCCTGAAAGCCGCCGGCTCGACGCCGCTCTTCGGTCGCTACTGATGAAAGCGCGTAGCGGGTGCAGACCTGCCTGGATAGTGTCCGTGCCGCCGGAATTCGTTTCATCGGTTCGGTGAACACTGTCTAGCGCAAGTCTGCTGACCAACCGCATTTGCCACCAGCCCTCCCGCCTGACCCAAAAATACGAGATCTGCCATCATCACGACGGCATCACTGCACGACGGTCGCGTGCTGAGCTATGTGAGGGTGTGTCGATGCGTATGTCCGGCGGCTGGTGGCGCTGAGGTGTGCTCGGATCGTCTAGCTGATCGACATCGATCCCCGAAAATTTAGCGAACCGTGCCGATGCCCATGACGCTGGCCGCAATCGGCAGGCCAATGTCCGCGTCATCTCGGCCTTCTGTTCTGGATTCCTCGATTGGGGCGGCCCTGCCCATTCACCCGCACTCATCCGAATGCGGGTATTGAAAGGCTCAAAGGGACGGTGAATTCTGCTGGCCTTGGGAAGCGCAACTTTGTGAATTCAGCTCAGGACCCAGGGCATGATCGCAAACGACTTCGAAGGCCGGCTCCGACAAGTACTTCCGGATCAATGGGAGACGATAGCGCCGCTGGCGGATCAGATCAGAAAGGCTTTCGTTTCCGAGGAGTTCGACGTCCCGGATTTACCGAACTCGAATTTTGAGACGTTCCGGACAGGGACGGACAGCCCTATTCCGAAGCAACGCACGCACTGGCGGAACATCGTCTACAGTTGGAGTACGCTGTACAAGGCGATCCCAAACATGGTTCTGGCAGGTTCTGCCGTCACGGCCTCTCCATACTTGATCCCAGTTGCTGCTTTGGTCATTTACAACGAGGCGAATAGTCAGGCGCAGAAAACAGTCACAATCGACCAAGGGATAGTAGTACATGCCCTGTTTGAAGCAGGCCGCCCCTGCACGGCCGAAGAGATTTTGAAAGCTATCGACAATCTCCCTTACAAGCCGCCGACTGCCATAACCGAGCGGAGCATCGAGAAAGTCATAGACGACCTTCTCGCGATGAAGGCCGTGAGTATGCGTGATGGCAAAGTCAGGCTGATCGAAAAAGTCGTAGTGAAGAGGCGCCTCAGTTAGTCTTCATCATCGCGAAACACCGGCCGTTCCATGACGGGTGCGAAGACACTTGGACGAAGACCCCGCGCAGGCTTACCAACGTCGCCGCCTATGCTTGCCATAAAACTATTGGCATGAACGGCCCCACTACCCAAGTCCTGACTCTAAAAGGCGACTGGCGTCCAAAAAACCGGCAGCAGTTTGCGTGATGTCGCGGTTCGACCGCCCAGTGACGTTCAGAACTTAAGTAGTTTACGTCAAGATAACCGACCACCTGAGGGTTGAAATTAACCTTTTGTTAACAACCGCATTGCGCCTGCCTTAACCGGTCAGTATGTTAGAGACTGGGCATGTAAGGGTGGGCGTTGGTTTATGCGTAAGACACGTATCGCTCTGATTTGTGAGCAATCGATTCTGCGGGACGGTATGTACTTTGTATTGTCGTCCAAGGATGAATACACAGTCGTGGCGCAGGCGGCAAACGCCAAGGACGCCTTGGAAGTTGTGAAACGGGATGACCCTGACCTCATTGTCATTGATCTTGGCGAACACGACGGGGACTTTGACACAATCGCATCGATAGCCACGAGAAGTCACGCCAAGATTGTAGTGTTTAGCCGAATGCCTAGCGCGGAACACGCGATGCGGTCGCTGGATGCGGGGGCGGTTGGATATCTAACATCGTCGAGCACGTCTGCCGAACTTCTCGAAGCAGTACAGACTGTGGCGGGAGGCGACACCTTCATCAGTCCGTGCATCGCCACCAAGCTCATTGCTTCGCTGCGTACCGCTGCCCTTCGAAAGCTTGCGGCAAAGAAGCTGAAGCTGACAGTCCGCGAGGAACAGATTGTGAGTCTCCTGCATAGGGGCAAAACAAACAGGGAAATCGCGCAGGAGCTAGGACTCACTGAAAATACCGTAAAACACTACATGACGGTACTAATGCACAAGGTTGCAGCTCGAAGCAGGCTTGAGGTCGTGCTGGCGCTCAAGGAGTTTGACGGCGTAGTTCCGCCGTCCGTAGCGCGGTCTATTAACTAGCCGTGAATAGAGCATAAGGGGCGGAAAATAACGCCCGTGGAAGGCAGCGAGTGCGTCTCGTTCACTGTCTTTCTAGAGAGAGATATTTTGGCGCCTTGGCCTATGAAATCGCCCTCTCCTAGCCGTCACAATTGGAGCACTCACGGGCCGCACCTTATGCGGATGCGGGTCACCGCCTCGAACTGGCTAGCGCTCTCTGAGTGCTCTGTTGAACTGATCACTCAGGGGTTTTGCCAGATACGAGATGGCAGTCCGTGCCTCGGTGGAAACATAGACCTCGACCGGCATTCCAGGGCGAAGCGCTTCACCGCCGAGTTTGGCGAGTTCCGTTGGGTGTATTTGTACATCGCCAAGATAAAATGTCTCGCCTGTGGTGGCATCGCGGGACGTTGCCGGCGAGACGTGGACGACTTCTCCCATCAGTTCCGGTGTTGTCCTTTGGTTGAATGCTGGGAAACGCAGTCGCGCCAGTTGGCCAACTGCTACCTGGTCGATGCTCGCAGGAGTTAACCTGACTTCAATCTTGAGCTTTGCGTCCTGAGGCACCACAGTAACAAGCACTTCGGCAGGGGAGATGACACCGCCGATTGTGTCCACATTCAATTCGTTGATCGTTCCGGAGATCGGTGCGCGAATGTCGGTGCGCGACAAGCGATCTTCGATTGCTGTTTTACGTTCATTCAGCTCAGATATTCTGGTGTCCACGAGGCTCAGTTCGCGCTGAGCCTCAGTGCTGCTGTTTTCGTCGATGGCGATAACCTGCAGGCGGATCTCGCTTATCCGTGTTTTGGCCCGCGCGATCGCAGCATCAATTTCACCGCGCTCCCCACTGAGGCGCGCCTTTTCACGGTCCGCGTTGTAGATGCGCGCGCCCTCGATCACCCTCATGTCGACGAGCCCCTTGATCTTGGCATATTCCGTCTCGATCAGGGCAATCTCACTGTCTTTCGAATGCCGCTGAGCTTCAAGTCCCTTAATTTCCTCGCCAACCTGCTCAATGCTTAATTCGAGCTGGTTTTTTTGGCTTTCACGGTTTGTATGATTGCCAGCAAACAACCGGGCTTCGCCAATTGCGATGGCAGCTAAGTGCGGTGTTCCAGAACTTTGCTTTTGCGGGAAATCAATTTCGGTGAGCCCATCGCGCTCTGCAAGCAGGCGAGCCTTGCGAACCGCAAGTTCGGTTAGCTGTGCTTGAACGATCGATAGCTCAGCCTTGGTCTGCGCGTCCTCAAGTCTAATCAACACTTGGCCGGCGCGCACAAAATCTCCCTCCCGAACGGTTATGTCGGAGATGATGCCGCCATCACGGTGCTGTATCGACTTCAGGTTCTGTTCGACGGTCACTGAACCCTGAGCGATTACGGCACCAGTCAGTTGAGCGGTCGCAGCCCATCCACCGGCCCCACCTACAAGCAAAAAGCCAAGCGCGACCCCGGCGACGACGCGTGGACCGATTCCAAATGCGTTGATCTCGCGCCCGTGTTTGCTGTCCCCATTTCTGCTCATGTACTGTTCTCCTTCGGGCGCTGTGCCGCCTCACACATGTTCGACGACGACAAGGACATGGTGTCCTTGAATGTGAACGGTCGTCTCGTAGATGTTATCCTTGTTGAAGTCGGCCTCTATGATCGTGCGCTCGATCTCGTCGCTACGATCGTGTCGGTAGCGGATCGCGATGTCGTCATCTTCGACCTCGTCGCCGTAAATGTCCTCGAAGCGCTCGCCAATCTCATCGAGCACTTGCTCGAAAAGATCGTATTTGGACATTCGGATGCGATCGCCGACCTTGAAATCGAGGATCTCGTGGAAAACGGATGTCTGCTCGGAAGCGGATTGGTAGCCGGTTGTTTCGCCACCCTTGAATTCGAACGTATTGGCTCCGGCCCCGCCGGCTAGCGTGACTTGCACCGTCCCGGCGATGAAGTAGTCGTTCCCCGCGCCGCCAACGACAAGCTCAAAGCCTGAAATCGTGTCGTTGCCAATTTCGACGCCACTGGCAATGCCAGTAACCAGATCGACGTTTATCCCTGAGGATGAATTCGAGTAATCGAGCGTGTCGCGTCCATCGCCTCCATCGAAGTAGTCGTCCTCGCCATCGAGTGCTGCGACCACGATGTCGTTGCCGGAATCGCCACGCAAGGTATCCTGGCCGGTGCCGTCGGACAGCACGTCGTCTCCAGCGCCGCCGAGAAGCAGATCGTCACCGCTGCCGCCGCTCAAGTAATCGTCTCCGGCATCTCCAAACAGGATATCGTTGCCGTCTTCGCCAAACAGCCGGTCGTTGCCGGCACCGCCCGAGAGGTGGTCGTTTCCAGCACCTCCGAAAATGATGTCGCAACCCGCATCGCCAAAAACGGTGTCGTCGCCGCTACCGGCCATCACATGGTCGTCGCCACGCCCGCCAAAGATCGCGTCATCACCGGCACGCCCGTCAATGTTGTCGTTGCCATCGCCAGCGTCGATGTCGTCCGCGCACATCGTGCCAAGCAGGCTATCGTCGCCATTGCTGCCTTCAACGAAGGATTTGACGACGGAGAAATGGGCGCTCTGGCCCACCGCGCGATGCCCATCGCTTATCTCGTATGAGATGGTGACATCGCCAAGCAAATGCGGTGACCCTTGGAACAACCACCCTCCCTGGGATTGGACGATGGTTCCGGACGAAACACTCAGATTCCTGACGGTAAGCGCATCGCCGTCGGGATCGACTGCGTTGGCGAGCAAGTCTGAGAGTGCAATCGTCAGGATTGCGCATCCTGACACATCCATCAGGTAAACCGGACCGGTGACGCGAGGAGCCCTGTTTGGGGATTGCGCCTCCTCGTCGTCCTCCTCGCACACATCATCACCCATCTCATCACAGTCAGTATCCGACGGCTGCTCCGATGGCCCGCCTGGGGCGACAGGCTCGACAACGCCGGGGGCGACCTGAGGTACCTCCGGCGCTATTTCAGGAGCGACACTCCAGCTGTTGTCATTGGCTGGCCGCGAATAGGGCTTGAAACCGTTCCAATTGATGGATGCCTCTGTCTGCAAAAATCCGAACTCCGGAGAGTTCACGACCATGAAGCGCGCAGGCAAGGCAGGCTGGATGACCCGGCTTGCGGAGCTCGCAGGCTCCTCGGCCACAGGAACGCTGTCCTCGGGCAAAGCGTCGAGGGCTTGTTCATTGGCGGCAATCTCTTGGGTCGCAGGCGCTTTGGCGTCAACGGGCTCTTTTTCGGGGGCGCTGGTGTCTGGGTTTGATGCCAGGCTGGGGAACATCGCCTTCAGGTACAGTGCAACCGAAACAAGAAAGAGGCCGACCAACATGGGAGTTTTGGTCCGGACGTCGTCCTTCAGTCGAAATCGCTGTGAAGGGTCCGCTTCTTGTTGTGCCTTCTTGCTGCCTTTGACGTCGATCATACCGTCACCTGTGCGCTGATACGGGCGTTTGCCATCCGCTTCGAGGGTTCTTTGGCTGGAGGGGGAGCGTCACGACGCGCGGTAGCGCCGATAATATCGGCCTTGGGACCAAATGCGGTCATCTTGCCATTCTGGACGACTGCAACCAGATCAACCGCGGCAAGGGCCGAGGGCCTGTGAGCGATAATAATCGCGATACCTCCTCGGCGCTTTATGCCTTCTATCGCTGAGGTCAGGGCTTCCTCACCCTCGCCATCTAGATTTGAATTTGGCTCGTCGAGGACCACTAGGAACGGATTGCCGTACAATGCTCTGGCGAGTCCGATCCGCTGGCGTTGTCCGCCCGAAAGCGAGACACCAAGAGGGCCTAGCTCGGTGCGATATCCATCCGGCATGCGAACGGTCATCTCGTGGATGCCTGCCGCTCTCGAAGCTTCAACAATCGAGCGCGCCTCGGGAGCTTCATGAAGGCGCGAGATATTCTCTTCTATCGTAGCGTCGAGCAGCGCGACTTCCTGCGGCAAGTAGCCGACGAACTGCCCCAGCCTGTCGTCATCCCACTGCGTCAATTCAGCGTCGTCCAGTCGTACACTGCCGCGCAACACAGGCCAGATACCGGTCAATGCTCGTACAAGCGTCGTCTTGCCACCTCCGCTTGGACCGATAATCCCAAGCGCTTGCCCCCCCTTGAGTTCGAAGGAGACCTCGCTGAGTAAAACACGGCCGGAGCCAGGCGCAGCGACGGTAATGTTTTCGACCTTGAGCGACCCTACGGGGGCGGGGAGCACCATGTGGTCCGCCGATCCAGCCAGCGCCATGGCCGTTTCCTTGAGGCGTCCGAAAGCCGTGCGCGCGGAGACAACGTTCTTCCAGTTGCCTATGGCCAGGTCGATCGGTGCAAGGGCTCGTGCGGATGCGACAGATGCCGCGATGATCGCACCGGCCGAGAGCTCACCTTGAATGGTTAAGTAGGCCCCCATCCCCAGCACGGCCGACTGCAAGATCATACGCAGTACGCGCGACAGCGCTCCGAATGTACCACTGATGTCATTGGTCCGCGTCTGTAGCTCTAGGTGGTCCTCGTTGGCGCGGTCGAAGCGGGCGACCGCTCGTCCGGCAAAGCCCATTGCCTTGAGTACATCGGCATTGCGCGCGTTGGAATCGGCAATGGCATTTCGTGCCACTGCGGCCTGGTGGGTCGCGCTGCTCAGCCGCCGGGTCATCAGTTCCGTCAGGATCGTGAGAAGCGTAAGCACGCATGCCCCGCCAAGGGTCAGCGCTCCTAGCCACGGATGGAGAATGTAAACGAAGACCAGAAACAACGGCATCCATGGCAGGTCGAACAACGCGATCGGTCCTTGGCTTCCAAGGAACCCGCGCACAGTGTCAACGTCGCGGCCTCGTTCCAGCGCCTCGGCGGTGGAAAAGCCAAAACGTGGCATGTCGATGGCAACTTGGTGCGCCATTGGGGCGATCTTGCGGTCCAGTCGCGCCCCGATCCGCACCAGAATCTGCGACCTGATGACGTCGAACATGCCCTGGAAGAAATAAAGCCCGATCGCCAGTGCGGAGATCGCCACCAGTGTTGGAATGCTGCCGCTGGTCAAGGCGCGATCATAAATCTGAAGCATGTAGAAGGCGCCCGTGAGCGCCAGAATATTGATCACGCCCGACATCGCAAATAGGAATACAAAGATGCTCCGGAAGCCTTTGGTGAGCTTGTCAGCACCTTTGCGCTTGGACGCCGATATCGAACTGTTTGCACGCGTACCCATGTTCCACCCAAACCCCAGGAGCCTGCTGGTTGCTTTGCCTTGAAGCCGGTCTTGACCGAAAAGCGTTGGCCGGAAAGACCGATCTACGAGAATGTGGCGCCGGCTATTGCGGCCCCACGTGTTGCCTCGTCAAAGGTTGAAGTCACTTGCGCTGAGTTCGTGGGAACCTTTGATGCTGAGCTTGAAATCAGCGTCATTGCCACCGCTCGTGTTGCCGAGCACAACCGTATATTCTTCACCGTCGCGGATTTCATGGGCAACCATGAGCTCGCCCCTTCCGCTGAACCCATCGGACACCAAGGTGAAGCTCTGTTTGCCGGACGCGCACCAGTTTGCGTCCATCCCGCTTAGGTCAATCTTGTCCCCAGGCTGGAAGCCAACGATTGTGTCGCCATCGGCATGGGCTGCGGAAAGGAAGCGGAACGTGTCGTTTCCGCCGGCACCGCCGTCCATTACATTGACCTCGCTGCTGGCCGTGATTGTATCGCTGCCCCAGCCGCCGACGAAATTCTCGATGCCCCAGATCGTGTCGTTGCCGGTTTGGGCGCTTGATACAGAACCGCGCCCCATGTGGCCGGTGCCGAGATCGGCTGTAATGTTGGCGTTGATCGCCGACATGTCGAGCGTGTCGTTGCCCGTACCGCCGGCCATGTCGTCACCGTAGTAGGTGTCGTTGCCGTCGCCGTCTTCTGCAACGATCAGATCGTCGCCGCCGCCGCCGAAGACGGTGTCCTTGCCAGCGCCGCCGTTGATGAAGTCGTTGCCATCGCCGCCAAGAATGCGATCATCCCCACTGTCCCCGTAGAGCATGTCCGCTCCGCCATCGCCGAAGATGTCGTCGCTGCCGCCGCGGCCAAATACGATGTCCCTGCCATCACGGCCCATGATCGTATCGCCCGCTTCGGTGCCGCTCAGGCTATCTGCACCGCTGGTGCCCAACATGGCATTTGAAGGCGCACCATGGGGCGTCTGGCTCTCGCCATCAGACTCGCAGGCATCGTCATCTTCTTCATGATTGCCTGCATCATCCGGATCATCCCCGCCACCGGAACCTGCGACACGGATCTCAGGCTCTCCGTCAGCCAGGAAGGTGACCGAATGCGTGGCACTGAAAAGAGTTTTGGTGCCATTGGCGTTGATGTTGAGTTCATAGTCGGCAGGGTCGGCCCCTGCGGGTAGTTCAATAACATCCTGATCCCGCAGTGCCCCCACGATCGTGTCGTTGCCGCCATTGGATCGGAACACTATGCGATGGGCCGACAAGAGCCCCGTGATGTTGATCGTGTCGTCTCCAGTGTTGCCGTCGATGGTGATCGTGCTGAAGCTAAGGCTCGTGCCGGTGAAGTCGCCGACGACCTGGATCGTGTCGCCACCGTTTGCTCCGCCGCCAGCGCCACCAGGCGATGTCACCTGGAGCGAGTTGACGCGGATTTCTTCAATATTATCAAGTTCAGCGATCACCGCACCGTTGCGCGCTATGACGATCTCTGTCGAACTTGCCAGGGCAAGGCCGCTGATAGCAGCTAGAGCCGCAGCTCTAGAGTAAACCGTGAAGGTCTCCGCCCCTGCCGCACCGTTGACCTGGTAGGTATCGGTGCCAGCGCCACCGTCGACGAAATCGCGTCCGCCGGTGCTGCCAGTCTGTGTGATGGTATCATTGCCCTCGCCAGCGTCGATGTAGTCGTCGCCAGCGCCACCGTTGATCGTGTCGGCGCCGCCGAACCCGAAGATCGCCTGCGAGCCGTTGGCGCCATTGATGCCATTGAGATTGCCATTGTTCCCGGCGGAGCCATTGACCACAGCGTAGCTTACGGTGCCAAATCTCAAGGTCTCCGTCGCTGTGACCGTATCGATGCCTTCTGCACCGGTAGTGTCGGTTACCGTAAGAGTCACGCCATTGCTTTGCAGGCCAAAATTGCGGATTGGCCCGGAATAGACGGCCGTATCGTTACCGCCGCCACCGTTCAATGTATCGTTGCCGGCACCGCCATTGAGGGTATCGTTGCCGCCCGCCCCGTTGAGAATGTCATTTCCGCCATTGCCGTTGAGCGTATCGTTTGCGCCGAGACCAAACACTCCGCTCGTCCCATTGGCAATATCGTCACCCGCTGTTCCGTTGAAGGTGTTGCCTAGGAATGGCACGGCATTCCAGTTGTCACCAACCACTGCGGTTGGCGCTGAAAACAGCTGCTCGGCATTACCAGCGCCATCGGTGAAGCTGACCCGCACGCGCAGGAGGTCGCCGACCTGGCCCGCGCCAAGATTGTCAACTGGGGTGAAGCTTGGGCCGGTCGCCAGCGCGATGCTGCTCCAGGTGGCGCCGCCGTCCTCGGAAACCTGCCACTGATAGGCGAAGCCGCCAGCAATGCCGCCATTGGCGTCTGCAATGCTGCTGGTATCGACTGTCAGCGCCTGCCCTTCGGTGGGCGTCATGTCGCTGATGATCGGGGCGCCTGTGGGTGCAACGTTGATCAGCTGGCCGACATTGAAATCGATCGTTCCGCCGTTGCCGTCGGAGAAACGAAGCTGTTCTACGTTGAACAAGCGGTCGGTGCCGTCAGAACGCACCTTGTTTTGGACCGTCTCTTCTGGAATGTCTTCGCCATTCGGATCTTCGCCATCACCCGGATCCTCGAAGCCGGTGTGATCGACGGTAATGCTTCCATCGCTGTTGCGGGTGAAGGTGTAGTTGGTGACCACGTCAGTATAGACGGCAATGTCGGTATCTGAATTGTCCAGATCGCCGTCGACGATTTCTCGAACGATCGATAGCTGGCCAGGATTGAGCGTACGGTCGAACATCAATGCATCGAGTGACCGGCCGCCGAACTGCGCCGCAGCGCCTGGAACAAGCGCGCCTTCGTTCAGATCGCTTTCGAGATAAACCTGGGTGGTCATACCGTCAGCGGTATAGATAATTCCGTCTTTGACGATGCGGATGCGAACGTTGAGCCAATTGTCGCCATCGATGATGTCGTTTCCGGCCAGCCCCTTGATGACGTCGCTGCCACCGCCGCCCAACAATATGTCGGAGGCGTCCGCTGTTTCGACGACAATGGTCTCGGTCTTTCCATTGACGGTGACATTGGTGCGCGCCCGGTGCGCAACAAGCGCGTCAAGGCCGCTGATCAACGCGACATTCTTCTCCAGCAGAGCGTTCGAGTAAGAGTCCAACGGACTGTCTGGGCCAGGTATTGCAGCAGTGTTTTGGAGCTCGGACCGAGCGTTGGTGGGCGAGGAGCGGCCGGTCAAGGTGTCGTTCCTGTCCCACCCCGAGAGACCCTCAACCAGATCGAAGCGATCGCGCAGAATGAACGCTTCCTGTGTTGCAAATATCGGGATGCCGAGATCGGAGTTGGCGGCATTGCTGTCGCCCTTGTGGATCGCCCAATCGAAGCCGGCCATGCCGTTAGAACGCTGAATACCTTCGTTTTGGAACATAATGTCGTCACCGGACTCGGCGTCATAGTCGGTGTCGCTGCCGTTTCCGTTCATTACATCATGGCCGATGATGGTCGAATTGAAGAAGAGCTCCGAGTTCTCGCCGGCAAGAGTGTCGAAGCGGCCACCACCCTCGAGCCAGTCGTCGCCTTCGTTGCCCATAACGAAATCGCCGCCGTCACCGCCGCGAACGAAGTCGTTGCCTAGACCGCCCAGCAGGTGTTTCCCATCGGGACCGCCGATGATGAAATCATTGCCCGAATTGCCGAAGACCAGCGCCATGCCGGAGCCACCGTGAATGACATCGTTGCCGCCTTCGCCATGCAAGAAGTCCATGGCGCCAATGTCGGTGCCGGCATTGGTTATGATGTCATCGCCATCGCCGCCATGAACGACGTCGACGCCGTATCCTGCTTCGATGGTGTCGTTACCCTCGTAGCCCCAGATGGTATCGTCACCTTCGCCGGCAACAATGATGTCGTCCTCATTGGTGCCGCCCATCACCACGTGATCGCCACCATTGTAGATGAGTACGTCGAGATCACCGTCGCCATCGGCGTCCTTGCGCACCACTAGCGGCGTCAGGGCCTGGAGGATCGGGTTCGAAAACTCGGGATCGGCGCCGATCTGTTTGGATTGATCCATTTCGAGGGTGAAATCAGGCGTTGAGAAGATGTTCCCCGGCAACGCCGTCCGACCCTCACCCTCAAGGTCGGTATTGCGCATGATGATCTCGGTCAGCGAGTTGTTTTCCAACTCGTTCAACAGGTTGAGGCCCTGGACGCGCGACAGGTAGTAGAAGCGGTCGGCCTCCTGAAGGTTTTCCATCTGCAGCTCGAAGACGAAGCTGAATGTTGATCCCAGCATGCCGCCGAAATCCATCTTCTTTTCGGCGAGACCGCCAATCCAGAGATCGATTTTGTTGAGCCCCGTCTCGGCATTCGCCCAGGCGCCAGTGGCATTGAGAAACGCCTGCCGTTCATTGTCGAACGCCGTCTTTGCCGCGCCCGACAGGCTTGCATCCCCGAAAACCAGCATCGCAGCGGCCGCGCGCTTGCCCTCGATCGTCGTCTCAGAGTCAACGAGTGGATGCGTGCCATAGGCGGCGATGAAATTGACGATCGAGGCCGGGTTCATCAGGTTCAGGGCGAAATCGACCCAGCTGGTGTAAGGTTTGAGCTGAGAATCCTGTCCCGCCATCTGGTAGAACTGGGCGCGGGCCTCGTTTAGGGTCGGCAAGCCAACGTCGCGGCCACGCGCAATGTTGAGCGCCGCAAGGTCGAGCGGGATGCCCACCAATTGGTTGCGCAGAACGTCGGTCACGAATTCGTCAATCTCGTTGCCGCCCTGCCGCGTCATGCCGCGGATGATCGCGCCGGCGGCAGCGTCGTGATCGACAATCACATTGCCGTTGGCATCCACAGCACCCAGTTCCAGCGGGTTGAGGAACCCTTCGAACAGACTGATGTTATCGAAGCTATAGGTGCCGTCGGTTCCTTGGACGATGCGGTCGATATCCTGGTTCAGCATCGAGTGGCCGAAGCGATAAACGGCATGCGCGAACTCGGCGAAGATGGCCGGATTGACGTCGGCTGACGGTTCGAAAAGGAACGCATCCACGTCCGGCTGCATCTTGCGCCCGAATTCCTCGAAAACGAGATGCTGATATTCCATTTCGTTGGTGAAACGCGCGGCCTGGAACAGGCGCTCGCCATCCCAGATCAGCCCCGCGCCATTTGCCGGGATAGGATCGTTCACTCCAAGGTCGACGAGCAGCCATTCATTGATGAAGGCGCGGTCGCCCGAAGCAAGCACGACATTCTTGGTCTGTTCGACGAGGCTGTTGTGTTCCGAATGGAAGACATGGTGGATCGAGGTCAGGCCGATATTCTCATTGCCGCGGCCGTCGCCGGTGATGTAGTGCGCATCAAGCAGCTCGTCATCGTAGGCAGTCTGCTGCCCACGCGAGTTGAACCCGCCGGAATAACCAAGCTCGCTATCAGCATCAGCCTGCAAGACGCCGCCGGATAGAACGGGCGCCGCGGCATGGGCGATGTCGTCCAGAAAGGCGTTTAGCGTACGCGCCGCATCGACCGTCATGCCGCTCGTGATGGTCTGCGTCCCTGTCGATGTCAGTATGATCGTGCCGAGTGGCAACTGAATCGCAGATGGATTGATCGGAGTTACGAGATCGCCTTCGACGTAAATCGGCGTTCCATCGGGGCGGAAGGCTGCCAGCAATTGCGGCAAGCCATTGGCGCCGCGGATGAACTCGCCATAAGGGTCAGTGAGTAGCATGGGGACCCTGCCCACGTCGGCATCGGTTAGCTCGATGCCAAGCATCGTCCGGGCCTGCTCCTTGACGTCCGCCCATGTTGCAAGGCCCCGATCGCCATCAAGCAGTCGGCCAGTGGCAATGGGCTCGCCATCGAGCATCACATACTCGCGCAGGAACACCTGATGGGAGGCGTTCGAGGTGTAGGTCTGGTTCTGATCAACCCAAGGGGTGGTGACGTTTGCGGCGACGTTGCCATCCGCATCGCGCGAAGCACGCGTCATTACCATGAAGTTGGTGTGCGGAGTTGCCGGATTGTAAAGCGGGTCATCTTCGGCAAGCGGAATATAAACGGTGCCCGATCCGCCCTTGGCAACCAGATCAAGCCCGTGGTCGAAGAACTGACCAAATAGCGTGAACATCGAGTTGTAGGGGGCCGAGTCGCCGATATCAGGGGAGACGTTCTCGAAAGTGTAGGAATAGACAGGCGACCCAGCCGCGGCGAGCACGGCTCCGTCCGGTCCGACCACGTCGGCGGCATGAACCTTCCCGACACCGTTATTGTCCAGTAACTGCGTGCGCGACGCCGTCTTTCCCTCCTCAAGCATGGCGTCATAAACCATAATCGCGGCAGGGTTGTTGCTCGTCTGGTCGACAATGAGGTTTGAGATAAGACGCGGATCGGCGTCGACGACTGTCCCGGGAACAAACATCGGATTTCCCGTGGGCGAACCCGGTGTGTAGTCCGTGTTGGTGAGCGAAACCGGGTTGGCGGGCGTGCCAAATACTAGGGTATCACTGTCAGCGTCATTGCCATAACTTGGCGTCACCAGTGGGACGAACGGCTCTGCCGAGGCTCCCCATTGTTCGCGCCCCTCCAGCAGGTTGTTGTAGCTGCCATCGACCGTGCGCAGCCCGTAGGGAAGCAGGTGCGCCTGCAACGGAACGCCTGCAGCCGCATCTGCATCCAGGCCACCGGCTTCGGCGACCAATGTCGCCAAGTCGCCACCAGCCGCATGTGCCTCCGCGATTTTGATTTGCTTGAGTATGAATTCCAGATCGTGCTTCACCAGATTGACCATGACATTCCCCTCTTTCGCTTCGGCGATGTCTCAATCCGGCGTCGGAGCGGAGCATCGCAATTGACTGGCATCGCCGCATGACGAGGTTCACGGCGGTTTCATCAGCAATGGTGCACAAGAAAGCCTGTGCCGATAACTTCGGAAGGTCGGACGATGTGAAGAGTGCCTTGGTCTGCTTGCATCTGGACCAGTTCGGCGCCTGATCTGGGCTTTGGTCCAGCTAAACACCAAGACAAAGTATAGTGGTGACACACAGCAAAGCGGACAATTAGATTTGCTTGTGAATTTGGCGGACAAGGTGGCCGCCTCCCGGACCAGCCCGCGTCTTCGCTGTTGATCTTGCGCAAGCTATTTCTGACGAGAAATTGCAAAGGCGCGATCAAGGACCAAAGTCCGATGAAACCCGCGACGAAAGTGCAGTTGTCGCGATACCAACGTCGCATATTGCTCTCGCCGAAAGTTGCTGAAGTAGCTCGACTTCCGCCCATGCACTGAGCCCGGCCAAGTCTGCATCATGCTTGCACGGGGGCCTTGGCGTTCACCTTGCCGCGACCCGGAACTTCTGAAGGAACATCACGCCGTCCTAACACGAGCGTGGACGAAGACGACTGCGCGCGAGCGCTCACACAACAGCTTCTCCTGATCTCTCGCGCGGACGCCGGGGGAACCAGCAGAACCAACCACTGGGGAGCAGGCAATGGTCAAGTACATCCGTTCGGATCTGGATTTCATCCTGAAGCAGATCGAGCTTTCCGAAGCTCACGCAGCCGGCACGCCACTCAGCGACCTCATTCCGGCGCCGAACCTGAGCTTCGGCTTGCGCACCGTTGACGGCACCTACAACAATTTGCTTCCCGGGCGCGAAAACTGGGGCGCCGCCGACAACGAGTTTCCCTCCCTGCTCGACCCGCAGTACCGGCCCGCGACGCCGATCGACATGAACGGACCAGCGCCGGGCGGCGTGACCGCTTCGTCCTATAATCCCTCAAACAATCCGGGCAACATTGTCGTCGACAGCAGCCTGCGCACCATCTCCAACCTGATCGTCGACCAGACGCTGGACAACCCCGCCGCCATCATGGTCGCGCTGCAGCGCGCCGGCTCCGCGCCGGGCAATGAATTGGCAACCGCGGTCGCCATCAAAGCGGAATACGCAACTGTCAAGCCGTTCATCGAGGCTGCCGAGGACGCAAACCTCGCCAACATCAACGCGCAGCGGACGCTTGTCTCCGCGCAGCAAGCCCATGATACGGCCCCGACGCCCGAAACCCAGGTGGCCCTGGATGCCGCAATCGCCGCCGCCACGCAGACGCAGGCCGCCTCCGACACCGCCAATGCGGCCCTGGCCATAGAGCGCGTCGACCTCGACGGCATGCTTACGGCCAACGGCATCGAGATGGACGGCGACAACATCCAGATCACCAACATTGCGCCGGACGTCGGCCTTTCCGCTTCCTTCAACTCGTGGTTCACGCTGTTTGGCCAGTTTTTCGACCATGGCCTCGACCTCGTCGCCAAGGGCAACAGCGGCACCGTGTTCGTGCCGCTTCAGCCCGACGATCCGCTCTACGATCCAACCAGCCCCACCAACTTCATGGTGCTGACGCGCGCCAGCGTGCTGTCGCCCGGCGTTGACGGCATTGCCGGCACCGCGGACGATCACGCGCTTCCGCTGAACACCACGACATCGTTCGTCGACCAGAACCAGACCTATACGTCGCATCCGTCGCACCAGGTCTTCCTGCGCGAATATACGCTGGTCAACGGTAGGCCGGAGGCGACCGGCTCCCTGCTCGACGGCGCCAATGGCGGCCTGCCGACCTGGGGAGAGATCAAGGCCCAGGCGCGCAACATCCTCGGCATCGATCTGACCGACTACCATGTCGGCAACCTGCCGCTGCTGGCGACCGATGCCTACGGCAACTTCATCCCATCGGCGACCGGGTTCCCGCAGGTCGTCATGTTCGGCGTGCCAGCGGGTTCGCCGAGCACGCTGCAATCCGGCACGCCGGCCGATCCGCTTGAGCTGGTGAACGCCACCAATCCCGCCGCAGTCGTGCATCTTGCGGTTCGCACCGGCCATGCCTTCCTCGACGACATTGCGCACACCGCGGTGCCGGTCGGCAAGATCGCCGACGGCGACACCGAAATCGGCCTTGGCAATCCCGGCAACGGCAGCACCGAATACGACAACGAACTCCTGGACTCGCACTTCATCACCGGTGACGGGCGTGGCAACGAGAACATCGGCCTGACCGCCGTCCACCATGTGTTCCACGCCGAGCACAACCGGCTGATGGAGCACACCAAGGACGTCGTGCTGGAGAGCGGCGACATCGACTTCATCAACGCGTGGCTCGACGTCGCCATCACCGAACTGCCCGCCACCCCGGCGGCGATTGCAGCACTCGACTGGAACGGCGAGCGCCTGTTCCAGGCGGCCAAATTCGGGACCGAGATGCAGTACCAGCACCTCGTCTTCGAGGAGTTCGCCCGCAAGATCCAGCCGAACGTCAACGTGTTCCTGGTTCCGGACGGCTATGACGTGACGATCAACCCGAGCATCGTCGCCGAGTTCGCGCACGTGGTCTACCGCTTCGGCCATTCGATGCTGACGGAATCCATCGACCGCTTCGATCCGCAATTCAACGATGAATCGATCGGCCTGATCGAGGGCTTCCTCAACCCGATCGAGTTTGCCTCGCAGAGTTCAGGCGAAATGGCCGGATCCATCATCCGCGGCATGACCCGCCAGGTTGGCAACGAGATCGACGAGTTCGTCACCAGCGCATTGCGCAACAACCTGCTCGGCCTGCCGCTCGACCTCGCGACCATCAACCTGGCCCGCGGCCGCGACACCGGCGTGCCGTCGCTCAATGCGGCGCGGCGCGAATTCTACGAAGTTACCAACAACGACGCGCTTCTCAAGCCTTATGAGAGCTGGATCGACTATGCCGGCCACCTCAAGAACGAGGCCTCGATCATCAACTTCATCGCCGCCTACGGCACGCATGCGCTGATCACCGGACAGACCACGATCGAAGGCAAGCGCGACGCCGCCTTGACCATCATCACCGGCATCTCCGTCGGCGGCCTGCTGGTTCCGGCCGATGCCGAGGACTTCCTCAACGGCACCGGCGCGTATGCGACCGACCTTGGTGGCCTGGAGAATGTCGACCTGTGGATCGGCGGCCTTGCCGAACAGATCACGCCGTTCGGTGGCATGCTGGGCTCGACCTTCAACTTCGTGTTCGAAACCACGATGGAGAAGCTGCAGAACGGCGACCGCTTCTATTACCTGCAAAGGCTCGATGGGCTGCATTTGTTCGGCGAGATGGAAGGCAATTCCTTCGCCGCCATGATCATGCGCAACACCGACGCAACCCACCTGCCGTCGGACGTGTTCTCGACGCCCGGCCTCATCCTGGAGATCGACCGGACCAGACAGTATAATCCCGGGCTGGGAGAAACCGCCGGCGCCGATGGCCAGCTGAACAACGACCCGAATACCGCGGCAGACGAAACCGCCGACAATCTGGGCATCGACCCGGCCGGCGGCTCGATCCTGACACCTCTGGTGATCCGCAACAATCCGGGAACGGCTGGACCTGACGCCAACTACCTGCGCTACACCGGCGAGGATCACGTCGTGCTCGGCGGCACCGACCCCGGCAACGCCTTCAACCCGTCCGGCAACGACATCCTGATTGCCGGCATCGGCGACGACACGCTGTTTGGCGATGGCGGCAACGACAAGCTGGAAGGCGGCCACGGCAACGACATCATCAATGGCGGCAGCGGCGACGACATCATCACCGACATCGGTGGCGACGACAACATCAAGGCCGGCGAAGGCAACGATGTCGTCAACGCCGGTCCGGGCCTCGATCTGGTGCTTGCCGGAGACGGCCAGGACTTCATCGTGCTTGGCACCGACATGGGTTCGGAAGTGTTCGGCGGCCTGGGCAACGACTTCATCTTGGGCAACAAGAACGCCGAACGCATCCTCGGCAACGAGGGCGACGACTGGCTGGAAACCGGCACGTTCGACGGTGCGCCCGGCGACAATTTCGACGAAATCTTCGCCAGCGACAGCGTGCGTGGCAATGACGTGTTCCTGGGCGACGGCGGTTTCGACGAGTTCATCGGCGAAGGTGGTGACGACATCATGGTCGGCAGCCCCGGCCGCGGCAAGATGGCTGGCATGTCCGGCTATGACTGGGTCACCTACAAGGACAACATCGCCGGGGTGAATGCGGACCTGTCGATCCCGATCATTTTCGACGAAGCGCCGACGCTGCCGCAGAACGCTGCACTCGACGAATTCGAATCGATGGAAGGGCTTTCTGGATCGGCGCATGACGATATCCTCGCCGGCTCGCAGGTTGTCGCGGCCGAGCGCCTGCCAGCCAACCAGGGTGGAACCGAGGGTATCGCCGGAAGCTTCCTCGACGCCCAGGGCATCGCCCTGATCAGCGGCCTGCAGGCGTTGCTGGGCGCCGGGGTGACGGAATTCAGCGCCGGCGACATCATTCTCGGCGGCGACGGCAGCGACCGGATTACCGGCAACGCCGGCGACGACATCATCGACGGCGACAAGTGGCTGGATGTGCAGATCGGCGTTTATGCGGCCTCCGATACCGGACATACCGGCGCACCGCTGGAGCTGCACAAGAGCATGACGACGCTGTCGTCGCGGATGTTTTCCGGCGCGATCAATCCCGGCCAGCTCGGCATAGTCCGCCAGATCATGACGGCTGACGGCTCCAACGACATGGATACGGCGGTCTTTTCGGGCAATCTGGACGAATATACCTTCGGAACCGATGCCTTCGGACGGATGACCGTGTCGCACACGGGTGGAACCCTGCTCGACGGCACCGACACTATCATCAATATCGAGCAGCTTCAGTTCGCCGACCAGTTCGTGAGCCTGGTCAACGATCCGGCGACAGGGGCACCGGCCATCAGCGACACGACCCCGACCGAAGGGTCGCAACTGACCGCGTCCATCGGCACACTCGCCGACGCGAACGGCTTCAACCCTGCTAGCGTCACCTGGCAATGGCAGGTTGAGACGGGCGTGGGAACGGGCCTCTTCACCAATATCGCCGGCGCGACGAATGCCAATTTCACGCCCGGCCAGGCCCAGGTAAACAGGCAGGTGCGCGTAGTCGCTAACTTTCTGGATAACCGTGGCTTTGCCGAAAGCGTAACCTCCGCGGCCACCATCGTCGTCGGCGATCTGGTTGCGGGGCTCCCAGCGGGCGAAACCATCACCGGCACCGAAGGCCAGGACAATCTATCCGGCCTCGGCGGCAACGACACCATCAATGGTCTCGGTGAAAACGACATCCTGAACGGTGGCGAAGGCAACGACACACTCGACGGCGGAACGGGCAACGACACCATGAACGGCGGCAACGGAAACGACACCTTCGTCGTCGACAGCGCGCTCGACGTGGTGATCGAAGGCGCCGGCGGCACCAGCGGCACCGACACAGTGCAGACAACTTTGGCCAACTATACGCTCGGAGCGAATGTCGAGAACCTGACCAAGCTCGGCGGCGGCAATTTCAACGGCACCGGCAACAATGCGGCCAACGTGATGACCGGCGGTACCGGCAACAACACACTGAACGGGCTAGGCGGCAACGACATCCTGAACGGCATGGGCGGTGCCGACACGCTAAATGGCGGCGACGGCAACGATACGCTGAACGGCGGCATCGGTGTCGACACGCTGAACGGCGGCAACAATGACGACATTCTCGACGGCGGCGCCGGCAATGACGGCATGGCCGGCGGCAACGGCAACGACACTTATATCGCCGATGCCGGGGACGTGATCATCGAAAACGCCGGCGCCGGCACCGATACGGTGCAGACGACGCTCGGCAACTACACGCTTGGCGCCAACCTCGAGAACCTGACCAAGCTCGGCGGCGGCACCTTCGCCGGCACCGGCAACGCGCTTGCCAACATCATCATCGGCGGCGGGCTGAACGACACGCTGAACGGGCTGGCCGGCGACGACCGTCTCGATGGCGGCCTCGGCAACGACACCATGAACGGCGGCGCCGACAACGACACCTACGTCGTCAACGCGATCGGCGACATCGTCAATGAAGTCCTGAATGCCGGAACCGACACCGTCGAAACCACGCTTGCATCCTACACGCTCGGCGCCAACCTCGAGAACCTGACCTACACCGGCGCCGGCGCATTTGCCGGAACCGGCAACACCTTGGGCAACACCATCAACGGCGGCGGATTGAACGACACGCTGAACGGGTTGACCGGCAACGACACATTGAACGGCGCAAACGGCAACGACACGTTCCTTGCCCAGAACGCCGACGGCAACGACACATTCAATGGTGGCGCCGGCACCGACACGCTGAACATGTCCGCCGTAACCGGCGACACCTCCGTCAACTTCGCGACGGGTGCGGTCACCGGTGCGGGAACCGACACGATCAACGCCGTCGAAAA
This sequence comes from Aminobacter sp. 01T433, assembly GCF_056398585.1. Classification (NCBI taxonomy): domain Bacteria; kingdom Pseudomonadati; phylum Pseudomonadota; class Alphaproteobacteria; order Hyphomicrobiales; family Phyllobacteriaceae; genus Aminobacter; species Aminobacter sp. 01T433. The sequence goes on from NZ_JBFTPR010000002.1 coordinate 240,275, forward strand.
CGTGATCGGCGGCGCCGGCATCAACACCTTCACCGCGAGCAACACGGCGAATGTCCTCAACACCATGACCGGCGGCGGCGGCAACGACGTGTTTGTCTTCGCAACCAATACTGCCGCGAACGGCGACGTGATCACCGACTTCCAGGCCGGCGACCGGGTGGACCTTTCGGGTATAGACGCCAACTCGACGGCGGGCGGCAACAACGCCTTCACGGTCCTCATCCAGGGCAACACAGCGTTCGGTGGCCAGGGTGTGTTGCGCACCTACCAGGCAGGCGGCAACACGGTCATCGAAGGCAACAACGACACCGACACGGCAGCCGACTTCTCGATCACGCTGTCCGGCAACGTGGCGCTGACGCTGGGTGGAAGCTTCATCGCCTAGCCACGCAGCAGAGGTCGGCCGCAAACGTGGCCGACCTCTCGACGTCTTTTCGCATCAGCCATTCGGGGGGACCACACATATGTCGAAGGAACAGCCAGCATCGATCGCGCGCCGGCGCAGTACCGAGTCCATCACCAGGGAATTCCGCGGCATCGGCCTTTTCCTTTTCCTCACCTCCGGCCTTATCAACATCCTGGCGCTGACTGGCGCCTTCTACATGCTCCAGATTTACGATCGCGCGCTGACCAGCGGCAGCATCCCGACGCTGGTCGCCCTCTCCGTGCTGGCGATCGGCCTATACCTCTTCCAGGGCGTGTTCGATGTGATCCGCTCGCAGGTGCTGGTCAGGGTCGGCGCACGGCTGGACAAGCGGCTGGCTCCCCTCGCCCACCAGGTCGCTGTCGACATGCCGCGATACGGTTTCTCCAACGCGGAGGCGCTCGAACGGGGGCGCGATGTCGACGTCGTTCGCACCTTCCTCGGTTCGCAGGGGCCGATGGCGCTTTTCGACCTTCCCTGGGTGCCGATCTATCTGGCCTTCGCCTACTTCTTGCATCCGATGCTTGGCGCCCTGACTTTCGGCGGCGCCTTTGTGCTGGCACTGATGACTGTAGCCGCCGAGCTGATGTTGCGACGGCTGTCGAGCCATGCGCAACAATCGGGGGTTAGCCGCGGTGCCATCGCCGATTCAAACGCCCGCAATTCCGAAATCCTGAAAGCCATGGGGTTCGCCGACAGGGCGGTCATGCGTTTCGAAGAGGCCAATAGCGAGCATCTGGCCCTGCAGACGCGCAGCAGCGACATCAATGGTACGTTTGGCGCGATATCGCGGGTGCTTCGGATGTTGCTGCAGTCAGCGATCCTCGGCCTCGGCGCGTATCTAACGATCATCGGCGAGCTTTCGGCTGGCGCAATCATCGCCTCCTCGATCGCTTCTTCGCGGGCACTTGCCCCGATCGATCTTGCCATCACCAACTGGAAGGGGGTCGTCAGCGCACGTCATTCGTTCAAGCGGCTGGTCGATACGGTAACGGCGCTGAATGAAACGCCGACCATGATGGTTCTTCCCACTCCGAAGTCGACCCTCACGGTCGACAAGATTACGGTCGTTGCCCCAGCGTCCGGCCGGATCCTTCTGAGCGACGTCGCCTTCGAACTCAAAGCGGGCCAGGCGCTTGGCGTGATTGGGCCGAGCGCAAGCGGCAAGACGACGTTTGTCAGAGCACTTACAGGCGTCTGGCCGGTGCTTCGTGGGAGCGTGCGGTTGGACGGCGCCGAAATGGGGCAGTGGGAGGATTCCGCCGTCGGCAAATTCATCGGCTATCTGCCGCAAGACGTCAGCCTGCTTGACGCGACCATCGAAGAAAACATTTCCCGATATGCCAAGCAGCCGGACCCCAAGGGGGTGATTTCCGCCGCACAGGCAGCGGGCGTACACGACATGATCGTCCACCTTCCTGAGGGCTATCACACCCATATCGGCCCTTCTGGAGTGGTGCTGTCAGCCGGGCAGCGGCAGCGGATCGGGCTTGCGCGCGCCCTCTACAACGATCCCTTCCTGGTGGTCATGGACGAGCCCAACTCAAATCTCGATGGCGAGGGCGAAGCCGCCCTGACGGAAGCGATCCGCGGCATTCGCGCCCGTGGCGGCATCGCCATCATTATCGCCCATCGTCCAAGCGCGCTTGCCGCCGTCGATCTCGTTGCTGTGGTGCAAAACGGCAAGATGGTCGCCTTCGGCCCGAAATCGGAAATCCTGGCACCGCAACCGGTCGGCGGACGTCCCGCCATTCAGCCGACAGCAGCAAACAACGCCAGAGAAGGAGCACTGTCATGATCGAAGTCACCGGGCTCCGGCAGCAAAAGGAAACCACCGATCCCCGTTCGGCACGCCGTTTTGCCTTCGAATCCGCGGAGAAGCTGTCAAAGTTGCCAGTTTACATCGCTTTGCTGCTGACAGGTATCGCAGTCTACTTCAAGAGCGCCTTGCCAGCGCGGGCAGAGACTCACGCCGAGCCTGAACCCGGACTTGGCCCGTCCAGCAGCGAGACCGGCGGTGCGCCGGTTGATTTCGGCCGGGCGACCGCCGTGCGTCCCGACGCCATGTCATCGCTCGAAGAAAGCCGCGAAAGGGAGGAGCGACTGGAACCTCTGGATTTCTTCGGCCAAGCTCCGACACGCGGAAACGTCGTCGACTTCCCTTTGTCGATGAAGCTGATGAATGTCAGATCCAACCCGTTCAACCTCGACACGTTGCCGCTTATCGAGGCCGGCGCGACATCCTCTTTCGAATTGACCAGCGCTCGGGTTATGCCTTCCTCCAACCGGACGGGGGGTGAAGCGGCAGCGCAGCCGGAAGACGGCGGCGACGACGACTTGCTGGAGCAGCTGCTTGAGGCCCTGAACAAGGGCATTGGCGGCGACGGCGATGCTGAAACACCTGTTTCGAACCCGAGCGACGACCCCGACCCCCAATCCGATCCCGATCCCGACGATGACCCCGAAGAACCCCGCCGTGGCAACCGCGCCCCGACCGTCGCTGGCCAAAACAGGCTCAACGACGTGATGATAGCCCAAGTCGTCCTGATCGGGCTGAGCGAACTCCTGATGAACACTGAGGACGCCGACGGCGACGAGCTGACGGTGACCGATGTCCATGTATCGAGCGGCCACGTCGCCGTGCATGAGGCGTTCTGGATTTACACCCCCGATCCCGATCATCTCGGCGAGGTCAAGGTGACCTATTCGGTATCGGACGGGCTGGAAACCGTTGCCCATTCGGCGAGCTTCAACGTCGTGGACAAGGAGACGCCAACACCTTCCGGCTCAGCCACACTTGGCGACGACTGGCTCGTCGGGTCAGCGGCCGCTGACGTCTTTGACGGACTGGCCGGAAATGACACCATCGAATCCTTCGGCGGAAACGATGTCATCCGAGGTGGAGACGGCAACGACACGATCCGGGCAGGAGCCGGCAACGACATCGTGTTCGCCGGCAGCGGCGACGACGTTGTGAGCGCCGGCGCAGGCGACGACGAAGTACATGGCGAGGGCGGCGACGACAGCATCGATGGCGACGATGGCGACGACACGCTGTCCGGAGGCGATGGAGACGACCGCATCGCGGGAAACATCGGAAACGACATCCTTCGCGGGGATGGCGGAAACGATACCCTCGACGGCGGCGAAGGCGACGACAAGGTCTTTGGCGGCGATGGTGACGACATTATCCTGGCGAGCGCCGGCGCCGACTTCGCCGAAGGCGGCGAGGGGCGTGACATCATGCAAGGCGACGGGGGCAACGACACCCTGTCTGGCGGCACCGGTGACGACCTGTTGGCCGGAGGCGATGGCGACGACAGGATCGATGGCGATGCGGATGACGATACGCTCTACGGCGATGCCGGAAATGACGCGCTGGACGGAGGCGACGGCGACGACTCGATGTTCGGCGGCGACGGCGAAGACGTCATCTTGGCAAGTGCTGGCGCCGACTATGCCGAGGGTGGCGAAGGGCGCGACATCATTCAGGGCAACGAAGGCAGCGACTCCCTGCATGGCGGCGGCGGCAGCGACATGCTTTCAGGGGGCGAAGGTGATGACACCCTCGCCGGCGACGAGGATGACGATACGCTTTACGGCGATGCCGGCAACGACACGCTGGACGGTGGCGAGGGCGACGATTCCATTTTCGCCGGTGAAGGTGCAGACATCATCGCCGGCGGCGATGGATCCGATTATCTCGAAGGCGAGGAAGGCAACGATGTCATCGACGCCGGAGCAGGCGCCGATGTCGTGCTTGCAGGCGACGGCGACGATATCGTCGATGCCGGAGCAGGTTCCGACACGGTATCCGCCGGCAGTGGCAATGACCTCATCATCGTAACCCTCGACGCCGACGGCGACGTCTATGACGGGGGCGACGGCAGCGACGCGCTGGACATGTCGCGGGCAAGCTCGGGCGTATCGGTCGATCTGGTCAACGGCACGGTTTCCTCGGGGGAAATCGGCACCGATATCATCGCCGGTTTCGAGAAGATCATCGGCGGCTCGGGAAATGACAATTTCGAGGCCGGCGGACAGTCCACCGTTTTTGCCGGCTCCGGAGGCGACGACACTTTCACCTTCGCGATGGCGGCCTCTAGCGGCATCGGCGCCGGCGAACTGGTCCACCAGATCATCGACTTCATGGTGGGCGATCGAGTGATGGTGGAGCAGTTCGAGATTTCCGGGACTGCGCGCAATGCGGCGGAAGATCTCTTCTCACGCGTTTACGAAGGTCAAGCCAACGGCGGCAACGACGTCCCTATCCGCATCAGATACGAGCGCTTCGACGGCATGGACCACACCATCATCGACGTCGACTTCGACATGAACAACGAGTTTGAAATGTCGATCGACATCTACGGACACCACACACCGTATGTCTACAACACCGTTGCCTAGCGGCTGGAGGAATCTCATGGCAAGGCAAAATCAACCCGCGGGCTCCGAAAAGAAGGCTGATGGCGGTTTCGGATTTCGGTCGCGTGTCGTCTTCGGCGCCGTTTTCGGCGCTCTTCTGGTGGGCGGCTGCGGCGCGTGGGCCGCCACCAGCAAGCTTTCGGGTGCGGTGATAGCGCCCGGCGTCCTCAGGGTCGATGAGCACGTCAAGGTCGTGCAGCATCGCGACGGCGGCATCGTGACGGCCATTGCGGTCCGCGAAGGCGACGCAGTGAAACAGGGCGACGTGCTGATCCGCCTCGACGACGTCCAGGCACGCGCCGAGCTGGCGATCATCCGCTCGCAGCTCGACGAGCTTGGTGGCCGCCGTGCCCGCCTGACGTCGCAACGCGACGGCCGCGACACGATAATTTTCCCGAACGGGTTCACTCAGGACTCGCCTGAGACGGCCCTCATCGCAATGGGAGAACTGCAGCTGTTCAACCGCGACCTGCAGAACCGGATGCGGATGCAGGATCAATTGAAACTGCAGGCCGAGCAGCTCAACCAGGAGGTCGCCGGACTGGCCTCGCAGCTCTCGGCTCTCAACGAGGAAATTGCGCTGGTTGAAACCGAGCACGGAAAAATCGAGGGGCTTTCCGGCAGGGGACTGGTCGAGGGTTCACGGCTCTATACGATCAGCCGCGACCTGGCGCGCATGATGGGCCAGCGTGGCGAGATCGAGGCGAGCCGGGCGCGCGCCGCCGCGAAGGGCAGCGAAATCCAGCTGCAGATCATCGGCATCGAGGAAACCGCGAGAGCGGAAGCCCAGCGCGAACTGCGCGGCGTCGATGCCACCACATCGGAACTCAAGGAGCGATATACTGCCACGGAAGACCGGCTGATGCGAACCGAGATCCGCGCGCCGATCAGCGGCATCGTCAACGAGCTTAAGGTGCATACCGTCGGCGGTGTCGTGAGTCCGGCTGAAACGCTGGTCACCCTCGTGCCGCACAACGCTCACCTCAAGATAGAAGTGCGCCTGCGCACCGTGGACGTGGATCAGATCGGCCTTGGCCAGAAAGCCAAGCTGCGTTTCTCGGCCTTCAACCAGAGGACGACGCCGGAAGTCGAGGGCCGCGTCGATCATATCTCCGCCGCCGCTCAGCACGATCCGAGAAGCGGCGATACGTTCTACATCGGCGATGTCGAGATCGTCGGAGACCTGACGCGCATAGGGCGCCAGTCCCTACTTCCCGGCATGCCTGTTGAGGTTTTTGTCGAGACCGAAGAGGTCACTGCCATCAGCTACCTGATCAAACCCTTCACCGATCAGATGGCCCGCGCCTTCCGCGAAGAGTGACGTCGAGGGCGCGGCGCTCATTCTTCGCTTCCCCATTCGCGCCTCGCGATCAGCGTTGCTTCGACACGGTTGCGCGCCTTGATCTTGGCCATGATCCTAGTCATGTGGAATTTGACCGTCTTCTCCAGAATGTCCAAGTGCTCGCCCACCTCGCGATTACTCATGCCTTTGGAAACCAGCTGGAGGATGGTCTTTTCCCGATCCGACAGCGAAGACATCAGGCTCGGGACCGACTGCCGCTTGACGTTCGCCAGCAGCCGCAAGGTGAGGTTGGGCGAGATGAAGGAGTTACCGGCGGCCACGCTCTTGACCGCCTCGATCAGATGCGCCGCCTCGATGCCCTTGAGCACATAGCCGACGGCGCCGGCCTCCAACGCGCTCATGATGTTCTCGTCGATTTCGGAGACTGTAAGCATGATGACTCGGACAGGATGGTCGAGCAGTGCGATTTCACGCGCCGCCTCGATGCCATTGCCCGGCATCGAGATGTCGAGAAGCATGATATCGGGCTTCTTGCTTTGGGCAAGCTCGATGGCGGCGGCTCCCGACCCGCCCTCGCCGACCACGTCGAGCCCGCGATCCATCATCAGCGTCTGAATGACGCCGGCTCGAAACAGCGAATGGTCGTCGACGACCACAATGGAGATCTTGTTAGCCATCTTGCGCTTCCCCCCCGATCGCAAGTTTCATTTCTATGCGGGTTCCGTTGTCAGCCGTCCTGGCGATCTGGAACGTGCCGCCGAGGCTTTCGACCCGCTCGCGCAGTCCCGTAAGACCAAGGCCCGCGACGATCTTTGCGAGCCCGCCGTCAAGAGCTCCGCCGCGGTCGAGCACCGAGACCGAAAGGACCGAGTTTTCGAAACCGCACGAGACCACATTGCCCTCGCTTCCAGCATGGCGGACCGCATTGCTCAAGCCCTCCTGGACGAAGCGATAGACACAGATCTTCACCGCGTGCGACACCTCCGGCGATTGCTTTCCAAAGGCCACCTCGACCTTGGTGCTGGTCCTTGCTTCATGTGTGGTCACGGCGCGCTTGACCACGTCGCCGAGCTGCAGATCCTCGATCTCGGGCAACATCAGGCCTTTCGATATGGTCCGTATGTCACGCAGCGCATCAGCGAGCACGGTGTCCATCACCTTCAGTTCATTCGCCCGCTCGATGCGATTCTTTGCCCTGCGGACATGTTCGACCTTCAACGAGGCAAGGCTGATGAGTTGGGCCGGTCCGTCATGCAGTTCCGCCCCAACATGACGCAGATAGCTGGCGTTAAGTTCGGCCAACCGGCTTGATGCCTGCTCCGCCTTCTCACGTAGCTTGCGGTTCTGGTTCGAGATTTGCTTGACCTCCTCGATGCGCTGGCGAAGCGCCACCTGCTGCCGGTCGATCAGACGGCTGCCGCGATAGACGATCCCGAAGAGGCCGAGCATCACCAGCAAGGTCAGCGCGCCGGTGGTCAGCCAGCTCATCAGCCTAACCGGAAATAGCCGCTGTTCTAGTAGGTCAGGCTTTTCGTGGATTTCCGCTACGGCGACGATGCGCCCCGAAAGATGTTCGCGGACAGGAATGTAGATCTCCAGATACTTCCTATCGAACTGACGCACGGTATGCTCCGCGGCGGCGAGATCCGCGAACTGCGCGTCGACTTGGCCGGACAGGGCGGCGACGAGCCCGGCCGGCGGGGAAAAGGTTCGCCCAATGAGCTCAGGCGAGCGCGAATAGATGACTCGACCTTCTGCATTCCAGATCTCAAGATGCGGAAATCGATCCTGGAAGGCATTTTCCTTGCCGCTATCGGCGCCAAGCAGGCGGTCCAGGGCTGCTATGGTTTCGGGGGCAAGCACATCGCTGTCGGCCAACCCCTGCAAATGCGGGGAAAGAAAACTGTCCAGGAACAGCGCGGTGGATGAGGCGGTGTTCTCGACGGTGGCCTTGGTGACTATGCTGGAAGACAAGAAACCTGCCAGGGTCATTGCAAACAGCATGACCAGACCGCCGGTCAGCGCAAACTGGCCAGAGAGGCTGCGGGGCGCCTTGAGGTATTTCGTGCCGACTCTGGAGTGGATTTCTGCCAGCAACGCCCTCATTTCCTTTAAGCAGAGACAGAAATAACCGCCGCAGACAAAATGCACTACTCTATTTGGTCGCATAGGTTACTGGACCAAAGCCCAGTTCGCCATCTCGAACAAGTCCAAGGGTGAGCTGACCAAGGCACCCTAAATGGTTTTGTTGCAGAGGCAGCGCGGAACAGCAGGTCGTAGATCACGGCCTTGTTGCGATAAACGATGTCGGCGATCTCAGCGGACAGGGCAAAGACGACACGAAACTAGCCGACCGGCAAGAGATCGGCTTGGCGGGCCGCGATCTACATCATCGAGAGACTGGCAGGCATGGGCGGTGCCTTTGGCATCCTTGGTGACAAACTCAGCGCAAAGCGCGTGCTAGCGCGACTTCAGCACGGCATTCACACGGTCTCCTTCGCCGTTCAACATGCACCGTCTTGGCGCGCTTGTGCTTTCTCCTTGCCGGCCTCGCTGTGGTGTTCGCCAATAGTCCCTTCGGACGAGGTAAAGCCGCCGCTGACGACCCGTAATGCCCGGCGTGATGGTCTTTGCTAGAAGAAAAGCGAAGGCAGCGCACGTCGGGAGGTTTCATGGCCCTAGCCACTTTGCCCATGCTATTGCGTCTCCCTTCATGTCCCCACCGGGTCTGCGGTTGCCGGTTCGCCCGTGCTACCTGGAAGGAAAAGCCGTCGTTCGAAGATCCGGAGGCATGACACGATGGTCCTGCGGAATCTGTTGAAGCTCGACCTCAATCTTCTACACGTCTTTGAAGCCGTCTATAGCGAGGCAAGCATAACCAGGGCCGCCGAATCCCTGAACGTGACGCAACCTGCCGTGAGCAATAGCCTCGCCCGTCTGCGCGACATTTTCGGGGATCCATTGTTCGTTCGCGCCCGCCAAGGGATTGCTCCAACTCCGCTCGGCCAGACCTTAATATATCCCATCAGGGAAGCGTTGATTTCGCTCGACCGTACGCTTGCCATGCACGAGGGGTTCGACCCACTGACATCAGAGCGTATCATGAGTTTCAGCATGAGCGACTTTGCCGAGGCAGTCGTGCTCGCACCCGTCATCGGAGTGGTCAATCGCCTTGGTTCGAAGATCACCATCCGCAACCATTTCAGCGCCGAGCGAGATCTGTATTCGGGACTTGCATCCGGCGAGATCGATTTCGCTGTCGAATCCCACCCACTCGCCGAGGCGGATCTCGGCAGGCGCTTGCTCTTCAAGGATGAATTCGTCTGCGTGATGCGCAAGGGGCATCCAGCTTTGTCGCAGCCCCTGTCGTTAGAGCGCTATCTCAGCCTGAAGCATCTTCACATCTCCAATCGTCCACGATTTGCCAATCTTGTTGGCGGCGCCCTGAGCCGCCTTAAGCGAAATCGGCATGTTGCCGTGCATGTCGAACATTGCCTGGCTGCCGGCGCCATTCTTGCCCAAAGCGACCTGTGCCTCACCATTCCAACGTCTTTCGTAGAGCGCTTCCTGCCTGCCGACCGGTTCACAGTGGTGCAGCGGCCGTTCCGGATGCCACCGCTGCAAACCTGGCTCTACTGGCATCCCGCTTCGGAAAGCAGCCCGGCCCATAAATGGGTACGCGGCATACTGGAGACGTGCTTTCCCTTTGTGTGTGAGAATGCTCAGCCACCGCAGGATCATTCTCAATGATGTTGTTCATTCGGAATGGCAATTTGTCCGGGCAAATCCACACGACCTATAACTGTTGGCAACGTCGTACATCGGGAACATGCCCGCTGTGGCGAAGGCCGGGAGGCTGACCACCTGGAGGAAGGTGTATGCGAGTTGCTCAGCGAGTAGAGGACGTTGTCACGCGGGGGCTTTGCACCGGATGCGGGGCTTGCGAAAGCCTATTGGGCAAAGACGTGCTGCGCATGGATCTTTCACCTGAGGGCTTCATGCGTCCACGCCAGATGCGCGCCTTGAGGAAAGATGACCAGCAGGCAGTCATGCAGATCTGCGCCGGTCGCCAGCAGCCCGGCCCGCAGCCGAGTGGAGTTGAGCCTCATCGCATCTTCGGCGCCATTCTACACATGGGCAAAGGATATGCTGTAGACCCTGAGACCCGTTTTAGGGCTGCCACCGGGGGAATTCTGACCGCACTCGCAACCTTTCTAGTCGAACGCGGCCATGTCGATGGCGTTCTCCAAGTCGGCGTCTCAAGCCATAGCCCTCTCGAAAATGAAACGCGCTTCAACCGCACGCGTGCTGAGATCGTTGCATCTGCTGGCTCGCGCTATGGCCCGACCGCGCCATTGAAGGACATCCACGCGGCCTTGGACAGCGGCAATCGCTTCGCCTTCATCGGCAAACCTTGCGACGTGGCGACGCTACGCAATCTGGCGAAAATCGATCCAAGGGTGGATCAGCAGATACCCTACATGCTGGCGATGTTTTGCGGCGGCAATCCGAGCATGGTTGCCACCTACAACATCGTGCGGCGCTTTGGCGAAGGCCACCGCGACGTCACCGAGTTCCGGTATCGTGGCCATGGCTGGCCAGGGCCGACCTATGTGCGAACGCTGCAGGGTCGCGAGCATAGGCAGACCTACGACGAGACATGGTTCTCCAACCTGACCTATGAACTGATGTTTCGCTGCAAGATCTGTGCGGATAGCGTTGGTGAGCACGCAGATGTTGTCGCCGGCGATTGCTGGGTGATGGAAGAAGGCCGTCCCAGCCATCGTGAAGCAGGCGATGGCTGTAACGTTCACATCGGGCGGACGGAAGGCGGCACAAAGCTGATCGAGATGGCCGTGGCAGCCGGCTACATCCACGAAGAGCCGTTCACGACCCCCGAACTGGAGAAGATGCATGACGATCATGCGCTCAAGAAGCGATCGGTCCTGTGGCGGCTCGCCGGCTTGGCGCTGACGAGGCAGCCTCGGCCGGAGTATGGCGCTCTACGCGTCGCACAGGCAGGACTTGCCGACACCAGCTGGCGTGAACGCTGGAGCGCATTCTGGGGCACGCTTACCCGGTCGCTCAAGGGCCACAACCGCGAAAGCGGACTGCAGTCGGGGACATTTGTCCCGGACACAGCAAATACTTGAGAACAAGCATTCCAAGGAGGACGAAATCATGTCAGTCGACAATTTGCGCTCGAAGCTCTCGGGCTCCGGTCCGGCCCTGTTTTTCCCCGATCCTGAAGTCCCCGCGATCTTCAATTTCGACCAGGGCCTGGCAGCACCCGAGACCTTCCCAACCGAAAATCTCGTGCGGCTGGCACGCAAGGCGCTCGACGAGCATGGTGCCAAGGTACTCGATTATTTCGATCCGGCCACGGGCTACGAGGAGTTGGTCTTCGGCTTCAAGGGGCTGCGCAAGGAAATCGCCGACCGCATAGAGCGCACCCAAGGCAAGCAACTCGGCACGCTCGGCGTGATACTGACGTCCGGTTCGGTGCAGGGTATTGCCCTTGCCGCCAATGGCTACATCAATCCGGGCGATGTCGTCGTCGCGGAAGCGGCGTCTTTCCCCTATGCGCTGCGTTTCATGGAGATGGCTGGTGGCGATCTGCGCACCGTTCCTGTCGACGAACACGGCATGGACATCGACGCGCTCGAAGCGCTGCTGGAAAAAGTCAAGGCCGAGGGCAAGAAGATCAAGGTCGTCTACACCATCCCAACCTTCCAGACCCCGACTTGCACCGAAATGTCAGTGCCGCGCCGCCATAAGCTGCTCCAGCTGGCCAAGAAGCATGACTTCCTGATCATCGAGGACAATGTCTATGGCGACCTGCGCTTCGCTGGCGAGGAATTGCCGACCCTGCTCAGCCTCGACACCGACAACCGCGTCATCCAATGCGGCAGCTTCTCCAAGATAGTGGCGCCTGCGCTGCGTCTCGGCTGGATCGCTGGCCCTGCCAAAGCCATAGAGCCGATCGCAGCCGTGCGCCAGGATCTTGGCGTGGGCCAGTGGCACGCCCGCGTCATGACCTCGTTCATGGCTGACGGCCTGCTCGAAGAGCATATCGCCGAGGTCATCAAGGTCTACAAGAGCAAGGCCGAGACGGCGGCACGCGCCGTGCGCGACCATTGCGGCAACTACGTCACCTTCCGCATACCGCAGGGCTCGTTCTACCTCTGGCTCGAGATCGACGAACGCGTCGACTGGCAGCGTGCGGCGGAAATGTCGGCCAAGGAGGGCATCTTCTTCCGCCCCGGCGAACGTTTCATGGGCGAGACCGACGGCCGCCAGTTCCTGCGCCTCGCCTACAGCCATGTCAGCGAGGACATCATCGAGCGCGGCATCAGGAAGCTCGGCGAAATCCTCAGCGCCTGCGCCAGGGTTCCGGCATGACGATTTCTGTACGTACGATTGCGAAGGGTTTTGTCTATCCCGAATGCCCCCGCTGGCATGACGAGCGACTTTGGTTTGCTGATCAGCACGCTGGCCTCGTCCATGTGCTCGATGGTGCTGCTGCCCGCCTTGAAAGCTTCTCTATCCCAGGTGGTCCGGTTGGGATGGGCTGGCTGCCCAACGGCGATCTGCTCGTCGTGTCGATGCATGAGCGCAAGCTCTACCGGCGCGACAGCAATGGCAGGCTTTCGCTCCATGCAGATCTCGCAGGCGTTCATCCATTTCACTCGAACGACATGGTCGTGGATGCCAAGGGCCGCGCCTACGTCGGCAACATCGGTTTTGACTTCTATGCGGGCGATGCACCGACGCCGACCAACATGGCAATGGTCACGCCGGAAGGCGAAGTCAGCATCGCCGCAGATGGCTTGATGTGCCCTAATGGCGCTGTCATCACCCCTGACGGCCGTGCTCTGATCGTCGCTGAATCGATGGCGCATCGGCTGACGATTTTCGACGTCAGCGCCGATGGTTGTTTTTCCAATCGTCGCCTGTTTGCCGCCCTCGACGGCCATGTGCCCGACGGCATCTGCCTCGACGCCGAGGACCATGTCTGGGCGGCGTCGCCTTATGAGAAGGTCGTGCTGAGGGTCAGCCCGGCAGGTGAGATCGTCAACCGTATCGAAATCCCCGACGCAAATCCTTACGCCTGCATGCTCGGCGGCGCCGACGGGCGCGACCTATTCATCTGTGTCGCTCCGCACCACGATCCCGAAATCACCGTCAAGTTGCGTGGCGGCCGCATTGATCTTTTCCGCGCAGCAGCACCCGCTGCAAAGGCCTGGCCGTGACCAAAGCATCGAATGTAGAACGGCTCAACCCACCTGGCATGGCGTTCCCCGGCATGAGCCAGGCCGTCGGCTGCGGCGACTTCTTGCTGGTCTCTGGGCAGGTAGCGCTCAAGGATCGCAAGGTCATCTGCATCGACGATCCGGCGGGTCAGGCCGAACAGTGCTTCCGCAACATCGAAGCGACGCTTGCCGAGGCCGGGCTGACGCTCAGCTATGTCGTCTCACTGCGCTGCTACCTTACCAGCCGCGATGCCTACCAAGCTTATGCCGCGGTCAAGAACCGCATCTTTGCTGACAACCCACCGGCGGCGTCGGCTGTTATCGTCAGCGAACTGGTGCTGCCCGATTTGCTAGTTGAAGTCGAGGCAGTCGCCTGGCGCGGCGCGATTGCCAAGGCGGTCGTATAGGAAGCAACAGTTATCGCAATGTCCCAAGTTGCGCTTGGTCCGACCTGGTCGCCGCCACGCTTATCCTTTGCGCGGCATCAACTTCCCGCCGATTGATAGCTGACGACCACTGCGGCTCCAGATAGCTCCTATTTGAGCAATTCGTTTTATTCACGTCGAGGCGCACCACCTGCATCGGCGCAAAGGATTTCGCGACAGAGCCGCTAATCCGTTGGGTCAGTCGCGTCATCGAACATGCTGTTTGTCAGCGGCGAAAATATTGGCAACTGAAAGTGATGAGTCACGCAGGAACGCAACATATTAGCAACTCTCTATGTAACCACTACGAATCGTCTGATGATTGCGCTACGCTGCTGCCAAGCTAGGCGGCGGGACGGTTGCCTCGACACGACCAGTGCTCGAGGGTTGGTTGAACGTGAGTCCATATGCCCCCCGAAACACTGTCGAATTTGCGGCGAAACACGAACCCTCGGGTGCAGGCAGGATCGCCAAGCTTGCGGCGCCGCGCAGCGCCGAAGTGCTGAGACGAACCCGGGTCCTCGAAGCGATCGATCGGGCGACGCGCTCCGGCGTGTGCTGGGTGGCCGCGCCTGCGGGCTATGGCAAGACAACCGCGATCGTCGACTATCTCGCCAGCATCGAGGCGCAACACATATGGTACCGCGTTGATGAAGGTGACCGGGATATCGCGCGTTTCTTCCAGTATCTGACCCGATCGCCGGCTGCTGCCGGAGACATGCCTGTGTTCGGCGTGGAGTATGCCGAACAGCCAAGGGAATTTTCCAGGCGCTTTTTCAGGACCTTTTTCGCGCGGCTGAAGCCCGGCACCCTCCTCGTCCTCGATGATTTGCACGACGCCGATACCCCTGATTTTCGGGCGATGCTTTCGGTGATGTTCCAGGAGCTTCCTGATACGGTCCGATGTGTCTGCGGATCGCGCACGCTGCCACAACAAGAGCTTGGCGACCTCGTTCTCAAGAGCCAGATGGCCGTGGTCGACCGGTCGGTGCTCGAATTCTCGACGTCGGAAGCACACGATCTCGTTCATCTGCGTTCCAAGAACACAGCCATTTCAGTCGACATCGCATCGGCACAAGGCTGGGCGATCGGATTGGTTCTCCTTGCGGATCAGAACGCGGCCTTAAGGCTTATTGACGCGAACGAGACAGCCGGTGCGCAAAACACGCTGTCGGACGTTATCGGGCGCCATTTCTTCGCTTCGCTTCCTGCCGCCGATCAGGACATGCTGATGAAGCTCAACCTGCTGCCGGAGATCAGTGGGGCGCTGGCAAACGAAATGATCGGGTCGAACGACGCGGAAAAGCTGCTCGACAGGCTCTACCGGAGACAATTGCTCGTCACGCGCACGCAAAGCAGCGGCGATGTCTTTTCCCTGCATCACCTGTTGCGGGACTTTCTCAACCGGCACTTCGCGCGGAGCCTGCCCGTCGACGAGCAACGCTTGCTCAGGCGAAAGGCGGCGAAGATTTTGGCGAACGCCAATCGCCACGACGACGCCATTCCACTTGCTTTGCTAGCCTTGGATTGGAGCGAAGCGAGCGATCTTATCGTGGGGCGCGCAAAGGCAGTGCTGGCGCAAGGACGGCGGGCAACCTTCATCGAATGGATCGGCCCTTTGCCTTTGGCATTTCTGAACGGCTGGCATTTCTACTGGCTGGGTGTGGCCCACATGCCGGATGACGCAGCAGCTGAGCGCTGGCTCTCCAAGGCATGGCATGCCTTCGAGGAAACCGACGACTTGCCCGGCCTGTGCCTGACGGTATCGCGGGCGGTCCTGGTCAAAACGGACAGCTGGCGAACCTATGAAGGTCTTTCCACTTGGACCCGGCGAGCGCTGGAGCTCAATGAGCGAGGGCTTCCAGAGTTGCCGGCCGAGGAAGCACTGCTGGTGCGCATCGGCATGTTGCGTGCTTTGAACTTCGCTGACGACTACTATCACGGCAACGCGACTGGACAGGCGCTGGAAGCCGAACTGCTGGAGCGGTTGGTCAACAATCCCGAGCAGGACCCAAGCGGCTTGCGGTTGCTGGCGAGTGAATCGCTCATCGAACATTCTGTCTCGACGATGCGCGCCGACCTTTTCGCAAAAGCCGTCGACAGCGTGGTTGACGACTTGAGCGACAAGGATGTGCTGCCTTGGATCCTCGGCATGTGGCTGGTCGCCTTTGGAGCAAAAAGCGGCCGCTACTTTCCCTACAAAAGAAGGGACTTTCCCTACCCATCAGCGGAAGCCGCGTTGCGGGCAGCGATCGCGATCGGCGAGCGCGAGGCGCTCAGGGGCGTGGAGTTCGGCGGGCTCTATCACCTTCAGATGCAGATGAAATTCCGCAATGATTTTGCCGAGTTCCAAAAGATCGTCGAGCGCCTGACGGACATCGCCGACAGCCGGTTCACTACGCAGGTCGCTGTTGTCGCCGACTGCCGCGCCGCGCTCTCGGCCAGGCAAGGCGATTTCACGGCGGCCTACAGCGAGTGCGACCGCTTCATGGCTGCCATCGAGGCCGCCAACGAGCCGATGGTCGAGCGCTGGCCACACTACATCACCAGGTTCCAGGTGCTGCTCGCAGACCGAAAACCGCGCGAAGCTGCAGCACTTCTCAGCGACCTGCTGCCCCGGCTCGATGGCGGTGCCCGCAAGCGGTCCGAGATCTGCATCCTAGCTGCCGCCGCGCTGGAGAGTTCATGGGGCGAAGATCCGGACTATCCCGAGCGGTTGAAGGCCTTGCTGGAAGAGCTTCGCGGCACGCATTGGCCGATGGTATTGCTCAATCTTCCAGAGCTGCTCAGCAAAATCCTCGCCGACGCACTTGAGCATGGCATCGAGCCCGAACTCTGCCGCTCTTTGATCCGCGAACGCCTGCTGGCAGCGCCGCGCCAACCACGAGCGTCCTGGCCGTGGCCGCTCAGGGTCCGGGTCCTGGGAGGGTTCCGACTTGAGCTGGATGGCGAACCTCTCATTCTCAGCAGCAAACATCCGACCAAAGCCCTCGACATCCTCCGCGCTTTGGCGATCTCGCAAGACCATACGTGCTCGCTCGAAAGTCTTCAGGACTGGCTTTGGCCCGACCTCGACGGTGATCAGGCGCGGGCGGCGTTCGAACAGGCGCTTCACCGGCTGCGCAAGCTGTTGGGAGGGACCGATCTCATCGTCCAACGCGAAGGTAAACTTCGCCTTGCGTCAAACAAGGTTTGGGTAGATCTCGCCGACTGGGAAGCACGGTTCAAAGCAGGAGTGACAGCAAGCAGAAAGACAGATGGATTGCCGCCGGACGCCGAGGCGCTCTTTGAGGCATTTCCCGGACCCTTGTTCCTTCACGAACGGTCCCGCTCCTGGTCGCTCGCAGCTGCAGATAGAGTGCGGCGCGATCTGGTCGATCTTGCCTTGCGGATTGGCCTCCAGCTGGACTCCGTCACCGCCCGGTCTGTCTATCTCAAAGCGTTGGACCATTACCCGGACGCCGGTCCCATCTCTAAAGCACTTGTCAAGCAGCGGCTTTCGCATGATGACGTTGAAGGAGCGATCGCCGAGTATGCGCGCTACGAGCGGGCTTTACGTTCCGTTGGAGACGCGGCGTCAGCCGCGGAAATTCGCGCTTTGGTCGCTCCCTATCTGCGTTGAGTTGTCACGATGGCTCTAGGCACCATTCAAGATGTTTCCAGCAAGCAAAAAGGCTGCCGAGATCAGAATGAAGCCCGCTACCGCTTCCATCCGCCTACGATAGATCGGGCGGTCAAAGCGGCTTGACAGACTAAACCCCGCCAGGCTCCAGCCATAGAATTTGATGGCGGAAGCCGAGAGAAAGCCAATGGCAAAGCCGGTCTGTTCCTCGCTGCCATAGCTGGACGAAAAGACGCCGACGAGAAACATAGCCTCGAGCCAGACCAGTGGATTCAGCCACGTGACAACAAGCATCGAAGCGATCGCGCGAAAACGGGATTTGCACTCTGCCGTATAGGCCTCAGTGCGGCTGACCTTGCGCAGGACGCGCACGCCCCACCATGTGAGAAACGCGGCGCAGCCCGCCTGCAGGATTCCGGAAATTGTCGGATAATGCAGGAGTATCGTGCCAAGGCCACCAATTCCCATGATCACCAACGCGATTTCCGAGACGTAGCCGGTAGAGGCGACCGCAAAGGGATGGTTGCGCGTCATGCCAGCCTGGATGAGCATGAGGTTCTGGGGGCCAAGCGAAAAGATGAGCCCCAGGCCGAATACGAAGCCGGACGCTGCTGCCGGCGACAAGAGCGCGTCGAGGTTCATCGGCTGGCCTCCTGAAAAGATCGGGCAGCCGGCCCCGGCTTTTTACCGGGACCCCCATGCCGCTGGCCGATGAGAACAAGAACCCTCCCCTTTCGAGCGTATGAAGCGGCGCCTCGCCACCCCGATCCTGAACGCGTCTGCATCTTTTGCCTCCACCCCGATTGGCCGCGAGGGTGCTCGCCTCACGATGCTGGGCAATGTGGGGCACTGGCGCATACAGATCGCTTACGCAGCGGCACGACATCGTCGGATGTGGTTCGCAAACGCATCTTCGCCACCGAGTCGGATTACCAAGTCAGTCAGAGGTGATTGCGATGGGCAAAGAGCTGAGTGAGACGAAAGAAGGCTGGCCGGCAACGAAACGACCCTGCCGGTGCTCAAGAGCGATCTTGCGCACCGTTTCTGCCGTGCCATCGCTCCGTACGCGTGACGTCAGCCTTGGAGCCTGCGCAGGAGTGCGCCCCAGCGCTTAGAAGGCGCGTCGGCCTCAATCTCGGGATGCGGCTTGACCCGACCCTCGCCCAGCCCGCGCGCCCTGACGTCGCTCGGGCTATAACCGAACTTGCGTTTGAAGGCGCGGCTGAAGTCGGCGCCATCGCTGAAACCGCGCTCTTCGGCGATTTCGAGAATCCTACGGCCGTCGCTTTGATTGGCAAGCGCCGCATGGGCATCGAGCAGGCGCCGGTGCTGGATGTAGCTCATTACACCGCCGGTGGGCTCGAACAAGCGGTAGAGCCGCGTGCGCGAAATGCCTAGAGCACGCCTCAGCGTTTCGGCGCCGAGTTCGGGATCGTACAGATTGGCCGAGACGAACCGGCGTGCCCGTTCGAGGAGAACCGTTCCGATTGGGTCTTGTGCAGCGTCCAGATGTTCGGCGGTGGGCGCAACGCAGGCAATGATCATGGCGCGCATGGCAGGGACCAGCCCTGACAGGTCTTCCGTACTGAGCGTAGGCAGGCTGGTCGACAACCCGACCATGAAATCGGCGAACAACCGCCCCATGCCAGAGTCGAGTGCGGAGAATTCAGCGGCATCCAGTGTGCCAACCGCATCGCGGCAGAAGTCGCGCGGCACGATCAGCATCAACATCTCGCTATCGCTGACGACGCCTTCGAAAGGCCGGCCGAGCGGATGGATCTGCACCAGACCTGCGTTGCAATCGAGCACTCTTGTCGGCCCAACCGTGTTGGAGCGGCCATCAAGCAGCAAAGTCATCATCCAGTGATCGAGCGGATCGCGGCGGACATGCCCAGGTAGGCTAGCGAACTGAAGTGCTCCAGTACGTATCCTGGAGAATGCCAAGCTTCCCAGGTCCCAGATAGTCTGCTCGCCGTCAAAGCCGGCCTCTGGCTTGTCTGAGGTGGCGAACGTCAGCATCGGCGCAAAATTGTCGCGCCAGCTTGCAAACTGGTCCTTGAGAGGCAGGTCTGAGGTGGAAAATTCGAGCCCGTGCAGCGGCGCGCTGGCCGGCTTGGCGATTTTCAATTCAGCTGTAGAGGTAGTCGCAATACTCGATGGCGTGCCTGCAAAGCGTTCGTGTGTGTCCAGCGCACACTCTTCGACCATCATACTTTCCTCCTCAGAAAGCGACGTAACGGCACAGTACCCGCCTCAAAGCTGTTTTGAATAGTCGATCCGGCTTGCCACATCCCCTTTGCAGCACTCGCCCAGTCTGAACTGGCCAAGCAAGTCTAGCAGACGACTATAGGGTTTGAAGAGACGATTTTCAGGATAGTTTTTGGCAATCTACTAAATGCAAATTCTAACATTGTAGGGGGGAGAAGCCTAATTTTGGCGCGTTGCGCAAATCCTCAGCGCAAGAGCGTCGGCAGGAGAAGGCGGACGAAGGCAGCCTTGGCACCCGCCTTTGCCCTCTGCGCAGCCTCAGCGGTAGCGCATAATGCCCGCATCATTGGCGGCCATGCAGCCGGTTTTGATCCTCCGGTGCACTCAGGCTTCAAGATCGGAACATTGGCCCCAGAAGGTGGGCCGAGCGGACGCGCCCCACCTTCATCTGCTCGAAAACTCAGCTTGCCGGCGTGGCTGATGCCTTCTGCAACGCGTCGCGCAGGATCTGCTCCTTGCTTTCGTCGAGCGAGGTCTTGAGCACCACGCCGCCAAAACCGGCGATCTCCTTCAGCACCTTGTCGGCGGTCATTTCCTGCACCAGCACAAAAAGCGCGCCGTTGCCGGGCTGGAGACTGGCCGAAAGCTCTTTCATGAAGGCATCGTTGATGCCGAAATCGCTCAAGGCGCCACCGAGTGCACCTGAGGCGGCACCCACCGCAACGCCAAGCAGCGGATTGAGAAAAAGCACTCCAATCAGCAGGCCCCAGAAGCTGCCCGACGCCGCACCGGCCGCGGTCGTGTTAAGGAGCTGGTTCAGCTTGATCTTGCCGGCATCGTTCTTGGTTGCAATGACAGCGTCGCTGATCTTGATAAGGTATTGTTTCTGCAGGTCAAGCAGGCGTTCCCGCACTTCTTCAGCCTTGGCTTCCGTGGGATAAACGATGACGATCAGATCAGACATGACGAACTCCAATTTTCAAACGAGTGAACGAACGCCAAGCGTTGCGAGCGCTAAATCATATCGCGCCGAACGCATGGAAGGGATTAGCCGTAAATCCTGCGGCTATGCATTGCGTTTCATTTTGGGCGGTAACGGCAAACGTCAACATCCGGCGCCAGATGTTTCAGCGCCATTGTAGAACTGGACACGCACCGACGCCTCGGCCAAGCGCCGGTAGAGTTTCCTGTTTTGGGCGATCGGCCACCATTCGTAGAGAAAAATCTCAAGCGGCCGCCACAGAGCAACCCATCCAACGATAATTAGACCCTCTTCGAAGAAATGCGCTACTCCGCTGTCTGGCACCAAGGCGGCAAGTGTTTGGCCGATCGCCAAGCACGCAGCCAAGACGGCCAGTCCAACCGTGAGCGTACGCCGCCCCATTCTGAACAGGTCACTCAGTTCGCGACCGACGATCCTCGCCCGATAGGTGAAGAAATTGGAGACCGACTTGTCCAGGCTACGAACGGCTGGACTTTGCGCCGCACTCGCTGGCAAGTGAATGGTAATTTCGAGCGGCTGATTGCGAGGCAATTCGTGCGCAGAGTCGAAAATATACGCGTCCGCCTCCTGAGCCAGGTCGCGATCCCGGAAAGGAAACGGGTCCATCGTTTCGAAAAGTTGTGAAACGTCATCAAGACGGATCTCGATGGAGTTGGCCAAATCGTCGTCCCGTCATTTTGGTTTCGGTGCCGAAGCCTGAAATCCGGCAACCCACCCGGAGGACCGGGTGGGTTTGACCTATCAGCCTTGCTCAGCCCGCCACGACCGCAGGCTCGGCCGGATAGGCCTTGGCCTCAGCCGGGTCGCGCTCCGCCGGAATGCGGAACCATATGATGTACAGCGCCGGCAGGAAGATCAGTGTCAGGGCAGCGGCAACCACCAGGCCGCCGATGACCGTAAAGGCAAGCGGCGCCCAGAACGGATCGCGGATGATCGGCAGCATGCCAAGGATAGTCGATCCGGCAGTGAGGAATACCGGCCGAACACGCTCGGCAGTGACATCAATGACGCTTTGCCAGGACTTTCCCTGAGCTTCAATACGCTTGTCGATCTGGTCGATCAGCACCACCGAATTTCGTGTGATCATGCCAATCAGCGCGATCATGCCGAGCACGGCGATGAAACCGACCGGTGTATTCGTCACCAGCATGATCAACACCACTCCGATCAGTCCCAGCGGTACCACGCTGATGACCAACAGCAGGCGCTGAACGCTTTGTAGCTGGAACATCAAGATGACAACCATGATGATCGCCATCAGCGGGATCATCTCAAGCACCGAAGCCATCCCGGTTTCGGCACCTTCGACAGAGCCACCAACCTCGATCTTGAAGTTCGGGTTGTCCTTGCGAAGCTGGTCGATCTTGGGCTCGGCCGCACTCACCACGCTCTCCGCCATAACGCCTTCCTTGACGTCGGCTTGGACGGTGATCGTGGTCTCTCGGTCACGCCGCCAGATGATTGGCTGCGTCGTCTGGTACTCAATCGTGGCGATACTGGACAACGGCACAGTCTGGTTCGGTCCGATCGGGATCTGCAGGGAACGCAGTGTCTCGATATTGGTGCGCTCCTCGGCTGCGGCGCGAGCAACGACGTTCACCAGATAGATGGAATCGCGCACCTGCGTGATCGGAAGGCCCGATGCAGTGGCAAACAGCGTCTGGGCGATTGCCGCCGAATTCAACCCGACCAGCCGCGCCCGGTCCTGATCAACATCGATCACGACCTTCCTAATCGGTTCATTCCAGTCGAGATTGGGCGCAATGACCCCGTTCACGTCACCAACGACGTCGGCAACCTTCCATGCAAGGTCGCGTACGCCGGCTACGTCAGGACCGCTGATGCGATATTGGACCGGCCAGCCCACTGGCGGTCCCATCTCCAGCGGGGAGACACGGGCAACGATATTGGGGAACTTCTCGTCAAGTTCCTGCTGCAACCTCGCCTGCAAGGCGTCACGTGCCTTGACGCTCTTGGCGATGACCACGGCCTGAGCGCGGAACGGCGCCGGGGCTTGGATGTCCATCGGCAGATAAAAGCGAATGGCGTCTGATCCGACATAGAAGCTCCAGTCGACGACATCCTCGTCGAGCTCGAGAATCTTCTCGACACGCTCAACCTCGGCCGCTGTCGCCTGCGTGGACGCGCTCTGCGGCAAAACAAGCTGAAGCATCAGTTCGGGACGATCCGACGGCGGGAAGAACTGCCTCTTCATCAAAGGGGAGGCCATCAAGGCCACGACGAATAACGCAGCCGTGCCCAAAACCACGGCGAAACGAAGCCGAACGCAGGCATAAAGAAGCTTCTTGAAGCCGCGAACGAGTGCGCTTTCGGTTTTTTCGCCTGTGTTTGTGCCCGACTTAAGCACCGCAAGGCCCACGATCGGCGTCAGCAATACAGCGATGAGCCATGACAGGATCAGCGCGAACGTAATCACCAGGAAGAGCGATCGCGCATATTCGCCCGACACGCTGCGGGCGAAGCCAACGGGGATGAAACCGGCAATCGTGACGAGCGTGCCCGCCAGCATCGGAAAGGCTGTCGAGGTATAGGCAAAGGACGCTGCTTTTACCCGGTCATAGCCCTCCTCAAGCTTGGCCATCATCATTTCGACCGCCACCATGGCATCGTCGATCATCAGTGTCAGCGCGATGATCAACGCCCCCAGTGACACCCGTTGAAGCGCGATGCCGGTGATTTCCATCAAAAGGAAGGTCATGCAAAGCACCAGCGGGATCGACACCGCAACGGCCAGGCCAGCGCGGAATCCAAGCGCTATGAAGCTGACGCCAAGCACAATGATCACGGCCTGGGTCAGCGAAACAGTGAAACCGCGGATGGCGTTGGTGACGACCTCCGGCTGGCTTGCGACATGAACCATGTTGATGCCGATAGGCAGATCATGCTCGAACCGGCTCATCACCGTATCGATGTTGCGTCCGAGCTCGAGGATGTCGCCTCCAGATTCCATCGAAATAGCTAGCCCTATTGCAGGCTTGCCCTTGACGCGGAACATCGGCTGCGGCGGATCGACGGTACCGCGAACCACGCTGGCGATGTCGCCAAGTCGCACGAACCCAGAGGCAGTCGGAATGTTCAGATTGCGGATGTCATTTTCATCGCGCAGATCGCCTGACACTTCGAGGACCGTGCGATCGGCCTCGGTGGTCATGGTGCCAGCCGGCAGGACCGCATTCTGCGCCTGGATGGTGCTGATCACGGTCGCGGCACTGAGGCCTAGACTTGCCAGTCGCTGGGTAGAAAACTCGATGTAGATCGTCTCGTCCTGGGTGCCCAGGAACTCGACCTTGCCTATGTTGTCGAGACGCAACAGGCGGTTGCGAGCCTCGTATGCCCAATCTCGAACCTCGCGGTCACTGAAATCAGCAGAGGTGAAAGCGTAGATGATGCCGAATGTATCGCCAAATTCGTCGTTGAAGAAAGGACCGCGCACGCCCTGAGGCAGGGTCGTTTGCATGTCACCGATCGTCTTGCGGACCTGGTACCACAGGTCGGCAACTTCGTCCGGCGGGGTCGAATCCTCAAGGCTGACATAGATGACCGATTGCCCAGCACTGGTCAGACTGCGCAAGGTATCGAGGCGCGGAACCGCCTGAAGCGCCCGCTCCAGCCGGTCGGTAACCTGGTCGGTGGTTTGTTCGATCGTGGCGCCGGGCCAGACGGCGTGGACCAGCATGGTCTTGACGGTGAAATCAGGATCCTCGCTGCGACCAAGGTTCACATAGGAAATGGCGCCGGCTATGGCGCCGAGCAGCATCAGGAAGATGATCAAGCCCTGGCGCTTGATCGCCCATTCAGAAAGGTTGAATCCGCCGTTCATTGCGCGGCTCCGGCAAGCAGGCGGACGGGCATCGCCGGACGTAACTGTTGAACGCCCGCGACAACGACGTTGTCGCCATCCTTCAGTCCGCTCGAGACGAGGAAATCCTGGGTTTCGAAGCGTGCCACATCGATCGGCACCAGTTTGGTGGTGCTATCAGCCGGGTTGACGACCCACACCGCAGGCCGATTGTCCTGGTTGAACAGTGCTGTCATCGGCAAGCGAGCGACAGGCTCGCCCGCCAGCTGGATCATGCCGCGTACTGCACTGCCGAAGCGAAAATCGCCGGGCACGGCATCGAGGGCGACACGGACGGTGAAGTTGCGGGTAACTGGATTGGCGGTCGGCGAAATTTCGCGAACGGTACCCGTCGCCAAGCTGTTTGGATTGCTCAACAAGCGTGCCTCGACCTTCACATCGCGGTTGGCATCCTGGATCGCTGCTTCGGGCACCTGGAATACGGCGTCCTTTTCGGCCAATTGAGCGACGCGCACGACCATCTGTCCGCCACCGACAACCTGGCCAACATCGCCACCAACAGCAGTCACCACGCCGGCGGCATTCGATTTCAACACTCGATTGTCGAGGTTGTTCTGGGCGACGCGCACGCCCGCCTGGGCCGCGTCTACTCCGGCGCGCGCTGCATTCGCCTGCGCGATGGCAGCATCGAGCGCAGCCCGGCTGATGGTCCCTGGATAAAGCTGCTGTTGACGGCTGCGTGTCATGTCGGCGTTGTCGAAATTCGACTGGGCCGCAAACAGATTGGCCTCGGCCTTGCGCACAGCGTCCTGAGAGTCTTCGATGTCCAGGCGCGCCAGCACGGTGCCGACTTCGACCATGTCGCCCACCTCGACATCGCGTTCCCTGATTTCGCCGCCTTGACGGAAACCAAAGCTGGTCTCGATCCGAGGCTGAACCTCGCCGATGAGCGAACCGAACGTGTCTTCTGGACTGAAGGACACCGCTACTGTCTTCACCGGACGCGGCGGCAACACCACCGTCTCCTCTTCCCTCTGACATCCGACAAGGAGAAATGACGCGACTGTAACAGCGGCCATGCCGAGCATGGCACTATGTCTTGATGCCGGGCGACGCAATGTCATGGAGGAAGGCCCCTTCTTGAGATGCATGTGTGAATTCAGGCTACGCATGGTCCGCCCGTCCTTGTCAGAAGCGCCAGATCAGCGGCACGATGAAAACCGATACGACGAAAAACCAGATCAGCAGAGGCAGACCGAGCTTCCAATAATCGCTAAACGCATATCCACCTGGCCCCATCACCATCAGGTTCGTGGGGGTTGCGATCGGGGTCAGGAATGCGGCGGCAGCCGCTACCGCAGTGCTCATCAAGACCGGACGAGGCGAGATGCCCATCGCGGTCGCCGCCGCCACGCCGATCGGGATGACGATCAGGGCGGTCGCTGTGTTGCTGATGAGCTGTCCCATGATCGCGGTCAGCAGGAACAGGCCCGCCAGCAACGCAATCGGACCAGCATCGCCAACGAAGTTCACCAGATGTTCGGCCATCAGCTTTGCCGCGCCAGTCTCTACCATCGCTGTGGAGAGTGGCATCATCGCACCAACCAAAATGACCGTGGTCCAGCCGATGGCGCGATAGGATTGCTCGACGGTCATGATACCCGACATGATGATCGCGCCTGCGGCCAGTAGACCAGCGACCGCGGGTGGGACAATGCCCGTGGCGAGCAGCACGACCATGGCAAACAAGATGACGATGGCCTGTCGCGCGCCTGGCCCCATCGGCACGGCCTGGCGGCGCACCAGCTCAGGCGAGCTGACGACCAGCACGTCCGGATCGTCAAGATGGAGATCGAGCGCCTTCCATGTGCCTTGCAGCAGCATGGTGTCGCCGGCTTGCAGCACGATGCCGCCGGAATCCTTGGTTGCGTTATCGGCGGCGATCTCGGCACCTGCACGCTGCACAGCCAGGATGATCAGGTCGCCGCTATCGGTGACCATGCCGGGAAAGACCTTGTGGCCGACAAGGCCCGAACGCGGCGGGATTACCACCTCGGCAAGGCCGGAGTGACGATTGAACAAAGTCTCTTCGCCCTGCCCGGGCTTGGCTTCCTCGCGAAACGCGAGATGCATCGTGGCGGCAAAGGATGCGGCCGTTTCGGCATCGCCGCGCAGCAGCAGATGATCGCCTTCCCCCACAACCGGCCTGCGGGTCGGACTTGCGGTTTCGCCGTCTTGGACAGCAACAAGCTGTAGCCCCGGATAATCGGCGAGATTGATCGAAGATGAAGCCGCACCGACATAGGGCGAGCTTGCGCGGACCCGCATCTGATAGACGCCGCTGGCGAGCCCGTATTGCTCTACCAGCGTCTTGGCATGGCGGCTGAAATCAGCGGGCATCGTGGCGCCATTGCGCTCAGGCAAAAGCCGTTGACCAAACAGTACGATGATCGCCATCGTGCCCAGTAGCAGCGGTATGCCGACAAGGGCGAATTCGAAGAAACTAAAGGTGCCAACGCCTGCATCACCTGCGGCTTCCGACACGAGCACATTCACCGGCGTACCGGTTAGCGCCAGCATCGAGCCGGCATGCGCGGAGAAAACCAACGGCATAAGCAATTGGGACGAGTTGCGCTTGAGCCTGACGGCGATCACCACGACCACCGGCAGCAGTGCTGCGACCGCGCCATTGACGCTGATCAAGGCCGTGAGCAGCGACACAAGCAGCATGGTCAAAAGCAGAAGCCGTGTGCGGCTTTCTTCGCCAGCACCTCGGATCAGAAGCTGCCCCGCCCAGGCGGTCACGCCCGTGACCTCAAGCCCGGAACTTACGATGAACAGCGAAGCGATGAAGATGACAGCGGGGTCTCCGAGGCCACTGAGCGACTGGCCAAGGGTCAGGACACCGGTCGCCCACAGCGACAGAGCGGTGCCCATGGCCACCAGCACGACCGGAATCTTGTTCCAGACAAACAGTACGATGGCAACGGCTATGATGGTGGCAGTGTAGGCGATAGGACTCAATCGCTCAGCTCCTCATTGGGCCATGACAAGGCCGCCGAACCTTCAGATGCAGACCGCCGCCGGGCACTGGCCGCTATGTTGGCCAAGGTGCGTCGACGGCGGGATGTCGAGAGGCCGCATGCGGCCTCTACAACGCGCTAGTCTTCCAGCGTCGCCATGAGCACGCCAATGCGGCAGCCCTTCTCGAACTCGGGAAGGTTCACATATTCCTTGATGGTGTGGATCTCAGCCTGACCGGCACCAATCGTGATGGTGGGAATGCCGTGCTTGTCGAGCCAGTTGGCATCCAAGCCGCCGTTAGAAAACAGATAATTCGGCTCAATGCCCAGCATCTTGAGCGCCTTGGTGGCGCGCTTCACGACAGGCGTGTCTTCCTCGAGCTTGAAAGGCGGGTACGATTTTACGTGGCTGAACTTCACCTCCGCGGTGTCGCCCTCGTGATCGACAACCGCCGCCTTGGCCTTGGCGAAGGCGTCTCGATAGCCTTCAGCGATCTTGGCCGCGAAAGCGGATTCGGGACTGCGCGCCTCGCCCTTGATGTAGGCGTAATCGGTAACCACGTTCGTCGCGTCGCCAGCCGGCTTGCCATCCTTGCCGCCGAAGATGCCGACATTGCTCGTACCGTGACCGTCGGGCTTGACCACCTTGCCGAACCAGCCGGCACTGCGCGCCTCGGCAAGCGCCATGGCACCGACCATCGTCGCCGAGATACCTCGTTCAGGTGCCACGCCGGCGTGAGACGCGCGGCCCTTGATCTCGACTTCCCAGTTCTCCTGCCCGACTGCGCCAATGATCAGGTCCGATGCCGACTGGCCGTCGACATTGATGCACATGACAGCACCACCAAGGTCGGCAGGGTTGAGTTCTCGCGCGCCATGCAGGCCGCTTTCCTCGCGGACGGTGAAGAGCAAGGTGATCGGCGGATGGGGCAGCTTGTGCTTGATCAGCGTCTCCGCCAGCACGACAAGCAATGCCACGCCGGTGCGGGCGTCACCACCCAATGCTGTGGTGCCGTCCGACACAATCCGGTCGCCTTCCCGCCGGGGCTTGGCTCCGGCGCACAGTGGCACCGTATCGAGATGTGTCGAAAACAGGAGGCGCGGACCGGGTCGTGTCCCTGGAAGGTCGACGATGAGATTGCCCGTTTCGGTGGGCAGCGGGATCCGCTTGTTGGCATCGTCGAAGCGGATGGCCGACGCCGGCACGCCGACTTTCTGCAGCGCGTCGGAGACGGCAGCCGCAATGTTGGCCTCGTGACCAGTCACGCCTTCGACCGAGAGGAACCGCATCAGATGTTCTTCGGCTGCGGTGACGTCGAGATGTTGAGAGGTGTTGCTCATGGTTTCATCCGATCGTTTTGAGTTTTGCTTGGTTTCGGGCTGGGCCAGCGGTCACAGGCCCCAGGGCAGACCGAGCATCTGCCAAACCGCAAACAGCGCGGTCCACAGCACGAACATCCACACGACATAGGGCAGCATCAGCGACACCAATGTGCCCACACCTGCGGACTTGTCGTATTTCTGGGCGAATCCGACGACGAGCGCGAAATAGGCGTTCAGCGGGGTGATGGCGTTCATCGGCGAGTCGCCGACGCGGTAGGCCGCAAGCACCGCTTCCGGCTCGACACCGAGCTTCATCAGCAGCGGCACGAAGACAGGCGCGAAGATCGCCCACTTGGCAATCGCCCCAGTCAGCAGCAAGTCGATGATGGCAACGACGAGGATGAAGCCGAGCAGCAGGGGAAGCGGGCCGATATTGGCCGACTGGAGGACGCCGGACAGGCTGAGCGCCATAACCGTGCCGATGTTGGTGTAGGTGAAGTAGGCCACGAACTGGCTGAGGACGAAGAACAGGAAGATCGTGCCGCCCATGTTCTTGATCGACTTCTCGATCGCCCCGATCACTTCCGTCAGGGTTCTCAGAGTGCCGGCTCCGATGCCATAGGACCAGCCGGTGACCAGGAACATCAGCATGATTAGTGCGATCAGGCCATTCATGAACGGCGAGTTGCCGATGAGCTCGCCAGTGGTCGCATTGCGCAGTGGCGCGCCGGAAGGCAGCGTCAAGAACAGGAAAACCACCACCAGACCAATCAGTCCGAACAGGGCGTAGCGCAGCCCGCGCGATTCCTGATCTGACAGCGGAGCGCCGACGTCTGGACCGCCTTCCTCCGACTTGTCCGGCTTGTAAGCACCAAGGCGCGGTTCGATCATGCGGTCGGTTATGAACGCGACGATCACAGTCAAGAACAGCACAGACGCAATGGAGAACCAGACGTTCGAGGCGAGGCCAATCGTCCTATTGGGATCGACGAGGGCGGCAGCGTCGTTGGTGAACTCAACGAGCACGGCGTCGAGAGGCTTGATCAGCATGTTGACGGTAAAGGCACCCGCCACGGCGGCAAAGCCAAGTGCGAGCCCGGCAAGCGGATGCCGCCCGACTGCCAGATAGGCAACACCGGCAAGCGGGATCAGCACCAGATAACCCGCGTCCGCCGCAATGCTGGCGAGAATGCCAACGAAGGCCAAGATGTAGGTCAAAGCCCAGCGTGGCGACACCAGCACCAGCTTGCGGATCAGTGCGGTAACCAGTCCCGATTCTTCTGCGACGCCGGCACCGATCATGGCGGCAATCATGAGGCCCACTGCCGTGAAACTCATGAAGTTGGGCACCAGCGATTCATACATGAATCGGATGCCCTCGACATTCAGCAGACTGCGTATTGCGGTGCTCGCCTGCTCGATCTCCAGCGTCTCGGGATTGATGCGTTCGTAGGTAACGGCCGTTCCGAACAGCCCCATCACAGCCGAAAGGACAATGACGATGCCAATCAGGATGAGAAAGATGACGACGGGATGGGGAACCATGTTCCCGACGCGTTCGATGCCATCAAGGAGCCTCTGCATCGTCGTCTTTGGTGCTGCATTCGCGGTGGTCATGACTTGCTCCCCTTGAGTCAAAGCTTTGCGCACAAGCGCCGTGAACGACTAGGTGGACCGTCGATGTCTTGGAACTAGCCCAGCACGGACGCGATCCAATGCATCATACGCTCATTGAGCACAGCAATGAACGCTGCGTTTCGATGTGTTTAACGTGCTGCTACGCCGGCGGGATTAGCCTAGAATTCCAAAACTGTGCATTGCGTCTTATTTTGGCGCCGAGCATCGATGCAGGCTTTGCAGTTTGGGCGCTTGATGCAAAGTAACGCGAAAGCGACGACGCGCAGCATCGTATTGCGGAGCAAAGACTTGGGCTAAATTCGGTTCCCGGTCGACTGCTAAGGCGAGAGGAACGATACCATGAGCGATCTCGTTTTCATTGCCTTCTGCTGCGTGCAAGCCTCCGACCGGACCAACAGGAGGATACACGCACTACAGAGCCATGCAGTCGGCGCCAAACGGATGGCAAGCGTATGAACGAGCACGCGCCCGACGCCGGACCAGCCATTCCAGTTGAGTCCGGCCTCAGCGACTTCCAGCCGCTGAATGCAGCCGAAACAAAAATCGTTTCGAACCTGAAGTCGGGGGAATTCGACAGGCTTGGCGACGGCTCGCGTCCGGATTGGGACGACCCGGCGCGGACCGTGCGCGCGGAGCTTCTGCGCTTTCTCATTCTCGGCACCGACCATGGCTTTCGCATGCATGAAAAGGGCCTAAGCGTCAGCGGAGCCCGGGTGACAGGTGTTCTGGACCTCGAAGGCTGCCGAATTCCACGCGACATCCGTCTCAAGGATTGCTCTTTCGACGCCTCTCCTGTTCTGCGCTCGGCCATCATCGACAATCTGTTTCTCGACGGCTCGGCGTTGCCTGGCCTGCAGGCTGACAGGCTCGAAGCCCGGGGCGGGCTTTCCATTCGCGGCGCCACCGTTTCCGGAGAAATCCGTCTTGGTGGTGCTCGCCTGGGTGGCAATTTCGAGGCGGATGGGGCGACGGTGTCCTCGACTGATGGGACTGCGATCAATGCCGACGGCCTCGAAGCCAGTGGCGGCATTCTGCTGCGCGGCGCCGACGTGCGTGGCGGTATCAATCTTTCGGCAGCGCGCCTTGGCGCCGACGTCAATGCGGTTGGCGCTCACATCAAACGGCCCGGCGGGGTCGCCCTTGACGGCGACGGCATCGCCGCGCGAGGCGATCTTGCCCTGCGCGGGGCGACAATCGAAGGCGAGGTCCGTATGCGGGGGGCCCATTTCGGCGGCGACGTCGATTGCACCTCGGCCACGCTTTCCGAGCCCGGCGGCTATTCACTGCGGCTCAATCGTGCCCGGATCAGCGGCGCTTTCTTCCTCAAGCAGGGCGCGTCCGTTCACGGCACGCTCGATCTGACGGCCACCGAAATAGGTGCGATCGACGACGAACAGGCCTCCTGGCCCAAAAAGGGCGACCTGCTGCTCAACCGCTGCCAATACGGCGCTTTCATCGGCGGTCCGGTCGACGCGGCAAGCCGGCTCGACTGGCTGGCGCGCCAGGTGCCCGAGCGCTGGAAGGAAGATTTTTGGCCGCAGCCTTATGAGCAGCTTTCCACGGTACTGCGCGAGATGGGGCATGACGAGGATGCCCGTGCTGTTCTTATTGCAAAAGAAAAGCTCCAGCGGCGCGCAAGACGGGCACGCGCAAAGAACCCCGTCTTGCGATCCGCACTGGCGTTGAACGACGGCATGCTGGCGGTGACCGTACGCTACGGCCGCCAGCCGCTGCTTGCCCTGCTTTGGCTCGCGTTGTTCTGGGGTATCGGGGTTGCCGTGTTCGGTTTTGCCGAACGGAGCGGTGCCCTCAAACCCAACAGCCCGGTCGTCCTGCGCTCGCTGGAATGGACGATGTGCGCGCTGGAACAAACCGAAAGTCGCTACATGCCCTCCACCGGCCAAGTGATGCCTGGACGTGCTTTGGCAGGCCAGAACCAGCTTTCCTGTTTCTTGAGCCAGCCTGAGGCCTCGAGCTACCCCGAATTCAATGCATGGATGTATTCCCTCGACGCCCTGCTGCCGGTCATGGAGATCGGCCAGAAAGAATACTGGCGCCCCGACCCGTCGCAACCCAACGGGGTGCTCACCTTGAATTACTATTATTTCCAGTCAGTTGTCGGCTGGGCCCTGAGCCTTCTAGCGGTTGCGGGGTTCTCGGGACTGGTCAAGTCGAAATAAGCTGGGCGACCCTTGAGACAGGCCCATCGAATCGCAATTGGAGTGCCTCAAACGAAACGCGCCTTTTCGCGATCTGGCCCGAACTCAACGTTTCAGATCATTGGCAAGCAGTCCCGCAATTTTGCGTCACGTCCTGTTCTTCTGTCCTAACCGGGGCAGACTCTGCGATTTCAAGCCAGAACAACCTGTTCGTCGGTTGATGCCCGGCAGTTTTGCTGCTTCTCATCTACTGGAAATTTGCAAGGACGAGGCATGTTGGCAAAGCGCCTATTTCAGTTCCTGTTGCTCGTAACGCTGCTCGCCGGTTGTGGCGGGCCGCGAGCGGTTTTGGGTCTCGACGCCACGGCAAACAGAACGGCTTCAGCTGCGGTCGTGCCAGTCTTTGTTGCAACAACGCGCGCCCGATCAGACAACCTGTCCCTGCCCTATTCGGCCGAACGCTCGCAAACTCTCAATTTCGCCGAATTCGACATCGGCATTCCGAGAAATCACGTGCCAGGAGACGTCGAGAAAACTGGCCGGATACCTGATCCAGCGCGCCACTTTACGGCGCTAACCTACCAGCCGATTGCAAACCGCCAGAAGTTTGTCGATCAGCTCGACGCGGCGCTGC
Source organism: Aminobacter sp. 01T433 (assembly GCF_056398585.1). Lineage (NCBI taxonomy): Bacteria > Pseudomonadati > Pseudomonadota > Alphaproteobacteria > Hyphomicrobiales > Phyllobacteriaceae > Aminobacter > Aminobacter sp. 01T433. The sequence goes on from NZ_JBFTPR010000002.1 coordinate 273,535, forward strand.
TGAGACGCGCACCGGAAGATCGTGAAATCTTCATCTTCGTACATGGCTACAACAACAATTTCGCCGACAGCATCTTTCGCGCCGCACAGATTGCGCACGACTACAATGTCCGGGCGGTGACGCTGCACTACGCCTGGCCTTCGGCAGGTTCCCTACCGCTCTATGTCTATGACCGGGACAGCACGGTTGTTGGCCGTGGCGGGCTTGCCGAGACGATTGAGATCGCCGCCCGGACCAAAGCGCGCAGGATCACGCTCGTTGGTCATTCGATGGGTGCCTATGTGGTAATGGAAGCTCTGCGCGAACTGGCGCAGACAGGCCGTGGGAGATACCTTAAGCGGTTGAGCGGCGTGGTGCTCGCTGCCCCCGACATCGACGTCGATGCTTTCCAAAGCCAGGTCCGCGACATCGGCGAGCTTCCTCGCCCGTTTGTTATAATCGTCTCGCGCCGCGACAGGGCCTTGAGTATTTCCAGGCGCATCGCCGGCGGACACCCTCGTGTCGGCAGCGGCTCCGATATTGCTCTTCTACAACAAAAGGACATCATTGTTCTCGATGCGTCGGATCTCGACGGTGGTACCCACGGTGTGTTCGCCAGTTCGCCAACATTGATCAGCCTTGTCGGCGATAGTGGCCTGATGCGCCACCTGATCGAAGGCGATCAAGCCAGCGCGACGGACACTATCCTTGCAGACGGCGGCTCGGCGATCGAAGGTGCCGCGGCCTTGGTCATCTACCTACCGTCGCGCATCCTCGGCGGGGTAGCGCTTGCGAGCCTCATCCGATGATTCCGTTTCTTTGTCGCAGACGCAGGAGTTGTGGATGACCGCGCCAATGAGCGACAATCGTGCACCCCGTGGTCCCCTTGGACTGCCCAAAGGCTTTCTCGGGTTGTGGCTGTTCCTGTTTGTTCTTTGGCTGATCGTCAACTCGTCCACCGCGCTGCCAATAGCTGCAACGGGCGCCGTCATTTCACTGGTCATCGCCTGGATCTTCGCCCGCCGAACCAATGTCTGGCACATCGACCTGTCGCCGCGCGGCGCATGGCATTTCCTTGCCTATACCGCGACCTTCTTCATCGAGCTGGTGAAGGCGAACATCAACATGCTGCGCTACGTCTACGCGCCCCGGATCGATATCCAACCAGGCATCGTCAAAGTCCATATGCGCCTGAAGTCGCCGATTGGCCGGTTGGCATTGGCCAATTCGATCGCGCTGACACCGGGATCGCTGGTCATGGATGTGAGGGACGACGCCATGTTCATTCACTGGCTCGACGTCCAGACGACGGATCCGGACGAGGCGACCAAGATGATCGTCGGTCCATTCGAGAAACATCTGGAGGTGGTCTTTGGCTGAGACAATCCTTCAGGTCGCAGGCGTTCTGATCTTTTTCGGCATCGCGTTCGGCGTGGTGCGGCTGATCATCGGCCGAACCATGATCGACCGCGTCGTCGCCATCGACATGCTGACTGTCGTCTCGATCTCGCTGATCGCGCTCTACGCTCATATCTCTGGGCGCTTCGTCTATCTCGATGTCGCCCTCGTCTACGGTCTGCTGAGCTTTCTCGCCGTGCTCGCCATTGCCCGCTTTCTCGAAAAAGGGCCGTGACCGCCATGCTTGAGCTGCTCGTCATTCTGGTCTGCGGAAGCATCCTGGTGAGCGGGGTTCTTGCCGTGTGCCTCGACAACCTCATGGCGGCGATGGTCAGCGCGGGACTGGCTAGCCTTTTTGCCGCGGTCTCGTATGTGCTGCTTGCCGCACCTGATGTCGCCATGGCGGAAGCGGCTATCGGCTCCGGCCTTGCGACGCTGATCTTCCTTTACGCAATCCGCCGCACAGGCGGCGGAAAGGGATGACATGGCAGAGCTGATCGGCAGCATTGTCGTTCTCGTGGGCGCATTCTTCCTGTTTTCGGCCGGCCTTGGCCTGCTGCGCATGCCCGACACCTTCACCCGCATCCAGGCTGGCGCCAAGGCCTCGACACTAGGCAACATCCTGGTCTTGGCGGGCCTCGGCATCTACCATCCCGACTGGGCGCTCAAGCTTTTGATCATCGCCTATTTCGTGCTGATGACCAATCCGCTGTCGTCCCACGCCCTGTCCCGAGCTGCGCACGCCATCCGCACGCCGATGGCGCCCTCAACCATGGTCGACGCCTTGCGCGACGAGGACGACGCCAAGGAGGGCAAACCAGAATGAAACGCGCGTTCACGCTGCTTGCCGTGCTGATGTTCGGCGTCATCTTTGCCCGCATGGTAGGTGACTACAGTGAACGGCAGAGCCTTTCGGCACTGGCCGAACACTATCTGACCGTTGTGCCGCAGCAGCTTGGCGCGCCGAATGTCGTCACCGGCATTCTCATTACCTTCCGCGGCTTCGATACGCTCGGCGAGGTCGCTGTGCTGTTCATGGTCGCCGCCAGTGTCGGCATTCTTCTCGCCGGCAAGCCTGGCACCCAGCAAGAAGAGCACGAACCCGAGCCGGAGCCTCGCCGCGCCAGCGAACTGGTCGAAAACGGAGCCGAGGTCATCTTGCCGCTGATTTTCCTGTTCGGGGCCTATGTCATCATGAACGGGCATCTTTCGGCCGGCGGCGGCTTTCAAGGCGGCGCTGTCGTCGCATCGGCGGTCATGCTGCTTTTGCTCGCCAAGCCATCATCGAAACTGAAACACGGCTTTCTGAGCATCACGGAATCGCTGGCCGGCGTGCTCTACGTCTCGATCGGCATTCTTGGGATGATCTTCGCTGCCGGCTTTCTCGACAGCCACATCCTGCCCAAAGGCGAATTCGGCACGCTGTTCAGCGCCGGCGCGATTCCGCTGATATCTACTTTGCTCGGCATCAAGGTCGGCGCTGAACTTAGCGTCATCATCGACCGTTTCCGCAGCTAGCCGCGAGGGATCGCCATGGGCCTACCGGTTTCCCACATTCTCTTGGCAACAGGGTTTTTGCTGGTGCTGATCGGCATGTGGGGCCTGCTAAGGCATCGCAACATCCTGCGCATCATCATCGGCTTCAGCCTGATCGACACCGGGCTGCATATCGTCATGGTCGCGACTGGCTACGTCACCGGACATACCGCCCCGATCATCGACAAGGCGCTTGGCATTGGAGAAGCGACCTCGCGCGCCGTCGACCCTATACCTGCAGCATTGGTTGTCACCGCCATCGTCATCGGCTTTTCAGTGACTGCAGTCATGCTGGCCTTTGCGATCCGCGTCTATGACGCCAAGAAAACCCTTTCCATCGACGCGCTGACGGAGTCGAAATGGTAGAGGCCCTTCTGCAGCCGCTGAACATTTTCCTGCTCGGCCTCGGGGGCGGCTTCCTCATCCCCCTGCTCTACAAAATCGCCAAGCCTTTGCCGGCCATAGCCTTCTTGGCCGCCCTTGTCGGCATCGCCGCGATCTCCGGCGCCAACCTGTGGGCGCTTCACAACGGTCACCCAACGATCGAGGTGCTGACTGCCGGCAGCACGCCACCATTCTCGATCAATCTGCGCTTCGGATTATGGGAAGGCGTCTTCACCTTCAGCGTCAATGTCGCGGCGCTGTTGGGCGCCTGGCACCTGTGGTCACGGCTGCGCGACAGCTATGCAGCGCTGCTGCTCTATCTGATCCTGGTCATGGGCATCAACGGCATGGTGATGACCCGCGACCTGTTCAATCTATTCGTGTTCCTCGAGATCGTCTCGATCGCCACCTACGGCTTGCTCGGCCTCGACCGCGGGCCGGCAGCCCTCGCGGCGAGCTTCAAATACATCATGGCGACGGTGCTCGCCTCGACATTTTTCCTGCTTGGTTCGGTGTTGCTTTATCACGTCACGGGTACGCTCAATATCGACGAGATGATCGCGCGGCGCGACCTCATCGCCGGGCCGATCGGCGTTACCGCAATACTGCTGGTGCTGTCGTGCCTAATCATCGAGCTCAAGCCTTTCCCGGCAAACGGCTGGGGTCTTGATGTCTACGAGACCTCCCCGAGTGGCATCGCCGCCCTTATATCGGGCAGTGTTTCGGCCGGCGTCTTTTTTGCACTGCTCAAGCTCTTGCCGCTGTTTGAAAACCAGCTTGGCATCATCGCGATTTCGGGCGGCATAAGCTTCCTGGTTTCCAACCTCATCGGATTGAAACAGACCAACGTTCAGCGAATGCTCGGCTACTCCTCCATTGCGCAGATGGGGCTGTTGATGCTGGCGCTCGCACTGCTGCACAAGGCCGGCGCCGAGGCCTCACTGCCGCTCGTTGTCGGTGGCCTATTCGTCAATCATCTTTTCGCCAAGGCAGGCCTGTTCTGGCTCGCGGGCGCGGTGGGGCGTACAGAAGTATCGGGCTGGTCTGCAATCGCAGGACGCCCACTCGTCCTGCTGGTCATGGCCCTGCTTCTGGTTGCCATCGCCGGTCTACCGCCCTTCCCCGGCTTCTGGGCCAAATGGGAACTGGTGATGCAGCTGTCCAAGGGGCAGTTGTACGGCTGGATTGTTCTCATCCTGGTGGGGTCGCTGCTCGAAGCAGCCTACATGTTCAGCTGGTTCAAGCAAGCGACGCGCGCCGTGCCCAACCAGGTACCGGTGCGGCCTACCCTTCGCGCGCTGGTACCCGCCACGGTGTCGGCGGTAATACTTGCGGCGAGCGGCTACTACGCAGCAAACATCGCGGGCGCCGCATCGCTGTGGCTGTTTGCGCCACTGTGCATTGGCGGCCTGCTCTTCGCGCTCGACTGGCTGCCGAGCCGGATCAAATGCACGCTGATGCTTCTGGCGGTGCTTGTCGTCGGCACTTGGATGATAGGCGACCTGCATGGCCTCAACCGGCTTTTTGCAGTGCTGCTGATGATGGGCGGGTTGGTCGTCGCCTCGGCCGCTCTCTACCGCAGCGACGCCCGCCCGGGTTATTTCCCGCTCATGGCCGTGCTGCTGTTGTCGATTGCCGCCCTATTGAGATCGTCAACGAGCCTGGAGTTCTTCTTCAGCTGGGAAATGATAACGCTGTCGTCCTATTTCCTAATCGCGCAGGGGCGAAACGCGCATCCCCACGCCCTGCCCTTCCTGTTGTTTTCGCTCGTCTCGGCCTTTTCGCTTCTTGCCGGCTTCGCGCTTGCCACAGCCGCCAATGACACCACAGCACTTGCAGCCTTCGGCACCGCTACGGGACCTGTCGCCGAAGCGGCGTTCGTCTTCCTAGCGCTTGGCTTCCTGATCAAGGCCGGTGCCCTTGGCGCACATGTCTGGCTGCCCGGTGCCTATGCAGAAGCCGACGACGATCTTTCAGCGATGCTGTCGTCGGTAGTTAGCAAGGTGGCGATCTTCGGCCTGTTCATCGTGACCTACCTCGCCATCCGTTCTGAGACCGGTCTGGAGCTCGCTCATGTCATGGGCTGGATAGGCATGCTTACGACTGTTGCCGGTGCGGTGATGGCCCTGCAGCAGAACGACATGAAACGCCTGCTCGCCTATTCCAGCATGAGCCAGCTTGGCTACATCATCACCGCAATCGCGCTTATGAGCCATCTCGGCTGGGTGACAGCACTCTACCTCGTTGCGAACCATTTGATGGTCAAGGGCATCCTGTTTCTTGCAGTCGCCGCTATCATCCTGCGAACCGGCACCAGAATGCTTGAAACCAATGGCGGGCTGGCGCGGAAAATGCCGCTCACCTTTGCAACTGTTGTGATAGCGCTGATCTCGATGTCCGGCCTGCCGCCGCTGGCCGGCTTCGGCGGCAAGTGGCTGCTGCTCAGCGCCATGGTCGAAAAGGGCTGGTATGGCCTCGCAGCAGGAGGTGTTCTCGCCACCTTCCTCGGCTTTCTCTATATGTTCCGCCTTGCCTATTCGATCTTCCTCGGACCCGCCAAACAGACGCATGAGAATGTCCGTGAGGCGCCGCCGCAGTTGCTCTTGCCGCAATTCGTATTGGTCCTGGCGATCTTGGCGCTGTCATTCCTGCCAAAACTGTTCATGGAACCGGTATCCTCAGCAATCGATCCCTACTTCGCCTCGACGCTGGTCTGGCAGGGTATGTCGCTGGAAACCATCTATGGCTACTGGAATCCCGTGCCGGTGTTGGTCGCCTCTACAGCCGCTGCTGCATTGTTGTTCGCACTGTCGTGGCTGATCTACCGGCGGGCCCGCAGTTATGACACGCCGCTTGGCGTCGCGCGGTTCTACCGTTTCTACCAAGGCGCCCTAACCCCAGTAGTCCTGCCCGTGGCGGATGCGTTCTGGAACGGATTGTCGCGCTTTGCGATCAATGCTGCTGGCTCGATTCGCAGGCTCTACACTGGCAACGGCCAGACCTATCTCCTCTACGTGCTCTACTACGTCATCGCGATCTACGTCGCGGCGGTGTAAAGCCACCCTCTCTGCCTGCTGACACCAAATTCCTAGACCTGAAGGTAACACAAGACCTGGCCGAGATCGCCTAACTGCACCCCTTGAAACATTGAAGGCAGCCTGAAAAATGACGGGTAGGCGCCGCGCGACGCGGTTCGGACGTCGCTCGGGCTGTATCCCATCTCTTTGCGAAAGGCGCGGCTGAAACTGGCCGCATCAGAAAAGCAAAGCTCTTCAGCCAACGCCGCGACACTCCGCTTCTCTGATGGGTCCGACAGTGCTTCATGCGCTGCAATCAGCCGTTGCCTCAGAATGTAGCGTCCCACGCCGCCCATGGGTTCAAACAAGCGGTAGAGCTTGGAGCGCGAGATGCCAAGCTGGGTGCACAGCATGGTCGGGCCAAGATTGGGCGCGCGAAGATTCCGGTGAATCGTCTGGCGCACCCGCTCAAGGACGGTCGTCGCTATCTGCTCGCTCGCCTCTCGAAGTCGATCAGAGGTTGGCGCGATGCAGGCGACGATAAGCGCGCGAATGCCCTCTATCAGTTGCGGCAGGTCCTTGGCCTCGACCATCGGCAGGCGCCGCTCAAGAGCTATGAGGAAGTCATACAGAAGACCCCCGAGCCCTGCCGACGGCAGGGTTCCGCCATGGCTGTCCAGTACGCCCGAAATGGGACGCAAAAGGTCGCGCGGTATGAACATGGTGGATACGCTGCTGTCGGCCGCCTTCCCTTCATAGGGCCGCGCCAGCGAGCGGATATAGAGTTGCTTTGGTTGGTTGCCGGCGATCCGTGCGGCATGGCTCTCGGGCAGCACCAGGCACCAATGGTCGAGCGGATCCTTGCGCAGATGCCGCCACGTTCGCGGCACAAGCGGCCCAGGCATTTGCGCGGTCGTAAACGCTAGCGGTCCAAGATCCCACACGTCCTGCCTGAAGCCGAAACCGTCCCTCGCCGACAAATTCGGTGAAACGTCGATGACCGATGACTGATATGCTCGCCACGCCTCGAATTGATGCTCGCCCGGCAATCGGCTGGTGTCGAAAGTAAGGGGCGTAATCAGCTGAGAAGCGGGCAATAGGACCTCGACAGGTTCGCCAGATTCGCGGATTGATGTTGCCGATTGCCGCAAGCCACCGCTCTCATTCGTTCCCGCCCATTGGCTGGTCAATCCGGAACGCACGATGCTGTCGGTCGGCATCTCGTATACCGGCGGCGAGTGGACATACTTCACCGTTCATGGTCACCTGCCCCCCAGCTTGGCCTTTGTACTTTCCTCGACGGCAAACGTCTTACAAGCGGTTGTCCGCCTTGCAGTTCGTTCTGACCACCGATCTGGCCTGCGACTATGCGACCTTCCTCGTTGCAACGCCAGATACGATCTGTTTCATAAATGCCCGCGCTGCGAGAATCTCTGTGTCTGCACCGGCATGGAAGAGAATGCACTATGCTAGTTGGACCGCATCGACGTCGGATGCTCATTTTTTGGCGTACGCGCGGCCACGACCATCCTACTTCATGGCTTGGCCCGCTGTGCGACGCCGGCTCAGGTAGTGCGCACAGACAGCTCGGGCTGGGCTAGGCATGGAACTGACCGCTAGCGCCTGCGACCGTTCGTAATGTCCAATCGCAGAGGCCCTGGGCCCAAAAACGACATCTGCATTGGCTGCCTAAGGAGCGCTCCGATAAAGGGCGAAACGGGATTGCGCGGAAGCCAATCTTGGTCGAGAATGGGATCGTCTTCCCAGAGATTGTCGCAACGAAAAAGATACACAGGGTCCGGCCCCCTGTGACTTTAGTGAAAAACGCTTTCCCTTTATTATCGTGAAAATCAGCAAGGCTATTCAGAGCCTTATGAGCGAGCGAGGGAGCAATCGACCGCCCTCTCCCTGGCTCTCTCATCGGCCCCTGCCCGCCGATGCAGGTCCGATAGACTATCATCATAGACAGACTGCCAGGGGAACGCGAAAGTGCGACCCCCAGCCTCGACGCGAACCGCTCAGTCTTCAATACTGCAGCCTTCCCGGCTTATCCATAGCCTACGTTTGTCAATTGGAGCCGCCTGTCTAGCGATGTCGTTGGCATCGCAGGCGCTCGGATGCGGAAGGGGTCAACACCCAGATTAGAGCGCTGCCCCGAAAGCAAGAGCGCAACAGTGCGCCGCCGGCGCGCGCCATCGCATCACTGTCATGTTGCTTGCACAGCCTGCGTTTGTCGCGAGACGCAACGACCTTGGTAGAGAGCATTTCTGAGAGCATCGGCACTCCTGGAACGAAATAGGACCTGCAACTGGCATCCACGCTTCGGCGGGAACTCTTTGGCAATTGGGGTGACACCAAAGAGGTGCCACTCAATATGGCAACTCTTGGCCTAATAGCCACGTTCTGCAGCGGCGCAAGGCCGGTGCGGCTTTGGAGCACTGGCCAAAGTGGAAATCGAGTATCCCATGCTGCCGTTTCAGTTCATTGCACTGTGCATCACGACACAGGCCGTCAAGGTCACCGAAGGCGATGCCTGGGCGCATGAGATCAAATATGGCCGCTATCGGAACCATATCTGTTTTTCCGGTGGTCACGCACGCGAGCCTTCACCCTAAACGGGCACGACTGGTCGATTAGTACACATCGGTGCTTGCCTCCATGCCCGCCCCCAATCAAGCGAGCTGCTCGGCCACGAACGACGGCAACAACTTGCGCCGGCAACCATGTGATGACTGTCGCGCCAGACTGAACGAGATTGTCGGAGATCCACGACCGTATTTTTCGGCCCAGTTCAGCCTGGCAGTAAAAGGCTCCGTTGCAGTCGCTGAAAAGATGAGCCTTGAGGGCATCGTTTCGAAACGCATGGCGAGCGTCTAGCGTGGCAGCGACAGCAAGGACTGACTGAAAGCGGACGCATATAGCAGCCGCTAGTTCATCATTACGGCCACGAGCAAAAACCCAGCAAGGCCCCTTCCCTGCCACAGCCGGACGTGAACGATGGCAGGATTGGCTATATCCTACCTCGGCAGGCGATAGTGGTAGTTCTGTTGGTGCCTTGACCGGCTGCTGCGTGCGCGCCCTGACCTCGCCGTCGGGCGAACAATTCGAATAGTTCGCCGTCAAGCGATCGGCGCGAGGCCAAAGCTGAAGTCGCCAGCCCGAATGAGTTGGGGTCCGTGAACGGTTACAGTTTTCAAGCAGAGGCTGGGCGACGCCTGCCCCCCGACGCGAGCGCCACGCGGCCAATCAAATGCTTTTTAGCTCGCTATGCGATCGCCCGACATCCACGTAGCTTTGTGGAGCTTGATATTCTGTTCGATGCCGGCGACGGCGCGCGAGCAGACGCGGCGGCTGTGTGGTAGTCGTTTTGCGGGAAGAAGAAAGCCCGTCGCGAATTATGTTTCCGGCACGACGTTGAACGCGATCCAATCGTCGCTCCGGATATGAGTTGGGCATTGGCATAGCGTGTTGGCACGCACCAAGCGGACAAGGTGCGTGTCTGAGCAAACACTGCCGTTCACCACGATCCAACTGGGCCGCGCTCCAGTCTTGCGGCGCGGCGCAGCACGACGCAGTCGTCGTCGGACACAGCCGACCGGCATTTTTATAGCAGGCCATTAAGCACGGTCCCGTCGCCCTTTCGCAAGAGACGGCCTCGCTCTGTCCCGAAGGTTCAGCAGCCCTGCTCCTGCCGTCCGGCAAGTGTCGCGGACAACCACCTGCGCAGAACGAAGGCTCGCGGAGGCAGGTTCGCAGGAACTGACAGTCACAGATGAAGTTAGCTGGGCGCCAGGAGAGAAGCTCGTCTACCCAGAGCCGGTTGCCTTCCGCTTCTTTGGGTCTTCGCGAGGTTCAGTCGTGGATTTTGCAGCCATCGTGAATCGGTGACACGTTCTCGGCTGACGGTTACGTTTTCTGCCGAAGAACTAGGCAGACGCAGCGCCAGACATCGTACGCTAGCGTTCCTCCTTGGCGAATAATGCTATCGCACAATTTGTGGCAGCAGCCCCGGCGCAGCAACGACCCAGAGGAGTGGTCGTCGCTTCGATCTCAAGCACGCATGCGACCATGTTGTCCGCGGACAACTGGCCATCCAGAAGCTGGAGTTGTCCGCGGACAACCGACTGGCGGCGCTTATGGTTAAGTGTTTGTCAAATCTTTACGAATCGGGCCATACTGTAGCTGCGCAGTTTGGCTTCTTTCTTCACGAAATGCGCAGTTCAAGGTTTGAGGGATGTTGCAGAACAGGTTACACAACGAGCAGGAGCATCTTCCGTCCATGTTGTCTGCGGATTCGCAGGAACTGTCACGGCAGCTACAGCTTCATCAGCAAAAGATATTTCCGCCTTCTTCGCAGAAGACGATCCGGCAGTTTACGCCGTCTGAGGCCGCTTACTACATCGGCATCGGCGAAGGGTATCTGCGGCAAGTGGCTTCCGAAGGCTATGGCCCGGTGCCGTTGGCTAACGGCCGCCGCGTATACTCGCCTGAGGATATGGACCGGATTCGCGTCACCCTCGACGAGAAGAATGGAGCCCAGAAATACGTCCCCAACCGGCGAGCTGGCGAGAAGCTCCAAGTGATCGCCGTCATGAACTTCAAAGGGGGCTCGGCAAAGACCACGACGTCAGCGCACCTTGCCCAATATCTCGCCATAAGGGGCTACAAGGTTCTGGCGATCGATCTCGACCCACAAGCTTCACTGTCGGCGCTATTTGGTCATCAGCCGGAGCTCGATGTTGGCGAAGGTGAGACCCTTTACGGGGCGATCAGGTATGAAGATCCGCGCCCGGTCGCCGATATCGTTCGTGCGACCTACACACCCAACTTGCACATCATCCCTGGCAATCTCGAGCTTATGGAGTTTGAGCACGAAACGCCCACCGCCATTGCTTCTGGGAAGGCCGCGTCCATGTTCTTTGCCCGAATTGGCGAAGCGTTGGCGCCCATCGAGAGCCTATACGATGTCGTGATCATCGACTGCCCTCCGCAGCTGGGGTTCCTGACGATGTCAGCGCTATGTGCCGCAACATCAGTTCTGATCACAGTCCACCCGCAGATGCTCGACGTCATGTCGATGAGCCAGTTCCTGGCCATGACAAGCGAGCTTATGGCGGTGGTGGAGAGAGCAGGGGGCCGCACCAGCTATGATTGGATGCGCTATCTCGTGACCCGCTTTGAGCCCAATGATGGGCCGCAAAGCCAGATGACTGGGTTCATGCGAGCGATCTTCGGCAACCGTATGCTTCAGAGCCCGATGTTGAAGTCCACCGCGATCTCGGATGCAGGGGTTACTAAGCAAACCCTCTACGAAGTGGAACGCGCACAGTTCACCCGCGGCACCTACGACCGTGCCATGGAATCGCTCAACCAGGTCAACTCGGAGATCGAAGATCTTCTCAAGGCCACTTGGGGGAGGAAATAATGGCGCGCAAGAACCTGATTGAAGTCTCGGCAGGCGGAGAGGCACCACGACCTTCCGAGGCACTTTCGGCTTCACGGCCGATTGCCGGGATGGTGCCAGCAGGCATGCGCAACGCTGCCCCGATCGGGGGTATCGCCAAGACACTTGGAAACATCACCCAGAAGGTCGAACGCGCCCACGATCTTGAGCGCCAGATGGCAGAGGGCAACACCGTTGTCGAACTTGAGACAGCGCTCGTCGACGCATCGATGGTGCGCGACCGTCTCGCCATGGATATGGCTGAACTGTCTTTGCTGGTGGAACAGATCAAGGACCACGGACAACAGGTTCCCATCCTTGTTCGGCCCCATCCAGAGATCAAAGGTCGTTATCAGGTGGCTTATGGTCATCGCCGGTTGGCCGCCGTCTCCAAGCTAGGCATTAAGGTTCGTGCGGTCGTTCGAAACCTCACCGACGACGAATTGGTGGTGAGCCAGGGGCAAGAAAACAACGCGCGGACCAATCTGTCTTTCATCGAACGCGCGTTGTTTGCTGCACGCCTCGAGGACCGTGCGTTCGCACGAGACGTGATCATGTCAGCGCTTGGCGTCGACAAGGCCGCACTGTCAAAAATGATCAGCGTTGCGCGCCAAGTGCCTACCGAGCTGATAGAGGCAATCGGGGCTGCGCCCGAAGTTGGTCGGCGGCGCTGGATGGAGTTGGCCGAGTTAGCGATCGCTCCAAAGGTTCCAGACCTTCTTTCAATGCTCTCACAAGAGCCAATGAAGGACGCCTCCAGCGATAACCGATTCCAAGGAGTGATGGACGCACTCACGAGGAAGCCGGGCAAGGCAGCTCCACAAGGCCCGTCCTTGGAATGGGCACCAGCCGACAAATCAGTGAGCGTGACGGCCAAATCGAATGGCAAAACCTACACTTTGGCCCTGAAAAACAAGGATGCCGCAGGCTTTGGCGGCTGGATATCCGCGAATCTTGGTCGCCTCTATGGGGCTTTCAAGGATTCGGAAAAAACTGAAACAGGAGACTGATCGCAAAAGAAAAAGGCCCCCAAACGTTGCCGTCGTGGAAGCCCTTCTCGTAGCTTGAACACCTAGAGAATCGCATTTCCTCGAATCACTGTCAAGAGTTGCGGCACCGAACAGGTGAGCGGATTTCTTTTGCCTCGTTGAAAGGCAAGGAAATGATGGAGAACCATATCTCGACGACGCCCTTTGGGCGGCGGCCGCTGACGCTTGCCATAGTGGCAGGGCAACTGGCAGCCGACAGATGTGCGCCAGGCACCAGTGCCAACAAATGGCAGGTGTTTCGCGCGGTCTGTGAGGCCAAGGGATTGCTGGGGGCGAGCGATCGCGCTTTGGCTGTTTTGAATGCGCTGCTGAGCTTCCATCCTGACACGGAACTCGTAGAAGGGGAGGGGTTGGTGGTGTTTCCATCCAACGCGCAGCTTGCGCTTCGTGCGCATGGCATGGCACCCGCTACATTGCGGCGGCATCTGTCGGTACTTGTCGACTGTGGCCTTGTGGTGCGCCGCGACAGCCCAAATGGCAAGCGTTACGCCCGCAAAGGCTTTGACGGGGCGATCAAGTGGGCCTTCGGTTTCGACCTCTCCCCACTTCTGGCACGTGCTGAGGAGTTCGAGCGTTTGGCTGAGACAGTAAGGGCCGAGCGAAGGGCGCTTTTGCTGGTGCGCGAGCGTATCACCATCCTGCGCCGCGACATCGCCAAGATGATCGCTTTTGGCCTGGAGGAGGGCGTCACTGCCGATTGGCAGCGCCTGCACATAAAGTATCGTGAGCTCGCAGACGCCATTCCACGCACCGCAACGCGGCTTGAACTCGAACCAATTGCCGCTGAGTTTGTTTTGGTTGCCCAGGAGGCCCGCAAGACACTGGAAAATCACGTTAAAACTGAAAAACCAAGCGCCAATGAGTCTCATTTCGAGCGCCACATACAGTATTCAGATACACATCCTCATGAATCTGAACCCAGCCAAGAAAAAGCGCAGTGGACAACTGCCGCAGTGAAATTGGTGACCAAGAACCAGCCACCAACGGGATATCCGCTTGACATGGTGCTGCGTGCCTGCCCGGATATTGCCGATTACGCACGAAACGGCATTTCCGGCTGGGCCGATCTGTTGGAAACGGCAAACTTGGTGGGCGGAGCGCTCGGCGTCAGTCCAGACGCATGGCACCAGGCCTGCGAGGCGATGGGGGCGGTGGACGCAGCGATCATGGTGGCGGCGATGCTGCAGCGGGGTGAGGCGATTGCAAGCCCGGGCGGCTACCTGCGCAGCCTCACAGCCAAGGCCAATGCCGGTGAATTCTCCATTGGACCGGTGCTGATGGCTCTGCTGCGCGGCAGGGGAGGGCCCCAGGCCAGGGCAGGATAAGGTCAGTGGAGCTGCAGCAATTCCTCACCGGCTATTCTCAAGTCGTGCCCAAAACGGCGAAAAAAATGTTCCTACCGCCACAAGTCGAATTCTCGTGCTCTTGACGGCAGGGGAGGAGCCTCACGTCTACTATAGGCCGCTTGCTTTGGTGAGGTTGATGCGGAAGCGGTCCCGACGTTGCTGATAACGGCGTGTCATTTCCGCGCTCGTATCACCGAGTTGCTTTTGCACGTAGCGTTCGTCGACCGCTGCTGACGAGGCAAGGCCGGCGCGAAGTGAATGGCCGGCAAAAAGCTTGACGCGTTCGCCCTCGGTCAGGTCGCCGCGCACGCCGGCAGCCAATGCGCAGCGCTTGACCAGACGAGAAACCTCTTGGTCGTTGAGCCGTTCGGCACCGACGCGCTTGCCATGCCCGGTGACGCGACGGAATAGCGGGCCGTGGGCAATTCTCGCGAGGTTTAACCAGGTTTCCAGCGCCACGACAGGGCAGGTGGAATCAGCTGAACCGCGGCCGATCTCGATCTCGCGCCAGCCGGTCCTACCGCGCAGCGTGACGAGGATGCCCTTGCCGCGGAAGACTTCGATCCAGCCACGGCCGTCCTGTGTCTGGTCGCGGCCGCAGTCGAGGCCGACGATCTCGGAGCGGCGTAGGGCGCCGGCAAAGCCAAGCAGCAGCATCGCGCGGTCGCGCATGCCCCGCAAAGTGCCACGCCCAAGTGTTTCCAGCATGGCGATGAGGTCGTCGGACAGGATCGCTTCATTGTGCCGGGAAGGGCGGGCATGGGCGTTGCGCATGCCTGCCACGACTGTGGCGATTGCGGGCTGTTTCCTGTCGAGGAACAGGCCGCGCTGAGCATAGTTCCAGGAAAGCGACGACAGGCGCCGGTCGATGGTGGAAACGGCATCCTTGCGCGCCGCCGCACCGTCTCCAGCGCTACCCGAGATGCTACCAGAGGCACAAGCGGTGATGTAAAGCCCGACGGTCTCGGGATCGGGCGGCAGTGCCGCAAGGCCCTGGACGCGGAGCCAATTGCCGAAATGCTTCCAGTCCGCGGCATAGGCGCGGCGGGTGTTGGCGGAATTGGCTGCCTCGACATAGCCGCGAGCGCGTTGGGCAGGCCTATCGAGCTGCGCCTGAAGCTGGCCGGAAGGAGCAGCCTCGGTGAGAGAGGGGGGCTTGTCATCTGGAATGACCAAGGTGTCCGGCCCTACCGCCGAATCCAGGTGCTGTTTCATCGCCATCGCGACGTTGATGATGTCGGGAAGAGCGTCGCAATCGCTATCGGCCGCCATGGTGGGTGAATTCTTAGTGTTCATTCCTGTCGCTACAACTTGGATGTCAGCCTGCGAGAAATCATCGCCTTATGGCCGGTTCCAACACCGTCGCGATGAGTCGCACCGGATCGTCGGAAATCAGCTATTCGAAAGGTGCCGCCCATCGAGCAGAACGCCGCCGAGTACCGTTTTCGGCGTTTTGCTCGACGAGAGCGGCCATTGTCGGAATAGAGATCATAACGAGCGATAATACAACATTATCATTCGTTGCAGATTGCCAACAGGCTGTGCGGTTTGCTGCCCAGCAATGGCAATAAGCGCACAGGCTTGTTACACTCCCCAACATGATTCCAACCGCTGCGCCACAGCTCGTCGCCCATCAATCCCCGAGCGTTCCCAGCTGGGCGCAGTGGCGCGGGCATGTCGCAAGCGACGCGGAAGCGGCCTTCATGGCTGGCGCCGCCCTGAACTCCTTGGACAATCTGGTGCGAGGCGAGCCAGCATGGGCCGGCGCATGGCGTCAACGCCAAGCCTTGAAATGCGCCACCGCAGCTGTGCGTCTCGCTGGTCGAACCGAAGATGAAGCGGCGTTGCGCGATGCCGTGCTCATGACCCGGCCTGGCGACGATGTGGGCCCGGCCGGTAACATTCTAACTGGCTGGCGGCGGTTGGCAGCCAAGCCGCCAGTTGTCGATGTCGAGACCCTTGCCAGTATCGTGGAATTGCTCGGCCTGCGTTGGAGCGAGGATCTGGCCACCATTCCCACGCAGATCAACGACTTGGCGCTAACCAGCGACAACAGATCGGCGCCGTTCGCCGCCACAGCGATCGCCACGCAGGTTCTTGCCGTGCGTCCCGATGCCGAGTCGCTCGGATGGTGGCTGGCTGATCTTGTGCTGGCACGGAAGCTGCTCTGGAAAAAGCCGGTACCGGTTTTAATGGCGCAAGTTTTTACGCCGGCCTTCCGCACCGAAGGCGGCCGTGGGATCACCGCAAGAATCCGGTCTGGGGAGCAAAATTTGGAGCGGTCGGTGTGCCTGGCTCTGGCGAACGGCGCCGCCGAGGCCTGCCGGCTGGGGGCAGAGATTTCCCGGCGCGCCGATCGGTTGGTGGCGGTAGCGCCAAAACTACGTGCCAAGGGGGCTGGGGAGGCGATCCAGAAGCTGCTCGATGAAGACGCGATTTCCGGATCGCTGACGACCAGAAACTTGTCACGGTTTGCGTCGCGGCGACTGTTTGAGCGCTTGCGGACGTTCGACGCCGTGCGCGAACTGTCAGGGCGGTCGACGTTTCGGCTGTACGGGCTCTAGGCGATGGCTGATCAGACCGGTCGAGGAGCAGACAAGGCCCAGCCGAAGCAGCTGGACACTGAACTTGAGCATCTGCCGGCGGATCTGCGCTGGCGCGAATGGATGGGCCGGGTCGAAGCCGTGATCTTCGCTGCACGTGAGCCGGTGTCTGCTGAGGTCTTGGCGCGTGTAGTCGGTAAATGCTGCAGCATCGACCTGATCATCGATGACATCCGCAACGAGTTGCGTAGTCGGCCGTACGAACTGGTCGCTGTTGCCGGCGGCTGGCAGCATCGGACCCGCCGGGTCTATTCCGACGCAATCCGGGCAGCCACGGGGCAGGGCGCGAATGGCGGGCCGGGGTCAAAAACCCTGTCGCAGTCGGAAAGTCTCGTACTGATGTGCATCGCCTATTTCCAGCCGATCACCCGTGCCGATCTGTCATCCTTCTTAGGTAAGGAAGTCAGCCGCGATCTGATAGGTGTGCTGCGCTCGCAAGACTTCATCGCCTCCGGCCCCCGCAGCCCGCAACCGGGAGCGCCCTATACCTATGTGACGACGCGGGCGTTTATGTCCCACTTCGGGCTCAATACGCTGCGCGACCTGCCCGACTTCGAGTCGCTAGAGGATGCCGGTCTGCTTAGCAAAGACAAACTGCTGGCGGGCGATATTCCCGTCGGCCCTCCAAGAGGCGAAGGGGACGATGACAGCGACCTATCGGATAGCGGAGCCTTTGATGGTGAGGCGATGATGGAAATCTAGCAGCCAATTAAGGCCGATCAGATCGTCGTCGCAATAGCGTGTCCAGGAAGGCGTGAGTTAGGGAAGTGGAGTTGTGGTCCTGTTCGGCGCTGCCTCAGTGAAACGTCCGCCGTATCATCGCGTTCAGGTCGGGCGTTCTTGTTCCTTCCTCATCTAGTACGACGTCCAGCCACCATCGGTCGGGAACACGCCGCCGGTGAAATTGGACGCCTCGTTGGACAAAAGGAAGAGCATCATCGACACCTGCTCGGCAATAGTTGCCGGGCGATGCTTGGGGTCGGCATAGGCAAGCAGGCTGAAGGTCTTGGCTCGACCCATGTTAGGCCCAGTCGTTTTGTTGGCCTTCGTGGCCTCGGCGACAAGGATTCCCGCGCGCTCGACCATCGGAGTGTCGGTCGCTGCCATGTTGACGGAATTGACCCGGATGCCATGCGGCGCGTAGTCGATGGCCGCATTGCGGGTGAGGCCGTTGACCGCATGCTTGGAGGCTACGTAAGCGGGGTTTCCGGCCAGGCCGGTCATGCCGGCGATGGAGGCCACGTTGACGATCGCTCCGCCGCGCCCTTGTGCAACCATCTGCTTGAGTTCGGCGCGCATGCAGCGGAAAACGCCACCTGAATTGGTGTGAAAGACACGATCCCAATACTCGTCGGTGGCCTCGTGGATCGGGGCGAAGATCAGCGGCTTCTGTGCCTGGTAGTTAATCGGATCGCCCGAATAGACGCCGTCCATGACCCCCGCATTGTTGAGCGCCAGGTCGAGGCTGCCATAGGTGGCAACGGCCGTCTTGACCATCTTTTCGCAGGTGTCGGTCTCGCCGACGTCGCCATAAACAAAGGTGGCCTTTCCACCGAAAGCGACGATGTCGGCGATGGTCTTTTCGCCGAGATCCTTGATCCAGTCGACGCCAATGATGTTTGCGCCTTCACGGGCGGCGCGGAGCGCAGCGCCAGCGCCCATGCCACGAGCGCAACCGGTGACAATGATAGTCTTGCCCTTGAACCTGTCGGGAACGAAATAGTCCGGGTTCGCTGGCTGTATCTCGACCACTCCGTCGACTGTTTCCTGAGCTTGAGCCGAGTCGACGACTCCGAGCGCAGCACCTGATGCGGCGGCGGCGGATAGCGCCATGCCTTTCAACATATCTCTGCGTTCCATGCATAGTCTCCCTCTTGTCCGTAAGGATATCTAGTAGCCAATCCTGAGGAACAGCATCGTGCTGACCCAGGGCTTTGCGGTCGACCCCAACGCCATGTCGATCGCTTCGCCGGGGAATGTTGCCGCGACATGCCCTTGCACGAACATGTTCTTCGACATGAAATACTTCGCTGTCAGATTGGCTTCGAAGCCGAGGTCCTTCGAGCCGAGAAACGACAAAGCGGGATTGCCACCCAGATTGGTCGTCGACTGGGCCCGAAACAGCCAAAGCTGGGGCACCAATTCGATCTGTGGTGTCGGGCGAAATCTTACCTGGAAACGATGGGCGATCAGGTTCGAGTTCTGAAACACCTTGAAGTGATTGATGCCTTCGACCCATTGCTCACCGTTGCCGCCCGACAGCAGCGGATCCCAGCGCTCAAAACGGGATGTGTTCGGGTCGTCGCCTGAAAACTGCGCATAACGATAGCTGATCGTTGGCGACCACGGCAGGTCGGCAAAGCTGTATCCCGCCTCGCCGTAAAACGCATAGGCGGCCATGTCGAAGTTTTCGTTGCGCTGGAAGCCAGCTTCGGCCGCAATGAACGGACCTGCTTCAGTGGCAGGGTTGCGCTGCCATCTCAGGCGGGCGTCGTAAACCTGCAACCCCTTGCGGGAAAAGACCTCTGAGGTCGTGTAATAGGTAAAGTCGGACTCCGGCACCTGCAGGAATGTCGCTCCGACTTCCAGTTGGCCCCATAACTTCGTTTCGAAATTGGCGCCCACGATTTTCGTCTTGCTGTCGATTATCGGCAACTCGTCGGGATCGAGGTAAAATGCTTCGAACATGCTGTTGTTGTATTTGACCTGCCCCAGCGCCTGCATGTCGGCAGCCCAGCGTGGATTGGACTGCAGCGCGCCGCGGTCGCCACCGTTGGACGCCGTATTGGCGATCAGAAAGCCGTCGCCGATGCTGAACCTCTGGCGTCCAACCGAGGCATTGTAGACCAGTCGTTGGCCCTCTTCGGTGGCAACGCCACCGACCATGCCGGCGAATGCATCTTCAGCGCCGAGATACATGCGGCTGTTGTCCGTGAACAGCTCCTGCCCGGCCGAGCCGCTCAAGACGGCGCTCGCGCCGCCATAGGCATAGATCGACTGCGTCAGGGGTGCGATGCCGTAGAGACCGGTATGTACGAAGCCTTCGAGCCAGTTCGAATAACCGAGCCCTGCGGTCTTGCCCTCAACCAAGGGATTGCCGTTGAGCATCAGGTCCGGGCGGCCATACCAGGCATTGTTGTTGCCATAGTACATGCCAAGCGTTTCGAACCTAGCCCGGATATAGACGCCATTGTTGTCGAAGAGGACAGGGAAGTCGCTCTTGTAACCCGCCATCACCCCGCGTGGACCTGCAACGGTGGCTTCATTGCTCAAGGTCACGCTGACATCGAGCACAACACCGCCGGTTGGGCCAAAGCTCACGCCGTGGGCGATGTCGACGATCTGCGGATTGCGCCTTGCCGTCGACAGGGCAAGGTCGGTGGTCGTGCGCTGGTAGCGGTCGGAGGGAAATGTGCCAAGCGCGCGGCGCACCGCATCCTCGACACGCGAGTTCCGAGCGGCATCGGGGCTCGGATTGGAAATCGTGACATTGATGGCTTCGATGCGCAGATTTTCATCTACGTCGCTGATGCCCTGACCGCGCGCTTGACTTGACCATTCCAAGGGCAGGCTCAATCCGGCCAAGGCGCCGAAGACGATCCCGGCAAGCGACAGTCCACCAATTCTCGTCTTAGATATCGTCCCAGACAGACCCTCACAGTTTAGTCCGCCCATAAGGTCCCCTGGCAATGAGCTGGCATGCAATTTGCCGTACAACAAGGTGGCACGAGCAGACCTAGCGCAGCTGCGGGCTTAGTCAACACGATCGCGCGGCCACAACGCTCTCGTCTTGGGCTTTACAAACCCCGACCAGCGGCTCTGTCCAATCGATTTCGCGATCAGGCGGCGCGGGTGATCGCGGAACCGTCAGCGTCGAACAACGACACGCGCGCACCGTCAATGGCGATGCCAACAGTCTCGCCGATGCGCACCGGCGTATCCGCGGGCGCGTTGACGTTGATCAGGCCAAGCCGGTCGTTGCGCACGAACACACTGGTGTTGCCGCCGAGATATTCGGCAACCTCTACCGAGCCGCGGCAGTTGCCGGCCTCGGGCGAAACGAGCGTCAGATGCTCGGGGCGGGCGCCGAGTTGGGTTGGCGTGCCGGAGAAGGCGAGGGCAAGCGCGCCCTGTCCGGAAAGATCGAGCTTGCCTTTATCAGAGGGCGCGCAGGCGAGCACGTTCATTTTTGGGCTGCCGATGAACTGGGCGACGAACAAATTGGCCGGCCGCTCGTAAAGCTCGTGCGGGCTGCCGTGTTGCATGACGCGGCCTTCCTTGAGCACGACGATGCGATCGGCGAGCGTCATCGCTTCGACCTGGTCATGCGTGACGTAGATCATGGTGGCGCCGAGTGCGCGGTGCAGCTTGGCGATCTCGAGGCGCATATCGACCCGCAGCGCTGCGTCGAGGTTGGACAGCGGCTCGTCGAACAGGAAGGCGACTGGCTGGCGCACGATCGCGCGTCCGATGGCGACGCGCTGGCGCTGGCCGCCCGACAGCTGGCGCGGGTAGCGGTCGAGCAGATGGGTGAGCTTCAGCGTGTCGGCGGCCTGGTCGACCTTGGCCTTGATCGCATCCGACGAGAGTTTCGCGAGCTTGAGCCCAAAGCCCATGTTCTGGCGCACTGTCATGTGCGGGTAGAGCGCGTAGGACTGGAACACCATGGCAAGTTGCCGCTCGACTGGCGGTGCCTTGGTGACGTCCCGGCCGTCAATCAGCAGACGGCCGGAGGTGGTTTCCTCGAGGCCGGCGATCATGCGCAAAAGCGTGGACTTGCCACAGCCGGACGGCCCGACGATGACGACGAACTCGCCATTGGCGATGTCGAGATCGAGATCCTTGATGATCTCGGTGCCGCCGTAGCGTTTGCCGGCTTTTTCCAGCGAAATCGTGCTCATTGAATCCTCCGAAGAAACTGTCTCAGCCCTTGACCGCGCCTGCTGTCATCGAGCCGCTGATCTGGCGATACATGATGAGGCCGAGCAGCATCGGCGGCAGCGCGCCGACGATCATGACGGCGGAGGCCACGCCCCATTGCACGCCGCCGCCGCTGGCGGCGAAGAAGAACGAGGCGCCGACGGTGATGGGCACGGCCTTGGACGTGGTCAGCATCAGGCCAAACAGGAACTCGTTCCAGGCGGTGATGAAGCCGAAGATCAGGCTGGTGACGATGGCCGGCCGGCAGAGCGGGGCGATGACCCTGGTCAGGATCTGGAAGCGCGTTGCGCCGTCCATCAGTGCCGCCTCGTCGAGTTCGCCCGGCAGGTCGCGAATGGCGTTGACCAAGATGACCAGCGCCAGCGGCAGGTTGACGATAGTGAGGATCAGGCCAAGGCCGAGCCGGGTGTCGAGCAGCGCCAGCCACTGGAACATCATGTAGAGCGGGATGGCGAAGATGATGAGCGGCACGGCGCGCACGTTGACGATGAAGGGCAACAATGTGCGCTCGCCGACCTTACCGCGAGCGATCGCATAAGCCGCGGGCAGAGCGAGTGCTACGGCAAGCAAGGTGCCGAGCGCCGCGACCGCGACGCTGTTGGCGAGATAGAGGAAGATGTTCAGCCGGTCGGAGACCTTGAAGACGGCGGCATAGTTGTCGAGCGTCGGCGCGTAGACCCACAGGCCCGGATTGGTCGACAGCTCGCGCGCACTCTTGAGCGATGTCGAGAGCGTGACGAGGATTGGGAAGTTCATCGCGAGTGCCGCGATGGCGAAGACGAGCCAGCGAAGGGCGTTGATCATCAGCGGGCTCCCTTGCGGCGGGCGGCAAGCGCGTTGAGGCCGTAGAGCACGGCGAACGACACCGCAAACAGGATGACGGAAGCCGCGACCGCCTTGCCGATGGCGCCCTGCTTGAAGAAGGCCTCATAGATGTAGATCGACAGCGAGGCGGTCGAGCCGCCAGGGCCGCTGCCGGTCAGTACATAGATGTTGTCGAAGACGCGGAAGCCATCGATGAAGCGGATGAGCAGGGCAACCACGATGGTTGGCGCCATTAGCGGCAGTTCGATGTACCAGAGCCGGTGGCGGTAGCGCGCACCGTCCATGGCGGACGCCTCGATGATCTCCTTGGGGATGGCCTGGTAGGCCATATAGAACAGCAGGAACGCGAAGGGCGTCCACTGCAGCGTCTCGACCACGACCAGCGTCCAGAAGGCCGAGGCCGGCCCGAGGAAAGAGAAGCTCGCGCCGAACCAAGTCCAGAGATAATAGGGCACCGGGCCGACGAATTCGTGCAGCACCAGGCGGTACATCAGGCCGACAAGTGCCGGCGCCACCATCAGCGGCAGCATCAGGATCGCCATCAGCCAGCTGCGCTTTTCAATGAGCGGCGACAAGAAGATGGCGAGGAACAGACCGAGCGCGCATTCGAGTAGCGCCGTCAGCAAGCCGAAGCGCAGCGAGAACCACGTCGCCTGCCAGAACGATGAGTCGTTCCAGACGGCGGCAAAGTTGGAAAAGCCAGTGATCTCGGGGTGCCGCAGGTTCTCGAAGGTAACCTCCGAGACCGAATAGACGAGATTGACGATCGCCGGGAAGCCAAGGAACACCAGCAGAAACAGCACCACTGGGACAGCCAGCAGCCTGAATTCGGACGAGGGGGCGCGTTGTGAAAGCGTTGTCATCAATCGATCTATGGCTGGCTTCCCAATGGAAGCAATAGTGGCTGGTGGGCCGAAGCCACGGGGCCTCGCCAACTTGCTCTTTCGACACGCTCAGGACTCGGCACCTCGAACCCGCATGGCGGGGCGGGAAAATGGTGCCAGGATCGCCCCGTCGACATGCCCGTAGGCACGAAATCGCGGGGAGGTGCCGAATCCTGAACCTGTTGGGATGGCCGATGGCAGCAAAAGCGCCGCCATCGGCCAA
The DNA here is from genome assembly GCF_056398585.1 of Aminobacter sp. 01T433. NCBI lineage: Bacteria > Pseudomonadati > Pseudomonadota > Alphaproteobacteria > Hyphomicrobiales > Phyllobacteriaceae > Aminobacter > Aminobacter sp. 01T433. The sequence continues at coordinate 297,163 of NZ_JBFTPR010000002.1, forward strand.
ACGCTTACTTGAGCAGGTCGGTCATGCCCTTTTCGGTGTTCTTAAGTGCATCGTCGAGCGACTGCGCGCCCGACCAGTAGCCGGTGAACTCCTTGGCCTGGAGCTGGTAGACGGACTGTGCGTTGGCCGAGGTGCCCCCGTTCATGACGTAGCCATACTTGCTGGCGAACTCGCCGAGCTTGACCAGGTCCGGGCGCTCGGCAGCGACTTCCTTGACGACGTCAGGCGTCAGCGCCGGAGCACCGCTGTTCCTGGCGTAGATCAGCGCTGCTTCCTTGGACGACAGCCACTTGATGAAGGCCTTGGCGCCTTCCTTGTTGGGCGCGTTCTTGTTGAGGCCGAAGCCCAGGCCATGGATGTGAGTGAAGCGGCCTTCGGGACCTGTAGGCGGCGCGACGGTCTCGGTGACCTCGGCGACGGCAGGCGACTTGTCCTTCGAGGTCAGGTCGGAAGCGGCAGCGTTCCACTGCATCATCGCGGCAACCTGGCCCGACGCATAGGCGGCATTGGCTTCGGCGAACTCGTAAGACAGCGAGTCGCGCGGGGTGGCGCCGGCGTCATAGAGCAGCTTGTAGGTCTCGAGGCCCTTGCGATAGGCGTCGGAATTGACCGTCACCTTGCCATTCGCGTCCATCCAGTTGGCGCCATAGGCACGCGGCAGCGACTGGAACACCATCATGTTGAACAGCAGGTTCTTGAGCTGCAGCACGGTGCCATAGCGGGTCGGGCTGTCGGGGTTCACGGCCTGGGTAAAATACAGTGCGGTCGCCGCGTAGTCGTCCCAGGTCCACTCGTCTGGGTTCTTCGGCTCGAGCTTTTTGCCGAGGTGCTTCTCGGAAATCTCGGCGAATTTGGCCTTGGCCGCGTCGTCCTTGAGCAGCGCCTCGATCAGGTCCTTGCGGTAATACATGAAGTGCAGCGACAGGTCGGTCGGCACGCCGTACTGCTTGCCCTGGTACTGCATCGTGGTGAGCACCGAGTCGCCGTAGACGGCCTTGGCCTCGTCCGACAGCTCGACTGGTTCCATGTACGGGGCATAGCGGCCGATCGAATAGGTCGCGAGCAAGTTGGCGTCGAAGGCGGTAGTGCCGGCAGCGAGGTCGGCCTGCACTTTGTCCCAGAAGCCGTCGCGGTTGAAGAACAGCAACTCGACCTTGTTGTCGGCCGATACGTCGGCCTTGGCGTTGTAGGCATCGGCAGCCGCGCGCAGTGCCGTCTCCTCGGGGCCGCCCGGCCAGCCGAGCACGGTCACCTTGGCGAAGGCGGGGCTCGCCAGAAGGCTGGCGATCGCAGCCGCGATCAGGCCGCCCTTTCTGATCTTCGAAAATGTCATGTGGTGTTCTCCCTCTTATTCAGTTCTGACGGTTTGCTAAATCCGCGATGCCCACGACGCCGGCGCTCTCTCCGAGTGCTGCGGCGTGAAGCTGCGGGGTGAGCCGTGGCGGCAGGCTTCCCAGCGCCTGTCGGACGGATTCGAGATACCCAGGCGCAAGTCCAATACCGCCACCGATGACGATGCGGGCGGGGTCGAGCATGAGCTTGATGTTGCGGCACAAAAGGGCAGTCTGGCGAACCGACGCCTTGATAATTTCCTTGGCCCAGGCGTGGCCCGCCGCTGCCGCCTCGAAGACCTCGCGCGCGGTGGCTCCGGCCTGATGCGGCGCGGCCTGGGCTGCGATCCAGTTTCCGGAGACGTGATCCTCGAAGACGCCGGCATCTTCGTTGAGGCTGCGCAGCAGGCCGAAATGGCCGGCGAGGCCGCCGAGCAGGCGGCCGTTGACGACTATGCCGCCGCCGATGCCAGTCGAAATGGTGAGGAAGACGAGATCCTGGCCTTGGCCGGCGCCGAAGGCGAATTCGCCCCAGGCGGCAGCTTGCGCGTCGTTGGCGGCGAGTACGGCCTCGGTTTCTGCGAGCCTGCTGACGGTCGCGACCAGCGGGAATCGCTCCGGAATGTCGAGCGTCTTGCGGTTGAGTGGCGACCAGCAACCGTCGTCGATGATGCCGCTGACGGCGATGCCTGTTGTGTCGTAGCGGCCTTTCCAGCCTGAAATTGCGTCGAACAGGGCCGTCAGCCACTGCTCGGGGTCGCCGCTGCGCGGGGTCGGCATTTTGTGAGTTTTGACCACCTCGGGCCCGCGCACCAGCGCGGCGAGCATCTTGGTGCCGCCGATGTCGAGCGCGAGAACGGTGTCGGCCATGGCGATCAGGCCCCGGCCTTGGCGATGGTTTCGTCGAGGGCCGAGCGGAACCAGGAGGTCACATATTCCGGCCGGGTGATGGCCGAGCCGACCACGACCATCGATGCGCCCGATGCCAGCGCCTGCTGCGCCTGGGCGGGGGTGCGGACATTGCCCTCTGCGACTACGTACGGCGTTAGCTTGCGCATCGCCGAAATGAGCGCGAAATCGGGTTCCGTTGGCTCGACCGGGCCGGTGTAGCCGGCAAGCGTGGAGCCGACGACATCGGCTCCCTCGGCCAGCGCCCGCTCGGCATCGGAGATGACCGAGCAATCGGCCATGGCGGCGCGGCCGTGGGAATGGATGCGTTCGATGAGCGCCCTGGTCGAAACCGGGCGGATTCGTTGAGTGGCGTCGTAGGCGATGATGTCGGCGCCAGCTGCAGCGAGCGCATCAACGTCCTCGAGCCAAGGCGTGATGCGGACGGGTGTGTCCTCGAGGTCGCGCTTGACCAGGCCGACGATCGGCTTTTCGGTGGCTACGCGGACGGCCGCAACGTACTCGGCGGATTCAATGCGCAGGGCGGCGGCACCGCCGTCGATGGCCGCCAGCGCGAAGCCCACAACCATCTCGGCCTTGTCCATGGCGCCATCCTTCACGGGCTGGCAGGACACGATGAGACCATTGTCGAGGGCTTTGAAGTCAAGCGGCACGCGGGCATCTCCTGTGATGCCCAGACGGTAGCAGTCTAAGACCAGATTGCAACAGGCTTTGAACTGGTATTATCGCATCAATTCGATGACGAAGTCGTAGATGTCACCGCGGTATTTGGTCTGGGTGAACTCGACAATCTGGCCGTCGGCGAGGAAGCAGCGGCGCTCCATGATGAGCAGGCTGGCATCGTCGGGCGTGCCGAGCAACTGGCGCTCCTCTTCGCTCGCAGGCTTGGCCTGCATGCGCTGCAGTGCGCGAACGGGCTTGGCGCCGGTTGCCTCGAGATATTCGTAGAGCGAGGCTTGAACAGCTTGCGGATCGGGCACGAAACGGGCCGGCAGCGTGGCGATCTCGATGGCGATGGGCATGTCGTCGGCGGTGCGCAGGCGGCGCAGGCGAACGACTTTTTCGCTGCCGGAGATGCCCAAAGCCATCATCTCGGCCGGCGATGGCCGTGAAATCTCACGCGAAATCCACACGCAGCCAGGCTCCAGCCCGCGCGAGCGCATGTCCTCGGAGAAGCTGGTCATGGTCGCAAGTGACTTCTCCAGCCGCGACGACACGACAGTCTTTGCGCCCTGGCGGCGGTCCAGCAACCCGTCGGAGACAAGGCCGTCGATGGCCTTGCGCACGGTGACGCGCGAGATGCCAAGCGCATCGCACAGGGCGCGCTCGCTGGGGATGACCGCATTGCGCTTGAGGTGCGAGGTGCTGATCGTCTGCTTGATGGCGTCTTCTAGCCGGCGGTAGAGCGGTTCGCCACTTTCGCCCGAAAGCTGTTTTGCGAGGAAGTCGAGGATTGCCTGTTCGCCCATCGGAGCCACCTGTGGAAAGTCGCCCCCTTTATGCAGATTTTTTTTCAGGTGTTAAACTGGTATTGTTCTTGTCGGGTCAATTTTGTGGCATGATGACAGTTGGGTAGCCAAAATTCTAGAAGCCGACGCGCCACGGGCAATAGCCGCCTCCAACGCGACACCGCTGCCGAGCGCTAGCCAATCGGTGGACTGCCATAATGCGGTTTGAACGTGATCATTCGACTGTTCGCCGCTGGCACCTGTTTAGTCGCCGACATAGCCGGTGATCTTGCCGTGCAGTTCCGAGACCTTGTTCATGCGTCCTTCAATGCTGACGCCAAGTTCGTTGAAGATGCCGTTGATCAGCAGGTTGCCGAGGCTGGCCATCTGCGCCGTTGATTCCCAGAACATGCCAAACTCGGTGGGCACGACGAACATTTCGTCGGCGAGGTCGCGCCCCCAGTCGCAGAAGGCGTCGGTGATCAACGTGATTGGAACCTTCGCCCTCTTGGCCTCCTGCGCCAGGAGCAGGTTCAGGCGCGAATAGCGGCGGGCCTCGAAGATCACCAGGCAGGTGGATTTGGGCGGGTTCAGCAGGATCTCGCTGAAGTTGCCGCCGGCGATGTCGGCCAGCTGAACGCCGGGGCGAAGGTATTGCAGCTGGTTTGCGAAGTACTGGGCGATGCCGCGCTCAGTCTGGAAGCCGGCGACGAATAGCTGGGGCGTACTCGCCAGGCGCTTGACGGCGCGGTGCCACTCCTTGGTGTTGGCGATCTCGTAGATCCTGAGCAGTGCGGCGATCTCCAGCTCCAGGCTGCGCGCCAGCGCATCGCCGTTCTGGCTGCGCTCGCGGAATTCCCTCAGCCGGTCCCCGGCCAGCCAGGGTTGCGTGCCGATATTGTCTCTGAGGTCCTCCTTGAGGTCCTTGAAGCGGGCATAACCTAGCGTCCGGCAGAATCGCCCGACCGTCGGCTCGCTGACGCCGACCTTGCTGGCCAAGGTCGCCGAGGTCTCGAACGGCACGCCGTTCAGATTTGCCAACATGTAGTTCGCCAGCGCCTTTTCGGCGTTGGTAGCGGTGGCGAGGCTTTCGACAAGCCTGCGGCGAACCGATTCCGTCATTTTTCTCTCTCTGTCTGGGGCGGGACTTCTTGTAAGAATTCTATCACAGAATCGATTGACGTTTGTTTTTTTTCAAAATAGCTTGAACGCAACCTCGTTGAGGAGCGGGGAAGAAAAACGTTGCTGAGCAGCTGGATATTGCCAGTACCGCACAGCAACCGGGAGGAAACGACGCGCAGCTGGCTCAGGTCATATGACCACGCCACATCGCGAATTCTTGTCTGTTGCCGAAAAAATGCTGCTTCCGCGGCATGGCGGGCATTTGCCAATTTTCCAAGGGGAGGTTGAACATGAATCGACGTGGGTTTCTTGCTTCGGTATCGGTGGTCACGCTGGCCGCGGGTCTCGGCCTGGCTGGAGGATATTCAGCGCGGGCTACAGAACCGGAGGCTGTATTCGCTCTCGGCAGTGCCGAAATAGGCGCCCCTCATCACGATCCAATTCGGGCCACCTTGCTCAGCACCGTCGCGACCCTGATCTACGACCGATTGATCGAGCAGGATGTCGACCAATCCTATCATCCCCATCTCGCCGAATCCTGGGAGAACAGCCCCGACGGCATGAACTGGACCTTCAAGTTGCGGCAAGGCGTTCGCTTTCATGATGGTGAACCGTTCAATTCAGCGACCATAGCGTGGTGGATCCCCAAGTTCAAAGGCAGCCCCAACGAGTACCTTGTCGACGCCATCGATCGTGTCGAGGTTGTCGACGACTACACTGTTCGCTTCGTCATGAAACGGGCGGAGCCGAATTTGATCTACAATCTGGCGTCGTCTTTTATGGGCATCCCGTCTCCGAAGGCCTACGACGCGGCCGGTGACAATTTTGGCGTGACCGTGGCCGTCGGAACCGGGCCTTACAAGTTCGAAAGCTTCGCCGTAGGCCAGGAGACCGTACTAGTCGCCAATGAAGACTACAGCTGGGGCAGTGACCTCTCGGACAACAAGGCAGCACCGCATGTCAAGCGGCTGACCCTGCGCGAAATTCCCGACGCCTCCACGGCCTTTCTCGAACTGAAGACGGGCGGTGTCGGCTTGCTGCTTGGGGTACCGGACCAGTTCTTGCCGCAACTTCAGGCAGAAGAGATGTTGGACTTCCGGAGCCTGCCTGGCTTCGGGATCACGTACCTCGCGTTCAACACCCGAGCCGAGCCCTTCGGCGATGCCGCCGTACGCCAGGCAACCGCGCTGGCGGTCGACCAGGGCGCCATCCTCAAAAGCGTCTTCAACGGCGTCGGCCTCGAAGCGCACCAGTTCTTGATCAGCACGTTGGTGGAATCGAAGATCGATCCCAAGCTGGAAATCCACCACGACCTGGCCAAGGCCAACGAGCTTCTGGACAAGGCCGGGTGGCAGCGCGGTGATGACGGCATCCGGGTCAAGGACGGCAAGCCGCTGAAGATCAAGCTGACGGCGCAGTCGGAGACGGCGATCAAACGTACTGCCGAGATCGTCCAGGCGCAGCTCAAGGCAATCGGCATGGTTGTCGAGATCGACATCTTCGACAGCACGACGGTCGTCGATCAGCTCAAGAAAGGCCAGCATCAGCTCGCGGTGCGTCAGTATGGCTGGAACAACGCCGACATTCTCGACTGGTTCTTCAGCACCACCAACATTCCCTATCCGAACTCATCCGGCTGGCAGGATGAGAAATCGCAGGAGCTTCGCAACGTCGCCATGCAGCAGTCGAAGACGCAAGAAGAGCGGGTGGCCAATTTCAAGAAGTATCAGGAGAACCTGATCGGCAACTTCCTGTTCGTGCCGATCCACGAGCCGGTGCAGAACTATGCGTTCAACAAAACCACGCTCGAAGTGCCGGAAAAGCTGCGCGGCACCCAGCTGGTGCAGGCAACGGCCGTCGACATCAAGGTCGTTGGTTAAGCGGTCGGCGGGACGATAATGATTGGATTCACGTTGAGGCGGCTTGCCTTGCTGCTGCCCGTATTCTTCGTCGTCTCGCTGGTGGTATTCTTCATCATCCACCTGGTGCCGGGCGACCCCATCGACAATCTCATGCGCGCTGGCTCGACGCCCGAGCAGCGGCTGATGATTGCGGCCAAGTACGGTCTCGACCGTAGCCTCGTCGAGCAATACGTCACCTGGATGGGGCGACTTTTGACCGGCGATCTCGGCACCTCGATCATACAGGGGCGCCCGGTCAGCGCGCTGATCGCCCGGAACCTGCCCTACAGCCTCGAGCTGGGCATTGCCGCACTGCTGTTTTCGACGCTGACCGGCATCGCCGCCGGCGCGATCGCGGCGAGCTATCAGGGCACCCGCGTCGACGACACGATCACCGGCTTTATCCTACTTGGCTCGACGGTGCCGAGCTTCTGGCTCGGCTTGTTGCTGATCCTGGTTTTCGCGGTTTGGCTCGGTTGGGTGCCGGTGTCAGGGGCGCGCGGCTGGAGTTCGCTGATCCTGCCGACGATCGCTGCCGGACTCGGTGGCATAGCACTTGTAGCCCGCGTCACGCGCATCGCCATGATCGAGACGTCGCGGCAGGATTTCGTGACGCTGCTGCACGCCAAGGGCCTGCCGCCCTTCATCATCCAGTTGCGCCATGTGCTGCGCCACGCCATGGTTCCGGTCGTCACCATTCTCAGCCTGCGCATCGGCTGGGTTTTGGGCGGTGCCGTGACGATCGAATATGTCTTCGCCCGGCCTGGCCTCGGTTCGCTGCTGATCCGGGCGCTCAACCAGCGTGACTATCCGCTGGTGCAGGGCTGCCTTCTCATGCTGGCCATGGCCGTCATCATCGGCGCCCTGATCGGCGACATCGTCCAGGCGGCGATGGATCCACGCCAGCGCGAGGCACGGGCATGATCAAGCATCGCGCATTGGCACTGCTCAAGGCCGTCTCCACATTCAAGGGCGGCATTTCAGGGGCGTTTCTGTTGCTTCTGGTCATCGGCGCGCTGTTTGCGCCTTGGCTTTCGCCGTACCCCTACGACCAGCAGGACCTGGGTATCATGAACCAGGCTCCGTCGCTGACGCATCTGTTCGGCACCGACGAGTTCGGCCGCGATGTACTGTCGCGGATGATCACCGGCGCGCGGACCTCGCTTTCGGTTAGCGTCACGGCGATCGGCATCTCCGTGGCTCTCGGCCTGGTTCTCGGCGCCACCTGCGGCTATTTCGGCGGCACGTTCGACCGGGTGGTCATGACGGTGATCGATCTGACCTGGTCGTTTCCCGAGATCCTTATCGCACTGATGCTGGTCGCCATCATCGGCCCGGGGCTGGAGGGCGTGGTGATCGCCATTGCCATCGCCTACCTCGCGCAGTTCACCCGGCTGACGCGAACCTACATCATGTCGCTGAAGAGCGAGACCTATGTCGAGGCGACTATCAGCCTTGGCGCCGGCCACGTCCACGTCCTGTTTTCGCATCTTCTGCCGAACGCGCTGGCACCGGTTCTGGTGGCGGCGATGCTGGCGACTGGGGATGCCATCATCCTCGAGGCGACGCTCGGCTTTTTCGGACTTGGCGCGCAGCCGCCGACGCCAAGCTGGGGCGCGATGATGAGCTCCGGCACGGCGCAGCTGTTCATAGCGCCCTGGGTGATCCTGCTGCCTGGCCTCGCGGTAGCGTTGACGGTCGTCTTCATCAACCTGTTCGGCGACGCAGTCATCGCTGCGCTCGATGTCCGCGCCAAGTTCAGGGAGGCGTAGAGATGCTGCTGGATTTGGAAAAGCTGCGTATCAGGTTCGGCGCCTTCTCGCCGGTCGACGAGGTCACGCTGAGCGTCGACCGTGGCGAGATCCTCGGCATCGTCGGAGAATCCGGGTCGGGCAAGTCGTTGACCGCGACCGCGATCATGGGACTGCTGCCGCGCATCGGCGGTCAGGTCGCTGCCGGTACCATCCGCTTCGACGGCACCGACCTCGTCGGGCTGCCGGAGCGGCAGATGCGGCGGCTGCGCGGCGGGCGCACCGCGCTGATCACACAAAACCCGATGACCTCGCTCGATTCCATGATGCGGATCGGGCCACAGGTCGACCAAGCGGCTCGCCTCCATCTAGGCCTCAGCAGAAGTGCTGCGCGCGCCAGAAGCCTGGAGCTGATGGCCGATTTGCGGATCCCCGATCCTGCCTCTGTCTACGACCTGTTCCCGCACCAGCTCTCCGGAGGCATGAAGCAGCGCATCGTCATTGCCATGGCGCTGGCTGGCGACCCTGAGCTGTTGATCGCCGACGAGCCGACCACTGCGCTCGATGTCACGGTCCAGGCTCAGATCGTGCAGATTCTCGTCGACCTCGTGCGGCAGCGCGGGCTGGGTTTGATCCTGATCACCCACGACATGGGCGTCGTTGCCCAGGCCTGTGATCGCGTTGCGGTGATGTATTGCGGACGCGTGGTCGAGTTGGCTGAGGTCGACGCGTTGTTTGAACACCCTCGTCATCCCTATACGCAAGCGCTGATCCGCTGCATCCCCCGGCATGACATGGCACGCGGCACGATGAGCGCCATCCCTGGCATGGTTCCGAGCGCTGCGGCGCAGCCGCCGGGCTGCAGGTTCAATCCACGCTGCGCCCGCGTCGCGGACCGCTGCCGAGTCGAAATCCCCGAACTGCGCGTCGGCGCGAGCGGCAATGGCGTGGCCTGCCACGTGGCGGAGGCAGCATGAGCGATCTTCTCGCCGTCAATGGGCTCAGCCGCCGTTTCAGCGACGGCGGGCTGTTTCGCAAGCGCAAAGTGTTCCACGCCGTCAGCGACGTTTCGTTCACCTTGAAGAAGGGCCAGATCCTCGGTGTCGTCGGCGAATCCGGTTGCGGCAAGTCTACTCTGGCGCGGCTGGTGCTTCGCTTGATCAACCCGAGCGAAGGGCAGGTGCAGTTCGACGGTATCGACATGGCGTCGCTTTCGCGTGGAGATATGCGCCGCCTGCGCCAGCGCATGCAGCTGGTGTTTCAGGATCCCTATTCTGCGATCGATCCGCGCTACTCGGTCAGGGATGCGTTGCTCGAACCGTTCCGGGTGCAGGGGGTGAAGCCGAAAGCCGCCGACGAGACCGTTTCGTCGCTACTCGACATGGTCGGCTTGAACAGCGCGTTGGCGGCAAGCTATCCGCACCAGCTGTCGGGCGGCCAGAAACAGCGCGTCGGCATCGCCCGGGCGCTGGCGCTCAACCCGTCGCTGGTGGTGCTCGACGAGCCAACTGCCTCACTCGACGTTTCGGTGCAGGCTCAGATCGTTTCGCTACTCGAGCGGCTGCGGCAGGAGCTCGGGCTGACATATCTGTTCATCTCGCACGACCTCGGACTGGTGCGCTATTTCTGCGACCAGATCCTCGTCATGTATCTCGGCCGCATCGTCGAGGTGCTGCCGAGCGACACAGCGCCCGCGCATCCCTATACCCGCGCATTGCTCGACAGCACCTTCGAGCCCGATCCGAAGCGGCGCCGTACGATCACGCGGCTCGCCGGTGAAATCCCAAGCGGCTACGACCTGCCGCCCGGCTGCGCTTTCGCCAACCGGTGCCCTCGTGTGTCCGATCTCTGCCGCCGGGTGCGGCCTACGCTGACGTCGCAAGGCAGCGGGCATCAGGCGGCCTGTCATCATCCGCTCACTGCCGTGCCCGACATGGCAGTCGATCAGAGGTCGGTCGCATGAACACATCCACAAAGACTGCCGTTGCAGGTGCCCTACAGCTTCGCCACGGCTTTGAAGACCAGGAAACGAGCATGAACTTCACCGAAGAACTCGACCGCTATCTGCAATCGGAAGTCGACAACAGCCAGGTTCCCGGCCTCGGCGTCGCCATCGTCCACGATGGCGAGATCGTTCACCTCGCCGGCTATGGCCTTGCTAATGTCGAGAACAAGGTGCCTGTGACGCCAGATACCGTTTTCCACTCCGGCTCGACCGGCAAGATGTTCACCTCGGCCTCGGTGATGTTCTTGCTGCAGGACGGCCGCATCAAGCTCGACGACCCGTTGAGCCGCTACATTCCCGAGGGGCCGGAGAGCTGGGCCGAAATCACCATCCGCAACCTGCTGTCGATGATGGCCGGCTTCGGCAATTTCGACATCGTCTTCTCAGCGACGGATGGCTGCGAGGGTAGCGCCGTGCCCCTCAACCTGTGGCAGGACCACAGTGACGAGCAGCTGATCGACCTGGCCCGCCGTTCTCCGTTCGTGTACCAGCCGGGCGAGGGCTATCAGTACAGCAATACCGGCTACATCCTGGCTGGGTTGGTCGTCGCCCGCATCTCGGGCAAGCCTTACTACGAGTTGCTACGCGAGCGGCTGTTCGAGCCGATCGGTATGGCGACAGCGCGTGAGGCTTCATGGTTCGACCTCGTGCCGAACCGCGCCGCCGGCCACTGCATCCGCGACGGCAAGCTGGAGAACCGCTACTGGGCGGCACCCACGCTGCAGCGCACCGGCGATGGCGGGCTCTATTTCTCGCCCCGTGACATCGCCCATTGGCTGCTCGAACTGGACAGCCCGACGGTGCTCCGGCCCGAAACCATCGCGCTGATGTCGGAGCCTGTGCAGATGAAGAACGGTCAGCCGTCGTTCAACAACTATGCGCTGGGCTGGCAGAACTCCACGATCCGCGGCCATCGCAAGATCCGGCATGGCGGCACCTGGGACGGGTTCCGCGCCGAGATCGCGCGGTTCCCGGCGCGCAAGCTGTCGGTCTGCGTGCTCGGCAACACGGATGAGGCCCAGGTCGCCCGGATCGGCCAGAAAATTGCCGGGATCGTCGACCCCGCACTGGCGCCCTACGAGCCGGTTGCCGACGGCAACGAAGCTCTGACGAAACGCGACCACGGGTTGCTGCAAGCCATCGTCGATCGCCGCGCGCCGCGCGACGGCTTTGTCGAAGAGGCATGGCGGCTGTGGAGCAATGGCTGGTTCGACCAGATCGCCGCGAGTGGCGTCGCGGTAGCCGGAGTGCCGCTCGAGCTTACGCATCAGGAAGCTGATGCGCGGCGCTACCGGCTGGAGATGGGCGGCTACCACCTGCATTGGACGATCAGCCGCGACACCGAAGACTTGGTGAGCGAAATGCGCTTCCACATGGAGTAGCCGCAACTGATTTGGGGCGGCCGCTGCCGCGCTGGCGCGGTCACCTTTCCAAACACACCAAACCAACTTGCCCGATCAGGAGCGCGCGTCCCTCGACGAGGAACGCAACGGTAACGCGCGCCTGATCGATCCGAAACGCCTTAATGAACATCTGGAGACCGATAATGAGCTTTCGTGTTCTGACCGCTGAGTTCTCGCATGAGACCAACACATTCAGTGTCCGCAAAACGGACTATGATGCGTTCACTGTCGAAGGAGTGCTGTTCGGCGACGACGCCATTCGCGCCCGTGGCGAAGCTAACACTGAGATCGCCGGCTTCCTCGATATCGGACGCAAATATGGTTGGGCCATCGAGCATGTGCTGAGTACCGCCGCCGAGCCGGCGGGACCCGTGACGCGCGATGCGTTCGACCGCATCGGCGGCGCCATCGTCAAGGCGGCGGCGGAAACCAAGGGCCAGATCGACGGCATCTTGCTTGGCCTGCACGGTGCGATGGTCACCGACTTCTCGCCCGACGGCGAAGGCGAGCTGCTGGAGCGGCTGCGCGCCGTGGTCGGGCCGGATCTGCCGATCGCCGTCACGCTCGACCCGCATGCCAACGTCACGGCGAAGATGTGCGAGCACGCCGACATCCTGATCTCGTTCAAGACCTATCCGCATATCGACATGCGTGAGATCGCGCGTCACGCCGGCGAGTTGCTGCAGAAGACGATGGCCGGCGAGATCCGCCCCAAAACACTTCTGGCGCGCCGGCCGATGCTGGAGGAGGCCAATGCCGGGCGCACCGACATAGGGCCGATGGTCGAATGGATCGCACGGGCGCGTGCATATCAAGAGACCGCAGGAGCGCTAGCGGTCAGCATCAACGGTGCCTTTCCTAATGCTGACATTCCCGAGGTCGGTCCGACTGTGCTCGTCACCTATGACGGTGATCCGGCGCGGCATCAGGCCTTCGCGGAAAGCATCGCCGACGAGATCTGGGACAACCGCTTCAACGTGCTGAACACCTTCCACACGGTGATGCAGGCAGCCGAGATCGCGCATGACTACCGCGGCGACCGCCCGTTGATAATTGCCGACTATGCCGACAATCCCGGTGCCGGCGGCTATGGCGACGCGACGGCCTTGCTTGGAGCCTTACTGGAAGTGGGCATCGACGATGCCTGCTTCGGTCCCATCGTCGATCCGGAGACGGCGAACCGGCTTCACCGCGCCACGGTCGGCGATACCGTCCAACTCAGGCTTGGCGGCAAGACCGATCCGCGCTTCGGCGGTGATCCGCTTGAAGTGACCGGCAAGCTGCTGGTCATCAGCGACGGCAAGCTCATCGGCGATGGAGAGCAGCTGGGCGGGTTGGAGTTCTCGTTTGGCCCGACGGCTGTGGTGCAGGTCGACGGCATTGCCGTGCTTGTCGTTACCGAGCCGTCGCAGATGCGCGATCTCCAGCAATTCCGGGCATTTGGCATCGATCCGGCGCGTCATCGCGTGGTCGGGCTCAAGTCGATGCAGCATTTCCGGGCAGCCTTCGAACCCATCGCAGGCCAGGTCATCGTTTGTGACAGTGGCGCGCTCTGCACCATGGACTATTCCAGGATGCCCTACAGCAACGTCCCGCGTCCGATCTTCCCGCTCGACCGCGACATGACACTTTAAGCGCATGGCAATGACAGCAAGGAAGCCGATGACGAAGCCACATATCCAACGAGCCGACGTTGTTGTGCTCGGTGCCGGCATCATCGGCGTTTCGGTCGCGCTGCAGCTGCAGCGGCGCGGTCGCTCCGTCATCCTCGTCGACCGCCGTGGCGCCGGTGAGGAAACGAGCTATGGCAATGCCGGGCTGATCGAGCGCTCGAGCGTGGTGCCCTATGGCGCGCCGCGCGAGCTTTCGAAGCTGATGCGCTATGCGTTAAACCTCTCGGCGGACGTGCGTTTCGACTGGCTGCAGATGCCGCGGATCGCGCCGTGGCTGTGGCGGTTCTGGCGCGAGTCGGCGCCCAAGCCGCTGGCGCGCGCCGCAGCCGACATGCAGCCGCTTATCGAGCGTTCGGTGACCGAGCATGAAGCGCTGATGTCTGAGGCAGGTGTTTTGCCGCAGCTGCGCCGGGCCGGCTGGCTTGAGGTCTACCGAAGCGAGAAGACCTTCGGGCAGGGGCGGGACGCTGCCAACGCCCTGCATCAATTCGGCCTGAACTACGAAGTGCTCGACCGCAAGGCGCTGCAACAGCGCGAACCGGATCTCTCCGACGCGCTGGTCGGCGCCGTGCACTGGCTCGATCCGGCCACCGTTGCCGATCCGGGGGCGCTGGTAAAAGCCTATGCCAGCCATTTCGTCGACCGCGGCGGGCTGTTCCTGCAAGGCGATGCCCAGCAACTGCGGCAGGAGGAAACGGGCTGGAGCATCGTCACCGACAGCGGGAGCGTCGAGGCACCGGAGGCCGTTGTCGCGCTCGGGCCCTGGACGGACACGATCTCGCGTTCGCTCGGCTACAAGATCCCGCTGGTAATGAAGCGCGGCTACCATGTCCATTTCGAGACCGATGGCGACGCCCAGCTCAATCATCCCGTTGTCGATGCCGATGGTGGTTTCGTGCTGGCGTCGATGGCTCAGGGTGTCAGGCTGACCACGGGCGTCGAATTCGCATCGCGCGGCAGGAGGCCAAACCCGATTCAGCTGGACAGGACGGAACCGCTCGCTCGCCAGATTTTCCCGCTTAGGCAGCGCATCGAGCCCAAACCCTGGATGGGATCGCGCCCGTGCCTGCCCGACATGCGGCCAGTGATCGGCCGGGGTTATCGGCACAAGGGGCTGTGGTTTGCCTTTGGCCACAATCACCACGGATTGACCCTCGGCCCGGTCACCGGACGCCTGTTGGCCGAAATGATGACAGGCGAGCCGACATTCGCCGATCCGGCGCCCTATGCCCTGGCGCGCTTCGGATGATGTATCCGGGGCACGCAGGTAACCACGCGCCGAAACCATGCGGACCTGACGTCCGCATGGTGCTTAAGGCATCTCATTCCATGTGGAAACGCATGGCCGCGATGCGGCCGTCGCCCTGGCGGTCGACGGTCCAGTGCATGTGGTAGCGGCCTGTCGCGAGGCGATACCGCCGCCGCAGCCCGGTGTCTTCGACCAGCTCCATGGGAGCGGCGCCAAGATCGGATTCGCTTTCGGCGATCACCTGGTCGAACCACTTGTCCGACCATTGCCGCCAGCATTCTCCGCTGAAGGCGTTGGAGGGTATGCAGCGCGCCGCAATTGCCCTGATCAATGAGCTGTCTTGGCTGGTGAGCGCGGGATTGGCGTCGGCGACGGCCTCATAAGGCGCGACCGTGGCATCGATGAACCCGGCGACCCTGTGCGCGATACGCGCCACCTGAGCGGAGTCGATGTTGGCCAGCACCGCCACTGAGAGTCGTTGGTCAGGGAAGCGGGCAAGTTCTGCGCGGAAACCATCCCAGGTGCCGCCGTGCCTGATTTTGCGGTGGCCCCGAACCTCGGAGTTTTGCCAGCCCAGTCCGTAGCCGTTGATGGTCGGGCGACCATCAGACATCAGAGCCTGCTGGAACATCTGGTCGATAGTGTCAGGTCGGAACAGGTGGGGCCTGTCTAGCTCGATGAACCAGTGGGCGATGTCGCGCGGCGAAAAATAGAGCCCGCCATCGCCCGTGCGCAGCATGGTCGGCGCGGTCCAGTGGCTGTTGCGCAGTTGCCCCTCGTCGCGGCTGTATCCGCTGGCCCGGTTTAGGACGATGTCACGACAGCTGGCCTCGCGTGCGCTCGTCATATCAGCTGGAGCGAACAGTCTTTCGCGAAGCAGAGCAAAGTATGGCTTGCCAGCGATACGGGCGACCACCAGCGATGCCACGATGTAGCTGATGTTGGAATAGAGGTAGCTTTCGCCCGGCGCGAAGGCGAGTGGTGACAGGCTGGCGAGCGCTAGCAGATCGGCATCGCTGTGGTCCTGCCACAGATTGACCGGAACGACATTGTTTTCGACAGGTGTCGGGGCAAAGACGTCGACGAAGTTGCCAAGGCCGCTCGTCATCGACAGCAGGTGGCGTATTGTCATCCCGGCCCAGCTTCTCGGCACCTCGGTCAGGTAGCGATCGACAGTATGGTCAAGCTGGAGAAGTCCATCCTGTACCAAAAGAAGTACGGCGGCTGCCGTGAACATCTTGCCGGTCGAACCGGAGTGGAAAATGGTGTCGGGGCTGACCTTGGCTCCATGCTCGACATTGGCCAGCCCGTGACCGCCGAGATGCAGGATCTGGCCGTCGCGCACGATTGCAACCCCCAGGCCTGGAATTCCGTGCGCCTCGATTTCGGCATCGAGATAGCGCTCCAGTTTGGCAGCGATGGCGGGGTCTTTCATCATATCCATAGCTCTGGCCTTGCTGTTATTGCGCGGATTTGATGTCGACGATCGAATAGGGCGCACGGAACGACTGGGGTGCTGCGAGACGGGTCTTGTTGAACGCCATCGTCTGCGCCGGCTCGTGGACGGGGGCAGCGACAAAATTGGCGAGCAGATGGGCGTGGTAGTTCCGGAAATTTGCAGCACGCTCGTCCCAGGTCTTGGAGCCGAACATCGCCAGATCGTGCAATTCCTCGGATTTGGGGTCGTCCCACATCGACAGGTTCCACGAATCCAGTCGCTTGGCACTGAAGAACCAGTCGAGAATATCGGCGTTGGTCCACGAATAGGGTTGCAGCACGAGCTCGCGCTCGGGCCTGCGGAACTGATCGCGATAGGTGCCGGCGTCGAACACCGTGATTTCCGTACTGATCCCCACGGCTTTCAGCTGCGCCTGGATGATCTCCGCAGTGCGCCGGTATTCGGTGTCGGCTCTGGCCCACAGCTTGACCTGCAGCGGCTTGCCGTCCCTGCTGCGAATGCCGTCGGCGCCTGCCATCCAGCCTGCCTCGTCGAGCAGCCTTGCGGCCCGGGCAGGATCGTTGCGGATCTCGACGGCCGGATCGACTTTGGATTCCTGCAAGGTGCTGACCAGTAGCTGGTGCGCCTCCTTGCCGACATCACCATAGACGCTCTTGAGAATCGCGTTCTGGTCGATGGCGAGCGCGGTTGCCTGCCTCACACGGATGTCCGTGAACGGCGCGGCCCGGGTGTTGATCGCAACGAACGTGATGCCGTAGCCGGGGAGGTCGCGCATGTCGATGTCGGCCTCGGACCGGATCTGCGGCAGGAAGTCGGTCGGCAGGTCAAGCAACATGTCGACGCCTCCCGTCCTGAGTTCGAGGAAGGCGGTGGACGCATCGGGGAGCTCGCGCACAGTGAGGCGCTTGATGTGCGGTGCCCCCCTGTTTTCTGACAGCGGACTGCCCCAGGCATAGTCCTCATTGCTGACCAGCACCGTCTCTTGGCCGACCACGAAGTTCTCGAGCTTGTAGGGCCCGGTTCCCACCGCCTGGATCACGCCATATTCGCTGCCTGCTGCGTCGAACGCCTTCGGGCTGGGGATGCCCATGTTCATCATGGCCAGATTGAAGATCAGGTTCGGCTCGGGCCGCTTCAGCACGAACCGCACCGTGTGCTCGTCGACGGCCTCGACGCGGTCGATGGCGTCGACCATGTATTCGTTTTCGGTGCCCCTGAACTTGGGGATCCACCAGACGATCGTCGCCGCGTTGAAAGGCTCGCCGTCGGTGAAGCTTACATCCTTGCGGAGCTTGAACGTCCAGGCCAGTCCGTCCGGGCTGATGTCCCAGGATTCGGCGAGATGGGGATGATAGGACTGGTCGGCGGCCTGCTCGACCAGGCGGTCGTAGATGAGGCCGGCAGCCATGTTCAGGGTAACGGCGCGGATCGGATCGTAGCTGGCGGCTCCCTGTTCCTGCCGGGCCAGAACGATGACGGCTTCTGTTTCGGTGGCTTTGGCCGACGTTATCAAGCCCGTCGCTGCGACAAGCGAGAGCAGTGATGCCGAAACAATCAATTCACGCCGGTTCATGTCAAATCCTCCCTGATTTGCAGTGATGTGTGTTGCATAGGAAATGAGCGCCGTGTCAGCGCTCCGGCCCGCCGGCATGGCCGACGAATTCGCCGTAGAGCCGGGACATGCGGTCGAGTCGGACTTCGACGTCGGACCCAAGTTCGCCGATCACGCCGTTCAACATGAGATGAACAAGCGAGAGCATCGGCCCGTTGGTGTCCCAGAACAGATTGATCTCCGACGGCAGCGCGAAGACCTCGGAGGTGGCGCCGTGCGCCCAATCGCAGAACTGGTCGGTGACGAGCGTGACCGGCACGCCGGCATCAGTTGCCCGGCGCGCCAGCGCGGCGGCCTGCCGCGAGTATCGCCTCGCATCGAACATTACGAGCGCGGTTTTCTTGGGGTCGGCGAGCAGCACTTCCGAGAAATTTCCGGCGGAAAGATCGATGAGTTGCACGCCGTCGCGCACATACTGCAGCAGGTGCGCCATGGTGACGGCGATGCCGCGCTCGCTCTGGAAACCGACGATGAAAATTCGCTCGCATGTTGCGAGACGATCGACGACTGCCTTGAACTGAGCCGATCCGGCCAGCTCATAGACCTTGACCAGTGCCGCCATTTCCAGCTCCAGGCCTGGCGAGATCTCCGCCCCCCTTCTTGCTTGTTGCCTGGAACTCGCGCAGCCGGTCGCCGATCAACCATGGGGTGTCAGCGATGTTGGTCTTGAGGTCCGCCTTGAGATCCTTGAAATGCTGATAACCCAGCGAACGGCAGAAGCGGCCGACGGTCAGCTCGCTGACCCCGACCTTCTCGGCCATGCTCGATGCTGTCTCGAAAGGTAGCTCATTGAGACTGGTGATCATGTAGGTAGCGATGGCTCGGTTCGAGCGCGATCCCTGGTTCAGGGCAGCAGCCAATCTCTCGCGCACGGTTCCTGTCATCGTCCCCTCCTCGGATTTTCTTCAATGACATATTTCTATCATATGTGTAAATAGTGACAGTTTGCTGTCATTTCTTTTGCGAACCAGAAAGCCTAGGGTAGGGGCGATCGCGGCTTTGAAGGGTCTGTCGGCCATCGGATTGGCTACGTCCCCAGGGCAACGTAATCAGGTGAGTTGCGCCGATGAGCCGAGGAGCCGCCGCGAATGAACTCAAAGGCGTCCGTCGCCGCGGACGTTTTTTGCTTGGGTGCACCGGTGGATCTGCGACGCCAACCGCATTTCTTCTCTATATATATGCACAGGCATGCATTCAGCTTTGCTATGAACTGGTTTGCCTCGATGACGGTGGATAGAACCAGCCAATGTGGATGCTTCGAACTGGCTGTTTCATGCAAATGGATTGACAGTTCCATGCATTCTCATGAATATGCATTTTCATAGTTATGTGGCTCGACACCCGGGAAGCCTGGCGGCCCCGTGGGAGGTCGAGCCACCGTGGCGGTCTGGCCACGCCTGGGAGGGTCGACATGGCGGAACGGTCATTTGCGCGGGAGGTCGAGGACCTCAAGCTTGGTGAGGGCGAGCTCTTTCGCGGCGAGGGTATCCTTGCCATCACCAAGGCGCTGCTGCAGTCGGGCGTGTCTTATGTCGGCGGCTATCAGGGCTCGCCGATCTCGCATCTGATGGATGTGCTAGCCGACGCCAAACCGGTGCTCGACGAACTCGGCGTGCATTTCGAATCCTCCGCTTCTGAGGCCGCCGCCGCTGCCATGCTTTCGGCGTCGGTGATGTATCCGCTGCGCGGTGCCGTGACCTGGAAATCGACCGCTGGCACCAATGTCGCCAGCGACGCGCTGACCAATCTGGCGTCGAGCGGCGTCAAGGGCGGTGCATTGATCATCCTCGGCGAAGACTATGGCGAGGGCTCATCCATTCCGCAGGAGCGCAGCCACGCCTTCGCGATGAAGTCGCAGATGTGGCTGCTCGACCCGCGTCCCAATCTCGAATCGATCGTCAAGTCCGTCGAGGACGGCTTCGAACTTTCGGAAGCCTCCAATACGCCCGTGATGATGCAGGTGCGTATCCGCGCCTGCCATGTGCATGGCCAGTTCATTGCCAAGGATAACAAGCGTCCCGTCTTCACCATCAAGGAAGCGCTGGAAAACCCGGTGCGCGACCTTAACCGCATCGTGCTGCCACCGGTGTCGATTACAGTGCACGACCGCGAGAAGATCGAAAAGCGCTGGCCGGCGGCCATCGATTTCATCAAGAGCCGCAAGCTGAACGAATGGTTCGGCCCCGAAGAAGGCGATGTCGGCATCATTCTGCAAGGCGGCATGTACAATTCGGTCATGCGGGCGCTGCAGCTTCTGGGCCTCGCCGACGCCTACGGCAACACAGTCATTCCGCTCTATGTGCTCAACGTGACCTATCCGCTGATTGACGATGAAGTGACGGCGTTCTGCGCTTCCAAACGCGCCGTGCTGATGGTCGAAGAAGGCCACCCCGACTATCTCGAACAGGCCGTCAACAGCATCCTGCGTCGCCGCGACATCAACACTCGCCTCGCCGGCAAAGGTGTCCTGCCCATCCGCGGCGACTATACCGCAGCCGTTTTGATGAACGGCATACAAGCATTCCTTGAAGAACACGCCGTGGCCCTGCTTGGCAACCGTCCGCCGCTTCCGAGCGCCGACGCGGTGCTCGCCGACCCGAAGGTCAAGGCGCTGAACGCAGTCGTGCCGGCACGCCCCGCCGGCTTCTGCACTGGCTGCCCCGAACGGCCGATCTTCGCTGCCATGAAACTGGTCGAACAGGAACTCGGCGAGCACCACATCTCGGCCGACATCGGCTGCCATCTTTTTTCCATCCTGCCGCCGTTCAACATCGGCGGCTCCACGATGGGCTACGGCCTGGGACCAGCCTCCGCATCTGCTTTCAATGTCGACGCAGGCAAGCGCGCCATCTCGGTGATGGGCGATGGCGGCTTCTGGCACAACGGACTCACCACCTCCGTAGGCAATGCTGTCTACAACAAGCATGACGGCGTCATCATGGTCGTCGACAACTACTATTCGTCGGCGACGGGAGGACAGGACATCTTGTCGTCTCGCGCCGACAATCCGGAGCGCTCGACCAACAATTCCATTGTCAACGCCGTCAAGGGCATCGGCGCAAAATGGGTGCGCCAGATCGACCGCACCTATGATGTCGCCAAGATGCGCGACACACTGAAGGAGGCGCTGACCTCGAAGGAGGAAGGTCCGAAAATCATCGTCGCTTCGTCCGAGTGCATGCTGAACCGGCAGCGTCGGGAAAAACCGCTGTTCTCCAAGGCGGTCCAGTCAGGCCAGCGGATGGTGCGCGAGCGCTTCGGCGTCGATGAGGACACTTGCACCGGCGACCATGCCTGCATCCGCTTGTCCGGCTGTCCGTCGCTGTCGCTCAAGCACACCGACGACCCACTACGCGACGATCCGGTGGTGGCGATCGACAACACCTGCGTCGGCTGCGGAAATTGCGGTGAAGTCTCGGAAGCCGCGGTACTGTGCCCATCCTTCTACCGCGCCGACATCATCTACAATCCGTCGCGGCGTGACCGCTTCGCAGCGAAACTGCGCAACGCCGTCATCGGTTTCCTGCAGCGCCGCCGCGAAGCCCGGCGCGTGGTCTTCGGGTGAAAATAATGAGCAAACCTGTGACCACAATATCAGCCGACGAAAAACCAATCTCGATCGCCATCCTTGCCATGGGCGGTCAGGGCGGCGGCGTTCTGGCCGACTGGGTGGTGGCGCTCGCCGAGGCAGAGGGCTGGGTCGCCCAGTCAACCTCGGTGCCGGGTGTTGCCCAGCGCACAGGCGCAACGATCTATTATGTCGAGATGCTCAAACCCAAGGGCGGCCAGATGCCGGTGCTTTCGCTTATGCCGACGCCGGGCGACGTCGACGTTGTGCTCGCCGCCGAATTCATGGAAGCTGGCCGGTCGATGCTGCGCGGGCTGGTCACGCCGGACAAGACGGTGCTGATCGCGTCGACCCATCGCTCTTATGCGGTCGGCGAAAAGGAAGTGCCTGGCGATGGCACGGGCGATCCACTGGCCGTGGTCGATGCCTTTGGCGTCGCGGCGAAAAGGACGATCCTCTTTGATATGCAGGCGTTGGCTGAAAAAAACGGCAGCGTGATTTCGTCGGCCATGTTCGGAGCCTTGGCTGGTGCCAATGTACTGCCCTTCGCCCGCGAAGCCTTCGAGAATGCAGTGCGAGCCGGTGGCAAGGGCGTTGAAGCTAGCCTGCGCGCATTTGGCTCGGCCCTCGACCGTGCACGCGACGGTAAGCCCGAAAAAGTGGCTAAGATGCCGGAGAAGCTGCTGCCGGACGCGCCCATCTCGGTCGGGCACCCGAAGCTCGACCGGCTGCTTGACCGCATCCATTCCGAGTTCCCGCCGGTGCTGGCGCCGATGCTCTATGCCGGCACGAAGAAGCTGGTCGACTTCCAGGACCCGCGCTACGCCGAGGAGTATCTCGACACCGCGTCGCGCCTGCTAACGCTCGACCGCGACGCTGGCGGTGAAGCCAGCAACTTCGGCTTCAGCCAGGAGATCGCCAAATACCTCGCCGTCGCCATGGCGTATGACGATGTCGTGCGCGTCGCCGACCTGAAAACCCGTTCGACGCGCTTCGAGCGCGTGCGCAAGGAAATCGGCGCGACTGGCGAACAGCTCGTCTACACCACCGAATACATGCATCCGCGGGCCGAGGAGGTGGTTGGCACCATGCCGGCATTCCTGGGGCAATTCATCGAGAGCCGGCCCACGCTGCTCAAGCTGCTGGAGCGACTGTTCAGCAAGGGTCGGCGGGTGCGCACCGGCACTATCAGCTGGTTCATTGCACTTTATGCCTTGTCGAGCCTGAAGCCGATACGACGCTCCATGCTGCGTCACAAGCGCGAGATGGCACACATCAAGAACTGGCTGGATACGGCCACGGCCATGCTGCCGACAAACTATGATCTGGCCGCCGCCGTGGTGGGCAGTCGTAGACTGGTCAAGGGCTACTCTGATACGCACAGCCGCGGCCAGGGCAAATTCGACAAGGTTTTGTCAGCTGTTCCCATGCTGCAGGCACGGGAGGATGGCGGAACCTGGCTCAAGCGTCTTGTTCAGGCAGCGCTACAGGACGAAGCCGGCAAGTCGCTCGATGGCGCGCTGGCAACCGTCAGAAGCTTCGCGTGAGGGTTTTTCCTGCCCCGCCTACGCCTCGGTTTTTCCGTCGCCGGCCTTCGCCGCAGCTTCATCGACGCTGAACTTGTCGACATTGCGCAGAACCTTGTGCAGCGTGACGATGAAGGCATCGTACTCGTCGGGTTCGATACCTTCGAACAGCTGTGAAAAGATGCCAAACAGCACCGGCCAAAACTGCTGGAAGACATCGCGACCGGCATCGGTGATGTGAACTTCGCGGACACGCATGTCGTCGGCGCGCGACAGGCGGCGGACAAATCCCTGCTCTTCGAGCGCATCGAGGGTGCGGCTCATCGTCGACTGCTCGACCACGGCAAGGAACGACAGCTCGTTGACGGTTAATCCTGGCGAGATCGTTAGCAGCGCTATGGCCCGCATCTTGGGCGTCGTCAGGTCGAGCGGGCGCAGCAATTCCTGCAGATTGGCGTTATAGCTTGCCGACAGCCGGTTGATGAGATGCGGTGCGAAGCGGTTGAGCCCGATTTCGCCAAGGCTGGGAAGGCGGTTGCCGTCGCCTGCCTCTCTGAACGACCCGAGGAAGTATTTCGTGACCATTGCTACCTGTTCGGCTCGATGGAGTTCGTCGCTGTCCGAATTGCCATGAAGCCGATTATCCGGCAACCGTCCAGAGCGTCGCTGCCTAGATCAGGCACACAACGTCGGCCTAAAACGAAAGGCCGGGCGCCAAATGACAACCCGGCCCACGCCGTGGTGATTGTCGCCTCGAAGAAGCTCCATCCGCCTGACGGCGACGGCGGCGGTGGGAGCCGCCGCAGTCCTCAATGAAATACTGGCTCAGGCCCGAGGCGCGAGCGCGAAGGCGCGTACAGGGCTGCCGGTACCCCCGACGATCTTGAGCGGCGCCACGACGAGCACGGCACCCGTGGCTGGCAGCTTGTCGAGGTTGCACAGGCTGGCAAGGCCGTAGCTGCCGACTTCCAGCAAGAGGCTGTGCGCCGGGAATGGCGGGTCCATCGCCACCGCGCTGCCGGCATCGGTGCCGACGCATTCGTTGCCAAAGCCGAGCACGCCCCGTTCTACCAGGTAGCGCACGCAATCGACGCTCGGGCCAGGCGTATGAGGGCCCTTTTCATCGGCGTTCAGGAAGGCTTCGGTGGAAGTGTTGCGGTGATACCAGTCCGAGCGCATCAGTACCCAGGCACCCTTGGGGATCGCGCCGTGGATGGCTTCCCATGCCTTGATGCCATCGGCGGTGAGCAGGAAATCGGGGTTTTCGGCCACTTGCTTCGAACAATCAATGACCACGCAAGGCGCGACAAAGGACTGCGGCGACACGGTGTCAGTGGTGCCCTGAGCGACATCCTTGCCGGAAATCCAATGCGCTGGGGCATCGAAATGCGTTCCAGTGTGCTCACCCAACTCCATCCAGCCCCAAGCCCACCATGGGCCGTTCGCGTCATAGCGCGAGATCTCGTGCATCTTGAACTTCGGCGTGTTCTTGGCGAAATCCGGCGGCAGATAGAGAACCGGGGTATCCGGCCCTAGCGGAGCGGTCAGGTCGACGATCTGGACCGCGCCCGTGGCGATTGCTGAAGCGAAATCCGCCAGCGTCTGGTTGGCACTCATCTTGGCTCTCCTCCTCCTTGACGGGCCCGAAGCCCAAGTTTTGCTCAGCCTATTCAAGTAATATGCATTTGCAAATATTATTTTCGCACTGACGTCAGTGGCACCGGTATCTTTCAAGCGCGAATATCCTCGCATGCATGGTTTTTGACCACGCAAGCTTGCAGACCGCCCCACCGAGGTTATCCCGGAGCACGCCAAGTGCGTTCGTCGCTCCGGCTGACCCGCTGCATTGCTACTTCTTTTTTGGCAGCCGCCGTTCAGAAATACCTCATTCCACCGCAAAGTCGATGAAAATCATCGGCCCATCAGGAACCGCATCTTACGGGACCATCTTGTCATGCAAGATATCGCGTACGAAGGTAACGGATTGAAAATAAGCACTATTTTTCCGATCCGAGATTGCCATCCACGTCGACTTCGCGTCCTGCAACCTCGCTTTACAACCACAATCTTTTGTGCGCTTATGATCAAATGATGGAACAGAGGAGCCTTGCCGCGACGCCTTCACCAACAGGCAGCAAAGCCTGAGATGAGCGCGCGGCCGCCATCATCCAAACGAGGGGAACAGAACTTTGATGAACAAGACCAAGGGCCTGATGCTGGCCAGCCTGCTCGCGGCCACCGCGTTTTCCACGTCATCGGCAATGGCTGACGAAGCCGCCTGCCCGGTCAAGATCGGCGGCGTGCTGTCGCTGACCGGCTCGATGGGTGCCGTGGGTAAGAACATCGCCAACAGTGCGCAGCTCGCCATCGCCAACATCAACGAAGGCGGCGGCATCAAGGGTTGCCAAGTCGAGTTTGTACTGCGCGACGACCAGGGCCAGCCCAATGTCGGCGTCGACGCGGCCAAGTTTCTTGTCGATGTCGAAGGGGTCAAAGCCTTGACGGCCAGCATTGGCAGCGGCGTCACCATCCCGATCCTGACCTCGGTTTCGGCTCCCTCGCAGATACCGCAGATCGCCTGCTGTGCGTCCGCCCCGATCCTCACAACGCTCGCGCAGGAAGGCAAAACAGGCGGCTTCTTCTTCCGCACCCAGCCGACCGTCAAGAACCTCGCTTATCCGCCGGCCAAGATCGCCGCCGAGCGCGGCTTCAAGCGCATCGCAATCATCTACGTCAACAACGACTACGGCACGAGCCTGCTGAAGGATTTCTCGACGGCAACGGAGAAGCTTGGCGGCGAAGTGGTGAAAGCGGTCGCCTTCAACGAGAACCAGGCCTCTTATCGCGCCGAAGTGTCCGCCGCGCTCGCAGAAAAGCCGGATGCGATGTTCCTTGTCGCCTTCCCGCAGGATGGTGCGACGATCACTCGCGAATGGATCTCGCTCGGCGGCACCCAATCGTTGATCCTCAATAACGCGCTGCGCAGCCCCGACTTCGTCAAGGCGGTGGGTTCCAAGTACCTGACCAAGGCTTTTGGCACCGACAATGCGTCGGTAGCCGGCCCGGAGATCGAAGCCTTCAAGCAGGCGTTCAACGCCGCTTATGGGGTCAGTTCCGATG
Organism: Aminobacter sp. 01T433; assembly: GCF_056398585.1. Taxonomy (NCBI): domain Bacteria; kingdom Pseudomonadati; phylum Pseudomonadota; class Alphaproteobacteria; order Hyphomicrobiales; family Phyllobacteriaceae; genus Aminobacter; species Aminobacter sp. 01T433. The sequence goes on from NZ_JBFTPR010000002.1 coordinate 323,240, forward strand.
GCCCCGGCATCTACAGCGAGTACGACGCCGTCATGATCCTCGGCCTCGCCATGAACATCGCACCAGATTTGTCAGGTGCTTCGATCCGCGATGCGATGCGCAAGACACAAGCCGCTGATGGCGAAGTCATCGGCACAGGTCCGGCTGAGTTCAAGAAGGCGCTGGAGCTGATCAAGGCCGGCAAGCCAATAAAGTTCGTCGGCTCGCTCGGCGAGATCGAATTCGATGCTTATGGCGACATCAGCGGCCCGGCCCTTTCCTGGCATATCCAGGGTGACGAACTGATCATCGACAAGACCTATTCGAATGAGGATATGAAGAAGCTCTTCGCCGAAATCGAAGGCTAAATCCACGGGCGGGCACGGACCACAGGGCATGACGAACTACACGCTTTCCCATTGGGGCACCTATGAGGTCGAACCCCGCGGAAACGGCATGCCCGCCCTCAATCCGTTCAAACGCGATCGGGACCCGAGCTCGATCGGCTTCCACCAGCTCGACCCGGCGCTCGAACGGCTCCGGGTCCGGCGCCCTGCCATACGCAAGAGCTGGCTTGAGCATGGCCCGGGTTCCGCCCCCGAACGGCGCGGTCTCGACCCCTTTGTCGAAGTCGAATGGGACCACGCCCTCGACATGGTCGCGGCCGAGATCGATAGGGTCCGCACCACATACGGCAATTCGTCGATATTCGGCGGTTCATATGGCTGGTCGAGCGCCGGCCGCTTCCATCACGCGCAAAGCCAGGTCCATCGCTTCCTGAATGCAGCCGGCGGCTATGTAAGGCATGTTGATTCCTACAGTTTGGGTGCCGCCAACGTCGTTTTGCCGCACATTGTGGCGAGCATGGACGAGCTGATGGCGAGCCACAATTCGTGGGACATGCTCGCAAAGCATTGCGAGCTGTTCGTCACCTTCGGCGGCGTGCCGGTGAAAAATGCTCAGATGAATGCCGGCGGTGTCGGACTACATGGCGTGCCGACGGGCCTCGCCGGCATGCGCACCGCAGGCACCCAATTCGTCAATATTGGCCCCGTACGCGACAACTTCGGCGCTGTCGCCGATACAGCAACTTGGATCGCTTGCCGGCCCAACACCGATACATCGGTGATGCTGGCGCTCGCCTGGGTGCTTTTCACTGAGGCTCTGCACGATGCGGCTTTCCTTGAGCGCTGCTGCGTAGGCTTTGAAAGCTTTGCCCCCTACCTCATCGGCGCGGCCGATGGCGTCCCCAAGACACCCGAATGGGCGGAATCAATTAGCGGCGTTCCGGCCCCAGCCATCGTCGATCTGGCTCGGCGTATGGCAAGGTCGCGCACCATGCTCAACGTGTCTTGGTCGATGCAGCGTGCCACACATGGCGAACAGCCGTTCTGGATGGTGGTGACGCTGGCGGCGATGCTCGGCCAGATTGGCAAGCCCGGCGGTGGCTTCGGCGTGGGCTACGGTGCTGCCAATCTTGTCGGCAGCAAGCATGTCAGGGTCAAGGGCCCCACGCTTTCGCAGCTCAAGCCCGGCGTGCCCGATTTCATACCTGTCGCCCGCATTTCCGACATGTTGCTCAATCCCGGTGCGCCCTTCACTTACAACGGCAAGACGCAGAACTATCCCGACATCCACCTGGTATACTGGGCCGGCGGCAATCCGTTCCACCATCACCAGGACCTCAACCGCCTGCTCGCAGCCTGGCAGAAGCCCGCCACCGTCATTGTCAACGAGCAATACTGGACGCCAACCGCCAAGCGCGCCGACATCGTTTTACCGGCCACGATTTCACTGGAGCGCGACGACATCGGCTCGGCGACGCGTGAGGCGTTTTTCGTGGCAATGAAACAAGCGGTGCCCGCCGCTGGTGAAGCTCGCGACGACTATGCGATCTTCGCTGACCTGGCCGAGAGGCTCGGCTGCGTCGAGACATTTTCGGAAGGGCTGGACGCCGCCGGCTGGCTATCCCGGCTCTATGAAGAAAGCCGTGTCGTCAATCGCGAGCGCGGGCTCGAACTGCCCGATTTCGAGACGTTCTGGCGTGAAGGACTGATCGACCTCACCCCGCTCGACCACCCCGTTACCATGCTAGCCGATTTTGTCGCTGATCCGGAGAAGAAGCCGCTCGGCACGCCGTCGGGCAGGATCGAGATCTTCTCGCAGCGCATTGCCGGCTTCGAACTGGAGGATTGCCCTGGCCATGCCACATGGTTGGCGCCAGCCGAATGGCTAGGCGCCGAGCTCGCGGCTACATATCCGCTGCACCTTTTGACCGATCAGCCAGCCCGCAGGTTGCATAGCCAACTCGACGCCAGCCCGCATAGCGTCGGCGGTAAGTCCCGCGGCCGCGAGCTGGTCTACATGAACACCACCGATGCCGCGCAACGTGGCCTGTCCGAAGGACAGATCGTCGAGCTGTTCAACGATCGCGGCCGCTGCCTCGCGGCCGTGACAGTCACAGACGACATCATGCCCGGCGTTGCCCGGCTCAACACCGGCGCCTGGTTCGATCCCGACCCCACCACCGGGCTCGAAAAGCACGGCAATCCGAACGTCCTGACGCTCGACGTGCCGGCATCAGGCCTATCGCAAGGCTGCAGCGCCCAGACCTGTTTGATCGAGATCGCAGCCTTTAGCGGTCCACTTCCTCCTGTCACTGCCTTTTGCCTGCCGGAATTCGAAACATTATGAGCACCGCACAAACCGCGCCCCACCAGCACATGTGCACTGTGTGGTGGAAAACCGCCAATCCGGCACCGGTCACTCAGCCACTAGCCGACACAAGCAAAGTCGATATCGCCATCATAGGCGCCGGTTTCACCGGACTTACCGCTGCGCTACATCTTGCCTGGCGTGGCGCCCGCGTCGCCGTGCTTGAGGCCGAAACGATCGGCAGCGGTGCGAGCGGCCTCAATGCCGGCTTCGTGGTGCCGAATTTCGCCAAGGCTGATCCGACGGCGGTTGTTGCCAAGCTTGGCGAAGAGCGCGGCCACAGGCTGCTTGAGATGATCGGCGAAGGCGCTGACTGCGTCTACGCTACGATCCGCGAAAACGGCATAAGCTGCGATGCCGAGCAGGTCGGCTGGATGCATGTCGCGCATTCGGAAAAGATGCTTGATGTGCTCGAAAACAGAGCCTGGGCCTGGCAGTCCCTCGGCCGCCCGGTGCGCATGCTCGATGCTGTCGAAGCGCGCCGCCGCGCAAGCCTCAAGCATAACGCTGGCGCCCTCATCGACGAGAGCGGCGGCACGCTCCATCCGCTCAACTACGCCTATGGACTGGCGAGCGTTGCCATCAAGGCCGGCGCCTCTGTCCACGAGCGCGCGCCTGTCCAGGCCGTTGAACGGTCTGGCAAAGGGTGGCGGCTGACCAGCGACGGTCGCACGATCGATGCCGACACCGTCCTGCTGTGCACCAATGCTTCGGAGCAAGGCGCAGCGCGCCGCTTAGGCCGCATCGTCGTGCCGTTGCGCGTCTACCAGATCGCCACCGCCCCGCTCGACGAGGTCACCGTGCGGCGCATTTCGCCCAGCCGAAACCCGGTCGCCGACACACGCGCCAATCTCTTCACCTTCAGGCTCGACCGCGACAACCGCCTGATCAGTGGCGGCATGTCGGTGCTGCCAGTGGGTGCCGAACCTCGCATGTCTGCGATGATCGCAAGGCGTTTGCAGGCTGAGCTCGGTCTACCGCGACTTCCCGCAGTTGAAAGCGTCTGGCGCGGCACGGCTGCCATGACGACCGATTTCCTGCCTCATGTCTATGAATTCGGTCCGCGCTTCATCGGCGGCATCGGCTGCAACGGACGAGGCATCGCGTTGACGGCGATGCTCGGCAAGGCATTGGCCAACGCCGCGTCGGGCACGCAGCTCGACGAATTGCCGATCCCACAGGCCTCGCCGCGCGCGCTGCCCTTCCGCAGCTTTGCCGCCGCAGCCCCTTCTGTTGCCATCGCGCAAGCCAGATGGCAGGACCGTCGACAGGGATTGTGATCGACCGCGACAATTCCACACCTGTCGCCGACAAGGGAGCCGGGACTCATGCTCATCCTGAACCAGCAGGCAGTCGCACTAGCTTTGCCCATGGTCGACTGCATCGACGCAATGCGCGATGCGCTTTTGGATTTTGCCCAGGGCAAGTACCAGCTGTTTCCGCGCCACCAGCTCAACCCAGGAACTGGCGAAGTGCTGATGGGGCTGATGCCGGTGTTTTCGCGCGCCGGCGGGGAGAAAATGTGGTGCCTCAAAGACGTGCTCGTGGCGCATGACAACCACAGCCGCGGCCTCGACAACCATCAGGGCGCGGTGCTGCTCAATGACGGCGAAACCGGCCAGCTCCGTGCTGTCCTCGATGCCACAGAAATCACCGCGCGTCGCACCGCGGCGACCTCGGCTGTGGCGACAGCCGCACTGGCCAGGGAAAATGCGAAGACAGTCGCCATCCTTGGCACCGGAACGCAGGCTGCGACGCATATCGAGGCGCTGCGCCATGTTATTCCCGACGCGCGCTTCATCCTGTGGGGCCGATCACCAGACAAGCTCGCGGCGCTTGCCAAGGCAAACGGGGCCGAGATGGCCGCAAGCCCAAGGGACGCAGTGGCTGAAGCCGACGTGGTCTGCACGCTGACCGGCTCGAAGGAACCTATTATCGAGCTTGGCTGGCTCAAACCAGGCTGCCACGTCAACGCTGTCGGCTCGAGCAATCGTACAGCGCGCGAACTCGGCGACGACATCGTCGTTGTTTCTACCTTCTTCGTCGATTCGCGCAGCCAGGCGGCGACGGAATGTGGCGAGCTTCTGCAGCCCCTCGAAAGAGGCGTCATCGGTGCCGACCATGTCCGTGCCGAACTCGGCGAGGTGTTGGCCCGCTTGCACCCTGGCAGGACATCCCCTGGCGAACTGACCGTCTTCAAGTCGCTCGGCATTGCCGTCGAAGATGCCGCGGCCGCGCACCGCGCCGTAAGAAACGCGCTTGCACAAGGCATAGGCCAGCAGGTCGATTGGTAGCAACGCAGAAAAGCGCGCAAACGTCGCGGCCGAATTGATACGGCGCGGCGCTTTTTCTATGTTATGTGCTCATTCATCGTTTGATCAAAGAGGAAGACGAATGAACGTCGAATTCCTGGAACCCGTATCGTCGCGTTCGACAATTCAGGACGGCGTCTACCGTCAGCTGCGCAAGGCGCTGATGTCCGGCCATTTCGACCCGGGCCAGACGCTGACGATTGCCATGCTTTCGGACACGTTCAAGACGAGCCACATGCCGGTTCGCGAAGCCCTGCGTCGCCTCATCGCCGAGAACGCGCTGGTGGTGCTGACGACTGGCTCGGCCCAGGTGCCGACGGTCAGCCTGGCTGCGCTGGACGATTTGTGCCTGACGCGCATAGCGCTTGAGACACTTGCCACCAAACTTGCGACCGAGCGCTGCACGCCAGCCGACAGGCGCACCTTCCGCACCCTCGTTGAAGAGCATGAAGCTGCGGCCAATGACAGAAATCTCGAAGAGATGCTGGCGCGGAACCAGGAGCTGCATTTCGCCATCTACGACTGCTGCGGTTCGCCTGTCATCACTCAGTTCATCCAGAGCCTTTGGCTACGGTTCGGCCCCTATATGCGCATGCTGTCGGGTCACATCGAGCCGGTGCTGGTGTCTGGGAAGTACAAGCCGAGCTCGCATCACCGCGACCTGATCGACGCGATTGACGCTGGCGATGGTCGCACTGCTGCCAAGGCGATCAAGGGTGACATCGAAACGACCCAAGCGCTGCTGCGCCGCCTGTGCAAGGAAATGGTCGACAAGACCTGAAAGGGCCGGCGCGTGCGCCGACCCGATGGGCATCTCAGCCGGCGTGCCTTGAGGTGACCGGCTGTTCACCGATCAAGCCGCGAGGACGAAGCAAAAGCACCAGAACCAACGCCAGGCCAATGATCATGGCCTGAGCCGCGCCGCCATAGATCTGATACTGCTCGGGCAGTATTTTCGACGAAGCCGCGCCGATTGCACTCCAGATACCCCAGACCACGATCGCACCCAAAATGGCACCGCGATTGTTGCCGCTGCCGCCGATGATCAGCATCGTCCAGATTTGGAAGGTCAGGATGGGGAGGAAGTCGAAGGGACTGACGAAACCGATGAAGCTGGCGTAGAGCGCGCCGGCAAGCCCCATCAGCGTAGAGCCGATGACAAAGGCCTGGAGGCGAAAGCTGCGGGTATTCTTGCCCAGTGTTTCAGCGGCGACCTCGTCTTCGCGGATCGCTTTGAGGACGCGTCCCCACGGCGACCGCGCGATACGCTCAAGTGCTAGGTAGGCGACGGCTAGAACCATCACAACGACGGCGAGATAGCCGAGATTGTTGGCGAGCGGGGTCGCAAACAATCCGCGAAACGGGTTGGGAATTGAAGCGATACCCATCGTACCGCCCGTCAGGGCTTCGAAGTTGGTGGCGACAAGCTGGATGGTGACAGCGATTCCGAAGGTCGCGACGGCGAGATAGTCGCCCCTTAGCCGAACCGTCGCCATTCCGGTGATGAGGGCGGCTACGGCAGCTGCGGCCATAGCGCCGACAAGCCCGACAATCCAGGGCAGCTCGAAATTGCCGAGAAGCTCAGGCCGCGCCGGCGCGGTCAAGATTGCGAAGGTGTAGGCGCCGATGGCGTAAAAACCAACGATACCGGCATTAAACAGGCCTGTGCCGCCCCATTGCAGGTTGAGCCCCAGCGTCGCGATGCCCAAGATGAGTGCGACAGTGAAGAAGAATACAAGATACGAAGCAAATCCGATCATCTGAGCCTCACACGCGTGCCGACCTGGAGAAGAGGCCCTGCGGCCTGAGGTAGAGGATGATGAGCAGCAGGCCGAAGGGCACCGCCGCCTTGTAGCCGGTAGGGATGACCAGCGCCGACAGGCTTTCTGCGAGGCCAACGATCAAGCCGCCAGCGACCGCGCCAAACAGGCTCCCGGTGCCCCCGAGGATAGCCGCCGTGAACAGCGCCAGCAGCATGTTGAAGCCCATCTCGGGGCGAATCTGCACAGTGAGTCCGGCAAAGACACCGGCGATGGCCGCAAGTGCACCGCTCAGCATCCAAGTCCAGCGCACCACCTTGGCGATGTCGATGCCGCAGACCTGCGACAGCGCCGGATTCTCGGCCATCGAGCGCATGGCGACACCGACACGGCTGAACTTCAGGAACAGGTTAAGCGCCACCACCAGCACTACCGTAAGCACCAAAACAAGTACCTGGTCGGGCATAAGGCGGACATTGGGCAGGACCTCTAGCGAGATCTGCAGTTCCTGGCTGAAGTAATGGGCGTCGGCGCCCCAGATAAACAGCACGAGATTGCGCAAGATCAGCGCGATGCCGAAGCTGGCGAAAACCAGCGTCAGGCTGCCGGCGCGGCGCTTCCTGAGCTTGGAGAAAACCAAGGCGTCAGCGGCAACGGCAATCAGGCCAGTGCCGATGCAGGAAACAACGATGGCAACGATCAGCGGCCACCCGAAAGAGAAGGGGCCGATAGCTTGGCTTGCTGGCAGGAATGCCACAACCGCAAATGCAAGATAGGCTCCCCAGGTCAGCATTTCGGCATGGGCGAAGTTGGCGAATTTCAGCATATGCGAGCACAGCGAATAGCCGATCGCCCCGAGCGCGAGGATGCCGCCGGTCAACAGACCGTCGGCGATGGCTTGTCCGATCATGATTTCCTCCGGAAGCCCAGGAATGCCTCGGCAATTGCGTCGTTGTCGAGCAGGTCGGACGCCGTTCCCGTCATATGGTTGCGGCCCTCGACCAGGACATAGGCGCGGTCGGAAACCCGAAGTGCTGCCTTTGCGTTCTGCTCGACCATCAGCACCGCAACACCGCTCTTGGCGAGACGGCGCAGATCCTCGAGCACCTCATGTACGATCTTGGGGGCGAGACCAGCTGTCGGCTCGTCGAGCATGATGACGCGTGGGTCGGTCATCAGCGCGCGCGCTACTGCAAGCATCTGGCGCTGGCCGCCCGAAAGCACGTTGGCTGCAGCGCGGCGGCGCTCGGCAAGTGCAGGGAAATGTTCAAAGGCGCGCTGCACGCGCTCCTTCAGCAAGGAACGTGGCAAGGTGTGGCCGCCGCTGATCAGATTGTCCTCAATCGACAGGGAGGAGAACACGTTGCTGGTCTGTGGCACAAAACCGACGCCGGCGGAGATGATCTCATGCGTTGGCAGACCGGAGATACGCTTGCCGCCGAGCTTGACCTCGCCGCCCTCGACCAGCAGCAGGCCGGCAAGCGCTTTGAGAAAAGTCGACTTGCCAGCACCGTTGGGGCCAATGAGCGTGACAAGTTCACCGGCATCGATGGTGACCGAAATGTCGAAGACGATCGGCATGCCTGGGATGTAGCTGGCGCGTAGATTGCGGGCCTCGCAGACGGGCGCGTTCATGCCAGTTCTCCCGCTGTCACGTCGCCGAGATAGGCATCGACGACGCGCTGCTCTTTCATCACGCCGGCGGGATCGCCTTCGAAGATCACCTTGCCCTGAGCCATCACCACGATATGGCGGCAGATGCGCATCACCATGTCCATGTTGTGCTCGACAATGAGGAAAGCGACACCGCGCTCGTTGAGTGCAACGATCTTGTCGATGAGGGTTTCGATAAGGGTAGGATTGACGCCCGCTGTCGGCTCGTCGAGCAGGATCAGCGGCGGATCGACCATCATGACACGAGCAAGCTCGAGTAGCTTCTGCTGGCCACCAGAGAGCACGCCGGCGAGGTCGTGCGCCTTGTCGGCGAGGCCGGTGAAGGCAAGCACCTCCATTGCCCGCTCGCGGGCGCGGCGCTCTTCAGCGCCGACCAGTCCACCACGGAACCAATTGTTCCAGAATTTCTCGCCCAACTGGTCGGTCGCCGACAGCATGACGTTTTCGAGCACCGACATCTGTGGAAAGGGCCGAGGGATCTGAAAGGTTCGCGCGAGGCCACTGCGGAATATCTTGTCTGGCCTGAGACCAGATATACGCTGACCGGCGAAGATCACTTCGCCAGCGCTTGGCTGGACTTCGCCGGCAATGAGGCCAAACAGCGTGCTCTTGCCCGCTCCGTTGGGACCGATCAGGCCAGTGATCTGGCCTGCCCTGACTGATATGTCGACATTGTCGACGGCCTTGAGAGCACCAAAGCTCCTGCCAAGGCCTCGGGTCTGCAGGATGACATCGCCGCCTTGCGTCATGCACCGCCCCGCAAGGGCTCGGTGGTTGCCGCGGCGTCGCGCCCATCCCACAGATTGTTGAAGAACCTGGACAGCCGGTCCATGCCTTCGTCCAGTCGTTCCAGGCTCTCGGAACCGAAGCAGACACGAAGATGGCCTTCGCCTGATTGACCGTAGAAGCTGCCAGCCTCGACGACCACATCTGCCTCGTCAAGGATCCTTTCGGCAAGCGCCTGCGAGGGAATGCCGAAGGCTGAGATATCGGGAAATGCGTAGATCGCGCCCTGCGGTGACGGGCATTTCACGCCCGGCATCTGGTTGAGGCGGCGCACGACAAGATCGCGTTTCTGGCGGTCTTGGTCGACCAGTTCAGCAAGCACGTCTGAAGGGCCGGTGATCGCGGCGCGCCCACCTGCCTGGATAAATGTGTTGACGTGGGTGGCGTCGTTGGCGGTGATCTTGAGCAGTCCGGGCATGGCCCAGGCAGGTGCCACCATGTAGCCAAGACGCCATCCATCCATGGCAAAGGATTTGGTGAATGCAAAAGCGGTGATGGTGCGCTCGGCCATGCCGGGCAGCGCGGCAATGCTTGTGTGCGCATGGCCGTCATAGACCATGTCTTCATAGACCTCGTCGGAGATGACGAGCAGGTCGCGCCTGATCGCCAGTTCGGCAAGACCTTCGAGTTCGGCGCGTGAATAGACACGCCCGGTCGGATTGACCGGGTTGACCAGCACGATCATCCGGGTGCGCTCGGTGATGCTGGCCTCGATGCGCTCGGGCTTGAGCGTGTAATCATCGGCGGCATCAAGCTGTACGAACACCGGCTTGGCGCCGGCCAGTTCGATCTTGCCGATATGCTGGGGGTAGAAGGGGTCGAGCAGGATCGCCTCGTCGCCTGGATCGAGCAGGGCAAGAAATGCCGCGAAAGAGGCATGCGTCAGGCCGTTGGTGACCAGGATGTCCGCAGCCGTTACATCCATGCTGTTCTGGGTACGCAGCTTTTCAGCCAGTGCCGCGCGGAAGCTCGCGGTTCCCTTGAGATCGCTGTAGTGGACGTCGCCCGCCAGAAGTGCCGCGATCGTCGCCTGCTTGATATGGTCGGGCGTGTCGGCGGAGGGCCGCCCAAGTTCCAGATGGATGAGGTCGCGTCCGCTACCGGCGAGTGCCGCCGCCTTCTGATACATGCCGAATGATTTTTGTGGCGTCTCCGAGATACGCCGCGCAACCCGCTTCATTGTTCCACCTGACTGACATTTGCCGCAGCACTGACTTGGCGGCGTGCGATCACTTCGATCTCGACCTTGATCTCTTCAACGGGGAAACCGCAGATGATGGTCGTATTGGTCGGGCGCGGATCGGCGAAGGTTTCGCCGAGCACGCGCGAGACGGCCATGACGTCGTCGCGGCTTGCGAGATAGACGCGCACCGAAACGATATCGCGCAAACCGGACCCGGCTTCGGCCAATGCCGCAGCTATGATCTCGAGCGCGCGCCGGGCCTGGGCTTCCGCTCCGGGCGCAAAGCCTCCGATGGCCGGATCATGGCCGGCCGTGCCCGAAACGAAGATCCATTCACCGTCGACCAGAGCGCGGGAATAGCCCGCGAGTTCTTCGAAGGGAGAACCGGAGTAGATCGCTTTTCTTGTCATCGGCCACCTTGAATGTGCGCGCTCATTTGATCAAACCATCATCGTGATTATAGCAAGTTTGGGGACAGATCAACCGCCTAGGTGCAGGCCCCAAGCATTTCGGCTTTGGCGGCGAAAGGCGCGGATGAAGAGAAGAATTGGCGATCGGCGCTCAGGCCGGCACGCAGACAGCCGATTGCAGGTCTGGCACGCATTCAGTGAACTAGCGCGACGTCTCCGACGACACCGCCTGATGATCTTCAGCGATAATTGTGTTTCCAGTGACTGGAAGATCGACGGTCTTCTGTTGCTCCCGCCAAGCTGCATGGGCCGCCGCAGAAAACCTCTGATCAGCAACGAATCAACAGCTCTCGTATCCTCACGGGCGATGGCCAGAAGCCCACGTATTGAGGGTGAATATTGCTGATTTGCCGAGAGAGTTCTGCCAGGAAAGCCATCAGCAACAGCTTTGCATCAGCACGCTTGACTTTCCAGTAACTGGAAAGGGCAGCTTGCAACAACGGCTCGAAAAGCCGCCAACCAGGAAGGAAACGGCATGCTCGGCTGATAATCGAATACGGCTTGCGGCCAGTCTGCAGGCCCGCATCATCGGTCATCAGACCGAAGTCAGATCCCTACGAAAAACACTGGCGTGGACAATCCCGGCATCAGCGATGCCAGGAGCGCCCCTCCATTGCTCAAAAATAGAAGGCACACCTAAAATGAAGAAGATCCTCCTCGTTGTCGCACCTCTCATTCTTGTTGCAGGCGCGGCACTCGCATCCTCTCGGGACGGCGTTATTGCCAAATACAACCACGACGTACGTGTCATCACTCTCGAAAACGGCAGAAGCTACACGGTGCCGCGCGACGTTGCCTTGCCCCCACTCGAGGCAGGGGAGAAGGTAACGATCATGTTGAACGGCGAAGGAGACCGTGTGACTGACGTGCTGAAGTCGCGCTAGTTGGCTCGGTCCTAGGCCTCCCGCAAGAAGAGCGCCACGGGGACTCCCACCCGTGGCGTTTGGCCCCGCGGCTTACTGGAATCGAGCAGGTCGTTGAGTAATCTTGCGGGATGGCTGACTTGCACGAAAGCGATAGGCGCCAAACGAATAGAGCGTTCGCAGCCATGCATTATTCAGCGTGCCAGACTACTCCAGCCGGGCGAAGTGGTCGTGACCAATTGTCTTCATTGGAATGGCTTCGTGGCGATAGTCGACGGGCCGGATCGGGCTTTTGAGTTCGCGTGCTGCCAGCGTACGCTCACGGCGCCGGTCGGGGTGGACGATCGGCACGGCATCAAGTAGGCGGCGGGTATAAGGATGCGCGGGCGATTGCAGAACGGCATCGCGCGGTCCGATCTCGATTATCTCGCCCAGATACATCACCGCTATACGGTCGCTCACCCTTTCCACCACGGCCATGTCGTGGGAGATGAAGAGGATGGAAATTGCGAACTCCTCCTGGATCTCGGCAAGAAGGTCGAGGATCTGCGCCTGGATCGAAACGTCGAGGGCTGAAACCGGCTCGTCGGCGATGATCACCTTGGGGTTCAGTGCCAGGGCCCGCGCGATGCAGATGCGCTGGCGCTGGCCACCGGAAAACTGATGCGGGTAGCGGGCGGCCTGTTCCTGGGTGAGGCCAACCCTGTTGAGCAGGCTCATCACCCGGTCGCGGATGGCAGCTGGTGAGCCCATATTGTGGATCAGAAGCGGCTCGGCGACGATCTGTTCGACGTTCATGCGTGGATTGAGCGACGCATAAGGGTCCTGGAACACCATCTGGATGCTCTTGCGCGTCTCGCGCATGTCGGAAGAGCCAATGTCATTCAGCTTGCGCCCCTGAAGCAGGATGTCCCCCGAGTTGGCATTGATCAGGCGCATGATGGTCTTGCCTGTGGTCGACTTTCCGCAGCCGCTTTCACCGACCAGAGACAAGGTTTCCTTGGCCCGCAGGTCGAATGAGACGTCCTCGACTGCATGGACGTTGGCCACGGTGCGCTGAAAAATACCTTGGCGTACGGCAAAACGCGTCACCAGGTTGCGGACGCTGAGGACGACATCGGATTTGTCCTCCGCCTCAACAGTACCTGTTGCGGACACGCCTTCCACCGTGTCGTAGCGCATGTCGCCCAGCTTGGGGGCGGCATCGAGCAGCCGGCGAGTATATTCATGTTGCGGATCGTTGAAGATCGAATGGACATCGCCCTGTTCGACCACTTCGCCGCGGAGCATAACGACAACCTTGTCGGCGACTTCGGCGACGATGCCCATGTCGTGGGTGATGAGCAGGATCGCCATGCCGGTTTCCCGCTGGATGACCTTCAAGAGCGCGAGGATCTCCGCCTGAACCGTGACATCGAGGGCCGTCGTCGGCTCGTCTGCGATCAAGAGGTCGGGTTTGCAAAGTATCGCCATGGCAATCATGACGCGCTGACGCATGCCGCCGGAAAGCTCGTGCGGATATTGCTTCAGCCTCCGCTCGGGCTCAGGTATCCGCACCTGCTGCAGAGCCTCCAGCGAAATACGATCGGCCTCTGACCGGCCGACCTTGCGATGCCGGATGACAACTTCGGAAAGCTGCGCGCCAATGGTCAGCACGGGATTGAGCGAGGTCATCGGCTCCTGGAAGATCATGGCCAGCCTGTCGCCCCGGATTTTCTGCGCTTGGGTTTCGTCGAGGCTAAACAAGTCGACGGTGACACCGGCCTTGTCGCGCAGGATCGCGCTGCCGCGGACGATACGGCCGCCCATGAAGTGGACGAGGCGCATCACCGATTTGGCGGTGACGGACTTGCCCGATCCCGATTCACCGACAAGCGCCACCACCTCGCCACGTCCAATGGCGAGGTCTATTCCCTTGACGGCGAGATCCTGTTCCGCGGCTCCGTCGAAATGTACGGCGAGATCGGAAATCTTGAGCAGTTCTTCAGTCACGTTCATCTCCAGGAGCCGCAGGGATCAAGCCGTTGTCAGCAGGCCGCGTAGGCGCGGATCTCGACGGCACAATCGCGCCGTGCCGCATGACCGGTGACAACCGACAGTGCCGGAACACCTTCCGGATCGATCCAGTTGTTCCAGACCTCGCAAAAGTCGTCGTATTCGGCGATGTCGAACAGCCACACCTGAACCATTAGGATCTGCTTGCGCGATGATCCGACGTCCTTGAAGTGCTGGTCGATGATGTTGAGGATCTGCAGCGACTGTTCCTTGATGTCGCCGCTCTTGTCCGGCGCGGTCAGGCAGACCGACGCCAGCGTTTTGGACGCCTTGCCGAGGCAGATCGTGGGGCGCCCCGGCCCATGCACGCGGCCGATTTCTCTCAGTTCCATATCTGTCTCCCTATCTGTGCGCGTCGTTCAAGCCCGGTAGGCGATGACGACGGCCTCGACCAGGCAATCGGAACGATAGAGCTCGCCGCTGACGCAGGTGCGTGCCGGCGGGTTGGCCGGATCGGCCCACTCGTTCCACACGGAATTCATTGCGCCGAAGTAGCGCATGTCCTTCAGCCAGACATGGACCACGAAAATCGACTTGTGGTCGGAGCCGGCGGCGGCCAGCAGACGGTCGATGGTGCCCAGCACCTCGCGGGTCTGTTCCTTGATGTCGCCACTGGTGTCGGTGGCGTGGACACCAGAGAGGAAGATCATGTTATTATGGGTGACGCACATGCTCTTGATGGCGCCGTCGGTCTTCGCGGTTTCGAAACGTTCGATCACAGCGGTCTATCCTTCTTTTGTTGATTGAGGGCCCGTCACTTGGTGCGCAGACGAGGATCTAGATGGGTGCGCAAGACATCGCCGAGCAGATTGATGGCAAGCACCGTGCAGAAGATGCAGAGGCCGGGAAACAGCGCCATCCACCAAGATGTGCTGATGTAGGCGCGGGCGTCGGCCAGCATGCCGCCCCATGTCGGGGTCGAAGGCGGCACGCCAAGCCCGAGGAAGCTAAGGCTCGACTCGGCGATGATCGCGGTTGCCATGGCGAAGGTGCCGACGATCAGGGCCGATTGGATGAGGTTGGGCAGGATATGCGTGCGCAGGATCCTGGCGTCGCTTGCGCCCAGTGAACGCGCGGCGACGACGAACTCGCGTTCTCGAAGTGTCAGAGCCTCCGCCCGGGCCAAGCGGCAATAGGGAATCCAGCGCTGCGATGCGAGCGCGATGATCAGGATGCCGAGGCTTTGGCCGAGGAAGGCGACAATCGAAATTGCCAGCAAAAGCGGGGGAAACGCCCAGACCACTTCCAGGAATTTCTGGATGGCGGAGTCGACGCGGCCGCCATAATAGCCGGAGACGACCCCGAGCGTCACGCCAACTACGCCGGAGAAGGCGACGACGGCAATCGCGATCATCAGCGAAACGCGGGAGCCATAAACGATGCGGCTGAGCAGATCGCGGCCGACATGGTCGGTGCCCAAGAAATGGGGGCCAGTCAATTGCGGCGGCGTCATCGCAAGCATCAGGTCCTGACGATTGGGATCGAACGGTGCAAGCAGCGGCGCAAAAACGCTTGCCAGCAGCAGGAGAACGATCACCGTCAAGGCAAAGACCGCTTTCGGAGTCTTCATGGCCTTCGACAACTGACGAGCATTCGGTGAGAGGGCCATGCTTGTCACCTCAGCCGGATACGGGGATCGACGACCGTGTAGATCATGTCGATGAGAAGATTGATGAGCACGAACAGCGAGGTGTAGACGAGCACCAGCCCGGTGATCAGCGGAAAGTCGCGGAAGGAAATGCCCTGCAGAAGTAGGTAGCCGATGCCCGGCCAGGAAAAGACCGTCTCGACGATGATGGCGCCACTTATCAGCGTGCCGAACTCCAGGCCGATGATGGTGATGACCGAAATGAGCGCGTTGCGGAAGGCATGGCGCCACAACACGACGCGGCCGGACATGCCCTTGGCACGCGCAGTCATGACGTAGTCTTCCTGCAGGTTTTCCATGACCGAGGCGCGGGT
Source organism: Aminobacter sp. 01T433 (assembly GCF_056398585.1). Classification (NCBI taxonomy): domain Bacteria; kingdom Pseudomonadati; phylum Pseudomonadota; class Alphaproteobacteria; order Hyphomicrobiales; family Phyllobacteriaceae; genus Aminobacter; species Aminobacter sp. 01T433. Next base: position 338,999 of record NZ_JBFTPR010000002.1, read on the forward strand.
GATCTGCATGATGATGCCGGTCATGTTAGTGCCGAGCACGATGATCGGCAGCGTCAGATGGCGGATGGCGTCCCACAGAGCATCCCAGCGCCCGGCGATCATCGCATCTATGGTGAGGAAGCCGGTGACCCGATCGACGCCCATGCCCCATGTTGCCCGGCCACCGGACGGGAGTAGGTTGAAGATGCCGGCAAACAGCAAAATGAGCAGGATGCCGAGCCAGAAATTCGGTAGCGAGATGCCAAAAAAGCCGCCGACCGACCCGACAGTGTCGATGAACGAGTTAGGGCGGCTCGCCGCCCAAACGCCAAGCGGCAGGCCAACTATGACAGCAAGCAGGGTCGAGTAGACCGCAAGCTCAAGGCTTGCCGGCAGGCGCTCGAGAACCAGGTCCATGACCGGCTCGCGGTAGCGGAACGATTCTCCAAAGTCGCCCAAAACCGCGTTCTTGAGAAACGTCAGGTATTGGATGTAGACCGGCTGATCGAGCCCCCACGCGGCGCGGATGGCCTCGCGGACCTGTTCGGTCGCCTCATCGTCGACGAGCATATCAACAGGGTCGCCCGGGGCGACATGGATCAGCGAGAAGATGAGAAGCGAAACCATGAGCAGGACCGGAATGGTGCCTGCCACGCGCTTCAGCGTGTAGCCTAACATGGAACGACCTGCGGCTCGCGAGGAAGGGGATAACGGGGTGGGTCAAACTGCCCGCCCCGCTGTGACTGACGATCAGTGCCTAGCGGAGATGGATTTCCCAGCCGTTGACCCGATCGGCCTTGCTCGGCTTGAACTCCACGCCCTTGGCGACGCCCCAGGCCAGTTGGTGGAGCCAAAGGAAGCAGGCCGGTGCATCTTCGGTGATGGCTGCCATTGCCTTGGTGAGCATGGCGACCCGCTTTTCGGGATCGAACTCGCGGCGCTCGGCCTGGAGAAGCGCGTCAACCTCTGGGTTGGAATATTTCAAGCGTGGCGAGGCGTCGGTTTCGAAATACTGGGCGAGTGCCGGCGACGGATCGAGCATCTGTCCACGACCCATATAGTAGAAGGGCGTGTCGCCGCGCTGCACATTCGTCCACAAGGTGGCCCATTCCGGAGATTGCAGGCGCGGCTTGAAACCGACCTCTTCCAGCATCGGAATGATTGCTTCGGTGATCTGACGGTCGGCGATGTAGCGGCCGACCGGGGTGAACAGATCGACCTCGACGCCAACCGCACCTGCTTCAACAAGCAGCTGCTTTGCCTTTTCCGGATTGTAGTCCAGCGGGCTGACATAATTCGGGTCGTAGCCCAGCTGACCTTTGCCGACCGGACCGTTCAACAAGGTCGCGCGGTTGCCCAGGATCGCACGGGCGATACCCTCGCGGTTGATGGCATGGCAAACCGCCTTGCGGACCTTCGGATTGTCCCAAGGAGCTGTCTTCGGGCTCATCGCGAGGAACATCATCTCGGCGGAGTCGACGAACTCCGCACCCGCGTTCGACATCTCTTCGACTCGGCTGACGAGCTGGGGCGGAATTCCCTGGGCGATCTGGATCTCGCCATTGGCAAGGGCTGTGACGCGCTGCTCGGGCTCCGCCATCATGCGGTAGATAATGCGCTTGGGGTTGGTTGGGCTGATCAGCGGATGGTCGTCGACCCGCTCGATGACGATATGGCTGCCGACACCGATGTCCGTCAGGCGGTAGGGACCTGCGCCAATCGGATACTTGCGGTCGGCATCCTGGGCGCCGTGCTCCTCGAAGATCTTCTTTGAGGTGATCTTGAGTGTCGCGAGATAGCTCGGAAGCGTCGCCATCGGCTGGGTGGTGGTGATCCTGATCCGGCGATCGTCAAGCGCTTCTGCCGATGCGATATACTGGACGGAGGCTTGCGACATGCTCTGCGGGTCGTTGCGCGAGCGCTCGATCGAATGAAGAATGTCCGCCGACACGACCGGGTCGCCATTGTGACGTTTCCAGTCAGAGCGGAGCGTGATGATCCAGTGGAGATCGTCCTCGACGGTGACGCTTTCGGCTAGGAACGGCACAAACTTACCGGCCTCGAAGTCCCAGCGCATGATGCAGCCATAGACCTGGCACCAGATCGACCCAACGAGCACGATGGAATCCGCGTACGGGTTGTAGCCCGAGATCGCCTCGGTAATGGCGACTGATATCTGCCCCGGCTCCTGCGCTCTTGCCGGGCCTGCCGCGACAGTCGCACCGAGCGACGCGGCACAGCCGATCGCAAGTATCCTCTTGATTGCCTTTAGCATGGTCTCTCCCCCGTTTTGCTGCCGGCTCGCTCCCTCCTTGGGCACAATGAGCCTGGCTGCATTTCAACCACCGTCGCCAGCCGAAGGTGGGTTCCTCAAATTATGTAAGTATGCTATTACTTACTAATTAGGGAGTCAATTGTCCTCTTCAGCGGATGCTGTAGAAATTGCTCTTGGAATTGCGTCATGCCCGGTTGCAAGGAAGTTTGTGAATGAACGAGACCACGAGGGGCGACGAGGGGGCCAATCGTCCAAAGTCGCGCAATGCTGTGGCAACGCGCGCATCGATCCTGGAAGCTGGGCTGGAGGAATTCTGCGAATACGGCCTGAGCGGCGCCAGCACGGCGCGCATAGTCGAACGCGCCCAGTGCAACATTAGGATGCTCTACCACTACTTCCAGAGCAAAGAGCTGCTGTACCGAACCGCGATCGAGCACGTGTATGCCAAGCTGCGTGCAAGCGAGGCCAAGCTCAACATCGCCGACCGGGAGCCGGCGGACGGGATTCGGGCTCTCACTGCCTTTACCTACGATTACATGTCAGCGAACCCCGAATTCATCAGCATGGTTGGTGCTGAGAACCTGCTCAAAGGCGCATTCATCCAGGAGATCGAAAGCATCCCACGTTCGTCGCGACCGCTCATCGACTCGATCAGGGCGCTTCTGACAAAAGGGGAAGACGCTGGCATCTTCCGTCCGAATGTCGACCCGACCCAGCTCTATATTTCGATCGTCGCCTTGAGCTTCATTCACATCTCGAGCCGCTATACGCTGTCGGTCACCTTCGGGCTCGATCTTGCCGCCCCGGACTTGCTGGCGGAGCGAAGGCAACACGTCATCGAACTGATCATGACCTATCTGAAACCACCAGGTCTCGGTGCATAATCTGGGCCCTCGCTTTCGGGGAGCCCGTGACCCGGCTTGTCAGAAGGCAGCTTGCGCTCCGCCTTGCATGCCGATGCGCGCCCTAAGCGGATGTCAGGCGCGTATGGCCCCGAAGTAGAAATTCCGATGTCGCACGAGGGTGGTGTGGTTTGCGGTGTCCTTTGGCTTTTTTCGTTGCTCCGACCAAGCGGCGCGCAGTTCATGCCCAACCGCACTTCCGCGCAATGTCGCCTCAAGCTATTCTGAATACCTTGCGGTGGAGATCTTGTGGCATGGCGAAGCTCGTCTTTGGAATGAACCAGTCCCTGGACGGCTATGTCGACTACCAGGAAATGCACACAGGCCCCGAACTCTTTCGACACTGGATAGAGCATGTGAACGACCTGACGGGCAGCGTGTACGGTCGCCGCATGTACGAGATCATGCGTTACTGGGACGAAGACCGGCCCGAATGGACTGAGGAGCAACGCGAGTTCGCATTGGCGTGGCGGCGCCAACCGAAGTGGGTCGTGTCACGCTCGTCGAAGTCGGTCGGCCCCAACGCCACACATGTCGAGGATGACATTGAGGCGATGGTAAGGGGGCTGAAGGCTCGGCTCGTTGGCGAGATTGCAATCTCCGGACCAGACCTGGCGCGAAGTCTGACCGAACTTGGTCTTATTGACGAGTATCGACTCTACTTCCACCCCGTTGTGCTTGGTCGCGGCAAGCCATTCTTCGCCGGCCCGCGACCACCACTCCGCCTTGTATCCACAGATCATGTTGGCGAGGGCGTGATTAGGTTGACGTACGTTCCTGCCTAATCGCGCCTCTCGTTTTCGAGTTTCGCCTACGGTTTGGTCGTTCTGACGGTCTCTGGTTGCGTTGGCCGTGTCGTTGTCAGCATCATGCTAGGCTACATCGCCGTCATCGTCGGGTAGCGGCTCGGCGCTAAAGGCTCGGCGTAAGCCGCTTCGTTTTTCGAAGAATGGAGAGCACAATGGAAGCACCTTTCACTCTGTCTGGTCAGGTAGCCATCGTCACAGGGGCAGGGGCTGGAATCGGCCGGGCTATCGCCATGGCTTTCGCGCGCGCCGGCGCCAGCGTTGCAGCGAGCGATCTCCGATCAGACGCTGCGCGGGCTGTCGCAGACGAAATCAGCGCATCGGGCGGGCAGGCCATCGGCCTCGCCTGCGACGTGACCAAGGAAGACGACCTTGTCTCCCTGGTGGATGCAACCCTCAAGCGGTTCGGTAAGGTAACCGTCCTGGTCAACAATGCTGGCGGCGGCGGGCCCAAGCCATTCGACATGTCGATGGATGATTTCGTCTGGGCCTACAAGCTCAACGTGTTTTCTATTTTTCGGCTCACCCAGATTTGCTCTACGTCCATGGGCGCGGCTGGCGGTGGTGCAATCCTCAACATCAGCTCCATGGCCGGCGAAAACAAGAACGTTCGCATGACGTCCTACGGTTCGTCGAAGGCTGCGGTGAACCACCTCACGCGCAACATGGCCTTCGACCTCGGGCCCCGAAATATCCGGGTCAACGCGATAGCCCCAGGCGCCGTCAAAACCGACGCCTTGCTCAGCGTTCTGACGCCGGATGTCGAAAAGGCGATGCTGAAGCACACCCCGCTTGGTCGTCTCGGCGAGCCGCAGGATATCGCCAACGCTGCCCTCTTCTTGTGTTCGCCGGCATCCGCCTGGATTAGCGGCCAGATACTGACCGTCAGTGGCGGCGGCGTTCAGGAGCTGGACTGAGCATATCGCCGGGCCTGGCCTGCATGTGCTCATCGCGGGCCAAGGCATGAAAACGATCCAAAGCCGCTACTAGGTGGCGGAAACCATTGGCTTCATCCAGCGTCGGCCTGGCCGGTCGGCAGTCAGCCCGCGGAGCAGAACAGCCAAGACGAGGCAGAGCAGTGCGATGCCGAAGTTCGGCGACAGATGTCCACAGAGGATATAGCGAGCTGCAGGGAATTGTCCGCGCCATGGGATGACCTTCGAGGTCGAAGCAATCCCTCCACGTGACGATGGGCGTCTCTGCCAGGGAAGCTTTCGAACAGCGCATTGACGATCTGTTTGGCTCGCGGTTGCATCGTCGACCGTGAGATTGGCCTTGAGGAATTCGACTTGTGGCAACAGTCGACGCTGATTGGTCAACAGTGCCCCGGTTGGATCGATTTCGTCTATCAGGAACGGCTAACGGTTCTGTCGCATACGCTGCTGGTGGTCACGAGAGGAGCTATGTGCGCCCGGCTCGGGTGGTGAGGATATTGAATTGCTCGGCGATTGACGGACGTGGATTGTAGGCAAACCTCGCCTGTCGCTGGCGCATCATGTGAACCATCTCGATGCCGGAGAGAATGATCTCGGCGCCATCGACTTGAAGCCGAGCACCGGTCGGATGCGGCGATTGATGCGACTGTGATTCTGTTCAGACCCGATTGTTGAAGTATCTGTTCTTTCGGATGCGGGTCGGCTTTGACGAACGTCGCGACCGATCCCGTAGACGGTTTTCGGCATCGCAGGAGATGATAGCCTCGTAATAGGTCTGGCTGCCGTCAATGGCGATGGGCTCCGGTCGGCCGTTGCGACAGAACCGCGCCGTCAGGTGGGCGTCGTGTGGTCGGCCCGATGGGATGCCAGTCGGTGCAGGACCGCGCGCTCCTGCTGCAGTTCGGCAACTAGGGACTGGCGTTGTACAATCGCCAGCAAACGGCCGCAGCAATAGCAGATCAGCTTAAGCGGATTTTCAAGGATCGGGCTGTTGCTTGCCATGGATGCATTCTTGCACTTTTGCGTGCGGCTGAAATTTCGTCGCCAAGTTTTGTCGCTAGATCTCATCCGGTTTTTCGCCAAGCGGTGAGGTTCTGGTGGCAAGCATCGCCTGCATCGACCCGACCAATTCTGATACTGGTCCGTCGGTTTCCCATGAATATAGAGCCACGACCATGGCTGCTTCCATGCCGAAAAGCGCGTAGGGCCGGACGCGATAGCCCTGCGCAGCTCTGACAGGCAGGAGCGAGAGGCCAAGGCCGGCCTCGACGGCTACGAGCACATTGTGAAGGCTGCTAGCCGCGAAGGCGATATACCAGCGGCGCTGTTCGCGTTCAATGCGTTCGAACATCGTGTCCCGGTAGAGGCCGCCCGGCTGAAAGGCGACCAGGGGCAGCGGATCGAGCCATTCACCCGGCGCGTCGGTGCCTTCGAACCATGCTACGGGCTCCGGATACGACACTCGGCAATCGGGAGCCGGCTCACTTTCTTTGACGATGGCGATGTCGAATTCGCCGCCGCGGAAGCGCCTTGTGAGTTCGCGGCTCAGCCCGGCGGTGACATCCAGCCGGATCTCGCGATGTCGGCGGGCAAAGTCGCTGAACGTCTTGGCCATTGCAACATTGAAAATGTCTTCGGGCACGCCGATGCGAATGGAGGCGGTTCCCGCCGGGTCTCCGAGCGCGGCTTCCGCTTCCTGCTGGAGGGCGAGCAGCCTGCGCGCATAGCCCAGAAGCCGCTCGCCGGCGGCGGTGGGCCGGACCGGCCGTGCCGAGCGTTCGATCAGAGCAGAGCCCACGGCATCTTCGAGCCGGGCAAGTTGCTGGCTGATGGTGGATTGCGTCATGTGAAGCCGTTCTGACGCGAGGGTGAAGCTTCTCGCATCGACGATCGCAATGAAGGCGCGAAGCAGGCGTGGATCGAGCATGTTACCCCGTTGGTGGCCAGAGATCATTCACGATCGTGATATAAATCATCTTGATATCTAATTTTCAAATGCTGACTTCCCTCCCTATCTAAGCACGGTAGCCACAAGACTATGGCCATCACAAAGCCGAACCGTCGCGGCCATTGACCGGGAGTTCCAACATGCTTCGTCGTACGATCCTTGCAGGCGCCGCCGGCCTGCTGCTGATGGCCGCGCCCTTCGTTGCAGCAGGAAAAGCCATGAACGGAACGCAATTGCACAGTGCAGCGGAAAAGAATGACGCCACACGCGTCAGCCGGCTTCTGACCGACGGGGCGGAAATCGACGCACGCGATGGCGCCGGAGCGACAGCACTTCTCGTCGCCACCCACGCCAACGCGGTTGATACGGTCCGCGTCCTCATCGAGGCCGGTGCCGACGTCAACGCCAAGGACAACATCAATGACAGCCCCTATCTCTATGCCGGGGCGCGCGGCCATCTGGAAATCCTCAATATGACGCTGGCGCATGGGGCCGACCTGAAAAGCACCAACCGCTATGGCGGCACGGCACTGATCCCGGCTTCGGAACGCGGCCATGTCGAAACGGTGCGAATATTGATTGCGGCCGGCACAGACGTCGACCACATCAACAATCTTCATTGGACTGCCCTATTGGAAGCAATCATCCTCGGGGATGGCGGCGCCCGCTACCGGCAGATCGTCGAACTGCTGGTCAAGGCTGGCGCCAACGTCAATCTGGCGGACAGGAACGGCGTGACGCCGCTTCAACATGCCCGCAGCGCCGGCTATCGCGACATCGAAAAAATCCTTGCCGCCGCCGGCGGCCGATAAACTGTGGAGGTTCCCATGAGTGATGCACGACGTTTCCTGAACCAGGCGGTCGAACTTGCGCGCGAAAATGTGGGGGTGGGCGGCCGTCCCTTCGGGGCCGTGGTGGTCGGCAATGGCGAAGTGATCGCCAGCGCCGTCAACGAGATGCATCTCAGCGACGACGTCACCGACCACGCCGAGCTTCTGGCCATTCGCGCTGCCGCGCGCGGCCATGGGGCGCAAGCACTGAAGGGCAGCGCAGTCTATGCCAGCGGCCATCCCTGCCCGATGTGCATGGCGGCCATGCGGCTGGCCGGGGTCAGCACGGTCTCCTATGCCTATTCCAATGAGGACGGCGCGCCGTTCAACCTGTCCACGGCCGACATCTATGCCGATCTGAAGCGTCCCTTTGCCGAACAGTCGATGGCGATCAGCCATGTGCCGCTGGAGGACAATTCCAGCCAGCACCTTTACGAACAATGGGCGCAGGCCCGCAACGGGCAGAAGTAGGATGATGAAACAGGGCTCCGCATCAGCCTTTGGCCGCTTGCTGCTGCTTGCGGCCATCGTGCTGGTCGGGCTCAATCTTCGGCCCTTCATCACGGGCATCGGTCCGCTTGCAGCCGATATATCCGCACAGACTGGACTTGGGCTGCAAGGTATCGCGCTGTTGACGCTGGTGCCCATGGCCTTGATGGGGCTGCTGGCCTTTGCAGGCCCCTTGTTGCAGGTGCGGCTGGGGGCGCGCAGGTCCATCATCGCCGCGCTCGCCATTCTGGCACTGGCTTCATTGCTGCGCCTGTTCGTGACGAACGGATGGCAAATGGTGGCCACAGCCGCCTTGCTCGGCCTTGGAGCCGCGGTGGTGCAGGCCATGTTCCCCGGCATCATCAAGCGGCATTTTCCTGCCGATGTCGGCGTGGTGATGGGCCTTTACTCCGCCATGCTGATGGGCGGCGGTGCACTTGGCGCGCAATTGGCACCGCTAGTCGCCACCACAGCGGGCGATTGGCGTGCCGGTCTTGCCTGGATGGCTGCGCCGGCAATGCTTGCGATCTGGCTGGTCGCGCGCAGCCTGCCCCAGGACACGCAAGGCAAGGGCGGCCCAAGCAAGACCGGCGTCCTTCTTAGGCGGCCGCGAACCTGGCTGCTCATGGCCTGTTTCGGCCTCGTCAATGGCGGCTATTCGACCGCGGTCGCGTGGCTTGCCCCCTACTATCGGGATCTCGGCTGGAGCGCCGCCGCTAGCGGCAGCCTGCTGGCGGTCATGGCCGTATTCCAGGCCAGCGCCGCACTGCTGTTGCCGGTGCTGGCCGGCAGGCGGGAAGACCGACGGCCCTGGCTGTGGCTGACGCTTGCCATGCAGGCTTTCGGCTTCACCGCGCTGGTCTTGCAGCCAGAGGTCGCGCCCCTATTGTGGGCGGCCATTCTGGGCGCGGGGTTGGGTGGCTGCTTCGCGCTCTCCATGATCGTGTCGCTCGACCATCTGTCCGATCCGGCCGAGGCCGGCGCGCTCTCCGCACTCATGCAGGGCGGCGGTTTCTTGCTCGCGGCACTGCCGCCGTGGATCGTTGCCGTCCTCCACGATCTGACTGGCGGCTTCACCGCGGGCTGGATGCTTCACCTTTTCTGCGTCGCCATCGTCACGGCCCTCTATTGGCAGGTCTCCCCGGCAAGCTATGGGCGCGCCATGGGGCTAGCGGCACGCGCCCGTTCGGTCGAAGGAGCCTGCGCTGCCAAAGCCCGGCCATGACGAGGCCCGGCCAAACCTTAGACAATGCCCGACGCCCCAAGCGCTCAATAGACGGGGCGGCGCGACTCCTTGCGCACAACCGAAAGTGAGCGTGGAGCTCTTGCTGGTGTCGCCTCACACCCTTTTGGAGCTGATCGGGTCTGTTTACGACTGCGCGTTCTATCCTTCGCACTGGGAGCGGGCACTGACCGAGATCCTGCAGGCGACCCCTAGCGATTCCGTTGCTTTCGCTTAACAATCTTTCCTTACAGCCGATGTACCGGTTGGCTCGACCGATGAGTTCGCAGAGGCATCGGCCGCTCAATGGCGCGCCTTGCTTGGTCGCGAACGGAAGGCTACCGCACCGGAAGTTTCAGCCATTGTCATCGCTGTTCTTCGCAGCTTCTGGACGCTGCTGGTCAGCGTATTGAATGAAGGGCGAATTTGGGCGTCGAGCGGGCCGTGGTCGCCGATAGCAGCAATTGATGAGGCATAGCGCGACGACAAACGACTACGTACCGACTGGCGCGGCGAGCTCGCGAAAAGTCTTACGCGGGCCAAGCCGGCTGAAGTTTCGGGCGAGAAACGCGCCTCGCATGCCCGCTCGATAGCGAGCGGAAAATTATTGATAAGCCTGTCGATAAATCGCAGATACCTGCCCGGCATGGCCTACGGTAATTCTGACCCTGCCCTTGGTGAATTACAAAGGGTACTGATCGCCGGGAAAATGCTGCCTTCCGGAGCGGTTTAGGGAAAATAAAAATTGCTGGATGAAAAAGCCCAGCCTGTGGGGAATTGCCATGATCTTCAAAAATGTGAGGAACTCTCTTTCCGCCTATGCCCTGTTCGCTGCGTGCATCGCCACGACGGCTGCCCAGGCTGCGGAGGTGACTGTCGCTGTCGGCGGCGGGGTGATCCAGGAAGTCGGCCGCGAGACTTTGTGGGGCCCAGCCGCCAAGACGCTCGGCGACACGGTTCGCGAAGAAACCATCAACGACGCCTATGCGTCCGTGAAATTACAGGCCGCCGCCAACGCCGTAACCTTCGACCTCGTCCAGACAAACGCTTTCCAGGCTGAAAAGGGTGGCCGTGAGGGTCTGTTCATGCCGCTCGACTACAGCGTCATCGACTCCAAGGACTTCATCGAGGGCACGGCGCAGAAGTACTGCATCTCGGCGCTGATTTTCTCCTGGGTCATGGCGTGGAACACGGATGCCTACAAGGACAAGGCGCCGCAGACCTGGGCCGATTTCTGGGACGTTGAGAAATTCCCCGGTCGCCGGGCCATGCGCAACGATGCCGAGGCCCAGCTCGAAATTGCCCTGCTCGCCGATGGCGTGCCGATGGACAAGGTCTACGAGGTGCTGCAGTCCGAAGGCGGCATGCAGCGCGCGCTCGACAAGATAGAACAGTTGCGTCCGCATATCGCGGTGTGGTGGAATTCGGGTGCCCAGCATGCGCAGCTGATGAAGGACAAGGAAGTCGATATGTCGGTGGGCTGGAATGCCCGTTTCGAGGCAGCCAAGAAGGACGGTGCGGCGATCGACTACACCTTCAACCAGGGCGTCATGAGCATGGATTGCTGGGCCGTTCCGGCCGGCGCACCCCATGCCGCTGAGGCGATGCGTATGATCAACGAGATGTCCAAACCGGAAGCCCAGGCCAAGTTTTCGGTCGGGGTCAAATATGGTGCCGCCAATAAGCGCGCCTATGAGACCGGTCTGATCCCCGACGACGTGTCGAAGAAGCTGCCGACCTATCCAGACAACGCTTCGCACCAGCTCGCCCAGCGCAATGAATGGTGGGTCGAGCATGTCGGCGAAGCCCAGCTCGGCTTCCAGGAAATGATGTCGCGCTGAGCGCGGCAGGCAACGGCTTGGTTCGATCGACATGACAAGTGCCGCGTTCATTGAAATCCGCAATCTTTCGAAAGCTTATGGATCTTTCCACGCCCTCAACGACGTCGATCTCGACGTTGGGCGCGGCGAGTTCCTGAGCGTTCTCGGCCCCTCGGGTTCCGGCAAGACCACCTTGTTGATGGCGCTTGCCGGGTTCGTCAGGCCGGATCGCGGACACATTGGCGTCGACGGGCGCGACCTTGTCCGCCTGCCTGCCAACAAGCGCGGTATTGGCGTGGTATTCCAGAACTACGCGCTGTTCCCGCACATGAATGTTGCCGCCAATGTCATGTTTCCTCTGCGCGTCCGGGGTATCGGTCGCGCAGAGGCCTCCGAACGCGCAAGGAAGGCGCTTGACATCGTCGATCTCGCCAGCATGGCCGAGCGCCACATCGCAACGCTTTCCGGCGGGCAAAAGCAGCGCGTGGCGTTGGCCCGCGCAGTGGTCTTCGAACCCCGGCTGATGCTGATGGACGAGCCGCTTTCGGCTCTCGACAAGAACCTGCGCGAGCAGATGCAGTATGAGATCCGCAAGCTGCATGACCGGCTCGGCCTAACCACCGTCTATGTCACGCATGACCAGCGCGAGGCGTTGACCATGTCGGACCGCATTGCGGTCATGCGCGACGGCGTCATCCGTCAGCTCGGCACACCGGCATCGCTGTACCACCGGCCGACGTCGCGTTTCGTTGCCGAATTCCTCGGCGAAGCCAACATCATTGAGCTCGATGCCGTCGAGAGCTTCGCCGCGCCGAAAGGCAAGGCAAGCGGGGCGGACTGGAAGCTGATGATCCGCGCCGAAGGGTTTTCACTCGTTGCTGCCAGCGGCCACGACCAAGTGTCGCTGAACGGTGTGCTAACACGCTCGGTTTTCCAAGGCGACAGCTGGCTCATCTCCGTCGATCTGGCGAACGGCGGAGCCGTCTCGGCCCGCATCGCCGCTGCCGAGGCGGCGAATTTCAACCTGGCGGCATTGTCCGAAGGCGCGCCGCTCAAGCTCCATGTGCGTCGAGATGCGCTCATCGCCGTGACCGACGCATGAGCGCGCCCGCTTTGATCATGCCGGCCCCGATCGGCGCTTTCGACAATTCCGCCGTCTTGCGGCGCGACCGTAAGCTTGCGCAGCTCGGCTATTTCGGCTTGGCCTTGCCGGCCGCGTTGCTCGTTACCATCGCCATCGTCGTGCCACTGGCGGCAATGTTCTGGATATCGATTGCGCTGCCGGACGGTTCGGTGTCGCTCGACACCTATCTCAGGATTCTGAGCACACCCGTCTATACGCGCTCGGTGCTGACGACCTTCCAGGTCAGCGGCATGACGGTATTGACCTGTGGTTTGCTGGGCACGCCCTTTGCGCTGGTTATGGCCAGCGTCGGCCAGCGGCTTGCCTCGATCCTGCTGCTGGTGGTGATGCTGCCGTTCTGGACGGCCCTTCTGGTGCGCACCTATGCGCTGTCGGTGCTTCTGCAGCGCAACGGATTGGTCAACAGCTTGCTGATCGACATCGGGCTGGTCTCCGAGCCCTTGCCGCTGATAAACAATTTCTTCGGCACCATTGTCGGAATGACTCACGTGATGCTGCCCCTGTTTATCCTGCCGGTCTATGCCGCGATCAAGCAGATCGACCACAACGTCATCCGCGCCTCGGCCAGCCTCGGCGCCAGCAAGTTCATGACACTGCGGGCGGTGATCCTGCCGCTGGCCGCCAACGGCATGTTCGCAGGCGCCGTGCTGGTGTTTGTGCTCAGCCTCGGCTTCTACGTCACGCCGGCCATCCTTGGCGGCGGGCGCGTGCCGATGATTTCGACCCGCATCGAGCAGAACGTCTCGGTGCTTTCGGACTGGCCGGCGGCGAGTGCGCTAGGCGTGCTGCTGCTCTTGTCGGTCGGGCTGGTTTTCCTCGTCACCTTCCTGCTCCGACGCAGCATCAAGGCCCTGGGAGGCTCGGCTAATGTTTGACGGTTTCGACATTGCGTGGCCGCTGCGCCTGGCGATCGGAGTCTTCATGGCGCTGGTGGCGGTGTTCCTGCTCGCACCTTCGCTGATCGTTGTGCCAATGTCGTTTTCGGCGTCCGAACTGCTGCAGTTCCCGCCGACCGAGTTTTCGCTGCGCTGGTGGCAGCAGTACTGGCAGTCCGACCTGTGGATGCCGGCGACCAAGACCAGCCTGTTGCTGGCGACGGTTACCGCTGCCGCGGCCGTGCCGATCGCCTTCGCTGCCGCTTATGCCACGACCCGTTCGCTCGGCTGGGCCAGGCTGCCGCTCTACGGCGTGCTGCTGATGCCGGCCACCGTGCCGCCCATCCTGGTCGCCATTGGCCTGTTTTTCGTGCTCGCCAGGATGCATCTCATCGGTTCGTTCCCGGGCCTGTGGCTGGGGCACACGGTGATCGCGATCCCGACCGCCTACGTCATCTTGTCGGCAGGTTTCGCTCGCTTCGACTTCACCCAGGAAAAGGCTGCACGCAGCCTCGGCGCCGGCTGGTGGCGGTCGATGTTTTCGGTGGTCATCCCGCAGATGCGCTTTTCGCTTTTGTCGGCGGCATTGCTCGCCTTCCTGACGTCGCTCGACGAGGTGATTGTCTCCATGTTTGTCGGCGGCGGTGCCAACACCACGCTGACCAAGGTGATGTTCCTCGGTGTCGATCCGCAGGCCGCGGTGATATCGACAATCTGGATCGTGCTGGTGGCCATCGTCGTCACAGTGGTGTTCGGGCGCCAGCGCCAGGAGCATTCGTGACCGGCCTGCAATCAGGCTTCGGTTGACCGGCTCGCTCTTCCGCGCCGGCAGCTTTTCTGCCAAGCTGATGACTCGGGCGGCGACAAGTCGGTCTCGTGCAATCCGCCAGGAGTGTGATGACCATGCCGCTGACAATTGACCGAACGCAGCCGAAGGCAGTGGTGTTTGGTTGCGCGGGTACCAGCCTGAACGCCGCCGAACGCAGCTTCTTCCGTGCCGCCCAGCCTTGGGGTTTCATCCTGCACAAGCGCAATTGCGCCGATCCGGCGCAGCTGCGCACGCTGGTGGCCGAGTTGCGCGAGAGCGTAGGCCGCACCGACGTGCGCGTGCTGATAGATCAAGAGGGCGGCCGGGTAGCGCGGCTGGCGCCGCCGCATTGGCGTGCCCCGCCTCCGGCATCGCTATTTGCCCAGATCGCACGCACCGACATCAAGCGCGCGCTCGATGCCGTGCGGCTCAATGCACGCCTCGTGGCTGCCGAGCTGTTTGATCTCGGCATCGATATCAACATCGCGCCGGTGCTCGACCTGCCGATCGGCAAGGGCGACCTGGTGATCGGCGACCGGGCTCTGGGCGACACGCCCGAGATGGCGAGCATACTCGGCCGCGCCACCTGCGAGGGCTTGCTTGCTGGAGGTGTGCTGCCCGTTATCAAGCACATCCTCGGTCATGGCCGCGCTCGCCAGGACAAGTCCGAGGCGCTGCTGGTGGTCAATGCTTCGCTCGACGAGATGCAGTCCGCTGACTTCGTGCCGTTCCGCTCGCTGCAGGACATGCCTTGCGCCATGGCGGCACACGTTATTTACCGTGCCATCGACCGCGACGCCCCGGCCACCGCTTCGCGCACCGTCATCGACGAGATCATCCGCGGCATGATCCGCTTCGACGGCGTGCTGATGAGCGACGACGTCTCCGATATCAGCCGCACCCATCCGCTCGATGCGCAGGTCAGCGCCACGCTGGAAGCTGGTTGCGACGTCATCCTGCACGGCAGCGGCGACATGGATGAAATGCAGCGTGTGGCCGATGCGGCCATGCCGCTGTCCGAGAACGCGGTCGAACGCCTGCACCGCGCCGAGCGGATGCGCCGGCGCCCGTCAGCGATAGACCTGGCTGATACAGCGAGGCGGCTGGAGGATCTGCTCAAGCCGCTCGGCGCACGCGCGCGCCAGTCGGGCACGACGCGCTCGTCGGAAATCGTCGGCAACGTCGCCAAGAAGATCGAGCGCGACATCGTGCTCGGCCGGATCCTGCCCAAGGAACGCATCATGGAGGACGAGTTGGTCTATGGCCTCGGTGTCAAGCGCCATGTCGCACGCGCCGTGCTGCAGGAGCTGGCGCGCACCGGCCTGGTCAAGCTCGAGCCCTATCGGGGTGCCGTGGTGCGCCAACTGTCGCCGGACGATCTGGTGAAGCTGCACGATGTCCGCCAGCTTTTGATCGCCGCAGCGGTGCAGCGCATCCGCCTTCCTGTATCTCCGGTGCTGATGGGCAAGCTCGAACAGGCGCGGCAGATCCACCGATCGGCGATCGCCGTGGGCGATCTCGAACTGGCCTATGTCCAGGACCGCGCCTTCCATGACCTGTTGCTGGAGGCGACGGGCAACGAATTCATCGCCCGCTCGATCCACGACTGCGATGCCGGCATGCGCAGCATTGATGCCGGCAGCCTGATGGCCGACAATCTCGTCGAGCCGGCACTAGCCGAGCATGACGAGATGATCAAGGCGCTGGGCGACCAGGATCTGGAACGTCTGGGAAAGCTGTGCGCTGCGCATTTCGACCGGCCGTTCGCCCATCACATGGCGAACGGCGTTCGGCACTAGTGCACTAGTTTTCAGAACCTGCCGCTGGCTCCGTTGGCGGCATGGAAGGGTGCGCGCCGGTCGTACCAGGGTCGTGCCCGTTCGAGCGATGCCGCAAGTTCAATCAGCGTCGCATCGCCGGCCGGTGGCGCCACCAGTTGGACGCCAAGCGGCAACCCGGAACGGTCCATGCCGAGCGGCAGCGACAAAGCGGGCTGACCCGAGACGTTGAATGGCATCATGTAGACAGTGTCCTCGCCCATGGCTGAGGCATCATAGACGTCGATGTCCTTGGACATGTCGTAGTAGCCGAGCGGGCGCGTGGTCTGCGGCAACACCGGTAGCAGCACCACATCGTAACGTGAGGTCAGTGTGGCGATATGACGGGAATGCCGGCGCATAGTCTCGATGTCGCGGCTGTGCTGGATGGCGCTTATCGCGCGGCCGCGCTCGATCGTCGTCCAGATCGCCGCCGACATGTCTGTGGGCTTGTTGGGCACGCCGCGAACCCTGGCATGGTCGTCGAATTGAGCTGCCGTCTGGACCCTGATCATGGCGGTATAGGCGCGCCACAAGCCGTCGAAGTCATAGTCGAAATTGAATGGCTCGACCTCGTGTCCAAGCCCCCCGCAAAGCCGCGCAGCGTCGGCGACCGCTTCGTCAACCAGGGGGCTGTTGGCATCCCCGCGCGGGTTGTTGAGGCTGAAGCCGATGCGCAGGCGTCGGTTGCTGGGTGCGGCGCAATCGAGAAATACTGGGCGTTCTCGGATGTAGTAGGGCTCGCCCGGATAGCCGCCTTGCAGTACGTCGAGCATGGCTGCCGTGTCTCGCACCGTCCTTGAAATGCAAAGAGACTGCCCGCCGCCGAACCAGAAGTCGGCGGCCCCAGGCCCCGGCGAAATGCGGCCGCGCGACGGCTTGAGTCCGACAAGCCCGTTGATCGCCGCCGGCACGCGGGTGGAGCCCGCACCGTCGCCTGCATCGGCCAATGGCAGATAGCCCGCCGCGACCGCAACGGCTGCGCCGCCGCTCGAGCCGCCCGGTGTCCTGGCGAAATCCCAGGGGTTGCGCGCTGGACCGTGCATCGGCGACTCGGTTGTCAGCGACCAGCCCCATTCTGGCGCATTGGTCTTGCCTAGAAGAACGAAGCCGGCGGTCTTCGTCCGCTGGGTGATCAGCGAATCCGCCGGAGAAACGGTACCGGCGAAGGACGAGACGCTGTTGGTCGAGGGAACGCCGGCCCAGGATGAATGCAGGTCCTTGGCGAGATAAGGCACTCCGGCAAACGGCCCGGCCGGCGAAGTGGTGTCGGCCGAGTCGAGCGCCTGCTCGAAACAGCGAATGACGACCGCATTGAGCGTCCCGTCGAGCGCCTCGATACGGGCGATCGACGTCTCGACCAACTCCCGCGAACTCACTTCGCGGCGGCGCACGAGATCACCCAGGCCGAGCGCGTCGTAGTCGTCGAACTCCTTGAACGGCCCGATTGGCGAACGAGACATCGGCTTCTCCTTCGTTCAGATGCCTAGGCCGCGCAAGAAGGCGCGGCTGTCGCGGATGACGTCGTCGGCCGGAACGTCCCAGCCAAACAGGTGCGATTCATATTCGACAGACGCAGCACCGTCGTAGCCGAGCCGACGCAAGGTGTCGGTGACGGACTTGAGGTCGACTTCGCCTGTACCTAGCGGTACGCATTTGAACTCAGGGTAGCGGCCGATCGAATCCTTGACGTGGAAGTTGCTGATGCGGTCGAACAGCAGTTCCGCCGCCCTGACCGGATCCTCGCCGCGTAGCTGGAAATGGGTCGGATCGAAAGCGACGCGGACGTCGGAACCGGGGATCGCCCGGAACAGGTCGAGATACTCGTCAGCCTTGGCGACGATATGCATCGAGCAGCCTTCGATGCCGAGCTTGACGCCGCGATCCCTGGCGTGGTCGCAGACCTCTTCCAGTGCTGCCGCCAGGTACTGTCGCGCTGTGGCGATGTCGATGCCGCCGAAGGCGCGACCGGTGAAGACCCACACCACTGGCGCGCCGATGTCGCGCGCCAGGTCCACGGATGCCTTGAGATAATCGATGCCGGCGCGGCGTTCCTCTGCCGTCTCTTTGGCGAGATGAAGGCAGGCGCTCAATGCCGAGATGCTCATGCCGGCATCCGACATGGCGCGAGCGACATCCGCCCGCCCGGCCGCGTCGAGCGCCGGCGTCACATGCGGCACGAAGCCGTTGCTCCACAGGTCGCCATTGAGCTCGACCGATTTGTATCCCGCCTGCGACAGCTTGCCTGCCAACTCGGCGACGGGCAGCTGGTGCAGGAAGGTGCTGTAGAAGCCGGCCGTGATCATGACCGGCCTGCCTGGGCCTCGAAGTCGGGGAAAGCGAAGGGCGCATTGTCGGCAAGCGGCAGCGTCACCCAGGAGCGAGCGATCTGCGAGCTGTAAGAAGCGTGGACCAGCTCAGTGGCGCGGGCGCCGTCGAGGCCTGTGGCGCCGATGCCATCGCAGGTGCCGGAGAGGATCTCCTCGGCCATGCCGGCAAGCTGCTCGGCATAGGTGTCCCACTCGTTGCGGGGCGGCCAGATTGACAGCCAGCCGTCCCAGGCGTGACGGTTCTGCTTGGAGCGCGCGGTGGGATAAACGGCCTTGCGGATCGCTTCCGGCAGCTCGTTCATCGGCACGGTGGTATTGATGGCGAGCGGCACGTCGAAGAAGGGCGAGCCGGCATTGGTCCAGAACGACAGCGAGCCCTTGGTGCCGTAGAGTTCGGTGGCGTCGCCGAGCACCGGTGAATAGCGGTCGGCGATGAACGAGCCGCGCGCGCCCTTGTTAGTGCGTACCATGAGGTGGACGTTGTCGTCGACGACAGGCGGGATGACACAATGGCTGACATCGGCCACGACCTCGGCATAGTCGTCGTCGAGGAGGTAGCGGAGCATGTCGAAGCGGTGGATCAGGTTGTCGTTGGTGGTAGCGCCACCCGACTTTTCGAGATCCCAGCGGAAGTTGCTGCCGTCGACCCAGTTGTCCCACTTGGCCGAGAAAACGGTACGGAATGAAAACACCTCGCCGATCAGACCGGCGTCGATAGCGAGCTTGGCCATGCGGATCTGGTTGAGGTAGCGCTGGTTGAAGCCGGTCTTGAGCACGATCTTGTGCTCCTCGGCGATCTTGGTCATGGCGAGCGCGTCGGGATAGGTGACGGCCAGGGGCTTCTCACACAGCACGTGCTTGCCAGCGCGGGCGCAGGCTTCGAAATCGCGGCGATGCAGGTTGTTTGGCGTTGCCATGATGACGATGTCGACCGACGGGTCGGCAAGCATCTTGTCCAGGCTGGTATAGATGTTCGCGCCGCCATAGGCATCGGCTAGCGTTCTGGCGCGCCCCTCATCGATGTCGCACACCGCGGCGAGCCTGGTGGAGGAACCAGCAGCCACGGCCGGCGCATGGCCGTCGTGGACAATATTTCCGGCCCCGTAGAGGCCCACTCCCAATTGACGTGACATGGCAATCCTTCCGCTTTCTCTGGCCACAGGCCGGCATGCCTGCCCGATGGGTCGGGCAGGCATGCCGGTCTGGACCGGGCTTTCAGTTGAGGTTTGGCGTGGCGCTCAGCGCGCCGCGATGACGGCGATTTCGACCAGGTTCTTCGGCCGCGCCAGCGGCGAGCCGACTGTCGCGCGCGCTGGCGTGTTGTCTTTGGCGACCCAAGCGTCCCAGACGGCGTTCATCTCCTCGAAGGTGGCGACGTCGGTGAGCCAGATATTGGCCGACAGGATCTTCGACTTGTCGGAGCCGGCTTCGGCGAGATAGGTGTCGATCTTGTCGAGGATCTGCCTGGTTTGCTCGGCGACTGAAGGCACCGGGTCGGTGGCGGTCTGGCCGGCGAGATAGACCGTGTCGCCATGGATCACGATCTGGGACATTCGTTCGCCCTGCCGCAGCCGTTCAATCATCGTCATTTTGTGTTCTCTTTCATTATTTGCCGGAAGTCGTTGGCTCCGGTGATCAGGAAATTGTTGGCGTGTTCGTAGAGGAACCGGCATCCGCCAGCGACGAAGGCGGCAACCGTGTCGCGCGTCACCAGTGTTCCTGGCACTTTGCCGGCCGCGCGAATTTTCGCAGCGCAGGAGAGTACGAGCTGCTTGACGTCGGGATGGTGAGTCTGGCCGTTGAGACCCATCGAATGCGACAGGTCGTTGGGGCCCATGAAGAACACGTCAATGCCTTCGACCGCGACGATCTCGTCTAGATTTTCGACGGCCTCAAGCGACTCGATCATCGCCACTACGACGGTGTCGCCATAGTTCTGCGGCCGGGCCCGGCGCACGGCGGCTACGATGCTGCGGGCGCTGTCGGCATCGTTCACATGCGGCACGATCAGTCCACCTGCGCCAGCGTCGAGGTAGCGGGTGAGAAGATGGTCGCGATTTGCTTCGGGCCGGACGATAGACTGCAGTCCAGCCGCGCGGGCGGCGCGACACATGTCCTGCACGGTCTGGATAGAAGCTGTCCCGTGCTCGCAGTCGATAAATACGCCGTCGACGCCGAGGCGTCCGAGAAATTCGGTCAGTGCAGGCGAGGGGTGATCGGGGTTGACGACGACGACCGGCTCGTCGCGAAGGAGGCGTTGCTTGAACGGATTTGGCATCATACGCCCCTCAGCCTATGGCGATGGAAAAGACATGGCCGATGCCTCTGGGCAAAGGATTCGAGCACCAGCTCTCGCCAGCATCGTTGCTCTGAAAGACGTGGCCGAATTTGTCCGAGCAGGCGATCCGCTTCGGGTCGGTCGGGTCGACGGCCATGGCGAAGACAGTGCTCTTCAATGGCGCGCCGAGATCGAGGCGATGGAAGCTCGCGCCGCCATCCGTCGAGCGGAAGAAGCCGCCGAGGTCGCCGTCGAAGTCGTTGCCGGCGCCGAGATAGATCGTTTCTGCAGGGCCTTGGTCGAGGACGCGGCAATAGGAGCCCTTTTCGCGTAGCGCCGGCACCGGCAGCTTGCTCCAGTGGCGGCCATTGTCGCTACTCCGGAAGGCGCCGACACGTGTCGTCACCGTCACTTTGCCATCGCTACCGATAAGTACCGAGTGCAGATCGACGGCATCCTCGACGACATAGAGGCCGTCGAGCGCCTGGTGCCAGCTGCGGCCGCCATCCTCCGTCATGATCAAGCCGCCGATCTCAATACTGGCGTAGATCCTGTCGGTATTGCTGGGGTCGATGGCGATACGGGTGATGCGTCGCGGCATGTCGGCCGTGATGGCGGGATAGCCGACCGAGACATCGAGGTCCTGCCAGGTGCGTCCGTTGTCTGTCGACTTGTAGATCGCCGTCGGCTCGTAGCCGGCGAAAAGCGTGTCCGCTTCGTGTGGATGGCGGGTCAGCGACCACACCGCGAATTCTGGCTTCGGCGCGTCAAGTTGGGTCCAGCTGTCGCCATGATCGGCGCTCCGGTAGATGCCGTCCTGAGTGGCGGCGAACACTTCGCCGGGGCGCCTTGGATCGGCGAGCAGCGCGAATGTCTGCGGTACGTTGGGAAAACCAATCTCGATGCGCTCCCAGGGGCCGCCATCGTGGCTGCGCAGCAGGCCTGAACTCATGAAGCGGCCAGGATCAGTGTCGCCGGCGAGCCCCGCATAAAGGGTAGTGGTCATGGTCTTGGTCGCAGTCTGAATGAGGGTCAGTGGCTTTCGGGGTCGGTCGAATAGTCGACGACGGGCGCATCCTTGACGCCGAAGGCCATAGCGAGCGCTCGGATGCCGTTGTGCTCGTGGGCCGGTTTAATCGAGTGCCGCGCATTGGGCGGGATCTTGACCAAGTCGCCGGGGCCGATCTCCCGGGTCTCGTCCTCGATTGTCATCAGCGCCCTTCCGGAGAGCATGAAGTAGAACTCGTAGGTCGGGTGGTGGTGGGTGTTGACCTCGCCGCCGGCGCGGATTTCGAACTCACTGATCAGCTCGAGATGGCCGCCCAGCGTCTCGTTCCGCATCTCGCGCGGCGGCACCAGCCACCACACAGGTGTCGTGCCTTGATGCTCAAGTACAGGTCGCGTGAAATCGCTCGAGCGGATGTCCATCGGAGCGCCCCCTTAGCCGGCCAATGCAGATATTGATTGGGCCCAGGGCCCTGCGATTGGCTGGACCTTACGAACGGTCGCGCGCGCTGGCCAGTAAAGGGTTATCGCCAACTTTATCGATAAGGCGCAACTCTAGAACTCGACTGGATATGGCTCGATCAGTCCAGGGGTTATCCTGATTGGGCGCGGCGCCATTTCCCCTTGAGCCGCCCCGCAGCGAAGGGGTGGACAGCAAATTAACAGCCCTTGCCGTTGCGCTGGCCGGAATGGGCGTGGTCGAAATGCCGGTCCTTATCGCCCATGCCATTGCAGGGCTTGTCCGATTGCCCAACCTTGAGGCGCGGTCGGATAAGGATATCTGGATCCTCTATCATCGCGATTTCAAACGAACGGCGCGGGTGCGGATCTTCGTCGCCGATTTGCGCCGGCAGTTTGATACGCTCAAAGCTCCCGCAAGCCCGGCGTTACTGCCACTTGGCTGACTCCGGAGCGACCGACAACCATAAACTCCGTTTCTCGTCCGATCCTCTCGGCACCCAGCATCCGCACCAGATCGTCCACGCCACCGACGGCGTGACCGTCGATAGCGACGATGAGGTCGCCTTCCTTCAGCGCGGCTTTCGCAGCCGGTCCGCCGGCTTCGACCGAGCGCAACCGCACCGCAGCTCGGCTGGTCACCCCTGCAAGCAGTGCCACGCGGCGAGGCAGGGTGACAGTGTCGGCCGACACGCCAATAAAGGCGCGGCGCACGCGACCAAAGCGGATGATTTCCGCAATGACGAAGCTGGCCGTATTCGAGGCGACAGCGAAAGCGATGCCTTGGGCGCCGTGGATCGTAGCGGTGTTGACGCCAATCACCTCGCCGGCCGACGACACCAGCGGTCCACCGGAATTGCCTGGGTTGAGTGCCGCGTCGGTCTGGATCACGTCATCGATGAGCCGTCCGCTCAAGGCGCGCATTGATCGGCCCAGGGCCGAGACAACGCCAGTCGTCACCGTCCATTCAAAGCCGAGCGGATTGCCTATGGCGATGGCGATCTGGCCACGGCGCAGGCGCTTCGAATCCCCGAGCGGGGCGATGTCGGGAAAATGTCCGTCGGCACGCACCAGGGCAATGTCGGTATCGGCATCGCCGCCAAGCACGCGCCCTTCAGCAGACGTGCCGTCAGGCATTGCGACGCGCACTGCGCGTGCTTCGCCGACAACGTGGAAGTTCGTGACGATCAGCCCGTCCGGCGAGATGACGAAGCCTGAACCTTGGCCGGCGGTGCGGCGTCCGTCGGCAACAGGTCCAATGCGGCACACGGCCGGGCCAATCTGGTCGACCGCGTCGGCGACGGTGGACGAGTAAGTATCGAGCAGACCGGCATCATGGGGTTGCGGGTCGGTTGCGGGCAGGGCCATTTGGGGCCTCCATGTCATTCGAGCAATCGATGCCTATATGTGTTTTGCAGACAGGCATGCTGCGACCTGACCTGATGGCTAGTAGCCGCGGCTCCTAGCCGTCTGGCGAGTTGGAAGTACCATGCGGCGTGGCAATATCTGGGTTCAGAAAGCCTCAAACGGCCCAACCCAGGAGTGCGTGATGACCAGGTTCAACCTTGCCGCCCTTTCCAATGCCGTCGCCGACATCTCTGAACAGGCTGCGCTTGTGACTGCGAGCTTTTCAACCCATCATGGCCGGACCGTGACGGCCTTCCACTGGGGCGAGGGCCTCTACGTCGCCGCAGAGGAGACTGTCGAACCGGACGAGGAATTGCAGCTTGCCCTGCCCAGTGGCGAAACTGTGAAGACCGAGCTGATCGGTCGCGATCCGTCGACCGGGATAGCGCTCCTGAAGCCTTCGGCAGCAGCCGGCAGCAGGAGCTTCGAAAAGGCCGAGCCGGTGCGCCTCGGCGACGTCGTCGTCGTGGCTGGGCGTGACGGCGCTTCGCCTCTTGCGGTGCTCGGCAATGTGGGCGAGGTCGGGCCGATGTGGCGCTCACGGCGCGGCGGCACCATCGACCGCCGCATCAACCTTGCGGTGATGACGGGAGCTCGTTTCGAGGGGGGACCTGTGCTTGACGCCAGTGGCGGACTCGTTGGGATGTTGCTCTTCGGGCCGCGCCGCCGGGCGTTGGCTATTCCTTACGAGACGATCGAGCGTACGGTCGCGACGTTGCGCGAGAAAGGCCACGTGCTGCGTGGCTATCTCGGTGCCAGCCTGCATCCCATCCACCACGGCCAGGTGCAGGGCGCCATGGTCATGGGGCTCGACGACAACGGGCCGGCCAAGGCTGCGGGCATTGCGCTGGGCGACATTGTCACTGCTTGGAACGGGGAACCAATGCGGGGGCCGCGCGAACTGATCCTTCGCCTGGGTCCGGACAGCGCGGGCACCGCAGTTGCGCTGAAGATTTTACGTGGCGGGGAGGCGCGAGACGTGGCGGTTACTATCGGCGAAAAACCCCTTATCTGAGAGTGCCGGATGCTGGCGATACCGGAGACGCAGCACAAGCTGCTCGTTTTGGTCGCGCTGCGCGATGCAGCGTCGAGCGAGAAAGTTGCCCTTCGCCTGTCCGAGGACACCGAACTGGTGGCAGTGATGGCCGAGGACCTGGCCGAAGGCGACCACGTCGACGTGGCGATCATCGATGACGAAACTGTAAGCCGCATGTGGACGCAGGGCGCACCAGAGCTTGTCCTTTCCTCCTCCCGAGCGACGCAAAGGCCGGCGGCCGTTGCAGCGGTACTGCCGAGAGACGCTGACATGGCGTTAATCGCAGCGGCCGTACGGCTTGTCGCCGCAGGCTATCATATCGCTCATGTATCAACTGAACTGGACGGGCGCGACGGCAGGCCCGGTTCGGCTGATGGCCGGCTCGGTGGCGGTCTGTTGGCCGATGGTGAGCCAGATCACGAAGCTTTCTCGATCAGGTTGTCGCCGCGCGAGACGGAGGTGCTGTCGCTGCTTGCCGAGGGCGCGTCGAACAAGGTGATCGCGCGGCATCTCGACATTTCCGTACATACTGTCAAATTCCATGTAGCGGCGATCCTGGTGAAGCTCGGCGCGGCCAACCGCACGGATGCCATCGCCACAGCGATGCGGCAGGGTCTCGTGCTGGTTTAGGGCTAGTAGCTTTAGGTGGAAATTGCGAGATCATGGCAGCTCCGACCCAACCCAACATCGGAACCCGACGGCACCAGATGTTCCCGTTTCAGGCGACGGTCGCGCAAAGTTGAATCCCAAGTTGCGCGGCGCGACTTGCCTCCTCGTAGGGCATCATCAAATGCGTGGAAATCCCTCACTCTGAGGCAATCTAGTGGGCCGCGCGATAGATCGAGAGAATGTCCGCGCGCGCCAGTTCGCGCGGGTTGTTGTCGAGCAGGCGGCGGATGGCGAAGGCGTCGTCGGCCATGGTCTCGAGATCGTCCTCCGGCACGCCCAGTTTCGACAGGCGCATCTCGATGCCGAGCGAGGCGCAATAGTCGTGCGTCGAGCCGAACACGTCTTGCACGGCATGGGCCTCGGGAAGCCCGAGCGCTGCTAGGACATGGCCTGTCTTTTCCGCCGCTGCCGGCAAGTTGAAGGCCAGCACATGGGGGAAGATCAGCGCGTTGGCAGCACCGTGGGCGATGTGCCAGCGCGTGCCCAGCGGATAGGCGAGCGCATGGCCACCGGCGGTGTTGACCGGGCCGAGGCAGAAGCCGCCATAGAGCGAGGCGAGTGCCAGGCCGGCGCGGGCCTCGACGTCGCTGCCGTCCTTCACCGCACGCGCGAGGTAGCGGCCGACCAGCTTCACGCCTTCCAGCGCGTAGAGGTCGATCATTGGATGCGCCTTCTTGTTGGTGTAGGCTTCGACGCAGTGGGCCATGGCATCGACGCCGGTGGCGGCGGTGATGGCCGGCGGCACGGTCATTGTCAGAGCGGGATCGACGATTGCAATGTCGGCCAGCATCTCGATGCTTTCGACGGCGAGCTTGGCCTGGGTCTCTGGATTGGTGACGAGTGCGCGAATGCCGGCCTCACTGCCGGTGCCCGAGGTTGTTGGCACCTGGGCGAGGGCGACGCGGCGCCGTGCCGCCTTGCCGACGCCGACGATGTCTTGCAGGCGCTGGCCGCTGCCGGCCATGACCGAGACCAGCTTGGCGAGGTCCATGGCGCTGCCCCCGCCGAAGCCTATGATCAGGTCGGCCTCCGAACGGGCGGCCAATTCGAGCACCTTCTCCAGATTGGGCAGGTCCGGCTCGGGCCGTACCTCGCCGAAGACGACCGTTTCGACTCCGAGCGCGAGCGTGTCGACACGGGCGGCGTTGAAGGCGTCGGCGACGACGAGAACCTTCTTGACGTTGCGCGCCTTGACCCAAGCGGCCAGCCGAGACACCACGCCGGGGCCGAACTCGATGACAGGCGGCCGAACGATCGTGATGGGCGTATTGAGACCGTTCATCGTCAGTGCTCCAGCTGTATATGGCTGCCGCCGTCGCGCATGGTCAGAAACTTCCCGGCGAGAGGCGGATGTATTTGATGGCGCGGCGGAAATAGGTGAAGGCGACATGGATCGCCCCGTCCGGGGCCGCGAGGATGGACGGGTAGGAAAACTCGCGGTTCAACCCATCCTTGGAATTGTTGGTCAGGCAGAAACCGTCGCCGGTCTCGAGGTCGATGCGGTCGGCGAAGCTGTCGCCGCCATCGGAAGAGAAGGTGAGGCTGAGCGGCGCGCGCGGTACACCCCAGACGGCCTTGCGACCAACGGGCTCGACCACTTCTGCCGCCTCTGGCTCTTCGCCCTCGATCTCGTCGTAGAGCGACAGCCGGCGGTCATCCGACATCGAGGCATTAGCGTGGTTGTAGACGATGGCGATACGGCCATCGCCCGTTCGCACGGTCTGAACCGAGGAGTTGTTATTGGGCAGGTCGGTTGGCTCAGGGGCGCTCCAGTTGCGGCCGCCGTCATGTGAGCGGCTGCGCAGCACCTGCTCGGAGAAGCGGTTGCGGTAGAGCGCCACCATCTCGTCGCCGCCGAGCGGCACGATGTTCATGTGCACCGCGCCGATGCTGTCGGCCACGTCATGCATGGCCCAGCTGGTGCCGGCGTCGGTGGAGATCAGCACGGCAGCGGTGTCGACATCGCCGCTCCAGCGCGTGCCTGGCACGCCGATGCAGCGGAATACAGGCAAGAGCCATTCGTCGCGGCCGTTCACGATGATCGGCTGGCGCACGAAGGTGCCAGGGATATCGCAAAGCACCGACACCTCACCGAAGGTCTTGCCACCGTCCGAAGAGATGCGGCGCTTGACGACGGCACCGTCCTGCTGGCCCGAGGTCTGCGAGGTGTAGAGCAGCCAGACCTTGCCGTCGGGCGCGTTGAACAGCATCGGGTTCTGTTCGGATTTCTGGGGGTCGTCCGACATCTTTTGCGGCGCCGACCATGTGTCGGACCCGGGTGCCAGCCGCGACATGTAGATCGAGATGTCGCCCATGCCTTCCATGGTGCCGCCGAACCAGACACAAGTGAGCGTGCCGTCGGGCAGCAGCGAAAGGTTCGCGGCGTGGTTCTGCACCGTCGGCGACGGCAGGAAGGCTTCGGTGCGGCCGGGCGCTGTCGCCCACACCTTGCCGTCCATGCGCGCCGCGACTTCCGCGTGGGTCATGACGGCCGCTTCCGCTTGCGCCAAACTCATGGCCATCTCTCCGCTCACGGCAGCTGTTCGAGCTGCGGGCGGAGTGCGGCGATGTCGCCGTCGCTCAGCCCGACCAACGGTGGGCGCAGCCGCTGCCATGCCTTTTCGCCATGCTTGAGGCCGACCATGGCCTTGATGGTCGGGATCTGGGCGTAGCTATTGGAGAGGTTGCGCCAGGCGTTGATGCGCGCCTGCGCCACTTCGACCTTGGCCTCTTCGCTAGGGTTGGCATGGTTGTCGAACACTGTGCGCAGCGCATCCGCGATCAGGTTTGAGGTGGCTGTGATGCAGCCGGCGCCGCCTTCGCGCAAAAGCGGCAGCATCAGCGGATCAGCACCTGGGAAGACGGCGAAGCCCGGATAGGCCTGCACCAGCGCCTGCATATTGGCGAAATCGCCCTTGGATTCCTTGATGCCGACAACCGTCTTTGGGAAAGCCTCGATCAGCCGGCCGACGAGCTCGACCGACAATGCAATGCCCGACACCTGGGGGATGTGGTAGAGCACGACCTTGAGCCGATCGTCGGCAACGCCTTCGAGGATGCGCGAATAGGCGTCGAACAAGCCATCGTCGGACACGCCCTTATAATAGAAGGGCGGCAGCATCACGACCTTGTCGATGCCGATCGAGAGCGCATGGCGAGTCAGCTCGATGGTTTCGGGAATGGCGGCGACGCCGGTGCCGGGCATCAGCTTGTCAGCCCCAACGCCTGCCTTGACGACGCTTTCCAGCATCGCCTTGCGCTCTCCGAGCGAGAACGAATTGGCCTCGCCCGTGGTGCCGAGCAGAGCGACGCCATGGCAACCCTCGTCGAGCAGCCGCTGGCAATGCTTGGCGAGCAGGCCATGGTCCGGCGATAGATCGGCATTGATGGGCGTGGCGGCGGCGGAAAAGACGCCCGAGATTGCGAATTTCGTCATGCTGTCACCCGAGGCGTTCCGGCGAGCTTGCGCGCATAGGCGATCGCCGCATTCATGTTGACGTGGTTGGCCTTGCCGGTTCCGGCAATGTCGAAGGCGGTGCCGTGGTCGACCGAAGTGCGGTCGATGGGTAGGCCGAGCGAGATGTTGACGCCGGTTTCGAAAGCAACCAGCTTCATCGGGATGTGGCCCTGGTCATGGTACTGCGCGACGACGAGGTCGAAGGCGCCGGAATAGGCGCGGTGGAAAACTGTATCCGGCGGCACCGGGCCGTAGGCATCTATGCCCTCGGCCTTGGCCGCGGCAACGGCAGGGGCGATGAACTCGTCGTCTTCGGTGCCGAACAGGCCGTTTTCGCCGCAATGCGGGTTGAGGCCGGCGACCGCGATCCGTGGGCTTTCGATGCCGATGCGGCGCAGGTGGCGATAGCCGGTGCGGATGGTCTCGAGGATGCGCTCGGGCTTCACCCGCGCAATCGCCTCTTTCAGCGACACATGGGTCGAGACGTGAATGACCGACATGCGCTCGGCGGCGAGCAGCATCCAGGATGAACGCGAGCCAGTCAGATGCGCCAGCATGCCAGTATGGCCGTCATAGTGATGGCCGGCGAGGTTCAGTGCTTCCTTGTTGATGGGAGCGGTGACGATGCAGCCGATCTCGCCCACGGTAGCTGCTTCCACTGCACGGGCGATGAAGCGGAACGAGGCGTCGCCGGCGCGGGTGTCGATCTTGCCGAAGGCGATCGGATCGCCCTCGATGGCGACATGCTCGACAGCAACCGTGTCGGCACCGTCCGAGGCCGGTGCGAATTTCAGTGGTGCGCCGACGATGCTGGCTGCCGCTTCAAGGCTGTCGCGGTTGCCGAAGACGCGGACGGTGGCGCGGTCGGCGGCGCTCATCTCGGCCAGCGACTTGCAGATGATCTCGGGGCCGACGCCTGCCGGGTCCCCCATGGTGATGCCAATCGTGCGGCTAGAACTCGCCATCGCTCCCTGTCCGTCTTGTCTGCCGGCGATCCAAGCTTGTGGCGCGCGGCGGTCTGGAATCCTCCCGAGCGCATGCACCCGGTGGGTGCCAACTGCACTTGGCTTATGGCCGGAAACTGACCACAAGCAGACAAGTTGTCAAGTTGCTTTTTCCTGATGAATTTGAATGGTGGTCGCGCTGAGTCAGCTAAATTATTGATTTTACGACATTTAATCTACGTCATTTTACCGACAGCTAATTTTTCTGCGTCGCAAGTCGAAAAAATGAATTGACATGTTTACAATATGGCGGCATTTGTTCGACCACGGTTGCCGCTTCCGCGTCTGTTGCCTTTCGACCGACCAGAGCATCGCCGTTCACGGGTTTCAGGGAGGAAATGTGATGTCGAAACGGAACACCGAGACTCCGTCGCGTGCCGGGATGAACCGCCGCGACGCGCTCAGGCTCGGCCTGGGCGGCGCAGTGGGCTTCACGCTGCTCGGCCTCAATGCCAAGATCGTCTTCGCGCAAGAAGGACAGGTGCTGAAGGTCGCCAATCCGGCTTTCAACCAGGACTGGTCGCCGCTGCGCGGTGGCGGCGTGCCCTATCGCTGGAACTCGGCCTGGTGGGCCTCGCCGATGTATTTCGACAGCGAAGGCAAGATCCATCCTTACGTCTTCACTAGCTGGGAAGGCTCGGCTGACTCGAAGACCTGGACCTTCAAGCTCGACCCCAAGGCGACCTTCTCCGACGGCAGCAAGATCACTTCGGCAGATGTTGCAGGTTCGTGGAACGTTGCGGCGATGCCCGGCACCAAGAGCCAGCGCGCCGACCAGGTGCTCGGCAAGGTCGCTGGCTTCGCCGAAGTGACCGGCGGCAGCGCCAACACCATTTCCGGCGTCGCCACGCCCGACGAGGGCACCGTCGTCGTGACACTGAACGAAGCCGACCCGATCTATTTCATGCGGGTTGCCAACCACATCGTGCCGATAACCAAGGCCTCGCAGTCGCGCGGCGAGGATGGCAACGAGATCCAGGACTGGTTCACGCCCGACGCAGGTGCCGTCTATTCCGGCCCGTTCAAGCTGACCAGCATCGACATTGACGGTGGCAAGCTGGTGTTCGAGCCGAACGAGAACTTCTTCGGGCCGAAGCCCAAGCTTGCCCGCATCGAGATCACTTCGATCGAAGACAATGTCACGGCCACCTCGCTGCTCAAGTCGGGCGAGTTCAACGCCCACACCGAGTTGGTCACCTCGACCATCGTGCAGGATCTTGGCGCCGAATTCGCCTCGGGTCCGCTGATCCCGACCAGCCAGCACTTCTGGTTCAATTCCAAGCGCGCGCCGATGGACGATCCCAAGGTTCGCCAGGCGCTGATCATGGCGGTCGACCGCGACGGCCTGATGAAGGCCTCGTTCCCCGACGGCCCGCACAAGAAGACCGACCAGGTGCTCAACTCGGTGCCCGGCGCCGACAATTCCGGCTTCGAACCGTATCCCTACGATCCGGAAGGCGCCAAGAAGCTCCTCGCCGAGTCGACATATGGCGGTCCCGAGCGCCTGCCCAAAATCCTGTTCGTCGGCATTTCGTCGCCGGCCAACGAGGCGGCTGCCCAGTTCATCGCCGAGCAGTGGCGCCAGAATCTCGGCATCACCGCCGTCGACATGAAGCCGCAGCAGGACGCTTATGCCGGCCCCGACCAGAACTCGGTGCAGATCTTCCGCGACGACGTCGGCACTCGCGTGCCGGATGCCGCAAGCTATCTCGCCGGCTCGATCGCCTCGACTTCGTCCAACGCCCAGAACAAGCTCGGCGGCTACAAGAACGACAAGGTCGACCAGCTGCTGGCCGAAGCCGCGACCAAGGCGGCCGACGATCCGCAGCGCATAGCCCTTGCCCAGGAGGCCCAGAAGGCCTTCCGCGAGGACTGGACCTTCATCCCCTGGTACGCGCAGGCCATGTCGCGCTGGGCCAATGCCAATGTGAAGGGCATCGACAAGAACCTCGACTGGCAGGTTGTCGCTCCTTGGGAAATCACCGTCGGCTGATGCTCCGGTAAAGCGCACGGGGGCTCGTCCCCCGTGCTACTCTCTCGAAATGATACCGTGCGGTGGGAGGCCGCCCGCCATGCTGCGTTATATTGCAACACGGCTGCTGCTGTGGATTCCGTCCGTTCTGCTGGTCATGCTGGCCGTCTATGCCATGGCCTATTTTGGTGCTGGCGACCCGATCAAGCTGATCTTCCTGCGCGCGCCCGGCGACGTCGCCTACAATCCTGAAAAGATCGAGGCGATCCGTGATGCCGCGGGCCTGAACCGGCCGTTCCTCGTTCAGTTCGGCAGCTACATCCTCAACCTTTTGCAGGGCAATTTCGGCAACTCGCTGACTTCGGGCCGCTCGGTCTGGGCGATGGTTTCTGCCGCGGCTCCCGTTTCGTTCAAGCTCGGCCTCTGCGCCGTGGTGCTAACGGCAATCGTTGCCGTACCGCTCGGCATGATCGCGGCAATGAACCAGAACACCAAGATCGACTACACGATCCTCGGCTCGGCGTTGTTTCTGTGGGCCATCCCGGCCTATGTCGCCGGTCCGCTTTTGATGGTGGCGCTGATCTTCGTCCTGCCTGGGGGCAAGGTTCCTTATGGCTGGGGCGGCATCTTCGATCTGCGCATCCTGTTGCCGCTGCTCGTGCTCTCGTTCCAGCCGATCGCGTTGATTGTGCGCCAGACCCGTGCCGCCGTGATTGAGGTGCTGTCGGAGGATTTCGTCCGCACCGCCCGCGCCAAGGGAGTGCCCGAAATGGTGGTGGCCTTCCGCCACATCCTCAGGCCCGTGCTGACGCCCGTCGTCACCCAGCTCGGCCTGATCATGATCACCATCGTCAACGGCGCGATCTTCGTCGAGCTGGTGTTCGGCCTCCCTGGCCTCGGCCGCCTGACAGTCTCGGCGCTCACAAATTCCGACTATCCCGTCATCCTGGCAATCACGCTGATCGGCTCGTTCCTGGTGATGCTGTCGAACCTTCTTGTCGACGTGCTCTACCCGCTGCTCGATCCGCGCGCCAACGACACGATGAGGAGCCGCTGACATGACGATCGCGCCCGTCAATCTGTCCTCGTCAGTGGCCGACGACGAGCCCCCCGTCAGCTTGTGGCGCGATGCCTGGCACCGCCTGTTGCGCAACAAGCTGGCGGTTGCCGGTCTCGCCGTGGTCATCCTGCTCGCCTTCGTCGCCGTTTTCGGCCCCTGGCTCACGCCCTACGACTTCCTGACCCAGGACCTTAACGCTCGCAACCAGGCGCCATCGCTTGCGCACCTCTTCGGCACCGACGATCTCGGCCGCGATGTCTTCTCACGCGTTGTCTATGGCACCCGCACCGCCTTCGTCGTGGCGATCGTGGTGACGACGATCGCCGTCGTCATCGGCGTCACCCTCGGCGCCATGGCTGGCTTCTTCGGCGGACTGTTCGACCGTATCGTCATGTGGTTCACCGACATGACCATGTCGGTGCCCAACCTTTTGCTGGTCGTCGTCATTAATGCTTCGCTGAAGACGCCCATCACCACCTGGATGGAAGCGCGCTATCAGGCGACGCTCAACCCGTTCTACCGCGAAACCATCTGGGTCGACTTCTTGCTGGTGTTCGGCTCGATGGCACTGATCAGCTGGCCACCCTATGCCCGCCTCGTCCGTGCCCAGGTGCTGTCGATCCGCGGTCGGCCTTATGTCACGGCGGCGCGCGCGCTCGGCCTGACCAACCGGCTGATCCTTATGCGCTACATCGTGCCCAACGCCATCGGCCCGCTGATCGTCTCGGTCAGCGCCGGTCTCGGTACCGCCATGGTGCTGGAAAGCGCCTTCTCCTTCCTCGGCGTCGGCGTCAATCCGCCCACGCCCAGCTGGGGCAACATGATCTCCGACGGCCTGCGCGTCTGGCAGCACTATCCACATCTGCTCGCCGCACCCGCAGCCGTGCTCGGCCTCGCCACTGTCGCCTTCTCTTTCCTAGGCGACGGCCTCAACGACGCTCTCAACCCGAGGGGCAGCAAATGACCGCTCCCGAAATCCAGAAGCCGCTGCTCGACGTTCGCGGCCTGACAATCGAGATCGAAACCCGCCGGGGCCCGGCCATCATCGTCGACGGCATCAACCTCACCGTCGGCAAGGGCGAGACAGTCGGCGTCGTCGGCGAATCCGGCTGCGGCAAGAGCCTAACCATGCTCTCCCTGGTCCGGCTGCTGCCAAACAAGATCAAGGTGAAGGGCGGCACAGCTGACTTCGCTGGCCGCGACCTGCTCAAGATGTCGAAGTCGGAGCTGCGCCAGGTGCGCGGCGGCAAGATCGGTTTCGTCTTCCAGGATCCGATGACCTCGCTCAACCCGGTCATGCGCATCGGCGACCAGCTCTGCGAGCCACTGATCTACCATCGCAACATGAACAAGGCCGACGCCCGCGAGCGCGCGATCGAATTGCTGAGGTTGGTCGGTATCCCAGGCCCGGAGCAACGTATCACGGCCTATCCGCACGAACTCTCTGGCGGCATGCGCCAACGGGTGATGATCGCCATGGGCCTTGCTTGCGACCCGGAACTGTTGATCGCCGACGAACCGACGACTGCGCTCGACGTCACCATCCAGGCGCAGATCGTCGACCTGGTGAAGGATCTGCGCAAGAAGCTCAACATGTCGGTGGTGTGGATTACCCACGACCTCGCGCTGATCGCTGGATTGGTCGACCGCGTCGCCGTGCTCTATGCCGGAACTGTAGTGGAGGACGCGCCGGTCGGCGAACTCTTCGCCCGGCCGACGCATCCCTACACGCGCGGCCTGCTGGCCTCGATCCCCAAGCTGTCCGACGAGCGGGCCACCCGGCTGTCTTCCATCGGCGGCACGCCACCCGAACCGGGCCGCCGTCCGAAGGGCTGCCCATTTGCGCCACGCTGCGCCTTGGCCGAAAGCATCTGCCACGAACGCGTGCCGGTGCTCGAGCCGGTCGCAGGCACCAGCGGCCACCGCGTCGCCTGCTTCGTCGCCCAGCGCCAGATGAAGGAGGCCGCGTGATGGCTGCCGAACCGCTGATCAAGGTAGAGAATCTCGTCAAGCATTTCGTCGTCCGCCTCGGCGCCTTCGGCGAGCGCGGCGCCACAGTGTATGCCGTCGACGACGTCAATTTCGACATCTTCACCGGCGAAACGCTGTCGCTGGTCGGCGAATCCGGCTGCGGCAAGTCGACCACTGGCTTCACCCTGCTCAACCTGCAGAAGGCAACCTCGGGCAAGGTTATATTCCAGGGCGAAAACATCGTCTCGCTCGACGAGAAGCGCATGCGGCCCTATCGCCGCGAGTTGCAGATCGTCTTCCAGGACCCCTATTCGACGCTCAATCCGCGCATGACCATCGGCGAAGTGGTCGGCGAGCCGATCCTGTTCCACAAGCTTGCCACCAAGGCCGAGCTGCCGGAGCGGGTGTCACGCCTGCTCGCCGATGTCGGCCTGCCCGCCCGTTTTGCCCAGCGTTATCCGCACGAACTCTCGGGCGGCCAGCGCCAGCGCGTGGCGATTGCCCGGGCGCTCGCCTGCCAGCCCAAATTCATCGTCTGCGACGAGGCGATCTCGGCGCTCGACGTGTCAGTACAGGCGCAGATCATCAACCTGCTGCTCGATCTGCAAGAAAAGTACGGGCTGACCTACCTGTTCATCGCCCATGACCTTGCCGTGGTCCGCCACATCAGCACCCGCGTGGGCGTGATGTATCTCGGCCGCATGGCGGAACTGGCTACCCGCGAACAACTGTTTTCCAACCCGCTGCACCCCTACACCAAGGCACTGCTTTCGGCGGTGCCGGAGGCCGATCCGGAGCTTGAGAAGACGCGCCAGCGCCAGATATTGACGGGCGACGTGCCAAGCCCGCTTTCACCGCCGGCCGGCTGCCGCTTCCACACGCGCTGCCCGATCGCCATGGACAAGTGCAAGGCGGTGGTTCCCGAGTGGCGCGAGGTGGTAACGGGCCACCATGTCGCCTGCCATGCCGTGACAGACGGACTGCCGGGATGACCTTGATGCTCGCCATTGTTGCCGATGACCTGACCGGAGCGCTCGACACTTCGGCGCCCTTCGTCGCAGAGGGCCTAAAGGTGGCGGTGGCGATGACTCTCGAAGCGACCGGCAAGGCGCTGGCGAGCGCTCCCGATGTCTTTGCCGTCAGCACGGCGTCGCGGGCACTACCCGCGGAAGTCGCAGCTGCAAGGGTGCGCGAAGTCGCTAACCGGTTCATGCCGCATACGCCCGGCATCGTCATGAAGAAGATCGACTCCCGGCTGAAAGGCAATGTCGGCGTGGAAGCCGACGCGCTGGCCGAGGCATCGGGGCGCGATGCGCTCGTCGTGGCGCCCGCCGTTCCCGACCAGGGCCGCACGACGCGCGACGACGCTGTCGTCGGCCGCGGCGTCGATGCGCCAGTGCCGGTGCTGGCGACATTTGCGGGCCTGTCCAGGCGCGTCTCCGTGCGCAACGCCGTCAACGACGCCGATCTTGACCAAGTCATCGCGGATACCGACTGGAGCAACAGCGTTGCGGTCGGGGCGCGGGGACTGGGGCTGGCCTTCGCCCGCCATCTCCAGGCCAACAGCAACTCCAGGCCCGCCGACGCATCGACAAGCGACCAGAACGTGCTATTCGCCTTCGGCTCGCGCGACCCCATCACCGATCAGCAGGTCGCCCGATTGGTCGATGATAATCCCCACGTTCAGGTCGTCGACGCCTTGAACGGCCGCTTCGCCTTGCCCGCCGACAGCACTCTGCCAACGGTTGTTCGTTGCACCGGCGAGATGGTCGAAGAGCCGACCCGAATCGCAGCCCGTTTCGCTAAGCAGGTCGCCGCCGCTGTAGACCGGCTGCGCCCTTCGACGCTTGTCATGGGTGGTGGCGACACGGCATTGGCCATACTTGGCGCGCTTGGCGCCGACGTGCTATTTCCGCAGGGCGAGGTGGCGCCGGGCTTGCCCTGGTTTACAATCGCGACGCGCCATGGCGAAGGGCTGCGCTGTGTCGTAAAATCCGGCGGATTCGGGAAGGTCGCGGTTCTCTCCGATCTCTTGCGTATGCCGAGCCGGGAACAGGCGGAACACACATGACGACCGAATTGCAGCAGGACGGAACGGAGCCGGATGCGGCCGAAGCCGGCGAAAAGCCGGGCAACGGCCACAAGGGCGCTTCCAAGGCGCCGAAGCTGGTAGACAAGGTGTTCGACCAGCTGCAGGAGCGGATCGTCTCAGGCGAGTTCCCCTCGGGCTCTAAGCTGCCGGGCGAGCACGATCTAGCGACGCTGCTCGGCGTGTCACGGCCGGTGGTGCGTGATGCCCTGGGCCGCCTGCGTGATGTCGGCCTCGTCTATTCCCGCCAGGGCTCGGGAACCTACGTCCGCGTCTTCGACACCCAGAAGACCAGCCTTGGCTTCTCCCCGGTCAAGACGATCGCCGACATCCAGCGTTGCTACGAGTTCCGCCTGACAATCGAGCCGGAGGCCGCCTATTTCGCCGCTCTGCGCCATGACGCTGCGGCGATGCAGAAGATGCGCGCCGCTCTCTCCGAACTGCGCGACGCGACGCGCGACCAGACCCACCGATCCGATGTCGACTTCCTGTTCCATCGCTCGGTGGCTGAGGCCGCCAACAACCACTATTACACCGCTTGCCTCGACGCACTGCGCCAGCACATCGCCGTCGGCATGAACCTGCACGGTCTCTCCCTGATGGGGCCGCTGACCAAGCTCGAACAGGTCTACGACGAGCATCGAGGCATCTGCGACGCCATCGCTGCGGGTGAGGCGGAGCTGGCGCGCAACCGCATGCGCGAGCATCTCGAAGGCTCGCGCAACCGCTTGTTCGAAAACAAGGTGCTCGACCTCTCGCGCTGACCCCGGGTCGGCAGAACTTCAGCCGCTCAGGCGGCACGACAGGAAAGAACGATGACAACGACGATCGTTACAGTCGGCGGCCGGATGGCCGCCGAGGGCCTTGCCATGCTTGAAGATGCCGGAGTTACGTGCATCTCGACCGAGCCTTATCCCGCGAAATCCGAGGTGCTGGAACTGATCGAGCAGCACCAGCCGGCAGCACTTGTGGTGCGGCTGGTGGAGTTGGTCGACAGCGACATGCTGTCGGCGTCGCGCAATCTCAGGATCGTCGCCAAGCATGGCGTCGGCACTAACGACATCGACGCCACTGCCGCAAAGGCGATGGGCATCCCCGTCGTCATGGCGACCGGAGCCAATGCCCATTCGGTGGCCGAACACGCGCTCGGGCTGATCCTGGCGCTGACC
Source organism: Aminobacter sp. 01T433 (assembly GCF_056398585.1). NCBI lineage: Bacteria > Pseudomonadati > Pseudomonadota > Alphaproteobacteria > Hyphomicrobiales > Phyllobacteriaceae > Aminobacter > Aminobacter sp. 01T433. The sequence continues at coordinate 376,755 of NZ_JBFTPR010000002.1, forward strand.
AAGGATTTCCTGCGCCAGGACGGCCATATCCGCAACGGCTTGTGGGACAAGAAGCTCTATGCTGGGCGCGAGCTGCGCGGCCAGAAGCTCGGCCTCGTCGGCTTCGGCCTGATTGGCCAGATCCTCGCTCGCATGGTGGCTCCCATCGGCATGCAGGTCTCGGCCTACGATCCCTTCGCGACGGACGAGGCCTTTGCGAGCGGGGTCGAGCGCGCGACCTCGCTCGATGCACTTCTAACAGACAGCGACGTCGTCAGCCTGCATTGTCCGCTGACCGACGGCACGCGCGGGCTTATAGGCGCGCGCGAGATCGCGCTGATCAAGCCCACGGCCATCCTCGTCAACACGGCGCGCGGCGAGGTGGTCGACGAACCGGCGCTGATCGCGGCTCTCCAGGCCGGGCGCATCGCCGGCGCCGGGCTCGACAGCTTCGCCGAGGAGCCGCCGGTCGCAAGCCTGCTTTGGCAGCTGCCCAACGTCCTGCTTACGCCGCATGTCGCGGGCGTCACCGAGGACGCGCGCCGTGCCGTCTCAATCATGACCGCCGGCAACGTGCTTGCCTTCCTCCGCGGCGAGCAGATCGCCCAGAATCTCTATGCAAGGGCATGACCATGGCCTCCGATGACACGCGTCACGACATCGATACGCTGACCGACCTCGCTTTTGCCATCTTCAAGGCGGCGGGCCTCGAGCCTGACAAGGCTCATGCAGTGGCCGAGATCCTGGTCGAAGCCGACCTGATGGGCCACACCACCCATGGGCTGGCATTGGCACCATGGTATCTCGACAGCATCCGCAACGGCGTCATGACCAAATCAGGCGCACCCCGGGTGATCTCGGATCGCGGTGCCTGCGTCGCCTGGGACGGCTTGCGTCTGCCCGGCGCCTGGCTGACGGCGACGGCGATGGACCTCGCCGTCGAGCGCGCCGCGATCTACGGTACAGTCACCGTCGCCATCGGTAACAGCCATCACATCGGCTGCCTCGCCGCCTATCTTACCCGGGCTACTGATCGCGGCTATGTCGCGCTGCTGGCAAGTTCCAGCCCGTCGGGCGCTTCGGTCGCCCCGTTCGGGGGCACGCGCGGCGTCTTCACGCCGAACCCCATCGCCGCCGGCATCCCGACCGACGGCGACCCGATCCTGATCGATGTCAGCGCCTCGATCACCACCAATAACATGAGCTCACGCCTGATCGCCGAAGGCCGGACGTTCGAGCACCAGTGGCTGCTCGACCGTGAGGGCAACCCGACAAACGATCCCCGCGTGCTCAACGACGGCGGCACAATCCTGCCCGCTGGCGGGCTCGACCACGGTCAGAAAGGGTATGCTCTGGCGATCCTCGTCGAAGCGCTGACCCAGGGCCTTGCCGGCTTTGGCCGCGTCGATAAGCCCGAAGGCACCAACGCCTCGGTGTTCATGCAGGTCATCGACCCAAGCGCCTTCGCCGGCGAAGCGGCCTTCACCAGCCAGACCGGCTGGCTGGCCGATGCCTGCCGAACGAACCCGCCCCGTCCAGGTGTCGAACGCGTTCGCCTGCCGGGCGAAAACGCGGCAAGGCGCAAGCGGCAGGCAATGGCCAACGGCGTCGCGCTCCACGAGGGTGTGTTCGACAAACTCGTCACCGAGGCGGCAAGGCTTGGGATCGATGTCACCTCGCAGTATTCCGAACAACCTTAAGGCAGCGATGCGCGCCTAGCGCAAGCCTCTTGCCCTCCCTTCGGCCGCAACCAACTCGTCGATCTTGTCGCTCAGAATTGTTGCACTTGGCTTCTCAAGCCAGCCGAGTTTGTTGCATGATGCCGTGGAAAACTGGACCCCATCGCTCTGATGAAGAAGGCGAACCTGGTGACGCGGAGAAGACGTGGCGGCGGCAAGCCTACGATTGCGGATGTCGCCCAACGAGCAGGTGTTGGAGCGATTACGGTTTCGCGCGCCCTGAGAGAGCCTGACCGAGTGTCCGAAGACCTCCGCAACCAAATTGCTGCGGCGATCGATGAACTTGGGTATGTTCCCGATCGCAACGCCCGCGCACTCGCCTCGGCGCGGGACGACATTGTTGCTGTTTTGGTGCCGTCGCTGACAAACAATGTTTTTGCCGAGGTCGTGCGCGGTCTCTATGACGGTCTGGGCGATAGCCATCTGCAGCTTCACCTCGGCAACACCCACTATTCGGGCATTGAAGAAGAACGCTTGCTTCGCGTTTTCCTGAGCCAGCGCCCATCGGCCCTCGTCGTCTCCGGTATCGACCAGACACCGGCATCCCGGGCCATGCTGCAAAAGGCAGGTTGTCCCGTTGTTCAGATCATGGAAACCGGAACCGACCCGATCGACATGATGATCGGCTTCTCGCATTTCGAAGGCGGGCGAGTCGTCACCCGTCACCTTGTCGAGATGGGGTACCGGAGGATCGGTTTCATTGGTGCGCGCATGGATCCCCGGTCGCAGCGGCGCATGGCCGGTTATCGCGCCGTGGTTGAAGACATGGGCATCTACGACCCGCGCCTGGTGACGACAACGCCGACACCATCCAGCGTCTCGCTCGGACGCGAGTTGTTGCGTCACGCACTTGCCAAGGCGCCGGACCTTGATGCCGTATTCTGCAACAATGACGATCTGGCCTTGGGCGCGTTGTTCGAATGCAACCGCTCTGCCCTGGCAGTGCCTGGCAGGATTGGAATCGCGGGCTTCAATGATCTCGACATGATGGAAGTGGCTTTTCCGTCGCTGACAAGCGTGCGTACCTATCGCTACGAGATCGGCAGGCGAGCGGTTGCCATGGTCCGCGCGGCAATCGCGGGAACGCCTCAGCTTGAACCTGTCGTTGATGTCGGATTCGAATTGAAAATCCGGGAAAGCACCAACCGTAGGTAGCTCTTGCGCTGCGCCAGAGAGCACAAGCGGACTATCTTTACATTCCAAGATGGTAGCGCTACCATCTTGGAATTGCGCCAAATGCCGGGAGGAAATGGCCTTGGTGTGCAATATGGAGGATGTTGTCCCGATATTCACCTGCTGCAGTGCTGATGCTGCGGAGGAGAAATCATGCCGCCATACTGGCCGCGTGCGGATTGATCCTCAACGTCATGAAACGAAACGGGAGGATTGACATGTTGAAGTCGCTTGCGGCTGGCATGATCGCGGCCAGCGCGTTTCTTATGATGGGATCGACAGCGATTGCCGACCCTGAGGTGGTGTCTGGCCCAGCGGCCGACGCGAAATGTTTCGCGCCGTGGAATGCAGACACAAAGTTCTACAAGTATCCGGCCAAGACCGGGCCTTATCGCGTTGCCCTCGCCAATGGCTATATCGCCAACACATGGCGCATCCAGATGATCCAGTCGGCCAAGGCCTACGCGGCACAACCAGAGGTCGCCGCGAAACTCAAGGAGTTCAAGGTCGTGTCGACTGGCGAAGACGTGCCAGCGCAGATCTCGGCCGTCGATAACTTCATTGATTCCGGTTACGACGCCATCATCGTCAACGCCCAGAACGCGGCTGCGCTCATTCCGGCACTGAAGAGGGCAAAGGCGGCTGGCGTTGTGGTGGTTGCCTTCGACGGCACGGTCGACAATTCCGAAGACCTCATCAACGTCAATGTCGACCAGAAGGGTCTCGGCATCCTATGGGCCAACTGGCTGGTCAAGCATCTGCCGGAGGGCGGCAAGATCCTTGAGGTTCGTGGCGTCGCCGGCCATCCGGTCGATGGAGCACGCCACGAAGGCATCCACGAGACTTTTGCGGCAACCGGCAAGAAATGGGATGTCGTCGAAGTTGTCGGCAAGTGGGACGACGCTGTCGCCCAGAAAGTGACGGCAGATGCCATTGTCGCCAGTGGACCTTTCGATGGCATCACCGGTCAGGGCGGCGACACCGGCATCGTTCAGGCGATGATCGACACGAAGCATGCGTTCGTGCCGTTTGGCGGCGAGACAGAGAACGGCTTTCGCAAGTTTTGCGCCAAATACGGCGGCGAGGGTTTGAAATGCTCGTCGGCTGGCTCCGGTCCTGCCCAGGTCGCCGTTGCCATCAAGACCGCACTTACCGCGTTGGAAGGCAATGTGGTTCCCCAGTCGATTAAGCTGCCGCTAGCTATCGTAGAGGATCCCAACTTCAAGGAAGGCCAGGATTTCTATCCTGACCAGTCTGACAACTTCTTTGTCGGCAATTCATTCCCGACTTGTGGCATCGACATTTCCGCTATCGAGATCCTCGGCCAGTCCAAGGAAAACCAGTAGATCGAGAACGCCCTACTTCTCTGCCGCGGGGCAATTCCCGCGGCAGCCTTTGCGCCTTCAACTCGCAACAGGAGGTTCGGTTGGACACCACCCCGCTCTTCCAGATGGAGAAGGTTTCCAAGCACTATGGCGGTGTCCATGCATTGGACAAAGCCGACCTGACCGTGGAGGCCGGGCGCATCCACGCCATCCTCGGAGAAAACGGAGCCGGCAAGTCGACCCTGATCAAGATCATTGCCGGCGTCGTGACGCCCGACGAGGGCAGGATGCTGATGAATGGCGAGGAGATCTTGTTCGCGTCGCCGGCGGCTGCGGGCAGGCAAGGCGTAGCTTGCATCTTCCAGGAGCTTTCGCTCATTCCAGACCTCAGCGTTGCCGACAACATCATGATAGCTGATCCGCCGAAGCGCTTCGGCCTGATCGACCGCCAAAGGCAACGGCTGATCGCCATGGATGCGCTGGCTAGGGCCGGCGCGGAAGACATCCACCCCGCGGCGCTGGTTGGAGACTTGCCGCTGTCGCGGCGCCAACTGGTCGAAATCGCCAAGGCGCTCGCGCGTAACCCGAAAATTCTCATCCTGGATGAGGCAACATCCGCGCTCACTGCCGTGGATGTGGAAAAGGTATTTGCGGTCCTGCGGCGCTTGCGCAGCGAAGGACTGGCGCTGCTGTTCATATCGCACCGCATGAACGAGATCACGGAGCTTGCCGACACCTGCACCGTGTTCAGGAACGGGCGCAACGTCGCGACTTATGAGGCGGGGAGCAGATCCGAAAACGAAGTCGTCGAGATGATGATCGGACGACATTACAGCCACGTCTTTCCGCCCAAACCACCCTGCGTTCCGACCGCCCAACGTCCGGCCTTGGAATGTCGCAATTTGTCGTGGGACAATCGCTTGAAAGACATCTCGCTGTCGGTGCGGCCTGGTGAGATCGTTGGGCTGGGTGGCCTTGACGGACAGGGCCAGCGCGAACTGCTGCTGGCTATTTTTGGGGTATTGCGCGGGCTGGACGGCGATATCCTCATCGATGGCCAGCGCGTATCCATCAAAAGCCCCTCGGCCGCCAAAATCCAGTCTTTGGGAATGGCGCTGATCCCCGAAGATCGCAAAACCGAAGGCCTGATGCTGCCCATGTCGGTGCGCGACAACCTTTCTTTCGCTGCACTCGACCTGCTCTCTGCGCACGGGATGATAGACAAACGAGCCGAGCGTCAGGCCAATGAGGACATGCTGCAATTGCTCGCCGTCAAGACCGACGGGCTCGACGGTCCGGTCAGCGCGCTATCAGGCGGCAACCAGCAGAAAGTCGTTATCGCCAAGTGGCTGATGCGCAAGCCCGGCATCATTCTGCTCAACGATCCGACACGCGGCATCGATGTGGGGACTAAGCAGGAGATCTATCAGCTCCTGCGTCGACTAGCCGACCAGGGCGCGGCGATTCTTTATTATTCGACCGATTATGACGAGCTGATCGGCTGCTGCGATCGGGTCCTTGTCCTTTATGACGGCACCATCAAGCGGGAATTCGCAGGCGACGAGCTCAATGAGCATGCGCTGGTTGCTAGCGCGCTTAATGTTGATCAAGAGACAAGACGTGCTCGGATCGGGGGAATCCCATCATGAGGGACTGGCGCTACTGGTTTGCGGAGCAGAAGGGAACGCTGATCGCACTCGGCATCTTCTTGTTCATGTTTGCGATCTACATAGCCAACCACCCTGCGGGGCTCACACCCAACGTCGCGCAGACAGCGTCGAACAAGGCCACACTTCTGGCGCTCGTCGCCATGGCTCAGGCACTGGTTGTGATCACTGCCGGAATAGACCTTTCTATCGGATCGATCTTCGTATTGACCAATTGCCTAGCCTCCTGGCTTGTGCAGGGAACGCCCCTGGAAACAGCCCTGGGTATTGTGTTGGTGCTGTCAGTCGGTCTGCTTTGTGGAACCCTAAATGGCCTGATCGTCCTGTTTGGAAGGTTGCAACCGATCGTCGCCACCATCGGAACCGGCGCGATTTATTTCGGCATTGCCCTGATGTTGCGCCCGTTGCCTGGAGGATCGGTAAACGAAACACTGGCTGATGCGATGACCGGCAAGTTGCTGGGCGTTGTGCCAACGAGCCTGGTGTTTCTTTTGGCGATCGTGCTTGTGGTCTGGGTGCCATTCAGCCGTTCCGTTGCCGGGCGCGCTGCCTATGCCGCCGGATCGTCCGAGCAGAGCGCCTATATGTCAGGTGTTCCAATCCGTCGTGGCAAACTTGCTGCCTACGCTCTTTCGGGCCTGCTTGCCGGCATGGGGGGCTTGTTCTTGACCTTTTTCACCTATTCAGGCGAGGCTTCGACGGCAAGCGCGAGCACTTATACGCTTTTTTCGATTGCAGCGGTCGTGCTCGGCGGCGTCTCGCTCTATGGCGGGAAGGGCAGCATCATCGGCGTGATCTTTGGCGCGTTTGCTTTCCGGACCATCGGCGACCTCATGTTCGTCTTTGATCTGGACGCTTTATGGCAACCCCTGTTTCAGGGAGTGATCTTGCTGGCTGCTATCAGCTTTAGCTCGATCGGACTTCTGAGGGTGCGCAATCGGCTGGAGTGGTTTCGATGAGCGAAGCTTTGCCAATGCGGACGCCAAGCAGGATGCCGAAATTCCTCCGCCGTGCCGATCCCGCGATCGTAACCGCCTTTGCCTGCATCCTGGCATTGATCATTATCGGGAGCCTCTATTCACCGAGCTTCCTTTCAAGCGAGTATCTACTCCAGCAGTTGAAGGTCGCGTCCTTCCTTGGCGTGATCGCCACTGGCATGATGCTTGTCATTCTTCTCGGACAGATCGATCTCTCCGTACCCTGGGTCGTGGCAGGCGGCGCGATGATGGCCTGTGCCGCAACGGCCTACGGGCCTGTGGCAACCGCCCTTGCAATTCCGCTTGGCATTTTTTGCGGGATGGCGTTCGGAACACTCAACGGCTTTGGCATCGCGTATCTGCGCATCCCCTCGATGATTGTAACGCTCGCCACCAATGCCGTCGCCCAAGGGCTGATGGTGGTCTATACAGGCGGTTTTGCACCACGCGATTCAGCAACCAACGCGATGCGCTACATCGCCACCGGCGCGCTCGTCCCGGGAGTTCCAAACGCTGTCGTCATCTGGGCCCTGGTCGGAGCCGGCATGGTGTTCATGTTGACGAAGACGGGCTTTGGACGTGCTGTCTACGGAATCGGCAACCGTGAGCGCGCCGCCTACCTGTCGGGCGTCAACACCAGACTTGTGGTGTTGATCGCCTTTGCAATTTCAGGCGGATTGAGCGCTCTCGGCGGTGTCCTGCTGGCGGGCTACGCCTCGAAGGCGGCACAGGCAATGGGCGATGCGTACCTATTGCCGGCTATCGCGGCGGTGGTTCTCGGGGGCACCTCGATACTGGGTGGCAAGGGATCATACCTCGGGACGGTAGCCGGCGTCATTCTGATTACCCTTCTTCAGTCCATCCTCTCGGTCATTCAAATGCCGGAGGCCGGCCGGCAGATCATCTATGGGGTCGTCATCATCTCCATGCTGCTGCTCTACGGTCGGACCCCGTCAAAAGGGTAAGAGCTTGAACAAGCCCGGCAAAAAGACGCATCGGGTAGTGCTACCGCTCGTCGTCATGGGCGTGAGCGGCTGTGGCAAGTCGGTGGTCGGAATGGCGATAGCCGAGGCTCTTCATGCCAGCTTCGTTGAGGGTGACATGCTGCACCCCGCCAAAAACATCACGCGCATGGCCAACGGGCAGGCGCTGAATGATGCGGATCGGAAGGGGTGGCTCGACTTGATTGGCCGGGAGATCGCAGCGCAAGTTGAGCAAGGACATCATGTTGTTGCCGCGTGTTCGGCTCTCAAACGCCGCTATCGCGATCAGCTCCGGAGTCTGAACCCATCCTTGCATTTCGTTCACCTGGTGCTCGATCCAGCCACGGCTCGTCGTCGCGTCTTGGAACGCACTGGCCATTTCATGCCCGAGAGCCTTGTTGACAGCCAGTTCGCCGATCTTGAGCCTCCCGACGTCAACGAAGCAGCACTTGTCCTTGATGCGCTGTTGCCTGTCGATGTGCTGGCGAGGGCAGCTACAGACTTCGTGAATGGTGGCCGGCAGCCATGACGAGCACCGGCAGTTGCTGGCTAGACATCCTTGGGAGCACATATGTCAGACGCTGCATTTGAAATTATCGACCTCCGTTTCGCGCCGCTGGTCAATCTCCACTCACGGGTCGAAAAACTGTTCACCGGTTGCCTATGGGCCGAGGGTCCGGCCTGGTTTGCTGCCGGTCGCTATCTCGTCTGGTCGGACATTCCCAACGACCGGATGCTGCGTTTCGACGAAACCGACGGTCGGGTCAGTACATTTCGCCAGCCATCAGGAAACTCGAATGGCAATACCGTCGATCGTCAGGGCAGGCTCGTAACGTGCGAGCATGGAGGCAGGCGTGTGACGCGAACCGAGTATGACGGGAAGATCACCGTCATCGCCGATAGCTGGCAAGGCAAGCGCCTGAATTCCCCAAATGACGTGGTCGTTCGATCGGATGGCTCGATATGGTTTTCCGATCCAACATACGGCATCGATTCCGACTACGAAGGCAACAAGGCCGAAAGCGAGATCGGCTCATCCCAGGTCTATCGGGTGGATCCGGGTTCGGGCGAGGTCGAGGCGGTCATCGCTGACATGGTGAAGCCGAATGGGCTCGCCTTCTCGATCGATGAAAGCAGGCTTTACGTGGTCGACACCGGCCGCACGCACGGCAGCCAGTATCCGGCACACATGCGTGTGTACGACGTCAGCGCTGAAGGGCGTGCGTCCGGAGGGCGCATCTTCGCTGAATGTACCGCCGGACTGTTTGATGGATTCCGGCTCGACACTGCCGGTCGCATATGGGTTGCGGCTCATGACGGCATCCATTGCTATGACCCCGACGGCACCCTGGTCGGCAAGATCAAGGTTCCCGAGCCGACCGCCAACTGTGTCTTTGGCGGAGCAAAACTCAACTGTCTTTATATTGCTGGCACGACGTCCCTCTACCGCGTTCGGCTCATGGTGAATGGACATCCGACCTACTAGTCCGTCGAGTTGTGCTTCCTTGAGCCGGAACGTTCACCTCAACAAAGTAGAAGCGGTGTTAGGGTCGTCGATCTGTGCAGTAAAAAAATCCGGAAAACGCTGGCGTCCAGGCAGAGCATATCGGCAGCTCGTCCTACCTGAACTACCAAAGGCAGTCCGACTGCTCTCGTCCCCAAGGCTGTCGTTTAAGGCAGTTGTGCTAGACTGCCAATGCCAGTTTGCCGTAGCGGTTGACCTCGCTCTCGATCTCGGAGATCAGGCTTTCGAGGGCAGGATTCCTCGTCTTCCTCGCGCGTCGCACCACGTAGACTAGCGGCGGAGGCGCAGGAAGGCGGGTGTCGACTATGTCCATGTCCGGACGCAGATGGCGGTCACTGAGGAGCGCCACGCCAAGTCCCGCGTTCACCGCGGCCACGATGCCTGCAGCACTTGAGCATTCGAACACGGTTTCCAGGTCCGCACCTCCATCCTGTCCAATGTCAATTGCCCAGCGTCGATAGAAGCAGTCGTCGTCGAAGGAGAGGAATGGGATCGGCCCTTCAGGATCCAACAACAGCTCGCGGGATTTGACCCAATGAAGGTTCTCGCGAAACAGCACCACATCGGTCGGCCGGACCTCATGGGCGAAAATCTGCACGATGGCCACGTCCAGCTCGCCGCGATCGAGCATTGACCGCAGCACCAGGCTCATTCGAACCTTCGTTCTCACCGCTACCTGGGGATACAGGCGCCGAAAGCGCCCGAGGATGCGCGACAAGTCCGAACAGGTCGTGTCCTCCGTTAAGCCTAGCAAGATTCGACCCGCCAGGTCGGACTTCGCCAAGCTGACCAGCGCCTCGTCGTGCAGGTCGAGGATTTTAACGGCGTATTCTAGCAGCGCCCCTCCTTCGGAGGTGAACATGCCGCCACCGGGCCGTCTGTCCAGCAGCTCGCAGCCCAGGCTGGTTTCCATGCGCTTGACCTTGTGGCTCACGGCGGATTGCGTAAGCCCGAGCGCCTCGGCAGCCCGGGTGACACCCCCGTGGAGCTTGATCGCCCGAAGCGCACGCAGCGCATCGATGTCCAACCGCCTGGTGTTGATCTCGTTCATCCTTGGCCCCGATCTAGTGGCGTACGACGACTGCATGATCCACGCATATCATTTTTGCACGAAATGATTACCGTGAGGCAATGTCTGTCATCACATGATCGAAATTTGTCATGTGCGCGGCCCTCAGGGAATGAGTAACTCGGGATGATATCCATGTAGGCATCCCATGACCGCTCTTTCTCTGTCTCCCACGGCCGCGACACGGTCCCGCTTCCTCTGGCCCGTAATGGCAGCGCTGCTCGTGATCGGCTGGAGTTCAGGGTTCGTCGGCATCCGCTATGCCAGCGAGCAGGCGAGCGTGGCCGTCTTGCTGTTTTGGCGCACGCTGTTGTCGGGGGGGCTCCTGCTTCCGTTCGCCCTGGCTTTCGGGCCGAGGATGCGTCTGCGCGCCGTACTGTCTCAGGTCGGGTTCGGCGTTATGGCGGTTTTCATCTACCTGGGAGGCTTTGCGCTTGCGATCGAGCAGCGCGTCCCAACCGGGCTGGTCGCGCTGATCTCCGATCTGGTGCCGCTGGCGATCGCGGTTATGGCGCAACCCCTCCTGGGCGAGCGGCTCACAAGGCGGCAGTGGCTGGGCACCGCCATCGCCGTCACGGGAGTGCTGATCGTGTCCTTCGACAGTCTGAGCTTGGGTACCGCCCCCTTTTGGGCTTATGGGTTGACCATTGGCTCGATGATGGTGTTCGCCTTGGCTTCGGTTCTCCGCAGGGGCCGGGAAACGCTGAACATGCCTGTTCACCAAAGTCTCTGCATCCACACGCTGACGGGTGCAGTCCTTTTCGGCATCTGCGCCATCGCTCAGGGAGGGATCGCGCCGCCCATGACCCGCGAGTTCGCCATCGGCATGGCCTGGCTCGTGCTGATCGCTACGTTTGCTGCCTACTCAGTGTACTACACAATGCTGCGCATGTTCCCAGTGGCGAAGGTAAGCGCGGCCATTTACCTGAGCCCGCCAGTGACAATGTTCGGGGCTTGGATGCTGTTTTCGGAGCCGCTAACCCCGGCAATGTTCCTGGGTTTGGGCGTAACTTTGGTGGGCGTCTGGCTGACTGCGCGCGGATAAGTATTGTTGCATTCCCGGGGAGCGGATCGTGCTACCTTCCGCTGCGCTCCTGTGAAGCCGGACGCCAGCTATGAGACCTTCAAAGGCGACCAGGCTGCTACGCCAATGTCCGCTTCACCACCTTGAGTGCCCAAAGCTGTCGGTCGGCATCCGGTTCCCGATCCGCCATAGAAAATCATTTCTTTCGTTTCAGCCCTTGCCAATGACTACAGCCGGCTCAGTGCCATGCGACGCGAATTGCCCCGTGGGATTCGCTGCAATGTCACAAATTCGGTGCTATAGGCCTGTCGCCAGAGCGATTTGCCTTTAGCAGCTTTCGTTCCGGACCACCCTGGCTATGAATGCCACAACGCGGACTTTCCGGACAAATCCCAAAAAATGGTCAGCACTATCCTCTCGCATCAGCGCTATACCGTATTCGTCGGCGTTGGGCTCGTTGCGCTAGCATCTCTTGCGGGTGCGGCGCTCTACAGCAAGTGGCTGCTGGTCGTTGCCACGCTTTGCGGCGGGCTCTTCCTGCTCGGCGTGCATGACCTTTTCCAGCGCCGGCACTCCATCTTGCGCAACTATCCGGTCGTCGGGCATCTGCGCTTCCTGCTCGAGGGATTCCGGCCGGAAATCAGGCAGTACATCATCGAGGGCGATCATGAAGAGGTGCCGTTCAGCCGCCAGGCCCGCGGTCTCGTCTATCAACGCGCCAAGGGAGTCGAGGACAAACGGCCCTTCGGCACGATTGAGAATGTCTATGGTTCCGGCTATGCGTGGCTGACCCATTCCGCCTCGCCCGTAGCGATCACCGACACCAACTTCCGGGTGCGCATCGGCGGTTCCGCCTGCAAGCAGCCCTATGACGCCAGTCTCTACAACATTTCGGCGATGAGCTTCGGCTCGCTCTCCGCAAACGCCATCCTCTCCCTCAATACAGGGGCGAAGAAAGGCGGCTTCGCGCATGATACGGGCGAGGGCGGCATCAGCCGTTATCACCGGCAGGGCGGCGGCGACCTGATCTACCAGGTTGCGTCGGGCTATTTCGGTTGCCGCACCGACGACGGCAGTTTCTCGCCGAAGAAATTCGCCGAGCTCGCCGCCGATCCGCAGATCAGGATGATCGAGATCAAGCTGAGCCAGGGCGCGAAGCCGGGCCACGGCGGCATGCTGCCCGCATCGAAGATCTCACCGGAGATCGCCGAAGCGCGTGGCATCCCCATGGGTGTCGACTGCGTCTCTCCGGCCGCCCATGGCACCTTCTCGACGCCGATCGGCCTGATGCAGTTCGTCGGTCAGTTGCGCGTCTTGTCGGGGGGCAAGCCGGTCGGCATCAAGCTCTGCATCGGCCATCGCCGCGAATTCATGAGCATGGTCAAGGCGATGCTCAAGACGGGGATCATCCCGGATTTCATCGTGGTGGATGGCGCAGAGGGCGGAACGGGCGCAGCTCCGGTCGAATTCGCCAACCGGGTCGGCATGCCGATGCTGGAAGGGCTGACCTTCGTACACAACACGCTGCGCGGCGCGGGAATTCGCCATGAGGTGAAGATCGGCGCAGCCGGCAAGATCGTCTCAGCCTTCGACATCGCCCGCGTCGTGGCGCTGGGGGCCGACTGGTGCAACGCGGCGCGCGGTTTCATGTTCGCCATTGGCTGCATCCAGGCTCAGGCCTGCCACACCAACAAATGTCCTGTCGGCATCGCGACTCAGGACCCGGTCCGCCAGCGGGCGCTCGATGTCGGCGACAAGAGCGATCGCGTCGCGCGATTCCATCGCAACACGATGAAGGCGCTTGGCGAAATCGCCGGGTCGGCCGGCCTGAGCAATCCTAGCGACTTCATGCCCTATCACTTCATGTTCCGGCAGAAGGACAATGAGTTCCTCGACGGCAACGAAGCCTACCCCTATCTGCCTGAGGGCTTCCTCGTCGCCGGGGAGGAAATTCCCGAACTGGCCGACTGGTACAGCCGCTGGGACCGCGCCAATGCCGAGAGCTTCGCGCCGCCGGAAATTCCGCACGGACCCTTCCAGCGCCGCAAGGCCGCTTGAAAACATTGCGACGTGTTCCGCACGAGGAAATCAACGGGCGTCATCGCCTTTCGAATATGCAGATGCGAACATCATCTGTTTGTCATGCGGTGAGAGAACAAGGATGTCATCGCTTCAATCAAACTTGTTTCGAAAGGGGATAGACCGGTTCCCGCCCCGATCCTGCCGGAACGAATCGTTTCCGCCCAGGCTGAGGGTAGGGCTGTTTGCGGGTGGTTTCCTGCCCGTCCCGTTCGGGAACCCTCTCAGGAGGCCGCCCCACTTCGACTGCGGTACGCCCTCACGCATACGGGCGCGCTTCTTCGCTGGCCTTCACCGCTGAATCTTTGCTAAATCGGTCTTCTAGTTTCAATGTTGATCCGAAAGAACCAGCACGGCAGCGACCGTGACAGGCTTTCATTCTTGCGACCAAGGTAGCGAAGATGAACAAGCCTTTTGTTTCGTTGCGTCCAGAAATCACTCGGACACACGCACTGATCCTGATGGACTGGTTAGAAGATGAACGCGTCACTCGCTACCTGAGCGATTCCCGCAGTGTGTCTCGATTCATCGCGCAGGCCGTCGACCGAGCTCAGATGCCGATCCTGACACATCTGTTCAATCAGGGCGGCCGCTTCTTTATGGCTTACGACCGAAACGATATCCCGGTCGGCTTCGTCCGCCTGGTCAAGACAGACGCTGAGTGTGAAATAGTCTTGGTCGTCGGAGACCATGACAATTGGGGGCGCGGACTTGGCGCCAGCACCATCCGAGAAGGTTTGAAGCTCGCCTTCCTCGACATGCGAGCCGAGAGCGTCATCGCCAAAATTCACCCGGACAATACGCGCTCGCTGAAGGGTTTTGAACGCTGCGGTTTTCTTCTCAAACTCGAAACACCAACGCTCAATTCCCTGTCCATGACCTCTAGTCGGTATCTCCAACTCCTGCGCGAAGGCGCCATGGCAAAATCTACCGACATCTACGTCACGGAGATCGACAAAGCACGGCTCCAGAGCCTGATTGAGTTCGAGCAAGGGGCGGCAATTGTCGAGCTTGAACACGAGATCGAGAGAGCCGTTGTCGTTGATCCTCAGCACGTCGCGCGCGATGTCGTGACAATGAATTCCAGGGTCGTGCTGCAGCTTGACGATGAACAAAAGGAAGTGGCTCTTGTCTACCCGCAAGACGCCGACGAACGCTCTGGCAAACTATCGGTCCTCTCCGACGTCGGCGCCGCGATCCTGGGCTATCAGGAAGGCGATGCCATCGACTGGAGGGTTACAGATCGTACGCGACGTATCCTGATCGAAAGGGTGATCTATCAACCGGAATCGTCCGGTGATTTTCATCTCTAGCAGTACTGTGGCAAGCCTGCTTGTCGAGTTCGTCAGCAGCCTGACAAGTAGGAGAGACGAGCGGGGGCTTCCGGTCACGCAAAGTTCTTGATTCGTCAGCCTACGTTGGCCGAATGCGCGATCGCACTAGGCCGGGTCTCAACGCAGTCTTCCATCCAGTTTCAGGGCAGCGACGGCTGCTTCGCTCTTGCGGATGTGATCGCCTGCGTCGGCCTGGCGTTGCACCAGGAGGATGAACAACAGATCCGTCAGCGCGAGTTGGGCGTCGCGGACGGTGATCGAGGACGAACGGACGTCGTCCTCGTCGCTTGCCGTGTGCAGCACGATGTCGGCGATCGCGCTCAGCGGATTGTCCCTCAGCGACGCAACGGCCACGACCGTCGCGCCGCCTTCACTGGCAAGCTCGGCGATGCGGAGCGTCTCGATGCTGGTGCCGGAATGGGAAAGCGCGACCATCACGTCTCTCGGCCCCAGAGAGGCCGCGCTCGCCAGTTGCACGTGGCTGTCGCTGTCATGCAGGACGTTGCGGCCGAGCTTCATCAGCTTGATCGCAAAGTCGCGCGCCACGAGCGACGAGGCGCTGACGCCGGCGAGATGGATCCGGTCGGCCTGGTCGAGCAATTCGAGGACCCTGGCCACGGTCTGCTCGCTGTTCACCGACATGGTCTGCTGCATCGCAGTTAGCTTGCCCGCTACGAGCTTTTGCTGCACGGCGACGTAGCCGTCGGCGCGGTCGATGCTGCCGTGCACCATGCCGGGCGGGGCCCGCCATTGTTGGGCCTTGGCTTCGCTCACTGCAAGCTTCAGTTGTTGGTAGCTCGGGTAGCCCAGCTTCTGCGCGAATTTCACCACGCTGGACTGGCTGCGCCCGGTCTGCTCGGCAAGGGCGACGGAGGACAGCTGCAGCATCTCGTCGGGGTTGTCGACGATGAACCGGCCGATCTGCCGGTCGGCCGGCGCCATGGTGTCGAGCGTCGCCAGGATTTTCGTGAGAACCGACATGGAGCGCCAGGAGCCTTTCATCCAGCGAGTATCTAGGAATAGAATATTCCATCCGAGGTTGACAGGAAAGAATATTGCGATCAACTCTCTTGTCGGCTCGGCTGGTCTCGACCGGCTGATGAACGGGTTTTCGATCATGGACAAGTTGCGCATCTTTGGTGGGCAGAGGCTGCAAGGGGCCGTCGCCATCTCCGGGGCCAAGAACGCGGCCCTGCCGCAGATCGCGGCCTCGCTGCTGAGCCCCGAACCGCTCGAACTGACCAATCTGCCTGCGGTGAGCGACGTCGAGAACATGCTCGGCGTCATTGCCCAGCATGGCGCGCAGGTTGCTCGCTATGGCCGCTCGGTCGTGGTCGATGCAAGCACTGCGTCCTCCCGCGAGACCAGCTATGACACGGTGCGCAAGATGCGCGCCACCGTGCTAGTGCTCGGGCCGCTGCTAGCCAGGTTCGGACAGGCGCAGGTGTCGCTTCCCGGCGGCTGCGCCATCGGCGCACGGCCGGTCGACATGCACATCAAGGCGCTCGGCCAATTGGGCGCCGAAATTGGCATCCAGGGCGGCTCGATCGTCGCTTCCGCGTCCCGAGGGCTGACGGGCGCGCGCATCGTGCTCGGCTCGCCCTCGGTGGGCGCGACCGAGACTGCGATGATGGCGGCCACCGCTGCAATGGGCGAGACCGAGATCGTCAATGCCGCCCGCGAGCCCGAGGTGACGGATCTTGCCGCCTGCCTCACCGCCATGGGGGCCAATATCGAGGGGGCGGGAACGCACCGGATCCTGATCCAGGGCGGCACTTCGTGGCGCAAGGCTTCTCATCACACGATTCCCGACCGGATCGAGGCCGGAACCTATGCCATCGCAGCAGCCATCACTGGCGGCCAGCTGGAGCTGACGAACGCGCGGCTCGAGCATCTAGCGTCTGTGGTGCAGGTGCTGGAAGCGGCAGGTGTCAGCGTGTGGCCCGGAGACCGTGGCCTGATCGTCTCGCGGGACGGTCCATTGACGCCGGTCGACATCACCACGGAACCTTATCCCGGCTTTCCGACAGACCTGCAGGCGCAGTTCATGGCGCTGATGTGCTGCGCGCCGGGCGCGTCGCTCCTGCGCGAGACGGTGTTCGAGAACCGCTTCATGCACGTGCCGGAGCTGATGCGGCTTGGCGCGAACATCACTCTGCAGGGGACGACGGCGCTAGTACGGGGCGGCACGCCTCTGCGCGGTGCGCAGGTGATGGCAACCGACCTGCGCGCCTCAGTGTCTCTGGTGCTTGCCGCACTCGTCGCCGAGGGCGAGAGCATCGTCAATCGCGTATACCATCTCGACCGGGGCTATGAGAGCCTCGACCGGAAGCTGCGCATGTGTGGCGCCACCATCGAGCGGCTGCCCGGATGACCAGCGCCTCCACGCTTCGCTTCTATCTCGGCGTCGATGGCGGAGGCACCGGCTGCCGCGCCCGGATCGTCGATGAGGCCGGCAACGTGCTCGGGCAGGGGCTTTCCGGTCCTGCGACGACGCGGCTCGGCATCGACGTCGCGTGGGCGTCGATCACACGCGCCTTCGGCGAGGCCGCCGAGGAAGCGGGTTTCGGCTCTGCCGAACTGGCGCGTACCTTCGCCGGCATCGGCCTTGCCGGCATAGGGCGCAAGGGTGCGCTGGAGGCGCTCAGGGCCACCGCGCATCCCTTCGCCGGAATAGACTTTACCAGCGACGGCATGGGCGCCTGCCTCGGCGCTCATTCGGGCAAGGATGGAGCGATCGTCATCGCCGGTACCGGTTCGATCGGACTGGGTTTCGTCGAAGGACGAGACCTCAGGGTCGGCGGCTACGGGTTCCCGATCTCGGACGAGGGCAGTGGTGCCGATCTGGGCTTGAAGGCGGTGCAACTCGCGCTCCGTGCCTATGACGGTCGGCACGACCGTTCCGCCCTTCTGACGGAAATCATACAGCGCTTCCACGATGATCCTATGGAGGCGGTGGCCTGGATGGATCGGGCAACAGCCACCGACTACGCGGCCCTGGCGCCGACCGTCATGCGCCATGCCGACCAGGGCGACTCCGCTGGCCGTCGCATCGTGCTGTCCGCGGCGGAGCAGATCGATACTATCGTGCGCACCCTCTTCGACAAGGGTGCGCCGCGGGTCACGCTTCTTGGTGGCCTAGCCAGCCCGCTCGAACCCTGGCTTGCGCCCGATGTTCGCCGCCGCCTCAAGCCGACCGATGGCGACGCCGTTTCCGGCGCGATCATCCTGGCCAGGCGGCTTGACCAGTCGTGCAGTCTCAAGGAATAATCCATTCCAAATCTCGTTGACACCAGGAATATTGCATTCTAGAGATCTAATGAAAGCCTCGGAGAACCGGCTCCGCGTGCTCTTCATCTTGAGAACCGGGCAGGTGGCGACAAGTGTCAGAACAAGCCTTGATTTCGGAGCTGGGGCGATTGGTTTCCGAGGAGCGGAACCCGCGCACCATGGATATCGACCTGCTGCCGACCATCGATGTCCTCAGGAAAATCAACGACGAAGACAAACTTGTCGCGCATGCAGTCGAAAAGGTGATCCCCGAAATCGCCGCTGCGGCAGACCGCACTATCGCTGCCTTCAGGCAGGGCGGACGGCTGATCTATATGGGCGCTGGCACCAGCGGCCGCATTGGCGTGCTCGACGCCTCGGAGTGCCCGCCGACATTCAGCGTGCCGTCGACCATGGTGGTCGGGCTCATTGCTGGCGGCTACAGCGCTTTGCTGAAGGCGACGGAAGGGGCCGAGGACAGCCAGACCAAGGGCGCCGAGGCGCTGGCCGACATCGAGCTAACGGCCAGGGACGTCGTCGTCGGTATCGCCGCCAGCGGCCGTACGCCCTACGTCATTGGCGGCCTGAATTATGCGAAGAAGATCGGTGCAACTACAGTCGCATTGTCATGCAACCCCCAGTCGGCCATTGCCGCCATTGCCGATATCGCCATTTCGCCGGTTGTCGGCCCCGAAGCGCTGACGGGCTCGACGCGCATGAAATCGGGCACGGCCGAAAAGCTGGTGCTCAACATGTTGACCACCGCCAGCATGATCGGCATCGGCAAGTCCTACGAAAACCTGATGGTCGACCTGAAGGCATCGAACAAGAAGCTCGTGGCGCGCGCCGCCCGCATCGTCATGCAGGCAGCCGAATGCACGCTGGAAGAGGCGCAGGCAGCGCTCGCCCAGACCGATAACGACGTGAAGCTGGCAATCCTCATCGTCATGACGGGGATGGACCTTGGCGCAGCGCGATCAGCGCTGGACGGTTCCAAAGGCTTCTTGCGGCAAGCAATCCAGGATGCGAAGCAGGCATCCATGTGATCCGGGCGGCCATTTTGGCCGTGCCAGCGAAAGAGTAACAGGGAGGATGAAATGACCAGCAAGTTCAGATGTTTCCTTGGGGCAACCACGGCCGTGATGATCGGCCTGTCGGCTGTTGCAGGGCATGCCGATGCAGCGACCCTGCGCATGGCCTGGGCGCAGGACGCCACCGGCCTCGACCCGCACAAGCAGACCGCGTTTTCGTCGCTGCGCCTGCTCGAGCTGATCTATGAGCCGCTCGTGCGCCTCGATGCCGATCTCAAGATCATCCCCGGAATCGCTACGTCCTGGGAATTCGGAGCCGACGGCAAGCAGCTAACCTTCAAGCTCGACCCCAAGGCCAGGTTCCAGAACGGCGCAGCCGTGACTTCGGCCGACGTCAAGGCATCGTTCGAGCGCATCCTCGATGAGAAGACAGGTGCTGCCAACCGCGCCAACTACCTGTCCATCGAAGCCATCGAGGCGCCCGATGCCGGCACCGTCGTCTTCAAGCTGAAGCAGCCCGACGCGCCGATCCTCACCGCCATGACCGACACCAATTCGTCGATCGTCCCGGCAAGCGAGATCGCGGCCGGCACTATCGGCACAAAGGCTGTCGGCTCAGGTCCGTTCAAGCTCGAGAAGTGGGATCCCAATTCCAAGGCGGCGCTCGTTGCCAACAAGGACTGGGCTGGCGGTGCGACCGGCGTCGACGGCATTGAAATCAGCGTATTGCCCGACGAAACCGCGATCCTCGCTGCCATGCGCACCGGCCAGGTCGACTTCGCGCTGCTCAACGATCCGCTGATCGCGACGCTGGTGCCCAAGGAGCCGAAGCTTCAGCTCAACCGTGCGCCGCTGCTCGCCTACCACGTGCTTCAGCTCAACCCGGTGCGCAAGCCGATGAACGAGCTTGCCGTGCGCCAAGCCATTTCCTGCGCCGTCGACCGCCAGGCCGTGCTCGACACGGCATCCCTCGGCGAAGGCAAGGTGACCGGGCCGATTACCGCTCCGTTCTTCGCTTCCGATCCGAATTCGCTGTTCTGCTACAAGCAGGACGTCGAGAAGGCCAAAAAGCTGATGGCCGATGCCGGCTTTGCCGACGGCTTCAGCGCCACCGTGATCGCTGCGACCGGCGAGCCGCCGACGGCTGCCGCCGAAGCCCAGGTGTTGCAGTCGCAGCTGGCCGAGATCGGCGTCAAGCTCGACATCAAGATGATGGAGCTCAACGTCTATGTCGACACCTGGCTGAAGGGCGACTTCGACATGGCGGTGGCGCTGAATGGCGGCCGTCCCGACCCTTACACCATGTACAACCGCTACTGGACCAAGAACGGCAACCTGCAGAAGGTTTCCAACTTCGCCGACGACACGCTCGACAAGCTGTTGCAGGACGGCCGCGCCGAGACCGATCCGGAAAAGCGCAAGGTGATCTTCGCCGAGTTCGACAAACAGCTTGCCGAAAAGGCGCCGTGGATCTGGCTCTATACCGGCTACGGCTACACCGCCCAGCAGAAGAACGTGCAGGGTTTCGTGCCGATGCCGACCGGCTCGCTGGTCAGCCTCGGCAAGGTCACCATCCAGTAAAAACAGGTGTTTTGGGCGGCGGGCATCTCCCTGTCGCCGCCCAAAGGCGGTCGCCGTTGAGCCGATGGCGACCGCCCTTAATTCCGCGACCGGCCTAGTCCGGTCTAGCCCGAGAGCCGCAATGGCTCCCCAACCCCAGATGGTCCCTTCGCCATGAGTTACGTGATACGTCGCCTGCGGGCCTTTCCACTGGTCCTGATCGGCGTCTCTATCATCGTCTTCATCGCCATCCGGCTAGTGCCGGGCGATTCCATCACGGCCATGCTGGGAACCGAGGCCGGACTTCTGACCCCGCAGCAGCGGGATTCGCTGGCCATCTATTTCGGCATCGACCAACCCTGGCCGGTCCAGTACTGGCGCTGGTTCACCGGCCTGTTCAGCGGCGACCTCGGCATATCGGTGACCTATGGCAAGCCGGTGCTATCGGTCATCATCGAACGCTTTCCGCTGACGCTTGAACTGGCACTTCTGGCCATGCTGATCGCGCTATCGATCGGCGTGCCGGCAGGTGTGTTCGCTGCCACCCGCAACGAGCGTCCTGCCGATCTCGGCGTCCGCATCGCCGCAATGATCGGCCAGTCAACGCCGAGCTTCGTTGTCGGCCTCGTCATCATCTACATCCTGTCGGCCGGCTTCGGCGTGCTGCCCACCATGGGTGCGTTCACCCCGTTCTGGCAGGATCCGTTGCAGAATCTTGGCCAGATGATCCTGCCTGCGATCACGCTTGGCTGCGCCTTTGCATCCTCGGTCACCCGCGTCACCCGCTCGGCCATGCTTGACGTGCTGAGCGACGACTATGTGCGCACCGCGCGCAGCAAAGGCGCCTCCGAGCGCAGCGTCATCTGGCGCCACGCGCTGCCCAATGCGCTGGTGCCCGTCGTCACACTGAGCGGCATCGAGTTCGGCTACCTGCTCGGCGGCGCGGTTATCGTCGAACAGATCTACGCTCTGCCCGGCCTGGGCCGCATGGTGCTGGAAGCCATCCTGCAGCGCGACTATGCGCTGGTGCAGGGTGCTGTGCTGTTCATTGCCCTCAACTTCATGATCGTCAATCTGCTCGTCGACCTCGCTTATGCCGCGCTCGACCCCCGTATTCGCCTGGAGGGCCGTTGATGCGCGTCGTGAAGGCCATCTTTTCGCATCCGAGCGGGCGCATCGGCGGCGCCATCGTGCTGGTCTATCTGGTCGTCGCCTTGCTCGGCGCTGCCGGCCTGACCCCGCACGATCCGCTGATGCAGTACCGCATCGACCGGCTGCAAGCGCCGACATCGTCCTACTGGATGGGCACGGATCTGTTCGGCCGCGACGTGATGAGCCGTCTGATGAAGGGCATCGGGCAGTCCTTTACCGTGGCGTTCTTCTCCGTGGCGATCGCGACGCTCGCCGGCACGGTGCTTGGGCTTACGGCCGCCTGGTATGGTAAGCGCTGGGACACGGTGATGATGCGCTTCATGGACGTGCTGCTGGCCTTCCCGGCGATCCTTTTGGCGCTTTTGATCGTCACCATCATTGGCCCGGGCACCTGGACCAGCGTCGCTGCCATCAGCATCGTCTATACGCCGATCTTCACCCGCGTCGTGCGCGGCCCGGCGCTGTCGCTGAAAGCCCGCGATTTCGTCGATGCCGCCCGCACCTTTGGCTCGAGCCGCACCTATATCCTGACCCGGCACCTGCTGCTCAACCTGGTGGCGCCGCTTACCGTGCAGGTCACGCTGGCGCTCGCCTGGGCGCTGCTGACCGAGGCCGGCTTGAGCTTCCTCGGCCTAGGCACCCAGCCGCCGGCCTCGTCGCTCGGCCTGATGCTGAGCGACGCGCGCAACCTGATGGAGCAGGCGCCGTGGCTGCTGGCTTTCCCGGCTGTCGCCATCATGCTCTCGATCCTCGGCTTCAACCTTCTCGGCGATGCGCTGCGCGACATCCTCGACCCCAAGACGAGGAGGGCGTGACGATGGCATCAGAGATGAAGCCGATCCTTTCTGTCCGCGATTTGCATGTCAGTTTCGGCCCGGCGGCCAGCGCCAAGGAAGTCGTGCATGGCGTGAGCTTCGACCTCGGCGTTGGCGAAGTGCTGGCGATCGTCGGCGAGAGCGGCTCGGGCAAGTCGGTGACCGCACTGTCGAGCAACCGCCTGATCGACTATGCCGGCGGCCGCATCACCAGCGGCAAGATCGAACTGCTGCGCGCCGACGGCAGCGTGCTTGATGTCACCAGCGCCGGAAAGCAGGAGCTGACCGGCATACGCGGTGCCGAGATCGGCGTGATCTTCCAGGAGCCGATGACGTCGCTCAATCCTGTGCTGACCATCGGTGCCCAGATCGAGGAATCGTTCCGCCTGCATCGCGGCCTGACCGGAGCGCAGGCTCGTGCCGCAGCGCGCGACGCTCTCGAACGCGTGCGTATCCCCGATGCCGAGCGCCGGCTCAAGGCGACGCCGAACGAGTTGTCGGGCGGCATGCTGCAGCGTGTGATGATCGCCATGGCGCTCGCCTGCAATCCGCGCCTGCTGATCGCCGACGAGCCGACGACGGCGCTCGACGTCACCGTCCAGGCGCAGATCATGGCGCTGCTGGCCGAGCTTCGCCGCGAAACCGACATGTCGATGATCTTTATCAGCCACGACATCGGCCTCGTCGCCGGCATCGCCGACCGCGTGATGGTGATGCAGGATGGCAGGGTCGTCGAGCAGGGTGAACTGGGCCAGATACTCGATAAGCCGCAGCACCCCTACACCCAGCATCTGCTGCATGCGGTGCCGCACTTTTCCGGCGGTGTAGCGGCGAGAACCGACGGAGCACGCGCGATAGCGCCGCTGCCCAAGCCGACGCTCGAGGTCGATGACCTTGTCGTGCGCTATCCGCTGAAGGGCGGCTGGTTCAGCAAGCCGGTGGGCGCGGTGCATGCCGTCGACGGCGTCGCCTTCGATCTGATGCCGGGCGAAACGCTGGCGATCGTCGGTGAAAGCGGTTCGGGCAAGTCGACCACCGCGCGCGCCGTGCTCGGCCTCGTCTCGCCGACGCGCGGAGCGTTTTCGGTGGAAGCCCAGGCCGCGCGACCCGGCCAGAGCCGGCTGCCGGTGCAGATGGTGTTCCAGAACCCCTATGCCTCGCTCAATCCGCGTCTCAACGTCGAGCAGATCCTCGCGGAGCCGGTGATCGCCACCGGCGCGCCCATCGATACAGCGGTTCGCCACAGGATGGCAGCACTGCTCAAGCGCGTCGGCCTGCCCGAGGACAGCCTTGCCCGCTATCCGCATCAGTTCTCCGGCGGCCAGCGCCAGCGCCTGTGCATTGCGCGCGCGCTGATGCTCAACCCGTCGGTCGTGGTGCTCGACGAGGCGGTCTCGGCCCTCGACGTCTCGGTGCAGGCGCGCGTGCTGGAACTGCTGGTCGACTTGCAGCAGGAATACGGTCTCGCCTATCTCTTCATCTCCCACGACATGGCGGTCGTCGAGCGCATCGCGCATCGTGTCGCGGTGATGTATGCCGGCCAGATTGTCGAGATCGGCGATGCGAAAGCAGTGCTCTCGGACCCGCAGCATCCCTATACCAAGAAGCTGATCGCCGCCGTGCCGACAATCGACCGCCGCAAGCAGCATTTCGAGCTCGATACCCGCCAGGTGCCCTCGCTGGTGCGCCCGGTCGGCTATGAGCCGCCGCCCGCGAACTGGCTCCATTTCGGCAAGGACCATAAGGTACGGGCCGAAGCCTGAGAGAGTAAGAAGATGGCCACCGACGATCTCGCCCGGCTTCACCAACGTGCCTTCGCAGCGCTAACGCAGGCCGTGGAAGCCGGTCGCGTCCCAGGTGGCGTGCTTGCTATCGTCGACAAGGGCGGCAACAGGATCAGCCGGGCCATCGGGCATGCGCAGCGCGTGCCGTCAGAGCGCCCTATGTGCGAAGACACCTGGTTCGACCTGGCATCGCTGACCAAGGTCGTCTTCACCACGCCGCGCATCCTGGCGCTGGCCGAAGCGGGGACCATCGACCTCGATGCGCCGCTGACGACTGTTTTGCCGGATCTGCGGCAGTATGACTCCAACGCCTGGGAACGGCAGGTCACCTTCCGCCAGTGTCTCGGCCACCAGACACCGTTTCCGGCGGTCGAGCCGATCTATACCTATGGCCGTGACCCGGACCTGCTGCGGACGTTCATCCTGCAGCGCGAATGGCGAAAGCTGGAAGCGCCAGTCTATTCCGACATTAACTTCATCCTGCTCGGCTTTGCCATGGAACGCCTGTCGGGCAAGTGGATCCGCGACTTGGATGCCGGCAAGGGCTTTGCCTTTTTGGCCGATCCTGACCAGTCAGCGGCGACCGAGGAGTGCACCTGGCGGCACAGGGTGTTGTCGGGCGAGGTCCATGACGACAATTGCTCGGCCCTTCAGGGTGCCGGTCATGCCGGACTGTTCGGCACGGCAGCCTCCGTGCTTGATTTCGCGCAAGGCCTGCTCGATGGCAGTGGCGCATCGGCCGACGCAATCGCTCTGATGCGCTCGCCGCTTTCGGCCAAGCGCACGCATGGCTGGGAGCATCCTTATGCCGGCTGGTCCGGTGGCGACCGCTGCAGCGCAGGCACCATTGGCCATACCGGATTTACCGGCACGGGCCTTTGGATCGATTTCGACGCCGGCCGCGCCTGGGCGCTGCTCACCAATCGCATCCACCCGACGCGTCATTTCGACAGCGGCATAATAGATCTGCGCCGCCGGGTCGGCAACATCATCAACGGAGCTTGAACATGCAACCCATCTGGTCGGTCGGGCTGATGACCGGAACCGTGCTCGACGGCAACATCGACGTCGCGCTGCTCAAGACCGACGGCGAGCGCATCGAGGCCTTCGGTCCTTACGCGCTCGTGCCTTACGAGGCTTCGGTCCGGCCGATGCTGGTGCAGGCGCAGGCCGAAGCCAGGGTCTGGAACTTCGAGGGGCCGGAGCCGGCAATCTTCGCCAAGGCCGAGCAGGCCCTGACTCGCGCCCAGTCTGCCGCCGTGCGCCAGGTCGTTGAGGGTGCCGGCATGGCGATGAGCGACATCGGCGTCGTCGGCTTTCATGGCCAGACCGTGCTGCATCGTGGCCCGCAAAAGGGCGGCCTGCCAGGCGAGACCCGCCAGCTCGGCGATGGCGCGCTGATGCATTCTCTCCTAGGCACCAAGGTCGTCTATGATTTCCGTACCGCCGACATCCGCGCTGGCGGCCAGGGCGCGCCGCTGGCGGCCGCCTATCACGCTGCCTTGCTGGGTACCGCCGGTGCCAGCGGTGATAGCGCCATCCTCAATCTCGGTGGCGTCGGCAACGTCACCTGGTGGGACGGCAAGTCCGACCTCGTCGCCTTCGACACCGGCCCGGCCAACGCGCCGATCAACGACTTCGTCAAGTCGAGGGGGCTGGGCGAGATGGACCGGGGCGGGGCGCTTGCCGCCGCCGGCACCGTCGACGAGGACAGGCTCGCGCGCCTGCTCGAGCATCCCTATCTCGCCGCAGCCTATCCCAAGTCGCTCGATCGCTTCGACTTCACCGCCGCGATGGCCGACGGGCTGAGCAACGAGGATGGCGCCGCCACCCTGACCGCCTTCAGCGCATCCTGTGTCGGCAAGGCGCTCGACCTTCTGCCGCGGCGGCCGAAGAAGCTGTTTGTCTCAGGCGGCGGCCGCCACAACCCGACCTTCATGGCGATGCTGCACGCGCGTGCGGGCGTCGATGCCGTCTCTGCCGACACCATCGGCTGGCGCGGCGATGCGGTGGAGGCCGAGTGCTTCGCGTTCCTCGCCGTGCGTGTCCTGCGCGGCATGCCGATCAGCTTCCCGAGCACGACCGGTGTGCCGCAGCCGATGATAGGAGGCCGCACCGCCGGGTGATCATCCGCCCATGACACGGAGGCTATGGGGCATGGCGACCGTGACGGCCGCCAATCTTTTACCGCATCCCGTCAGGCTTGTTCTAGTGACTTAGCCAGGAAGGTGCGAGCTCGGCCTTTGGGGAAATCCGGCAATGTCCCGAACGGCTTGTAGCCCTGGCGCTGATAGACCTTCAGAGCCGTCGGGCTGAAGGTGTCGATGTAAGCGCCATGGCAGCCGCGGATAGCGGCCTCGTCTTCGGCTGCCTGCAGCATGCGTGAAGCCGCGTTCTGCCCCCGCAGGCTTTCGTCCACCCAGAGCCACTGGACATAGAGCCAACCCCAGGCCGTGTAGCCGGAAATGCCGGCGATCACGGAACCATCCTTGCCGCGGACGAACACTGCCAACGAGCGCTTGTCCGCAGGACCGACATCGGCTGCATTGAAGGCGGTCAAGTGGTCGCCCACCGTCTTGAGGTCCTCGATGGAGGGGCTGTCGGTGACTTCGGTGTCCATATGTAGCCTGTATTCGCAGCCAGTCGGCTTATGAGACGCTAGAATCGTGGCGCGATTAAACACCCAGACTAGGCGGATGCAACGGCTGCTTTCAATTCCATTTGCTGGAAGCAGTCCTACCAGTTTCGGCCCCGGAAGCGACGGAATCGATCTCCCCGTTCGTTGCCATCCGGCTGAGCGCGTTACGGCCCGACTTGTTGGAAGCGGCTGCCAGGCGGTGTGGACGGACCACAGCATGTATTGCGTTTGGGATTCTAAGTTGAGCTTCGTCTTCGTGGCGTACCGACTGATTTGGAGGCCGGTAACCGCATCTCAATATCGAGCGTGTAAAGTCGATCCATGTTCTGGAATGACCTCCGAAAAGCGTCTGTGACGACGGTGCTGAGCTTCTTAGTGCTTGCCTCTTTGGGCGTTGCACCCCTTGGCGCGGCTGAATCTATGGACATTCGCAGCTCCTGCTGGACGTCCAGCAGTTTGTCGGACGACTTGGTCTCTGTTGTCCACTCGTCCGGGCGCTGGACCTGCGGAGATCGGATCTATTCGCTCGAAGGCGAGCGGACGCTGCTGCGCTTTGAAATCGGTCCAAAAGATGCCATTCCTCAATATCTCTTTTCAAGACGTAGTGCGCTCGCGGCTGTGCATCTGCTGGCGGTCGACCGAGACGGCGCAATTCGCCAGACCTCTTTCTTGGCGGGTGAGCTTCCTAGCGCTCTGCATGGCGGGTATTTCAAGGCCGCTTTGCCGGGTGTGACCCGCGACACGCTGCAAGTCGTTGTTGCATTCGATTTGCCGAGCCATCAAATGACGTTGGAGAGAGCCTATTTGTCGCCGTCTGACATCGCTCTCGGCCCAGACTTTGTGCGGTCTCTAATTCTCCTGGCTACCCTTGCCGGAATGCTCTCCATGCCGCTCATCTTCAATGCGGCCTTCTACCGGATCCTGCGCGAGCCATTCGTGCTTTGGCATTCCATGCTAACAATCTCTTTGCTGCTGACGATCCTGGTCTCTTCGGGCCTTGCAGTCGTTCTCTTCGATCCGCCAGCAATGACGTTGAGCTGGATGACGACAGTGATCTTCGGCCTTACGGTCGCTTCTGGAGCGATGTTTACGCACAGCTTCATAGAGCCCGGCCGCATGCATCCGCTCCTGCGGCGGGCGTTGCTCGGGTGCGCCGTATGGGCGATGTTTTTGAGCGTTTCTCACGCGCTTTTCCCGTTCGTGGGGCGTTCGATCCAGTCGACGGTGTACACTGCGGCTTTTGCTCCGGTGGTCGTCATTTTCATATTATCAGTTGCCGACGCACTGCGGCGCGGAAGTCGGGCCGCCAAGTTCCAGGCGATCGGCTATATCCCTATAATTCTGGCCGGATTGGTGCGCTTGGTCACGGGCGTAGTTCCCTGGTTGCAGAGCAATGATGCCATGCTCTTGTTCTATGTGGGTTGCGTATCCGAAGTCTTGTTCACCACACTCGGCGTGGCAGATCGCTTCATGACGCTCAAGCGCCAGCGAGACAACGCTCGCTTCGAAGCTGACATGCTTGAGCGCCTGTCCGAACGCGACGCGCTGACGGGGTTGCTCAACCGGCGGGCAATCGAGCAGAATTTCAGGAAGTTGCGCTCTGAGGGCTATCGCACACTTGCCGTGCTCGACCTGGACCACTTCAAGGCAATCAATGATGTTCACGGCCATGTGGTCGGCGACGCCGTGCTGAAAGCCGTGGCCGAAGCACTCAAGGCGGACCCGAAGGTTCGTGCGTTCCGCCTCGGCGGAGAGGAGTTCGTACTGCTGGTGCGCGGACAAGATGCCTTGGCCCAGGCGGAACGTCGGCGCCAAGCGATCCCCACCATCGTCGCCAATGCCGTTCCAGGCCTTGGACGACCCGTAACTGCGAGCATGGGCATCACGGATGCGTCACCAAATGCTGATGCGCAGTTCGCAGAGCTCTACGAACAAGCCGACAAGCTACTTTACGACGCCAAATTTTCTGGCCGCAATCGAACCAAAGTTGCGTTGGCTCAAGGCCCGAAGAATGATGCCGATCCAGTCTTTGATACTGCGGCTAGAGCCTGAACGATCCGCTGCTGCGCTGCCGGCGGGAGCGCTGTTGGACGGTATGGCAGCTTGCTGCCAATCTCCAACAAATACCGGGCCGACCCTTTCGGGCCCCGCCCGGACAATCAGCAATGTGCGCATGGCCGTCCCTTCAATGGCAGACGTTTCTGCGCCGACGCCAGGTGACTTTGTGGCCATCACTTTAAGCCTCATTGCGGGCACTTTAGCGAATGGCCTCCAGATCCAAGGCAAAATAGCTCGCCGCAGGCCGTGACGGCGCCGATCCCATTTCGGAGAACATTTTTTGCGCTTGTCCACCGATCCGGCAATTTTCAGGGGGGCGACAATCGGAGCAGGCCAAGACGCGCTTTTACATGGCGTCGGCGGCCAAAATGGCACCCCAATCAGCTCCAAAATGCAGGGCAAATAAGCCGATAGGAACAAAAAGTGGAATTTTTGATGGACTACAGAAGCTATATGTCGTATTAAAGTGGCATCCTTGCGCTTCGGCAATAAATTGTCACTGTAGAAAATTCTATTTCTGCGCGCCGAACAATCCATGACGCTTGTTATAGATGCACTCATCTTGGCAGTGCGGTCTTTAGTTTTTTCGCCTCTGGAAGGGGGGCGAAAGTATTTTCGAACGTGCCTCCATTGGCAGAGGCCTGAGACAACTCACGATAAGGAGAGTGCGTCGGCTATTGAGCTGGCGGCAAATCATTGATGGCAATAGCGACTGAATACGATAACTGCGCGCCCAGCGAGGCGACGAAGATACGGTTGAGGAACGTCCATAAGATCTTCGGGGAACAGCCCCGGAAGGCCCTCGAACTGCTCCGCTCGGGTAAGGACAAGGCCGAAATCCATCGGACAACCGGCTGCTCCATTGGCGTCAACGACGCTAGCCTTGATATCAAGGCAGGAGAGATCTTCGTGATCATGGGCCTGTCCGGATCCGGCAAATCAACCCTTCTGCGCCTGCTGAACAGGCTGATAGAGCCGACATCCGGCTCAATCGAGATTGACGGCCACGACATTACGAAGATGTCGCGTAGGGCGCTCATTGACCTCCGCCGCAGGGACATCAGCATGGTGTTCCAATCCTTCGCGCTTCTTCCAAACCGTAACGTCCTAGACAACGCCGCCTTCGGACTGGAAGTGGCCGGAGTTGGGGCGGCCGAACGCCAGATCAACGCCATGGCAGCGCTCAAGGCCGTGGGGCTGGATGGCTATGGCGATAGCCGGACGGATGAGCTCTCCGGCGGCATGAAGCAGCGAGTGGGGCTTGCTAGAGCGCTGGCCAGCGAACCGACCATTTTGCTTATGGATGAGGCTTTTTCGGCGCTTGACCCGCTGATCCGCACAGAGATGCAGGACGAACTGGTTCGGCTGCAATCCGAGCACACCCGCACCATCGTTTTTGTAAGCCACGACCTCGATGAAGCGATGCGAATTGGCGACCGTATTTGCATCATGCAAAACGGGAATGTCATCCAGGTTGGCACGCCCGATGAAATCGTCGGCAATCCCGCCAATGATTACGTCCGCTCGTTTTTTCGCAATGTCGACGTCTCACAGGTTTTCAAAGCGGGCGATGTAGCCCGCAAGACACAGCTCACAATCATAGAACGTCAGGGTGTTTCAGCTGCGGCAGCGTTGGAACAGATGAAAAGTCATGACCGGGAGTATGCCATTGTTGTGGGGCGCGACAAAAAATATCTCGGAATTGTCAGCCGGGCGTCGCTGATGGAGAAGGTCCGCTCCAAGGATGCGGACTCGTATCGCAAGGCGTTCCTTTCAGAGGCGGTGCCAATCCTGGCCAGCGAGCAGCTTTCCAGCGTTCTTGGAACTGTGGCGGCCACCGAATGGCCCGTACCCGTAGTGGACGACGAACACCACTATGTCGGCGCCATCAGCAAGTCGGCGCTGCTTGAGACGCTCGATCGCGCCAACTGAAACCAGACTTACGGATTAAATCATGTCCTTCGACATCGGCGACGGCATCGACCTGGCCGTCAACTACCTGCTCGACAATTTCGCCCCTGCGCTCGACACGTTCGCAGCGCTGATCGGGTTCGTGACGGGCACCTTACAAAGCGGCCTCCTCGGCATCCCGATGCCGCTCGGGATCGCCATCTTCGTCTTTCTTGCCCTATGGCGCGTCTCGCTCGGCTTTGCGATTTTCACCGGCTTGTCGCTTGCTCTGGTGGGGCAGATGGAGCTTTGGCCGGCAATGATGGAGACCCTGTCATTGGTAATCGCATCGACGATCATTGCGATAATGGTCGGCCTGCCGCTCGGCATCGCAATGGCGCGTCGGGACTCGGTTGCCGCGGTCATCCGCCCGGGGCTGGATCTGATGCAGACCATGCCAGCCTTTGTCTACCTCATTCCTGCGGCAATGTTCTTTGGCCTGGGGGCCGTTCCCGGCACGATAGCGACCGTCATCTTCTCGATGCCTCCGGTCGTGCGCCTAACGAATCTCGGCATCCGTCAGGTGGATGTGGAATTCGTCGAAGCCGGCAACGCATTTGGCTGTACGTCGACCCAACTCCTGCTCAAGGTTCAACTGCCCAACGCGATGCCATCGATCATGGCAGGCATCAACCAGACCATCATGTTGTCATTGTCCATGGTGGTCATCGCTTCGATGATCGGCGCCGGCGGCCTGGGCAATAGGGTTCTGACGGGAATTCAGCGACTTGATGTCGGCACCGGCTTCGAAGGCGGCATCGCCGTCGTCATTCTCGCAGTGATCCTTGACCGGCTCACCCAGAGCCTCGGCAAGCGAGGCGTATCCTGGCGCGTGCTGTCTCCCAGCTTCGCAGCGCGGCAGTCGGTGGTTGCCACCACTTGACCGTTGCACCGCATCAGCGGGCCAGCGGTCCGCTGTTTTCCCAGCCCATAATTGGAGTAGAGATATTGAAGGCCATTGGAACCATCAGCCTTGCTGCCATGCTCATTGGTGGCGCAGCTACCGTAGCAATCGCGCAGGACGCAAAGCCTGTGAAGATCGGCTGGTCGGCATGGTCCGACGCGGAATTCGTTACCAAGCTCGCCGCCAAGATCATCAAGGATGAACTGGGCTACAAGGTCGAGCTTATGCAGACGGATGTGGCACCGCTCTACCAGGGCGTGAGCCGTGGGGATCTCGATGCGATGATGATGGCGTGGCTTCCGCAGACCCATGCCGAGTATTATGGCAAGATTGAAGACAAGGTAGACGTCCTCGGCACAGTCTATGACGGCGCCAGGCTTGGATGGGTCGTCCCGGCCTATATACCGGAAAGCGACATCAGTTCGATCGAGGACCTGAAGAAAGACGAGGTCAAGCAAAAGCTCGACGGTACTGTTCAAGGCATCGATCCCGGTGCTGGGCTTACCCGTCTTTCGGAAAATGCGGTCAAGGACTACAGCCTCGACGGCTACAAGCTG
This sequence comes from Aminobacter sp. 01T433, assembly GCF_056398585.1. NCBI lineage: Bacteria > Pseudomonadati > Pseudomonadota > Alphaproteobacteria > Hyphomicrobiales > Phyllobacteriaceae > Aminobacter > Aminobacter sp. 01T433. The sequence goes on from NZ_JBFTPR010000002.1 coordinate 409,348, forward strand.
CAGATTTCCAGCGAGGCTGGCATGCTGACGACCGTGGACCGCGCAACCAGGTCTGAGAAGTGGTTCGTCGCGACGGCCTGGAGCCCTCATTGGATGTTCGGCAAGTACGAACTGCGCTACATAGCCGATCCGAAGAAGTCCCTCGGCCAGGCCGAGCATGTCGACATATTGGCTCGCAAGGGTTTCAAGCAGGACAACCCGGAGGTCGCAGGCTTTCTGTCGCGTATGAAGCTGCCCATCGGCGATCTGGAAACCGCAATGTTCCAGGCGCAGGAGACTTCGTATGATGCCGCTGTCGAAAAATACATGGCGGACCATCCTGAACAAGTGAAAGCCTGGACCGGCAAATAGGCGGCAAAAGAGGTCCATGGACTTCAGAAAAGAACCTGGCACCGGTCACGGTGCCAGGAGTGTCGATGGGGTCACGTCGAAGGGAATTCCTATGATTTTCAACGATCACTATCCGGCCAATGCCGTTTTGGACGACACGATTGGCGGACGCATCTCGCTTGCTCGCGATGCTTTGGATGTTTCGGCGCAAAGCATGGCGAAAGTGGTGGGCGTCGAGACGAGTACCTGGTGCGACTGGGAAAATGATCGGGCTGCTCCACGCGCCAATCGCCTGGTGATGATCGCTGGCGTTCTGAGTGTAAGTCTCTCATGGTTGCTCACCGGACGGGGCGCGGGCCCGAGGTAATGGTCGGCGTTGGCCGATGCTCACGACATGAGACGAGCGTCGACGGCGGAGGGAGAGGCTGCCGATCAGCTCGCCCTGAGTCTTGCCGAGCCTGCCCTGCAACTGTTCGCCTGAATAGCACTTACGGTATCGACTCGCTCCAACTCCGACCGAGGCGTGAAATCAGGTGACATCGGCAGCTTGACGCAATGGTAGGTTTAGCAGGTCGCTGGCATTGATGATGGCCAGGGCAATCGCCTCGATGGTGGTGCGCTTGTTCATCGCCTGCTCGCGCAATGTCTCGTATGCGACCTGTTCCGACACCCTGTTGGTGGCCATTAGGATTTCCTTGGCCTTGTCGATATCCCGGTGCGCTTTGAGTTTTGCGGAGAGGCGATCGACACGTGTGCGCAGACGCGCCTCGCGCCGGTGATTGTTGACGCTCAGCAGTATGTTGGCCAGGATTCCGAAAGTCCGGAGCGGTAGGCCGATCACAGCCTGGGCCCGCAGTCGCAGCACCTTCTCGACGATGATCGGGTTCTCGTAGTCGACAATGGCGATCAGCACCGCCGGTGGATCGTCGGCGTTCCAGTTCCATGCGATGTCGCCTTCGACCAGCGGGCGGATGAAGGCAAACACAACGTCGATGTTGGCCGGGATTTCCGCCGGCGGCGGCCAATTGGTCTGGACCTGGCAGCCGATCCGGTTGAGGTGCTGCCAAAGCTCCTCGCCCTCGCTGCTCTTGGGCTGCAGCAAAAGGACTCGGAGCGACCGTATGTCCTTGATCTGGATCGGCGCTGATCCGTCATGCGGCGCCACGTTGGGGCTACGTGATACCATTGTTCCTCATCGCGGCAATGTCATTGCGTTGTTCCAACGCTTGCCCATGGTGTCGTTCGGTTGCTTGGTCCATGCCCCTCGGCATGGGGTCATATCGAATGCATGGCCAGGCGCTCCCCCCATTCCTCGGGGTTGTAGCTGGCGAGATAGGGATCGGGCCGGATGGCCGTTGCCGATTTCGACAGAATCTCGAACTGGCCATCCTCGCGCGCCCGCGCCACCCGCGGCCACACATATGTATGCGCGTTTTCGGGGTCGATCCGGATGCGCCCCTGTGGCGCGTCGAACTCCGCACCGAGAATTGCCGGCCGCAACGCCTCCACATCGTCGGTGTTGGCCTTGCGCAGCGCGTTCGCCACCACGTGAACCTGGAAGTACGCCGCTTCCCAGCACATGTTGGTTACGGCATCGCTACCGAACTTCTTCTTGTAGCGCTCGACGCAGCGTTCGTTCTGCAAGCCCCCGACGGACTGGAAATAGGTGGCGGAAGTGATGTGACCGGCACCTACATCGATGCCCATCGCTTGGATATCGGACTCGCTAGTTGTCAGGCTCGCGATCGGCATCGACTTCGCATCCAGGCCGGCTTCCGCGAAGGCCTGGTAGAAATGGACGATACTTTCTCCGACGAAATTGCAGAAGATCAAATCCGGCTGATTGCGCTTGATGTCGGCAATCAGCGGTTTGTAGGCCGACCGTCTCGCGTCGAGCTTCAGATAGCCTCTGCCGGCAACCTCGCCGCCATGCTTCAGCACCATCTCGTTCATGATGCGGTCGGACTCGCGCGGCCAAATGTAATCCGAGCCGACCATGTAGAAGCGCGTTCCAACATGGTTGAGAAGATGCTCGCCCAGCTGAACGCTGTTCTGGTTTGGTGCCGCACCACAGTAGATGGCATTGCGCGAGTATTCGAAGCCCTCATATTGAGCGGGGTAGCAGAGCAGCCCGTTGCGGTGCTCGACCGCCTTCAGAACGGCCTTGCGCGTGCTTGACATGTAGCAGCCGAAGATGATTCTGACGCCGTCATCGACAAGCAGCCTGTTGGCCAGTCGATTGTAGGCAACAGCGTCGGAACTGGGATCATAAGGGACGGGGACGAGTTCGCGCCCGTTGATGCCGCCGGCGTCGTTGACCTCGTGGATGGCAAACAGCGTCGCATTCAGCATGCTGCGCTCCGTCACCGACGTGACCCCGGTCTGGGAGAACAGCACACCGACCTTGATCGGCTTTTCGGTTCTTGTCGCAATCAATTGCCAACTCCGTCAGATTGTTCATCCGCGAACTCGACACAAAAAAAGCGCCCAGCGCGGGAGAAACCGCAGCAAGCGCCTTTGCTCGACCGACACGAAGACATCGCTGTCCTTACGTAAGTTCTGCATGAAGCGGCGTTGCCAGTCAACACGCTTGAGGCGCCATGCTGACCGGGTTCTGTGCTGCCTACCTACCGGTGTCGAAAAAGGCCGGGCGCAGGCGCGCCGAACTACATAGATCGGCGGCTTTGCTGCGCTTTAGACGCGCCACGTGAATTGCCAGTTGACAGAAAAATTCAAATCCCGGATGGTGATGCCATCACGCCTGCGACGATGCGGGCTGATACCAGAGCAAAAAGGCTCCTGCGGGAAATCTCCGCCGGAGCCTTTTTGCGTTTTATCACCAGTGCGCTGCGCCCGTATTATCTGCGGCTCCGCAGGCAGCAACGACGCTGACAATACCCATTGCCGCCTAGAGCGACGCAAGTCGCTCGCAACCAAAAATCCCTGAGATTCCTGTCGGATCTCAGACGTGCGGAGCTTTGCCAAAACCGATCTGCACGAAGGGAACACAAGACAAACATCAGCCTGAGGAGGAACTGGACGTGAACAAAATAGAGACGTTTGGCACTGCAGTGCGTGTAGCCTGCGATGTTGGCGGCACATTTACCGATGTGTGCATTCTAAACGAGGCTTCTGGCAAGATACACGTCGCCAAGACGCCGACGACGCCGGACCCAATCGACGGCGTACTCAAGGGCATCGAAGCGGGCGGCGTCGCCCTTCGCGACATCATCCTGTTCTCGCACGGCACCACGCTGGCCACCAACGCGCTGATCACTCGCCGCTTTCCGCCCGCCATCATGGTCACGACCAAGGGGTTTCGCGACGTCATCGAAATTCGCCGCGGCACGCGTGACGATCTCTGGGACACTTACAAGGAAATGGCGCCTCCCTACCTGCCGCGCCGTGACCGGCTGGTGGTCACCGAGCGCATCGACTACTCGGGAAAGGTGATCGAAGGCGTCAATGAAGCCGAGGCGCGTGAGCTCGCCCGCGTCATCAGGAAGCGCAACGTCAACAACATTGCCATCTGCTTCGTGAACTCCTTCGTCAATCCGGAGAATGAGCAGCGGATGCGCGACATTCTGCTGGAGGAACTGCCCGGCGTTTCGATTTCGCTGTCGAGCGACATCATGCCGGAGATCTTCGAGCATGAACGCTTCAACACCACTGTCGCCAACACCGTGCTTGGACCGGTCGCCGGACAATATGGCGCCGAGCTCGAAAGCCGCATGCAGGGCGGCGGCTATGCCGGCGATGTGCTGCTGCTCCATTCGGGCGGTGGCGTGATGACCGCCAAGGGCGCCACCAAGTTCGCGGCAAGACTGGCAGCGTCGGGCATCGCTGCCGGCGCGATCGCCAGTCGTTTCATTTCCGAGCTCGCCGGCTACAAGAACTCGATCAGCCTCGACATGGGCGGCACCAGCACCGACATCAGCCTGTGCTCCGACGGCCATCTCCACGTCACCAATGACTGGCATGTGGAATATGGCTACCCGATCCGCTTTCCAAGCATCGAGGTCTTGACCATCGGCGCTGGCGGTGGCTCGCTGGCCTGGCGCGACGCGGCCGGCGCACTTCGCAACGGACCGCAATCCGCGGGCTCGACGCCGGGACCGGTCTGCTACAATCACGGCGGTACGGAGCCGACCAACTGCGATGCCAACGTCTATCTCGGCCGCCTGGGTACCAAGCTTGCCGGCGGCAGGGTCGAACTCGACGTCAAGCTGGCGGAAAGCGCCATCAACCGCGTCATTGCCGAACCATTCGGCATGGATGCGGAACAGGCCGCACTTTCAATCCTCAAGGTTGCGAACGCCAACATGGCGGACGCCGTTCGCCTGGTGTCGCTGCGCAAGGGCTATGACCCGCGCGACTTCGCGCTGGTGGCCTTCGGCGGCGCCGGCGCCCTGCACGGCGTGGCGCTGGCCCGCGATCTCTACATCCCGGTCGTGCTGATCCCGCCAAACCCCGGCGTCACCTCGGCCATGGGCTGCCTGCTCGTCGACATCACCCATGACATCACGCAGATGTACACCGACACGGTCAGCGACATCGACATGGCCGAGCTCAACAGTGCCTTCCGCGTGCTGGAAGAAGACGGCCACGACCGTCTGTTGAGCGAAGACATCTCCCCTGACCAGATGCTGTTCCAGCGCTACATCGACATGCGCTATCTCGGCCAGTGGCGCTCTATGTCGATCCCGGTCAGCGCTGACATCACCAACCTCGACGAGGCCGTCAGGCAGTTCCATGAGGAGCATGGCCGCGAGCACAACTACTCCAGGCCCGACGCTCCGGTCGAGGTGTGCCGTATCCAGGTTAAGGCCACCGGCCTCAACCGCAAGGCGGAGCTGGCGAAGCACGAACTGCGCAAGGCCCCGCTCCCGGTTCCGGTCGGCGAACGCATGGTGCGGTTCGACGAAGCGCCCGAACGGATCAAGACGCCGATCTACGACCGTTCGACCCTGCATGCGGGCGCTATTGTCGTCGGCCCTGCCATCATCGACCAGCTCGACTCCACCATCGTCGTGCCGCCCGGGATCAAGGCCGAAGTGGATGAGTACCTGATCATCAGGATGCACGTTCCGCAGCAATCCTGAACGACGCACCTATCACCACACAAGATTTGAATTGGAGATTGGAAATGGCACCGAAAAAAGATCGCCGTACGCTCGATCCAGTTACCTTTGAAGTTCTGAAGAACGCCTACGTCAACATCGTCGACCAGATGGCGGAGCAGATTCTGCGCACCTGCTACTCGTTCGTCATCTACTCCCGCGACTTCTCCTCGGCACTGTGCGACCCAACCGGGGACACGATCATGCAAGGCAGCGGCGATATCGCCGCTCACGTTGGAACGCTTCACCTGACCGCCAAGGCGGTGATCAAGAAGTTCGGCAACGACGTTCACCCAGGCGACGTCTTTGTCATCAACGACGTCTACCAGGGCGGCACCCACTTCAACGATACGCGCCTGTTTGCGCCGATGTTCTACAAGGGCGAACTGCTTGGCTTTGCTCAAGCCAACGGCCATTGGGCGGATGTCGGCGGCGCCGTCCCCGGCTCATTCAATGTCAACGCGCTTGACCACATGGCCGAAGGCCTGCGCATTACCCCGGTCCGGGTCTACAGCAAAGGCGTCTATCTCTCCGACGTCGCCGAGCTGATCGCCCACAACACGCGCGCGCCCAACGATATCATCGGCGACCTGCAGGCACAGGCGGAAGCCTGCCGCCTGGCGGAGCGCGAGATCCAGCGCCTGTGCGACAAGTATGGCGTCGACACGATCAAGAAGTCGTTCAACGAGGTCCAGGACTATGTCGAGGACATGACGCGCCAGCGCATCTCCGAGCTGCCCGACGGCACCTGGGAAACCATCGACTATATCGACGTCGACCCGGACGAGGGCGAAGGGCTGGTGCCGATCAAGGTCAAGATGACCATCGACGGCGACCGGGTCCATTACGACCTGACCGGGTCTCACCCCAAGACAGTCGGCTCGTTCCTCAACTGCTGCTATGGCGGCGCCTTTGCGGCTGTCGTTGCCGGCACCAAGATGCAATCGCCCGACATTCCGATGAACTCCGGCTTCTACCGGGTAGTGACGGTCGATGCTGGCCCGCTCGGCTCGGTGGTCAACGCCGAATGGCCGACCCCGGTCGCCGGTTTCGCTTCGGGGCCGTTCGAAAAGATCATGAACGCGGTCTTTGAGCTCTGGGCAGAGGTCCTGCCGGAACGCGCCATGGCCTGCACCTTCAATCTCGACTACCTCCTGATCGGAGGCCGCGACACCCGTCACGAAGGCAAGCCCTACTTCATGTGGTACGACTGGATGGTCGGCGGCTGGGGCGCGCGCAACGGCCGTGATGGCTGGGCGGCAACCGGGCCGGTGTTCGGCGTCCAGCTCGGCACCCAGCCCTTCGAAGGCCAGGAGCGGCTGTCGCCCGTGCTAACCACCTGCCACGAGCTGATGGTCGATTCCGGCGGCCCCGGCGAATTCCGCGGCGGCCTCGGCGTCCAGAAGGGCGGCACGCTTTACGCCTGCGAACGCACCGTGGTGTCATATTGTTGCGACCGCGAACGCTCGATCACCTGGGGCCTATGGGGCGGATTGCCGTCCATCCCGCACGGCGTCTGGGTCAATCCCGGCCAGGAAAAGGAGCGTTATCTCGGCTCGCTGTTCTCAGGCGTGCCGCTGCAGCAGGGCGACACCGTGCAGCGGCCCTCGGCCGGCGGCGGCGGCCTTGGCGATCCCCTCAAGCGCGATATACAGAGCGTGCTCAGCGACGTGGTCGAAGGCTATGTCTCGGTTGAGCGGGCAAAGAAGGACTATGGCGTCGTCGTCCATGTCGTCGATCTCGATCTCGACGAATACAAGATCGACGAGAACGCCACGCTCGCCGAACGGGCGCGCATCGGCAGCCACCGCAAGGAATGGCTGAACGAGGACGCCGAAAAGATCGCAGCACTCTATCGCGACAAGAAGCTCAACATGCTCGACCTGATCCGCCAGTACGGCGTCATCGTCGACTGGGGCTCGGGCGAACTTCTTCCCAAGACCACCGCTGAGTTCCGCGAGATGCTGAAGCGGCGGACGGTTCCCTACTGGACGGCATCGGGCCAGGCCGCCAACGCGACCCTGAAGGTCGCCTGATCAAGGGAAGGCAGCAAGCTTTCGCAGGCTTGCTGCCTTCTTCGCTAACGGGGTTTGCATAATCAAAAATCAAAAAATCTGGAGATGAACCATGTCTGGAAGTCTCGATGTCGCAGGGGAATTAGACTATTCGCAAAGGCCTGTGCCGCCCAGTGGCCGCATGCCCAAGCTCAATCTGACGATGGCCTTCTGGGCGATCTGCAGCGCCATGTTCTTTCTCATCATCTCGGCGACGCTCGCCGAGATCTATGGCACAGCGAATACGATCATCGGCTTGATACTGACCGTTATTTCGTACTCCGCCATCAATGCCGTCATCACCAGATACGCGATCAGGACTGGCCTGTCGGTGTCGTTGTTTTCGCGGCTTTTGTTCGGACGCTACGGATCGGCGATCGCTACCTTCATCTATGCGGTCAGCAGCATCTATTACGCCGTGTTCGAAGGCTCGGTCATCGCCACCGCTGCGACTTACTACTTTGAAGGCCTGACCTTCGCTGTCGCCGCTCTCATTGTGTGCATTTACAGCGTGCCGCTGATCCTCGGCAGTGTCCAGCACTGGCTAGACAAGTTCAACGGCTACCTGCTACCGCTCTATCTTCTCGGCCTGGTGGGCACGGTGGTCTACGCCATCTCCCACTACGGCTATTCCAACGCCTGGCTGACCATGACGCCGGAAGGCGGCGCCCCGCCCTATGGCTGGATCAACGTCTTCATCGCCTTCATGGGCGTCTGGTGGATGATGATGTGCACCTTCGACTTCGCCCGCTTCGGCAAGAAGGAGGACGAGACCTACCACGCCGTCTTCAATTTCGGCCTGCCATTCTACACGCTGACCTATTTCGTCAACGGCCTTGTCGGCATCTTCCTGGTGCAGACGATCCCGCTCGAGGGCGCAACCTCGGAAGTGTCGGTCGTCAAGGCGCTGATCGTGATGATGGGCGCGCTCGGCCTGTTGTTCGTCTGGATCAGCCAGACGCGCATCAACACCACCAATTTCTACCTGTCGACAGTCAACATGCAGGCGTTCTTCCGGCTGGTGTTCAAGCTGGAGATGCCGAAATATGTTTGGGCGATCATCGTCGGCGTTATCGTCTACTTCGTGATGCTAGCCAACATCTTCCAGTATCTGCTCGTCGCACTCGCCTATCAGGGCATCTTCGTCGTCGCCTGGGTCGGCGTGGCGCTGGCCTACATATTGTGCGGGCAACATGACGGTACCGGCGAGGAAAGCGCCCGTTCCGACGACGATTTCCCTGCCTACTACGCTCCCGGAATGGTCGCCTGGTTCGGCGCTGTCGCCATCGGCATCATACTGCTCGCCATCCCGAACCTGGAACTGCTCTCGGCGCCCGCGACTGTCACCAGCAGCTTCCTCTTGTTCTGGGCGCTGTCGTCGCGGACGATGGTCGCCAAGGCCGCCTATCAGCGCTGACTGTGCGCTGCCGCCGGATGCCGGCTCCGGCCGGCGTCCGGGAACAAGTGCCGGCGACGATTCTTCGATCTTCAGCAGAACGCACCCATGGCACCACCACGATCTGGAGACGCGCGATGAACCTGCATTCCAAGCTTCGGGCACTCGAGGCGCAAGGACGTAGTATCTGCATCGGTCTGATCGGCGCCGGCAAGTTCGGTTCAATGTTCGTCTCGCAATGCCTGCGGCCCTCCGATGTCGAGCTTCCCATCACAGCCCGGTGATCGAACTCCGCCGAGACATGGAGCGTCCTAATCGCCCACGCGTAAGTCAGATCGCGCAACGGTAAGAGGTCGTGGAGCTGCGGCGGGCAGCGCCATTCCCCGGCATCCATTGAAATCGGAGATTGTAGGTGACAAGAGCAGGAAGCAGGACTTATGTTTCCCCGTATGACCGCGGCCTACTGCAGGTCCCGTGGCCCAATGCGGCAGCCGCCCAGCACTCGGCCGGAAATTTTCTCGAGGTGACGATCGGGCGCGAGGTGAGATCGCACCGCCGGCAACTCGGAATTACCTTGGTCGAGCTAGCGCGGGCGGCAGGCCTTTCGCTCGGCATGATGTCCAAGATCGAAAATGGCATCATATCGGCGTCGCTGTCTACGTTGCAGGCGTTGGCGCAGGCGCTGGGCGTCCCACTTACGGCTCTTTTCCGAACTTTTGACGACGTTCAGCGCGATCCCCTGTTTGTAAGAGCTGGGGTGAAAGAACGCGTGGGCCGGGGTTCACCCAGGCACCAGAATCTCTTTACCTATCTTGGGTTCGCCGCTGCAGAGGTTGTGTTGGAGCCGCAACTTGTCACCCTAACCAAGGCTATGGGCGGTGGCTCACTTTTGCGGCATCCGGGAATGAAACTTGTCTATTTGCTGGAGGGAGAACTCAACTATCGCCACGGAGTAAGACTCTACCACATGGTTCCGGGTGACAGCCTTTTGTTCAATGCAGATGTGATTCACGGCCCTTGTGGGGTGGTTAGGCTACCTGTCCGCTTTCTTTCGTTTCGGTCCTCTCCGCTGAACGGTACCGTGCATAACGATGGTTCGACGACCGGGTAGCTGACAAGTGCGAAACGATGATCGTCAGTTTCGCGAGCGCAGCCAGAGCGGCGATGCGCTGGCGCGCAGCCTAGAGCTGGAGATCGCGGCAATGCTCAGGATCTCCGAGATCGCCAACACCAAGGAATGGCACCGCGCCGTCAAGCGCCTGGCGAGTACGCCCCCAAAATCAGAAATCGCGGTCGTCCGATCTGACCTATGCTCGTGCCCTCATTGGCGTTTTCCGCGGTTTTGCAACTTTGGACGCTGTGTTCAGGAGCTTACGGAACGTCGGGCATTCGAGATGGCTCGGTGCACTGCAGTCGGCGACATGCCGAAGCGTGTCGCGCAAAACGCGCAGCCCAGCCATCTGTCTCGCCAAGTCGTCCGCCTTGGCACGCAGTTCCTCCCTCGGCAATTCCAACCGGCCGTCCTGTCCAAGGATCGCAGCGATCTCGGTGAGTGAGAAACCTGCCGTTCTGCCGAGCGCGATCAAGGAGAGCTTCATCAGGACGTCTCCGTCGAACTGTCGCCGCAACCCATGCCGGCCGAAGGATCGGATAAGCCCAATTTCTTCGTAGTACCTCAAGGTAGAGGGCCGTACGCCGGCGCGCTCCGCTACCTCACCAATATCCATCATTTTCATGCTTGACCTCAAGTTGGCTTGAAGTCGTAGCATCGCTCGCAACGACAATTGCGGCAAGGGAAATAGGATGGAAAGCACATCAAGAACGACTGATATGGTGATCTGGCGGGATAGCCGCGCAGTCGCGCTGTTGATGGCGGCAACGCTAACAGTGATGGCAAACGCGACGATCAGCCCCGCGCTCCCCGGATTGCAACAACTGTTCGCAGACGATCCCCATTCGGCGTTGCTGACGCGGCTCCTGGTCACGGCCCCTTCGTTGAGCATTGCGCTCCTCGCTCCATTGGCGGGGCTTGCCGTGGACCGGATCGGACGACGCGTTCTACTACTTGCCGGCATTGTTCTTTTTGTGATCGCAGGCAGCGCCGGCTTGTACCTCCCCAACTTGCCGGCGATCTTCCTGAGTCGCATCGCATTGGGGATCGCCGTCGCGTTTATCATGACCGCGCAGACGGCACTGGTCGGCGATTATTTCACTGGTGAGGCCCGGAGTGCGCTGACGGGATTGCAAGTCTCGGCTCGAAACTTTGGCGGCCTGGTTTTCATATTACTGGCAGGCTTAGTCGCGGCGGTATCGCCGCGATGGGCCTTCGGTGTGTACGGGTTGGCCCTGCTGGTGCTGCCGATTGCATGGAAGGTGATCGTGGAGCCGCAGCGGACGCTTTCAGCAGGCCAAGTTGCCTGTGCGTCCGGATCGGAGGAGCAGCGGAAATGGCGTCTGCCATTTCTTGGTCTGGTCGTCCTGCAGTCGATAACGAACATGTTCTTTTTCATCATGCCGACGCAGTTACCGTTCTTCCTTGATGCCGAGGGCTATAGCAGTGCCGCCATGACGGGCATGACGCTCAGCGTGCTGATGCTGAGTGGCGGCAGCGTGGCGTTGGTCTACTCCCGGATACAGCGGGCTATCGGCTACGCTGGCGTTTATGCAATTGGGTATGCTGCTATGGCGTCTGGTTTCCTGCTGTTGGTGACTTCTGCGGTGCCTTTGTTCACCTTTGCTGGCGCTGCTCTGATCGGTGCGGGCTATGCGGCGGTTTCGCCGACATTTGTCGCGCTGACACTCGCTCTTGCACCAGCGCATCGCCGAGGGTTGGCCGGCGGCATACTGACGGCCTCGGTGTTCACCGGCCAATTCATCTCGCCACTGCTCAGCACACCGGTGATCATGACCGCTGGTTACCAGGGGCTCTTCCTGGACGCAGCCGTGCTTCTGGCGATCATGGCGGCGATCGCGCTTGGCGGCACACTCCTGCGAGCCCGCGAAACGCAGCCATTCAGATGACCTTCACCGAGCGGCGTCCGGCTCTCCAAAAGCTGCCATACTTGCGCAAGCCCTCCGGGGCGCAGACAAGATCAAGGCAGCGCGCTGGCCCGAGAGGCGTCTGATTTACGATTGTGCTCTCGAGGCCTGCCGATGAACTCAGACCGGCGGCAGTGCAGTAGATCGCGCAGAAACGCCTACCTGCGCGCAAGTGTCTCCCGCCGAAGGCGTATTGCTAGCGAAGACGCGGCAAGTCCAGCTGCTTTGCCTGCGCTGCAGTTGTGCCCTTGGGCGAATTTCCGGAGCTTTTGATGGCGGGCGGAAACTCGTGAACAAGTCTCCGTCGCGGCGAAAAAGCTGACCATCCTCCATTGCCAGCATATTCGGAGATGATATATATTGTTATATCTTGTAGAAATCTTTTGAAAATTTTCGCTTTGATCAAAGTATTAATTGGAATCTTGTCAATATTGATATAGTGATTTTTTGTAGTTTTGGCTTTTACCGCAATAAAGTACTTAAAAGAAAATTAATTATCCTCTCCAATTCAGCTTGAATGCGATGCGGAAAGCCATCTACTGCGCTCTCATTTGTATGAGATTCGATTAGGGTCACCATGAGAGCGCAGATATTCGGCATTTTCACTTTAATGCTTTCGGCCAATGTGGGAGACGCGGCAGACCTTGTCGGGCAGCCAGCGGTTGACTGGAGCGCACCCTATGTCGGCGTCTCGGCCGGCTATGGCTGGCTTCGCGATGTCGACCGCCAGTTTACGCCGCCGTTCCGTTCGTCCGGAGATGGCGTCGTCTTTGGTGCCCACGTCGGTTATCTTCATCAATTCGGCGCCTTCGTTGTCGGAGGCGAAGCCGAATACACGCGGCTCGACATCAATTTCGAAGGCTTCCCCATTGATGTCGAAGACGCCACCTCGGTAAAAGCTCGCGCCGGCTTCGCCTTCGATCGCCTGCTGCTCACCGGGCACGCCGGAGCCACCTACATCACCACCAATATCGGCCTGCAGGATTGGGGCTGGGTAGCAGGCATGGGTGCAGACTATCTGCTGACCGACCATCTCGCCGCCGGCGTGAGCTGGGATCACATGCAGTTCGATCGGTTCGACGGAACGCTGATCGACGGCCAGCTCGATCTCGTGAAGGCACGGGTGAGTTACAGGTTCTAGGAACAGCCCAGACACCTCGCCCGAGACCTTCGCACCGAACGAGAGACACGTCACCGATGAAATCAGTACCCAAGGCTGCACTGTCCGGGAGCCTGAAGGATTATCGCGCGCTGAAGAACAGCGGTCTTATGGCGCGTGCCGAGAGCTTCTTCAGTTGGCAGGATCTCCGGCGTCAGCATGGCCTGTGGCCATACGCTCGGTCGACCTCATCCGCGCCCCGGCCGCGATCGGATATCAGGACCGATACCGGGGAGGCTAGCTCAGGCGTCAACTTCGCCTCGCAGGACTATCTCAGCCTGTCCTCCCATCCCAGGATAAAGGCTGCGGCAAGGGCGGCGATCGACACTTACGGCGTTCACAGCGCAGGCTCCGCTGCCCTTCTCGGCAACACCGCCTACTCACTGCAATTGTCGGCAGCCCTTTCGGAATTCGTCGGCGGCCGCCAGGTCGTGCTCTATCCGACCGGATGGGCTGCCGGATACGGCGCCATCCAGGGCTTCGTCCGTTCAGACGACCATGTCGTGATGGACGTGCTGGCACATTCCTGCCTCCAGGCAGGCGCATCGGCCGCCACTGGCAACGTGCACTACTTCCGCCATCTCAACCAGGATGCGCTGGTCCGCAAGCTGGCGAACATTCGCGCGGTGGACACGCAAAACGGCATTCTGGTTGTGACCGAGAGCCTTTTTTCGATGCATTCGGACACCCCTGACCTGAGGTCGCTTCGGACTATCTGTGATATCTATGGAGCCAGCCTGCTGGTCGACGTCGCTCACGATTTCGGCTGCATGGGCGAGGACGGCCTTGGCCGCATCGGCGAGCAAGAGATGCTCGGCGATATAGACGTCATCATCGGCAGCTTCTCCAAGACCTTCGCCTCCAACGGCGGCTTTGTAGCGGTGAAGACACGGGCCGCGGCCGAATATCTGAGATATTACAGCGCGCCCCACACCTTCTCGAATGCCCTGTCGCCAGTCCAGGCGGCGACTGTAATGGAAGCGCTTGCGATCATTCGGTCGAACGAAGGCAAGGAACTGCGGCGCAAGCTCCACGACAACGTGACTTATCTGCGCGAAGCCATGGCGCGCTCCGGCCGCGAGGTGCTGGGGGAGCCTTCTCCCATTGTGCCGGTGCGCGTCGGCGGTGAAGCCTTGGGGCGGCTGGCCTCGAAATACCTCGCGCTATATGGCGGAATTGCCAATCTGGTGGAGTTTCCGGCCGTGCCATTGGGACAGTCGCGGTTCCGCTTCCAGGTCATGGCGGCACATTCGACCGAGGACATCGAGGCCATGGTCACAGCCTTCAATCGCGCGATGGACAGCGCAGCGGCGGAACTGGATCAAATACAGGGCGAATCCGGCGCCGAGCAGCTGGCCGTGTCAGAGGGTGACCAGGTGCCGACCACGTTGGACGGCGCACTGACCGAAGCCTGACGACCAGTGGCCTGGGCCGCCGGCAGAACGCTCATGCCACTGCGCGCCGTGCCGGGTAGAGGGCATCCATTGCGGCCCCGATGTGAGGGGCGAGATCGGCGCGCTGGGCCGCCATGTGCAGGTTGGCGGTCACGAAGCCGGCCGGGACGCCGCAATCGAAGGTGTGGCCGCAGAACTCGAAGGGCCGGATGTCCCGGGACTCCAGAAGCGTGAGCATGGCGTCGGTGAGCTGGATTTCGCCGCCCGCTCCCGGCGCCTGCCGCTCGATGATGGAAAAGATTTCGGGCTGCAGGATGTAACGTCCGGAGATGAAGAGGTTGCTGGGCGCCGAGCCGGGGGCCGGTTTCTCCACAAGCCCGGTCACGACCGGGCCGTCGGCGGTGGGCTTGAGCGAGACGATGCCGAACTTGTGGGCGTCCTCGGGCGCACATCTCTCCACAGCGACGACGTTGTCGCCGTGGCTTTCATAGAGATCGACCATGGACTTCAGACATGGCCTGTCGGCGACCATGAGCATATCGGGCAAAAGCACCGCGAAGGGCTCGTTGCCGACGATGTGGCGGGCCGTCCATACGGCGTGGCCGAGACCCCGTGCCTGCTGCTGTCGCACGAAGGAAATCGTCCCGGCACCCGGCGTGTCCTGCGCGATCCGGTCGGCCAAGTGCAGCTTCCCGGCATTGCGCAGGCTGACATCGAGTTCGAACGCGTGATCGAAGTGGTCCTCGATCGCGCCTTTCATGCGCCCAGTGACGATGATCACATGTTCGATCCCCGAGGCGAATGCCTCGGCGACGATGTAGTCGAGCAGGGGGCGGTCGACGATCGTCAGCAGTTCCTTGGGAATGCTCTTGGTTGCCGGAAGCATGCGCGTCCCAAAACCGGCGGCAGGAATGATGGCCTTGCGGATCTTCTGGTGCATGGTGGTAGCCCTCCGGGTCATGTGACTTTGTGAGCGGAAATATTCTGGGGTTTGCCTCTGCCCATCGTCTGGCGAGCGGTGCCGCCTTCAGTCGGGAAACGGGGCATTTCGAGGTACATTGCGAATACGCGTGCCATCTGCTGCCTAACCCGCCTGCGATAGTGGGCGGGTCCCGCCACCAGAGACGTCGCCATGATCCCGACGCAGCAGCCGACGGTAGAGCTCGACATGTTCGCGGGCGCAATCGATGTGGCTCGTGGGTTGCCTCATCGAAGCCCGCAGCCGGTCCCAGGCCTGCGGCGCGCTCAACACCTCGGCCATGCGATCGGCGAGATCCTGCGCGCTGCCTGCGCGGAAATGCAGTCCGTCCTTTCCGTCCCGTACCTTTTCGGCCATGCCGCCAATGTCGGAGCAGATGAGGGGTCTGCGGTGGTGCAGCGCTTCCTGGATCACCATCGGCGAGTTTTCCCACCAGGTGGAAGGCATCACAACCCAATCCACCGAGCCGATCAGGCGCGGCATGTCGGCGTTCTGGTAGGCGCCGTAGAAGCGCACGCGGCGGCCGGCGTAGTCGAGGAGCTTCTTCAGGCGCTCCTGGAATTCAGGCGGCTGGCGCTCGAGATTGCCGCCGTAGATCATCAGGCAGGCATCGTCGCCCCAGATGTCCTCGGGCACCCGCGAGACCGCGTCGATCAGCACGTCGACGCCCTTGAAGGGCGTCAACTGGCCGAAATAGGCGAAGCGGTTCCGGCGTGGGCTAAGGGGCGGAAGCTCGCGTGCGGGTACGACTTCGCCCAGCGTGATCCCGTTTTCGATGACCGACAGCTTGTCCGCCTCGATGCCCCATTCGGCGTAACGCTTGGCCAGAAACACGCTTGGGGAAGCGAAACCGTCCGCCAAGTCGAGCATTCCGCGCACGAATCGCTCGCGCTTGAGGAAATGCGACACTGGTATTTCGGGGAAACATCCGTGGCAGGCGATGGGGGATGCTTCCCTGCAGAGCTGGCCGGTCGGTCGCTTAACCATCTGGCCATGGTTGTGGCAGATCGACAGGTATTCGTGGAGCGTCACCAGGATGACAGACCGGGGCAGGGCATCGCGCACCGCGTAGAGCGCTTCCATTCCAAGGCCCAGAACATGATGGAAGTGGACGACATGGGGCCGTGCGTCGCGAACGAAGCGCACGAGGTCGCGCTGGAGGGCCTCAGTATCGCCGTTCGAAAGGAAGAAGTGGTTGTAGTCGTCGGCATGGAACAGAAGCTCGTCCTCGGTTGGACTAAGGCTCATGAGCGCCGAAGCACCATGCCGTGGAAAGGGTTGGCCGACACGGGCCAGGTAGACCGATTCCACACCGGGCAGCGAATTCAGGCCTTGGTGGAGGTTGTGGGAGGCGATTTCAGCACCACCCAGCGCAAGTGCTGGATGCCCGTGCGAGATGACGAGGACCCGAAGCTGCTCGGTCATGTGCGCGACGCCTCCGATGGGTTTGCGTTGCCGGCAGGCGCAGCCATGCCCCTGATATCGAAGATCTTTCGATCGATGCTCTCCACGAGAGCGCCCATGGCCGATAGGCCTGAGCTCGACACGTCGTCGGAACCGAGCATCTGCACGGATGGCAGCCAGTAGCAGGCAACGCCCGCGCGGCCGAGGCGAAGGCCTAGGTCCAGGCCCTTGTCGCGAGAGCCGAGATACCCTCCTGCGAAGCCGCCAGCCTTGATGAGGGCCTCGCGCGGCATCACGCAGCAGTCCAGCGATGCTGCCGCAACTGGCGTCAGCTTGAACCCGGTCACCGCACTGATGGGGTAGCCTTCGTAGCGGCGCGCTGGCCAGGTTCCAGCCCAGCGGACAGAATAGTCCTCATAGGCAAGGGTAGGGGAGATGATGCTGTTCTTGAGCGCTGCCTGGGTGTCGACAAGCTTGCGGTACCAGCCGGCTTTGTTCGGCACCAGCGATCCTGAAACCAGGACTACTGTGTCCGACGACAGTGCCCGTGCCCCTGCCTCGAGAAGATCATAGGTATCGCCCGCCTCGCCGGCCGAGACCAGCCTCAGCGAGAGCCCGTAGAACGCGGCGAGCTTGCTCATGCGGGGCACCTGCCGGTGAAAGCGTTCCGAGGGCATGACAAGGGCAATCGGCGCGCGCTTCGTTTCGGGGTCGATCGCCAGCAAGGCGAGAAGGGGAGCGATGCCGTCCTCATCACCTTCTCCGGCGTTGATGACGATCGGCGGACCGGCCGCCGCTTCGAACGGGCCGGCGTCGACGATGTCCTTGACTGTCGGCGTAGCCCTTGGCGAAGCGCGGAGAAGGGGGACGATCTGGCCTTCAATGAGCTCCGGCAGTGCCCAGTCGGATGGGTCGATGGCGCGTATCTGGCGCACCGCAGCGAGGCGGCCCGTGGTCCGCAAGGGCGAGAGCGGCATGAAGGCGCGGCGGGTGTCGCGCAATGTGAGTTCCAGGTAGAGAGGCGAAGACGCATTGTCGTCTGGCAACCGCGCATGGGCGACGAAGCCATGCCTGTGGCCGCCGTCACCGAATGCGCGCGAGAAGGTTGGATGGTCTGCGAAGGCATCGGCCACATCGCTCCGGTCGATCCGGCTCCAGCTCTCATCGAGCCGTGTCTCGCCGGTGTGACGGCGCAACTTGACGCTTTGGACATGACCGTTGGGGTCAAGCAGCCAGCCGGAGACAAGAAAGCCCGCGTCGTCGACCTGAAATACGTCGTCCACGCCCATGCGGACCGGAACGGGTAGGCTCGACACTGTCTCCGTGCCATCGAAGCTGTTGGCAGCCGTGCGCAGGCGCAGCAGAGCTTGCGGCGTGCTGTGCGCCCGCGGCAGCACCGAGCGCACGTGGCCAGCTGTTTCGAGCGGTCCGGCAATCAGCTTGCGCTCGTGGACGGCCACATGGCGCCAGCTGTGGCGGCCGCGCCAGACAAGGCCTTCGATACCGCCGGGACTGATCGGCCCGCTCGCATCGAGAAGTCCGGCGAAAGCCTGGGCACACTGAGGAATGTCCTGCCGCGCATAGGTGGCAATTGCACCTACCGCGACCAAAGGCTCGTCGCCGTCGACCACCACACGGCCTATGCCAGACATGACGTCGTAGGCCCAGCCTTGCAGGAAAATCTCCCCGTCCTGGCCTTCGCCAAGCAATTCAAGGAAGCCGTTGCTCCCATGCGCCGCCTTGACCAGGGCGACGATAGCCGACAGCCTGTGAGGGTCGGATGGCGCCGCGATAAGCAAATCTGCCAAGGAATCGATGGTGGCGGCCAGTTGGCTGCCGCAAAGCTCCGCCAGCAGCGCGGCGGCTTCGTTGACCGAGACCGTTCGAGGCGTGAAGACGTGGCGCTTGGGCAGGCTTTCCTGCTCGAACTGCGCGATGGCGAATGCGCGATCGGCGGCGTTCACATGCAACATTGCCGCGAAGCCATGCGTGGCGCTCGGCAATGGCATCGCTAATCGCCAGCTGATGATGGCGGCAGGCGAGACCTCGGTGGGATCGTCATTGAGTGTGGCCAGTGCCGCGTTGGGCATCGGACCGCCCGTGCCGATCACGAGCAGGGCAGAACCGCCTATCTGGCAACCAATAACCCGTCCAGCCCTGGGGATCCTGCTGATACGCCGGGACGCGGCGGGCAGGGAGAGGGGAGGTCCATTTTCCACGGCCAGCATGTTGTTTCAGGCCCGTGCAAGGAGCGCCATGGCGGCGCCGGCTGCAAAACCAACCAGAACGAAAAGCAACAGCAGCAGCGGTTTCAACTCCCCGTTGGAGCGCTTCTGCAGTCCGCTCAGGGTCTTTTCCATTCCAGCCACCACGCCGTCGAGCCGCATCAGATGGACGTCGAGATCGCTCAGTCGCTCCGTGATCTCGGTGCGGAGGCTGGACACGGCGGTGCTGATGTCGATGAGGCCAACGGCCTCAGCCTCGCCGGTGTCGTCGAGCTGCTGCGTGCGCATGAAGGAACGCTGCGAGACCTGCAGCTGTCGTTGCGCCGCCATCAGGACGTCCAGCCTGTCGAGGACCTTGGTGAGCGGTGCGGCGATCAGGGCTCCAGCGGCCTGCTCGTCGGGGCGGGGGACGCGCAGCGCGTGCTCGTTGCCCGTCCCGCTCAAAGCCATGACGATGAGATCGGAAGCTCGTAAGACCGCCGGCTCCGGCAGCATGATTTCAAAGGCGTGCTTGCCGTCGCCAATGCCGTTGCGCCTGAGATCGGGACGATCGCGGTCGGCAACTGCCTCGGCAATCGTCTTGCCGTCCAGGGTCGCCCGGATCGCAAGCCGCCTGTTCGGCTCGGCGGGATCGAAGGCCCAGCCGAAGACGCAGCCCTGGTCGATGGCGTCAACGCGGCCATTCACCGGCTTGGTATTGTTTTGCTCGGCCACAGCGCTTGGTTTTTCGGCACCAACGGGCATTCAGTTGTTCCTCATGCTGCTTGGACACGCGCTGACTCGATCGCCTCGATCAATTCGAGGTAGCGCCGGGCGGTCGTATCGATGTCGTCGGGTTGGCGTGCGTTCTTGGAAAGCCTTTGCCGCAGCTCAGGTGCCTCAGCGATGCGGCGAATTGCCGAAGCGAGCGCGCGCGGATCGTTGGGCGAAACCCCCAGACCGTTGACCCCGTCTTCGACCAGTTCGGCCATGCCGCCAATGTTGCTGGCGATGACGGGCCGCCCTTGCGCCTGGGCTTCCTGGATGACGAGCGGTGCATTCTCCCACCAGATCGACGGCACGACCGTACAATCGACGCTGGCGACGAGCTCGGCAACGTCCTCGCGCCGATAGGGCCCACGCCTTTGCACCGTCGGTGCCGTGTCGCTGAAAAGGCGGTCGATCTCCGCGACAAAGGCTTCGCTTTGAAACGGTGTGCCGCCATGGACGCGCAATTCGAACTCGAGCCCTTCTTCGATGAGCAGTCGGGCGGCCTCGAGCAGAACCGTCGTTCCCTTCCAGGGATTGAGATTGCCGAAATATCCAAACACTGTCGGACGCCCATCGCCGCTTGGCGCGGCCTCAGGCGTGGGTCGAAGCGGCAGGCCGTTGGGGATCACGCTTATGGCGTCCTCGGCAAGTTCCCAGTCGACGTAGCGCTGGCGCAGGAAGCGGCTCGGCGCCACGAAGTGGTCGACCGTGCTCAGCAGGGCCTTCAGATGACGCTCCCGCAACGCAAAGCGGTCGAGCGGGATGTCCTTGAAACAGGCATGGCAGCGGTCCGGGCTGGCAGTGTGGCAGAGCTCCTTGCCGTTGGTGCGGACCATCAGGCCGTCATGATGGCAGATCGGATAATAGTCATGGAGGGTCATGACGATACGACAGTCCGGCAGCGTCCGGCGGACGATGTGAGGGAACTCGGCGCCGATCAGCAGCAGGTGATGGATATGCACCACGTCCGGCCTGAAGTCGGACAGCAGCTCCACCAGGTCCGGAACGACCCCGTAGAGGTCGACCTGGCTCATGTAGAAGCGGTCGAAATGGCCCGACCACAACAGTACTTCGTCCGCCGCATTGCCGAGCCCCTGGAAGCTTGTGCCGGGCCGGATCTGGCGATGGACCTGATTCGTCGCACCGAGGAAAAGTGCTTCGTGGCCAGCGCGCTGGTAGGCGCGGAAAAGGTCGTGCGCGAAGATCTCGGTGCCGCCGGGGTGGAGGGCCGGATGGTTGTGCGCCGCTATAAGGATGCGCATGCTTACCGCTGGGCTCCTCGGCATTCGGCGACATAGAGGTCCTGGTAGTGGCCGGCGTCCTGACCGCGCCAATGGCCGAGGGATTTCATGGTGACCACAAGCCCGGCCTTTTCCAGCGCCTGGTCCAGGAAGCCGTCGTCGAAACCGACGGCCGCAAGCGGCGGCATGTCGGGAACGTGCCAGCAGGGTCCGTCGCCCTCGCGGACGAAGCCAAGTCTGGGATCGCGCCTGCCGGATGCGTTCGCCGCAGCAATGCCGTCGACCACGAAGGCGGTCATGAACAGGCGCCCGCCCGGCTTGAGCATCCTGGCGACCTCGCGCAGGTAAACGAGAACCTCGTCGGGCGGCAGGTGCGTGACGACTGATGTCATGATCACGAAATCGAATTGCCGTTCGGGGTAGGGGAGTTTCAGTGCCTCGCCGCTGATCTTGCCCTGAGGGTTGTAGAGCTTGTGCGCGATGTCGAGACGCTGGAACGCGAAGTTGGGATAAACAGGGGTGATGAAACGACGGCACCAGGCGATGCCGCCCTCGACCGGATCGAGCCCGCTGTAGCGTCCCTTCTCAGTGTCCAGATATTGCGTCAGCGGAACGGCCATGCGGCCGATGCCGCAGCCGATGTCGAGCACGCGATGCTCCGGCCGCAGGCCGCCCAGGCGTATGAAATGGCCAAGAAACTCCGCGCCGACGGCGCGGAAATTGCCGTCGCCGACGAATACGCTGCTCGCATCCGGCTGCGGCAGAAAGCGGTTATTCAGGACCGCTTCTGTCAGCCAGCTGACGCGATGTACCCGGACCGTTGCCGCCGGCTGGGCGTCATGGCGGAGAACGGCTTCGCTCATGCGGCGTTCCTTTTTGTCGCTTCGATGTCGATGGAGATGCCCTGCGCGCCTGGGCCATCGGAATAGGCAGCCATCAGCGCGGCGATGTCGTCTTCCCAACGCTCAGTGTGCAGCCAGGAATTGTATTGGCTGGCGACGCCGCGCGTGTAGTCCTGGCTGCGGCTGATTGAACGGCGCTCGAAATGATAGAGGCAGGCCGCGGGTTCATAGGCGATCTCAAGGCCCAGCCGTCGGATCTTGAGGCAGAGGTCGCTGTCTTCGTAGTCGCCGATGACATAGTCCTCTGTGTATCCGTCGACCCGCTCATAGGTTTCCGTGAGCGTCACAAGGCATGCGCCCGTGACGCCGGGAACGTTGCGGGCGCCCTGCGCCGGCGGATAGCGTCCGGGCATCCCCTTGTAGAAATGGTGATTGAGCCAGATGCCGTGCTGGTCGCGGCCGAAATAGAGCCCGGCATGCTGCAGCGAGCCGTCCTCGAAGATCAGTTTCGGGCCGATGGCGCCGAGTTTGCGCTGTTCGAGAAGTGGTCGCACCAGCAACTGAAGCCAGCCCGGTTCGCGCGGCACGACATCGGAGTTGAGCATCACCAGAACCGCGCCGCGCGCAAAGCGCGCACCGGCGTTGCAGGCCCGGGCATAGCCGCCATTGCGGTTCATCACCACGAGCTTCATCGGAAGGTCGTGCAGGATGTGCAGCCCGCCCAGCATGTGTTTCGCCTCGTCTTCGATCTCGGGGGAATCCAGAACGAAGATGATCTCGGCATTCTCCGCCAGCCAAGGATCGGTGGCCATGCCGGACAGTTGAAAGCGCAGGAAATCCAGGACCCGATAGAGAGGCACCACGATCGAGACGAGCGGCGCCTTTCGAGGCTGGCCATAGTCCTTGGTGTGGTCGACGCTTATGGTTTTGCCCAGTGCCTGTTCGACACTTTGGATGGCCGGGGCAAGAATGGTCCGGAACGCATTGTCTACGGCATGCTGCGGGGGTACGGCGCGCAGGAGACGGTTGCGCTGCGCTCCTGGCTCGAAGGGCTGCGGCTTCGGTACGAGCGGTTTCACTGCACCGGAGGCGAGCCGCAACTGAAAGCGTGGCTGGAGCAGCGGGCCAAGCGGCTCGTTTAGCGGAAGCCAGGCGATGAAGCCGGTCACTGCTGTCTTTGCATTGGTCTTCGGTTCGCGGCTCCAGGCCGGGAATTGGTACCAGTTGCCGTCGAGGGGCAGGGCTGTGCCGTCCTCCTTGAGATAGTCGATGCCGGCAAGGTTGGACGTCTGGTCGTTGGTCCAGCCGCCGGCGAGCAGGCCGTCCGGCAAGGAAAGCGCGAGGTCGACAGCCGCATGCATCTGGGGCCCGGTGACCTGCCGTGCTGGAAGCGGGGCCCGCTGCTGGAGGTCGATTGCAGTTGCCGTGCCGCTGCCCACCAATGTTGAGAGTTGACGCACGACGAACTCGCGTAGCCCCGTGCCGCCGCGCTGCTCCGCCCACCATTTCTGAGAATCGGGGTGGCGCGGATTGCAGTTCGGCAGGTTACGGACGGCGATGCCTCTTTTGCCCAGGAACATGATGTGGAGCGGCCGGGCAGGTCGTGGCGTGTCGAAAATGAAATGGCAAGGCTGCCAACCTCGCTCAGAACTGTTGGCGACGACAAATTGCAACGGCAGCCGTAGAATCAAACCAGCGCCGATGGCATAGATGCCAGTGATCTCCCCCAGGTCAGGGTTCATGTCGGTCTCGATGAGATAGCGTCGGGGTGCGATCTGGCAGACGGAACTGGCAAGCCGCGGCGCCGGCACAAGGGTGAAGACGGCATCCTCGACGACGCTGCCGAAGAGCTCGTCGTGGGACAGCCGGAACGCACTGCGCCAAACGGTCAGGAGATTGTTCAGGAACTTGACGCGGCCTTCCGGCGAGAGATTGCCCAGCAGGGTCTCCACGTCGAAAAGCGGCAGCCGTGCGGCCGGCTGGAGCGTGAATGCCTGCAGCGCGCTTCCGTCAGCCGCGGTGATCTGGACGTCTTCCGCTTCGTGTCCGGGCTTCATTGCCCATAGCACGCACTGCGCGCCATCGGCCCGCGGAAGCGTCATGCTGACGAGCGGAACCGGCTGGGACTGCATCGCCAGGGTGAGCTTGCCCAAGGCTGGTAGTTGCGGGGGGATGTCCCAGGCCACGACAGCCACCTCCGAGCAGAGCTGGAAGGCCTGTGCCAAGCTGGAACCGCCGCCGGCGACCTTCGAATGGTCGGACGTCACGCGTTGGTCCTTTAGATCGGTTGGAGAGGGGGCGGCGTGCCCTGCAGGGGGAGTTCAGGGCACGCCGTGTCAGGCTCAATGGACCGTGAAATAGTGGTCCGGATTGGCCTGCATGTCCTTTGCGTCGACGTTGACGAGCGTCAGGGAGTCGCCGTGGCCGAGATCGATCACGACATTGCCGCCGACCTGGGTGATGCGCGAAGCCATGTCGTCGGGGGAGGAAATGTCGAGGCCGTTGATATGCTTCGAGATCTGCAGCAGGTCCTCGCCGGGGGTGAAGTCGAGAATGACGTCGTTGCCGCCGCCGCCATCGAAGACGAACAGGTCGTTGCCCTTGCCGCCGACCATGATGTCGTCGCCCTTGCCGCCATTGAGGATGTCGTTTCCAGCACCGCCGAACAGGAAGTCGTTGCCCTTGCCGCCCATCAGGATGTCATTGCCGTCGCCGCCATGGAGGATGTCGTCGCCATTGTCACCGAACAGCATGTCGTCGCCAGGACCGCCGTTCAGGATGTCGTTGCCGTTTCCGCCATAGAGGATGTCCGCTCCGTCGCCGCCGAACAGAGTGTCGTTTCCATTGTCGCCGAACAGTACGTCGTCGCCGCCGTGCCCGTAGATGATGTCATGCCCGTTGCCTCCTTTGACGAGGTCATCGCCGCCAAGGGCGCGAATGACGTCGTCAAAGCGAGAGCCAAACAGGACGTCGTCATATGCGCCGCCTTCCAATGTGGCCATCTGCTACTCCTCTTCGCCTTTTGAATGCGTGTATCGCCGGGGGGATCCGAGAATTACGCCAGATCATTGTGCGACGCACAGAAGATATTCGCAACACATACGGAAGCATAAAGTGACTTTTTTTGATAAAAAATTGCTAAAGCTAAGTAAATATCATCAATTAAAACAGAAAGTACGAGAACAATATAGCGACTGTAATTCTGGTTTTTACGCAATGCATTTCAAAATTCGAACTAAATTCCAGCAGTATCCGAAGGTGGGCGTCGCCGGCCGGAGATGCGGGTCGCCGGAGTGCCCATAGGCTGGGCGGGGCTTAGCCATCGTCCCCGAGCGGAACTCGGGCAGAGTTGGGGTCAGTCTTCCCTGAAGGCGCGATTGAAGCTGTCGGTGACTGGCGAAACCAGGTAGTCGATCGCCCGGCGCGGCTTGTGCACGATGAGCACTTCCGCCGGCATGCCGGGATAGAGGCGCATATCGGCGGCCAGCGAGTTTGGGTCGACCTGGGCTCGGGCGACGAAGTACGACATGTTCGATTTTTCATCGACGGACTGGTCGGCGGCCACATAGATGACCTTGCCTGCCACGGGCAGGTGCGAGCGCTGATTGTAGGCCGTCAGCCGGATCTGCGCCTGCGAGCCGACCGCGATACTGTCGATGTCGCGCGTGCTGACATGCATTTCGATGAGCAACGGCTCGCTTTCCGGCACGATGTCGAGCAGCGGTTCGCCTGGGGTCACGGCACTTCCCGGCGTGCGCACACGGATGTTGGTGACGATGCCTGCCTGGGGGGAGCGAATCTCGAGGCGGCGCAACACGTCCTTGGCACCGACAATTCGCTCTTCGACATCTGCGAGTTCGAGCCGGGCCGTGGTGATTTCGCCGGCAATTTCCGACTGAAAGTCGCGTTCGATTCCCGTCAACCCAAGTCCGGCGCCTGCTTCGGCCTTTTCAGCCTGGGCTCGCTGTCCGGCAAGCTCTCCGCGCTTGGCGGCAAGCTCACTGAGCCGCGCATCAATCTCTATGAGCTTGGAGCGCTGGGCGAAGCCTTTGTCCACCAAGGTCGCGATGGCCGACCTCTGTTCGTTGATGAGGTCGATCTGCCGGTCGATGGCATCGACCTGAATGGTCAGGAACTTCGACCGCTCGCCATATTCCTCGATTGTTGTCTGCTGGATGCTGTTGCGCCCTGTCTTGGACTCGCGGCGTTTATCGAAGAATGCCCGTTCAGCAGCCATGGCGTCTTGGACCGCAGCGTCGCTGCTGGCGCCAAACTCGTCGGGGAAACCTACCGCCTCGGTGCCGGCTCGCTCCGCCCTCAGTCGCGCCAGCTTGGCAATTAGGCCAATGCGCCGGCTTTCCAAGCCTTGCAGATCGGCGCGGGCCCGCGTGTCCTCAAGCTTTATCAAGGCCTGTCCGACGGTGACCTGATCGCCTTCCTGCACCACTACGCGGCTTAACACGCCACCCTCGAAATGGCTGACCGTCTTGCGCTTCGAATCGACGACGACCGTGCCGCTGGCCACCGAGGCGCTACTGAGGTCGGCGAAGAACGCCCAGCCGAGAAATCCGCCGAACGACACCAGGATTGTCGTGAGCCCAGCGATGACAAGGCGCCGGAGCGGCGAACGGGCTTTGCCCTCGGCCATCTCCAGCTCCATGGCGCTTACGGGCAACAGCGCCCGCGGCTGGTGGTGCGCCACATCGGGCTTGCGGACAGGCTGAACCTCGGTGTGTGACGACGGTATCGACTTGCGCATCATGATGCCACTACCTCGCGCGACGATTGAGCTGAAGTCATCGAGGCAACCACATCAGTGCGCTCGCCAAACTGGGTAATGCGTCCATTTTCCAGGACGAGCAGCTTGTCAGCGACCTCCATGATTGTCGGCCTGTGGGCGATCATCACGACAATGGCGCCGTCGTCTCGGGCCTTTTCGATGGCACGGATGAGGGCGCGCTCGCCAACGGCATCGAGATTGGCGTTCGGCTCGTCCAGCACGATCAGCCGGGGACGGTCATAAAGGCAGCGGGCGAGTGCGATGCGCTGCTTCTGTCCGCCCGAAAGCGTCAGCCGGCCGTCGCCGACCGGCGTGTCGTAGCCCAGGGGGAGGCGGCCGATCATGTCGTGGACGTCCGCCAACCGTGCGGCCTCAAGCACCCTGTGCGGGTCGCCATCTTCCATACGCGAGATGTTGTCCCTGATCGTTCCTTCAAGCAGCGAAACCGATTGCGGAAGATAGCCGACCACGCGGCCGAAGGAGCCGCGCTCCCAGAGGTAGACATTGTTGCCGTCGAGGAAGATGCCGCCCGACGTTGGCTTGAGGACACCGACGAGCAAGCGCGCCAAGGTCGATTTGCCGGCCGCGGAGGGGCCGACTAACCCCAGCACTTCGCCGGGGGAAAGGGAAAAGGAAATGCCCTTGATGATCGGCACATCCATGCCTGGCGCAGCATAGACCAGCTTGTCGACGACGAGGTCGCCGTGTGGCTGCGGCGTAGGCATGACTTGGCGCACCGCCAGGTCCTCGTTCAAGCTCGCCTCGATCCGGCGCCAGCCGGCAATCGCCAGGACCCATTGCCGCCAGTTCTCGATGATAGAATCGAAGGGCACGAGCAGCCGACCGACAAGGATGCTTGCCGCCATCATCGCGCCGGGGCTGACTTCCTGTTTCAGCACAAGCAGCGCGCCGACTGCGAGCGTCACGACCTGGATGACGTAGCGGAGCACGCGGGTGATTGCCGACATCGCCCTGCTTCTGCTGCCGCCGCTTTCAAGCGCTTCCAGCGCGTGGATCTGTGCGCCTCGCCACCGCCGCGCCAGCGCGGGCAGCATGCCCATCGCCTCGATCGCCTCCGCGTGACGAAGAGATGCGGCGATTTTCGACACCGACTCGGTGTTGGTCTGGCTTGCCTCTTTCATGAGCTGACGGGTGAGCAGGTCGGTAATGACCCCGCAGCCCAAGAGCAGCGCGACCGAAATAGCGCCGACCACGCCGAAGAGGGGATGTAGCAAAAACAGTGCGCCCAAAAAGATCGGCGACCAGGCGGCATCAAGGGGTGCGCTGACGGCCGACGAGGTGAGGAAGCCGCGCAGTTCCGTCAGATCCCGCAGGGACTGGGCCGCGCGGGAAACGCCCTGATCGACGGAGGCCTGAACCGCGGCCGTCAGCAGCGGCAGGTTCAGCCATCGCGTCACCGCGCTGGCCATGGCCTGGAACGAAAGGGCACGGATGAATTCGAGCACGCCGTAGATCACGAGGGCGCCAACCGCCAGGACCGTCAGCATGACGAGGGAATCGATGCTCTGGCTGTTTAGCACCCGGTCGTGTACCTGCAGCATGAACAGGGGCATCGTCAGCTGAAGCAGGTTGATGCAGGCGCTCAGCAAGGCTGCATAAAGGAGCGTCACGCCAAACACACGCCTTGCCTGCAAAACGAGCAACCTCGGATTGAGTGTCCCGTTTTGGGCGGCAACTGCCCCATTTTGGCTCTTGCCAACCGGTTTTTTTCGAACAGTATCGAACATGGGCGATTTGGCCTGGGGCTTACGTGTTTAGTGATTTGAGGGTGGTATCTGCATCTCATGCAGAACATATTGCAATATCGCTGTCGTCAGTGTGACACAATAAATATAACACTCTCAAGGGTAGGGATATGGGGCGGGGCATTGTGCAATTTTACTTCAATTTTTGAAGTAAATTACAAAAATAGGAGAGGTGGATGACGCAAGGACTTCTCTACCCGTTCACGGGTCTGGAAGACGCTGTATTGTTACGGAACGGGGGCGATAGACTGCATGTCGCCCCTGACGAGCCACGCCGTGATCAGCTGCACCGCGAGCAGCAGCATAGCGATGCTCCTCAGGTCTCATGTTTTGACCTGGCTCGTCTGCTCGATCGGTCCAGTCGGCGCTTCTCTGGCTTGGTGAGCGCGGAGCTTACGCGGCTGGGTGTCGACGACATCGGGCCGGCCCAGGTGATGGTTCTGTTGGCCATTGGCGATACCGAGCTTTCGGTCGGCGAGCTGCTCGATCGCGGCAACTATGTCGGCTCGAACATCTCGTACTACCTGAAGCAGCTGACAGACGGCGACTACATCGATCGCGTCACCTCCCAGCGCGACAAGCGCTCGGCCCGAATCAGGCTGACGGAAAGGGGCAGGCAGCTCTGTGCCGACCTGCGGGATGCGGCGAAGGCCTTTGAGCGAGCCTTTTGTGGGGAAAAGGACCTGCGGGATCTCGCAACCGCCTTCCAGGCGCTGCACCGGCTCGAGCTGGTGTGGGCCAATGCCGCGCGCTACGGCGTTTGAGTTGCGGCTGAAGGGCGGTTCCTTGTCGCGGGCTGGCTGAGCGTCATGCATGTAGCTTTCGTGCATCGGCGCGGTTTCGGCCAGTTCGCCGCCCTGGCCACCCATCTGGCGCAGGCGGGGAACGAGGTGAGCCTGGTAACGGAGGCCGTGGACCAGCGAATCCCGTCGGTGCGCGTTGTGCGGCACCGGTCGGAGCCGGGTCCGCGGGCCCATCCGCAGATGGCCCGCCATCTCGGCATACCCGATCACCATGCCCGGATCGGCCATCGCGTCGCTGAGACGTTCGACGCGATGGCGCGCCAGGGCCAAAGTCCTGACATCGTCATCGGCCACATCGGCTGGGGAAGCATGATGTTCGTGAAGGACGTGCTGCCGCATGTCCCGGCGCTCGGCTACTGCGAGTTTTTCTATCGGGCAGATGGTGCGGATGTCGGATTTGCCCCGGACAGCCAGCCCGACCTTGAGACGCGAAAGCGGATCAGGCTTCGCAACATGGCGCAGCTCATTTCGCTCGAGGCGCTCGAGGGCGGCATAAGTCCAACCCAGTGGCAGAGGAGCCTTTATCCGGCGGATGCGCGGGAGCGCATCACGGTGTGCCACGAGGGGATAGATACGCACCGCCTCCGTCCTGATCCGAACGCTTCCCTGAAGCTTCCGGACGGACGCGTGCTCAAGGCTGGCAATCCTCCCACCATCACTTTTGTAGCACGCGACCTTGAGCCCTACCGCGGATTTCCCCAGGCGCTGGAGGCTGCGTCCAAGGCCATCCGCAAACACCCCGATGCCTTGTTCGTCTTCGTGGGCGGCAACGGCGTGAGTTACGGCACACCGGCCCCCGGCGGGGTATCGTGGAAGGAGCACCTTCTCGCTTCGCTGGATCTTCCAAAAGACCGGGTGATTTTCCCCGGCCCGGTTCCGCATGCGGTCTTGCGCCAGCTCTTCCAGATTTCGGTGGCCCATCTGTACCTGACCTACCCGTTTGTCCTTTCATGGTCGGTTCTGGAGGCGATGGCCTGCGGTGCTCTTATCATCGGCTCCGATACCGCGCCTGTCCGCGAGGTCATCAGCCCGGGCCGCAACGGTATTCTGGTGCCGTTCTTCGACGCGGACGCTCTGGCCGAGACGATCCTCGAAGTCCTGAAGAGCCCGGACAGCTTCGCTGACCTCAGGATCGCCGCGCGCCGGACGATCGAACAGCGCTTCCGGCTGGATGAATGTGTCGCGAGCCAGGTTGCTCTGGTTTCGAAAATGACGGAATAAACTTCCTTTCCATTGCTGAGATGGCAGATTGCGTAATTATTACTTCAAGTTTTGAAGTATACTTTCAAGTAAATTCCTGATTTTCATTATTGTCGGTAGCTGCAATTGTTGCTACGTGTCTCCCATAATGATTGCTAATGATTTTCGACGTCTGATTGAATTCAGATTTCGAACTATATCATTGTTATTGAGGGTGATGTGTGCAAATGTTGATGTCTTCTGGCCGGAAGCAATCGACGACGAGTATAAAGCTGATTGTCGCGTCAGATTTGGACCGGGCGAATCTTCAAAAGGCTGGAATTGAACATCTGGTCGTCTTTCTTGACGACGGCATACGTTCGCAACCGATCCTCAAGAACGCCTTTCCTCTCATCGCCATAGCTTTTTCGGAAGAAGCCGAAGCTGACCTGAGGGATGCGCTTGTCTCATTCAGGCGACTTGCCACGGTGCCGGAAGTTCCCGTCCAACGGCTCGATGCCCGAAACGGGGCCGAGATGTGCGCGCTCATTGTTGCGTTGGCCGAAGGCGGGTTGGGGCGGCTGTCGCGGTTCACCGCCTCGATGTCTTCGGAACTCGCCATGCTTCGCCGGGAGCGCGAAGTGCTGTTCGAGAATTACCGCGCGCTCGAAGATGCATTTCAGGCGCGCAACTGGGAGCCGGTGGCGGAAGTCTTTGCGCATGATCCATATGTCGACCCGAAGGACGAAGGTATCGGCCAGTTGTTGTCGAGTTCCTATGTCGAGCAGCTTCTTCCCGTTTCCAGCCAGGGCGTGGCCGGCATCGCTCTTCATCTCCATTCAGTGCCTAGGGACGGCGTCGAGCTGGTCGTCACGCTGAGCTATGTCGAGAGCCGCGAGGGCGTGGCCGAGTGGAGCGTTCCCGCTTCAAAGCTCGTCGCGAACTGGAATTTCTTCTCGCTGCCGCGGGCTTGCGGGCTTGGGGCGAAGACATTGCGGCTGCGAGTGTCGACCACGGGCCACGAGGCTGTCGGGCTGTCCCTTGGCTTCCCGATTGCCAGCGAGCGCTACACCGCGCGGTCGGACGCCTCGCATCCCGACCTCGATTTCAGGCCGCTGGCATTCCGCGTGTTCACGGGACTGCCCGGCGTCAAGCCAGCCCGTATGCCTAACATGATCGCGCCGACCTACCTGCTGGACGGCCAGTTCATCGAAGATTACCGTCTAGCGCCGGACCTGCTGAGCCGAATCGTCGATGTTTCGGTCTCGCCGGTTGTCCCCGAATTCCAGACCGTCCGCTTCCTCGAGCACGAGCACGCGGTGGTGTGTCATCCGCTGCCGAGCGGAATATCCGCAGGCGCCGTCAGCCGCGCAGTCGAGCCTGGAACCATTTCGTTCTCGGCGACCGCGGTGATCGACCATCCGGAAGGGGCTCCGGCGGCCGTCAGTTTCCTGCTTGCCCCGGCAAATGCCAACGCACGATCCGAAGTGGCGGAGTTGGTGCGTACGGGCTCGGCAAACCCGTCGGCCTTCTTCAGCGGCTGGCGCGAGGTCGGCCCCAATCAGTCGATCAACATCAACATGCACATGGACGAGCCGGTGCGCGCGCACATGGATCTCATGATCCTGAGCCGTGCCGTCACCGGTTCAGTCGATTTCTCCTGGCTCAAGGTGTCGGGCTTCCGACTGGTCAAGCAGTCGGGGGAGGCGATCAATGTCCGCCGGTAAGCACGATTTGATTGCCGTGGCGATGCCGCTTTACGGCCATGCCGCACTTGCGCTGGAAGCGCTGGAATCCGTCCTGGCTTCGACGGCTTCCAATTGCAGGATCGCCATTGTCGTGTCCGTCGACGGCGATCCACGGCACGAGGCTTTCGACCTGCTGCTGCTTTATGCCGCCAGCCATCCTCAAATACATGTGGTGTTCGGCCCCAATGCCGGACCGGGCGGGGCGCGCAATCGCGCGATCGACTACGTGCTGGAAAACCTGCCGCAGGCCAAGGCGCTCTATTTGCTCGATGCCGACAACAGGGTTCTGCCGGGTACGATCGAAACCCTATACGAGCAACTTCTCTCGAGCGGCTGCGGCTGGGTCTACACCAATATCGATACCTTTTCGGTGAATTGGCGCGCGCACTACGGCAACCGCTATTCGCGGCTTGTCCACTGCATCACCGACAACATCTGTGACACTGGCTCGATGATCTCCATCGACGTCTTCCTGGCCGGCGTACGCTTCAACGACGACCGGCAGAACGGATTCGAGGACTGGGAGTTCTGGCTTTCCTGCATCGAGCACGGCTTCGTCGGCGTCCCCTCGCACGACACCACCTTCGAATATCGGCTGCGGGCGGAAAGCCGCTTCAAGGAAGCCAATCGCGAGCGTGCCACTTCGGTCAGCTTCCTCAGGAAGCGCCACAAGGCATTGTTCCAGCGTCCAATGCTTGTCGAGTTCGAGCATGACGAATGCCCGCGCTATCTCTTCGCGCGGACCGAAGACGCCGCTATCTCGTTCTTCACCGATCCCACCAAGGCGCCGAGGATGCTTCGCCTCGACGACATCATCCCGGATTTCTGGGCGAGCATCGGCGAGCCTGACAATGTCCACTTCCCGCCTTTCCTGATCGCAGGCAGCGGCGCGACGCTTGACCTGTTGCGACGGTCGCGCATGCTGCCCAACGTGCTTTGCCACCTGGAGCGCCTGAGCGAGAAGGCGAACATCGTCTTCGTCCAACTCGGCAACGATGCGACGCAGCGCAAGATCGAACCGGTGATCCTGGAGTCGGGGGCCTCGCAGGCCGCGTCTGCCGACCTCATCTTCATTCCTACGTCGCTAGTTCGCGATGTGATCCAAAACAGCGCACTGGACTGGTTCGCCTCGATCGGCAACCAGCAGGTCTGGCCCACTTCGGCCATCCTGAAGGTGCGGTTCCCGTTCCCGAGGAGTCGGCCGCGGCGGTCGCAGATCACCCCCCAGCAGGTGATGATAAATTGCGTCAACGCCATTGCCACGAGCCCGCTGCGCCAGACCGCGGGCGCACGCTGGACATGGCGGCCAGCACGGCTTGTGCCTTTTGCGGATCTGTACAAATCACTGCGCAAAGAGATCGGCGGTTCGCCCGTCCTGCCGCTTGGCCACAGCGACGGCAAGCGCACGGCTGCGCTGCTTGTGCCCAATGCGTCGTTCGGCGGTGCCGAGAAGGTGGTCTATGCGGCCGCGCGCGAGCTGAAGAGGGCCGGTTACGAAACCCATCTCTTCGTGCTCGGCACCCTGCGCATGGACGTCATCGATGAGTTCGACGCGAGCTTCGATCATATCCATTTCTGGAACGAGGGCATTCCGGCATGGGGAGGCTCGGGCCAGTTCCTCGGCCAGGACTTCATCGCCGATCACCACGAGGTCGACTGGGGCGCTCTGAAGGGGCAGCTCTCGGGTTTCGACCTGGTCATCAACAACCATGTGATGTCGGTCCACCCGTTGATTGCACGGCTGCGCTCGGAAGGAACGCGTACGGCCTGCTATCTTCACGTCGTCGACAACACCTCGTTCAAACGGCCGGCCGGCCAGCCCTTCGCGGCAATCGCCCACGAGCATTGCTACGACGCGTTCCTGACGTGCTCGGAGCAGCTAAAGATCTACCTTCGCAGTTTCGGTGTCCCCCTCGAAAAGGTCTTCGCCGTGGCCAACGGCGCGAGTTTTTCGGTGCCGCCCAAGGCGTTTGCCGAGGTGGTGTCGGCAAGGAGGGGGGAGCGGAAGGACGATCGGCTGCGGCTCCTCTATATGGGACGGTTCGACCAGCAGAAGGGCATCGACCGCCTGGCCGCGACGATCGCGGAGCTGCACGCCACGCGGGTTCCCGTCGACACACGGGCGATCGGAGGCGAGATTCTCGCTGATTCCACCGTTTCCTGGACGGAACTGCTGAAGGACCTCGGCGTCGACGTGCACCCCCCGGTCTTCGCCAGCAAGGAACTGATCAAGGCGCTGGGCTGGGCCGACGTGCTCGTCATGCCTTCGCGCTGGGAAGGCGCTCCCTTGATGATCGCAGAAGCGCAGCAGCTCGGCTGCGTTCCCATCGCAACCGCCGTCGGCGCCGTGGGCGAACTTATCACCGATGGCGAAGACGGCATCCTCATTGATGCCGATGTCGACTCCCAGGTGGTGCGGCAGATGGCAGGGGTCATCGAAGAGGTCGCTCGTGATCGCCGCAAGCTCGCTCCGCTCATGGAAGGCTGCCTCGACTCGGCGGCACGACGGTCGTGGACAAGCTCGTTTTCGGAATTCCTCAGCTGGTGCGATGGCGCGGTAAACAATTCATCGCTGTCGCGTGCAGCTGTCATGCGCCGGCCCGAGACGGCCGACACAGAGGTCGCGGTGGCGGGCTGAACGGCTTCCACCAATTCTATCAAGCAGAAAGGTCTAGTTGTATGCGTCCAAGGATCCTCGTGACGGGCATTCCTGGCCACTATTCGCGCCTCGCAAACGGTGCCAACGGATTGGCCGTCTCCTATTCGGAACGGCAGAAGCAACCGGAGTCGAAGGACGAGTTCCTCCAGGAACTGCGAAACATCAGTAACACCGGCAACTATCTGATCGGCGAGGGCGCTTTGCGTGCGCTCGCACCGCATGCCAAGCAGGTGCCCTTTTGGCATCTTTATAATTGCAGCCAAAACGGGGATGGGTTCGAGCAGTTCAATTCCAACTTCGACATCTGCGTCTTCACCTGCGCAAACCTATTGCGCAAGGGGCTCTCAGCCGATGCCGAAGCGGAAGTGCTGAGCAAGCTCAAGATGCCGATCGTCATGCTTGGCATCGGCCAGCAGAACCGCAAGGATCTCGAAAACGCACTGCCGGAGGGCACGAAGCGGCTCTTGAGCATTCTCAAGGAGCGGGAGCACTATTTCCTGACGCGCGGTCATGAAACCACCGGTTTCCTAAAGGACCAGGGCTTCTCCAATGTCCGGCCGACCGGCTGTCCGTCCGTCTATTTCATGCCGGACAACATGCGCCGGGCGCTGAAGAAGCTGCCTGGCGTGCAGATTGGCAAGGCGCGGACCATTTTCTCGGGCTACCTCGGCGCCAATCACGACGCAATCGTCGACGCCAACGCGCTGGAGCCGCAGGAATCGGTTCCCCAATATGTCGTCCAGGACGAGTTCCTGCACTTTGACATGAAGGTGGAGCCGAATGCCGAAGGGCGCGTCTACGACACAGCCTCCGGAATGATGATCGGCGATATCGCCTATCCAGGCACCGAGCGGCTCAAGCGTCCATTCGAAGTGCGCACTTTCTTCGACACCAACCAATGGCGCGCCTGGGCCTCGTCGATGGACTTCAATTTTGGGCGGCGTTTCCACGGCTCGATCATTGCCATGCAGGCGGGAGTGCCGAGCCTCATGGTGGCGGTGGACGATCGCATGCGCGAGATGCTGGGCTTCACCGGCTTGCCGGCCATCGACGCGACCGATCTTGACAAGGCCGAGAACCGGGCGGAGTTCGTCGCCGGTCATCTGGCCGGCCTCAACGCGTCCGAACTGGTCGACCGCTACTCCGACCGCGAGCGCAACTTCCGCACGGCGCTGCGCGAGATCGGCATCGGGCATTAGCCGCTCGCCGCCCCAAAGTCTCAGGCACAATTTCAGGGAACATCATGCGCATCCTGCTTACGGGCATCCCATCATATCTGCAGCGAACCGTGGCGAGCGTGTCCGGAGCGGAGGTTCGCCACAGGCCCTATTTCGACGATATCCGCACCAAGGCGGAGCTGATCGAGCAGGTCAGGAAGATAGCCAACACTGGCAACTATCTGATCGGGGAGGGCGCGGCCTACAGCCTGAAGGCGCATGACGTCACCTACGTGCCGTTCTGGCACCTCGCCCGCAGCTGTGATTCCGCGGAAGCCTACGAGCGCCTGAACCAGGAGTTCGACATCTGCGTCTTCGCCTCGGCCAACCTTTTGCGGCCTGGATATTCCGCCGATCTGGAAGCGGAAGTGTTCGAGAAGTTGAAGATGCCGGTCGTGGTTATGGGTATCGGCATCCAGCGCAAGGAAGGCCTCAAGGAGAACCTGCCCGCCGGCACCATCAAGTTCCTCGATGTCCTCAAGCGCAAGGAGAGCTTCTTCCTCACCCGCGGCTATTTCACTGCTGAGTTCTTGAGGGAACAGGGCATGAAGTTTGTGAAACCGACCGGTTGTCCGTCGCTCTATTTCAACCCTGCGGGGATGAAGCGATCGCTCGCGGCACTCGCGGATCCTGATCTGGCGAACGCGCAGAAAATCGCCTTCGGCGGCTATCTAGGCAGCGTGGCCGATACGATCGTCGATGCGCACGCGCTGCTGAAGCCGACAAGTGTCGCAAGCTACGTCATACAGGACGAGGTGATCGCCTATAATCTGTCCTTGGCTGGCGACGACCATGCGCCCGTCTATGACAAGGCCAGCGGCCGCATTACCGGGGCGACCTCATACAAGCATTCCGAAAAGTGGCAGAGGGATCATGAGCTCGTGGTCTTTTTCGACACCAACCAGTGGCGAAACTGGATCGCCACCCGCGAACTCTGCTTCGGCCGCCGGTTCCATGGCTGCATCATCGGCATGCAGGCCGGCGTGCCGGCGCTTATGATCGCAGTAGACGACCGCATGCGCGAGATGCTGGAATTTGTCGGCTTCCCTTACATGGAGGCGGCGACGTGGAACCGCGAGGCCGACAAGAAGGCCTACCTCGCCAACTTCCTTTCCAAGATCGACACGCAGGCTGTAACCGATCGGTACTCGGCCTGCGAAGCCAATTTCCGCAGCGCACTCGGCCATGTGGGTCTCTAGTTTTAGTATCAAGGGGACTGCGGCAGCCAGACTTCTGTTTGGCATGCTGCTGGCTGTCTGGGGTATCACCCCAGTGCCGGCTGCCGATGCAGGCGAGACGCAAGGTGCCCGCATCGGGATCAACCGCCTGAACCTCGCCTGGCTGCGGCGAAGCGACCAGGAAAGGGTGCTCGGGGAGATGGCGGCGAACCGCATCACGCATGCACGTCTTTCGCTTTCGCGGCCAGTCGACAAGAGCATCGAGGCCCTTGGGATCGCAAGTCACCTGGGCATACGGATCCTTCTCGAGATCCAGCTTACCAACAAGAGCTACTATCCTGAGACGGCTCGTCCCCGGGCCGGCTTCGGCCGAATCTGGGATGTCCACCGGCTCTCGGAACTCGATCTCGACAGGTACCGCAAGGGGTTGCGCGACGCACTCGGCCGCATCGATGCCCTGGGCATTCGGCTGGACGCGATCGAGCCCGGAAACGAGATCAATTTCAGCGCCTACAATGGCGATCTCCTTGTCTATCGTCGTCCCGGCGAACAGACCCCACGCAGCATCGCTGACTTGGCGGGCAGGGCGGCCTTCGAGAAGGGGCTCGACAAGTATCTGGAGGCCGTGAAGATCACCCGCGAAGAGGTACGGCGTACCGTTCACAGCAGCGACGCTGGCGTCGTTTCGGCCGGCCTGTCCGACCTGAGTGCGGACTGGGCTGACAAGCGAGGCATGGAGCGGCTCGATCCGCACGAAGTCATCGCGCTGCTGCGCAAGCGAGGCATCGACAGCCTTGTCGATGCCTACGGTATTCACGTCTATCCGGGACAGAAACCAGCACAGGCGCTTGCGGAGCAGGTGAAGCGCATCCTCGACTTTTGCCGCACCGACAATGATGGCCGACCCTGCTGGGTGACGGAATGGGGGATCGCGAATACCGCGCGCGACTGCCCCGTCGACGACCGGAAGCGGGAAGATGCTGTGCGGGCCGTGCGCACAGTCTTCCAGCAGTTGATGGACGAAGGGCGGCTGACGGCAGCCTACTACTACGATTGGGACACCGAGAAATCATACAGCCTATGGCGTTGCGGCCGGTTGAGCCCTGCGGGAGCACTTGCAGTTGCACCGGCCGTAGCCGAAGTGCCGCGGTCAGTAATGCCTTGAGCGGGCAAGCTTTGCGCAGGTGCAAATACAATGGAGCGGCGATCCGTATTGCCAGAGTATTTCCAACATGCGGGAACTGGACTTGCTCATCTATTCAGACGAAAATCTAGAGGTCTTTCATAGGGCGGGATCGTCGCCCTATGTTCTCGTGACCTTCAACGAAATGGAGATGCGGGCAAACGGCAGCCGATTCTGGGGGCAGCGGTTTTGCGAGAAGGCGGACATCACCGCTCTCGGCTTCATCAGCCGGCGCCCCAACTGGTTCCCGGCGCCGAGCATGGCGAAGGCCAGCGTCGTGGCAGCGCCGATCCTGCGGCAGGCAACCGAACGCATCCTCTACGGCCACTCCCAGGGTGGCTACGCGACGCTCCGCTATCGCCGGCTCTTGGATGCCGATGTCGCGATCGCCTTCTGTCCGCAGATCTCCATCGATCCCAGTGCGGTCCCCTTCGACGGCCGTTTCACCCCTCACTTCGCGGCCTCGCTTCATCAAGACATGGCGATCGCGCCCGAGCATGCGGCTGGCCGTGCTTATATCTTCCATGATCCGTTCCATGTCGTCGATCGCAAGCACGCGGCGCGGATCGCGGCGTTGCAAGAGCGGACGCGGCTCGTCCCAGTGCACATGACCGGCCACGGCACTGTCCGGGCCTTCGCCGGGACGGCGCGCGGGCTGGCCCTTATCGAAACCTGCCGGGCGGACAATGTGCCTGGCCTGCGCTCGCTCGCCCGCGCGGTCCGGGTCGACGCACCCATGCGGCCCTATCAGACCGCGCTCACCGCGATTGCGCGTCATCCCGCTTGGGCCGACAGGCTTTGCGAGCGGTTCTTCAAAGAGTTCTCGCCTGTACAGCGGGTCAACTACCTCTACCACCGGGCCAATCGACACATACGCGACGGCGAGTTGGCCACCGCGCGCGACATGCTTGTCGAGGCTATTGCCATTCAGCCGAGCAATGCCGGACCCGCCCGGCGCCTGCAGGAAGTCGATGCGCGCATCATCCGCACGGGCGAGGCGGCGGCAACTTTTTGAGACTTTCGCAGGCGAACTAGACCAGTCCTAATCGCTAGACCTGTCGATTGACCAGGATGACCGATCGAGAAGCCGAACGAACATTCGTCGCGAGACGAACACTCCGGGTACTCGCTGCGGCGTCTCCGCCGGAGTGACGGCCATCGTGTCAGCGCTTCCAGAAATCGCGGTGAGGCGCAAGCAGCTCGTCCTCGATCTCGGGGAAGGGACCGAGTACTTCGATCTCCTTCTGGCCGGAGGCAAGCACCGTGCGGGAGGGAAGGCTCATCGTGGGGTTTTCGGGATGGTCGCCAGTAAGTGCGAGGAGTTTGGTCTCCTCATAGCCGTAGACAAGCCGGCCTATATTCGCCCAGTAGAGTGTGCCTGTGCACATCGCGCAGGGCTCCCCGGTTGATACCAACGTGCAGGTCCAGAGAAATTCTGGCGAATAGGCCGCCGCCGCTCGCCGCGCAAGTTCGTTCTCCGCATGATGCACCGTATCGATGTTGCCTTGGCGCATGAGAACCTCATCGTCAGGCCCGACCAGCACCGCACCAAATGGATGATGACCATGGGCAGCGGTGGCGCGGGCAACATCATTGGCTTCACGGATATGGGCGATCATCTGTTCTCGAGTCACGGCAAAATCCCCTCATATTCTTACGGGCGGCCGACTGGTCTACCAAATGGCTGAAAGCTACCGGATTATGCCGGCGGTGCAACGCAGCCTCGTCGACTACCTAGCTCCACCATTAAGCGCCGCTATTCAGCGGGTTTGTCAAATGTTCTTGCCTTGGTTATGCAGTTAGCATCGTGACAGGTGATGCGCTGGAACACTCACAGCGGTATCTTTAACCAGTCAGGACGTCGTCGGTGAAGGCATCGCCGCTGTCGTGCCCGGCTACCGCCCCGAGGAGGAAGCTGGGGCGAGATTACGCCGGTCAACCAAGCTCAATAGCTCTACGTGCGGCCGGCGAACGAAAGCACTTACTAGCAGTCAGACATAAGAAGATATTCTTTCGGACGCGGGCCGGGCGACATCACCCATTGTCGCAGGTATTGCTGCGCTAACTTCATCTGGAATGATCTCGTCGCCAAAGCGGCGGCGCATATGGCGGGCCAGGCCTACAATCACGTTTTCCTTCGCTTCGCGGGGGCGAAAAAGGCGCGCGGATATGTAGTAGCTCCAGAGCACCGCTGCGCGGGCATATTTTCGCGGGGTAAGTGCAAGGTGAATGCGAACGGGCAAAGACGGCACAGCCTCGTTTGGATTAGCATATAAAAGCCTGTATGGCCCTTTGCTTATCGGGCTTTTGGTCAGTGATTCAAGTTCGCGGTCCTTCGCCTCGAAATTGCCCGAAGCCAGCAGATTTTGGCAGATGCATGAAGTAATGTAGCGGTCAAACATGGAGCCGGGCTTACACAAGGGCCGCGCGCGATGAAGCAATTCAAGCGCGCCATCGAAATCGCCCGCGAAGCCGCGCAAACGCCCAAGTATCGAGAGAGCGTCGGCCAGCGCCGTCGATCTGGCAAACGCCTCCTCGGCGATTTCCAACGCAAGCACTTGGTGAGTCGGACCCATAAAACTGAGAACATGTGCCGCCGACAGCGCGTTCTCAGGATCATCCAGAAGGTCGGGAAGAACCTCAAGTATGAGGCTCTCCATATCAGCTTGGTCCCGTTCGCGGGGATCCTCGTTGGCCAGAAAGCGCCAACCATCGATGATGTAGCCGGTATAAATGTTGGCCGCCAGCATCAGTCGCGTGAGGGGGGTTGCATTCCCATTACGAATTGACTGGCGCAACCGCACATCATTCTTGCGCCAGATAGAAGAAGACGGGAAAGCCTCTCCCTTCAGTTTGGCTATTTCGCTGGACAATCCGGCTGGGCTGTCGTCGGCAAACAACTCGCCAGCCTCGACCATTCTAACAGCCAGGGGCGCCGCATCTGAGGCGCCTGGGCCTGATCGGTCGACCTGGAATTGCCAAAGTGCAGAAAGGTGACTTTCGGCCAAGGAGTTGACGTCGATGTCGTGGCAGCTATCGCGCCGCGCAAGGATGACCTTTGTGTTCTCCTTGCTTTGGAGACAAGAAACACATTCCCTCCTGCCACCAGATACGATGAACGTCAGATTTATCCGAAAAGTGAAACCTTCGGCTTCATCGGGTCTGACGGACACGACGCGCCCGACGGGTAGTTGCTTCCTGAGGGCCTGCGCTACTCCTTCGGCAAACTCGATGGCGCTGCTGTCAGCGCTCTCCTGCCCGATTGTGACAATGGGGCCTACAACGACGAAGCATTCCGCCAGCGGACCTGTCTGCACGGAATGGGCCCCAACCCAAACGTATCCTTCGCCATACCGAGTGCCGATGAATTTCGGATTCTTGGCCGAGTCCCGTATCTTGCTTCTAAGTCGATTTATGAAGAAATCCACATTGCGGTCTGAAGAGTCGGATCCGACCTGTGAAACAGCGTCCAGCAGTTGTTCACGACTTCGCAGCATTCCTGCATGGGCGATCAGATCCGCGAGCAACAGTCGTTCTGCTCGCGTGAACTTTATCATTTTGCCGTCGTCGCCATGTGCATATGAATAGTCTAGCGCGAACGTCAGGTTTTGGTAATTAACACCCACCATTTGATGGCACCAAGAAAGAGTTGCCTAGTGGATGTCTACCGCAAAGCAAATGTGGAATCGAGCAGAAATGAGGTGCGCCTCACATACCAAAAATGACGTTTCTTAGACGGGGTCACTTCATTGCGCTCAATGTGTGCCATGTAGAGTTTTGGGACGACCACTTAGTATATAGAGAGCTCGTCATATCCGTCATGTGCTGCAAATAATTCGACGTACCTTATATGATGCAAATTGTTTGGAGTCCGTTATAATCAGTGGCGGGCTTCGTTTCTGAAAGATCCAAGCTCAACATCTATCGATGTCCTGCTACACCGACCATTTCGGTCTTTGCTCGCCATCGAGGTCTTCTTCCTTTTCGATCAAGCTCTCGGTTCTCTTCTGGCAATACGTACAACTACCGGTTTGACCCACCCGTCGGGTGACAGCAGCATCCAATCGGCCGCGGCCCATATCAGGCAACAAGTCATGAAGCTCAGAGACAACAGCAGTTCCTGCATGTTTTCCAGCAGCGCAAGCTCGCGCCAGAGCGCAGCCCCGCCCACAAGGACCGCTGGCACACGGCTAACCAGGACCAGATCCTTGCAGAAATCGGCAACGCGCATGCCACCCAAGGCACTGCCGAATTTCCCCGCTGCGTGCAGTAAACCAGCCGAAGCGGCAAGCCAGGGATTGCCCATGATGACCAATCCAATCCCGAGAAGGATTGCGCCGATGCCAGAAAGCACATCGCCTTGTCGATTGAGCTTGGGATCGGGTGGCGCGCCGTTTGACCAGGCCTTGGTGTAGAGGAGGCCGCCCCAGAAAAACACGAGCGTGGCGCCGGTTAACGCTGCAGCTGCCGGACTGCCTACAACATGGACAATGCCGCGGCCCCACAGGCTGGCCCCGTCATCGCGGGAAACATCCGCTGCGAGTGCGACGCCGAGCCCGACGATGAAGCCCAGTGAATTGCCCAAATTGTAGAGCATGCCGGGATCCCGCATGCGGCTCTCGATCCGCTGACGAGCACTACCATTTGCCACGAGAGCACCGCATGGTCGCATGTCGTAAAATAGCGAAACAGGGCAACTGCTCCTCCATGGATTTGGAAGCGGATGGCCGAGCGGGCACCTTATCGTGACAGTTGTCGCGTGATGTTGCTGGCAAATTGCGCACTTGTGGCACCGCCGATTTCCAGAACAAGCTTGCGCCGAAGCGCCATTGCATATTCTTCCGGCTTGCTCGGCGCGATCACAAAGGCTCCCGCCCCCGTGATGACATTGTTTTCCAGATATCCCGGCAGGTCATCGGTTATTCCGGGGTCGTCCCGCGAGACCGCAATGCCGTTGACGATGTAGCCGACTTCGAATGCTCGCGCCCGGCTGTCGATGAGCGGTAGCCCGTCATTGTTGGTGCCGTTCGTGGAAACGTCGATGACCTTGCGCCCCGCGTGGCCGGGGTAGCTGTCGAGCAGCGATCTGCCAGCGTCCAGGGCGAATGAAAGCGAGGTTTTGCCGCGCCCCCTTCGCTCGCTGCCGTCGCTTCCACGTTCAAGGATCAGGCCCGCCGCATTGCTGGCGTCTTCGGCCCCGCATAGTCTCGTCCAGGGAAGGATGACGTCCAGCTTCCCAACGCTCGACCATTCGAAATAGGAGATCGCGACGCATCCGATCGGACCACCTGCAATGGCTGTGGCGACTTCGGCGGATCGTAGCGCCTCGACATGACCGTTGAGCTGCAAGTGAGCCTTATCGGGG
This sequence comes from Aminobacter sp. 01T433, assembly GCF_056398585.1. Classification (NCBI taxonomy): domain Bacteria; kingdom Pseudomonadati; phylum Pseudomonadota; class Alphaproteobacteria; order Hyphomicrobiales; family Phyllobacteriaceae; genus Aminobacter; species Aminobacter sp. 01T433. The sequence continues at coordinate 453,159 of NZ_JBFTPR010000002.1, forward strand.
CCGATAGAGGAGGACCTGTCTACGGCGAAGACAATCGCGGTGTCCACCGCGTCGCTCTCGATGGCAAATGCCGCGTCGGGCGAAAACGCCAGCGAGTGCAAGGCCACGCTTGCGACAGCAAGTGAGCCGCGGAACATGCTTCTTTTTCGAACCGAAAATTTCCACCTGGCTGAAAATATGCTCAAGGCGGCCGGGCGTGAGCGTACTCCGATGGCGAGGGCCGCATTTGCCATACGCATGCGAGGGTCTCCGGTTTGGGAGGTTGGCTTTGGCTTCAGGGATGGATCGCGTCCGGTCATCGCCTGTCGAAATCGTGCGGCGGCCGGCCCCTTTGACGCTGGTCCCTACTGGAAGGTGCTCGCATCAGCATCAACAGCCTGATGGCATCGTGAAGCACTTCGGAGATCTCTCTCAGCCAAAAGCGTATCATTTGCGCTCCCTCGCCACATGCTGTCTTGCCAATGTTGATATGACTGTGCCTTCCGGCAGGAGACTTAAGCCTCGCTCCGCCGAACGCGTTACAGACTTGCTCTTCCAGCATCTGTGACGGTTATCCGGGGATTGTTGCGGAAATATTTGATCTTGATAAAATCAGGTTTTGCCAAGGAGGAATGAGCCAGTTGAGGCAGACTTCATTCGTCTCTCTTCTTTCGGCGGCGTGTAGAGGGATGCGGACGACGCGCTTCGTTGTGGCGCCGCGTCTACGCCGCCAGCATAGATGTCGTTGCGCGGCTGGTTGATGTTCTCGGTGTCGGTCCGGTCGAATTGCCGAAAATATCGTCTCCACTTCGTAGCCGCCTCTTCGACAGCCTTGACTCTGAGCACCCCACGTCCCGCAACGGAGACTATTGAAGGGCGCTTCATAGAGGAACGTGACAAGCTTGGCGCGGCGCACCTCGCCAAGGCTAAGAAGGGTCAGGCTCTCGGTTGAAGCCCCGAGCCTCTTGTCCCGGCGAAGGTCTGCATCGGGCTACTGAACTGCGTGGGAAGGTCAGCTCAGGGGCAGGCCACGATGATGCTCACGCCGACCTGAATGTCCGCAATTAGCAATCTGCATCCGAAGCTGCCAGTCCGATAACAGCCCCTGAAGCGACGGAAATCGAATTTATGCCTCAAGGCTCCACAAGCGATCTCCTATGACATCATGGGGTGGGAACCTGTTCGCCCGCTTTCCGTGGGACGAGTGATACAAACTGACGTCAGGTCAGCCGAAGCGACCGACAGCTTCGCACCACTAGGCAGACAGAACGTCGGCTCTGCGCTTGAGCGGACATCCAGCGCAGACCGGAATGACCGACGTGGTACAGACGATGCCCTTAGAGTCGACCGCCAGGGCCCGTGTTCATCTCCCGAAGCTCGGTTACGAACTGCTGAGGCCGCAGGTATTTCGAGGGAACCTTGTATCCCATCGAGCTGGCAATATCGCCGGTAAAGGCGTTGCAATTGTAAACCGAAGCCTGCCAGAGCCGCGTATTAGCCTGAAGCTTGCGTATATGCGCTACGACTTCGTTATACTCAGCTTGGTTCAGCATCACCCGCCAACTCGCTGACCTGTATTGTTCTTCCAAGTCACCGTCGCTCGCTCCGGTTTCGGCAGGCACCGGCACAAAATGACCAAGGACATAAGGAACTTCGCTGTTGGACGCCGGGTGAAGGCCCGCAATTTCGAGGTTGGCGGCCCGCCCTGCCTCGTTGAGGCGCCCGAAAGCGACGTAGGTATGGCCGTAGCTTAGGGCATAGCGGGAACGGAATTCGACGAAGTATCCGGATGATTTCGTTGCTGTTGCTCCGCGGCCTTTGCCGGTCACGGACGGAGCAACAGAGGCCACGCCACTATGGCCGGTCGACACGTAGCCTGGCTGAGGGGGTAGGTCTTCCGATACACATCCAGTCGCTGTTAGGGCAAACAGCACCAATAGCAGATGGCTCGCTCTCATTTGCGTCCCCACATTTGTCGTTTGTCGTTGTTCACAATTAGCGCGCTGGAAAATGTTGGCAAGTCGGGCGCGGCATTTGGGATGACCTCCGCCAAATGTCGTTGGATGGCCCAGCGGACCGCACTCGCCTTCGCGAGCCAAGAGTTCACGGTCAACTGCCAGGGCTCCCGCCGTAGTGGCCAGAATTGGAACAATTCCCTAATCGAGCTTTCGTTGCAGGAGACTGGAAATGTGAGTGTCATGCTCGCACCTCGGCGTAGCAGCTTCGCCCCTTGCGAAATCACGCCGATATTCGCTCGCTGATGCGGCGCAGTCTGCGATATTCGTTGCCACTGGCAGATGAAAGCGGACCGGGTGGACTTATTGAGTTTCACGAGCCTCTTCAAGCCGCTCGCTCCCCCCAAGAGCCCAGCGGGTAAGCGGGCGAGCAAGGAGGATAAGCACGAGCCCGAAAGCGGCGCTGGTTAGGAAGATGCGCATGAAGGCTTCAGGTAGGCCAGCCGCGTTCTCAGTGTCCATGCCAGATGCGAGCAGTCCGGCCATTAGGTTTCCGAGCGACGAGGCGACAAACCAGAAACCCATCATCTGGCTGGTGAAGCGCTCGGGCGCGAGGCGGGAGAAGGTAGACAGGCCTACCGGGCTCAGCATCAGTTCCCCCACAGTGTGAAGAAGATAGGTGCCGATCAGGAAGAGCGCGGAAACTTTCACACCGGTAGCTGCGGTAAGCGCGGCTGGCACGAGGATCAAATAGCCTAGTCCCATCGCGATAAGTGCCAATCCGAACTTCACAAAAACGGGGATGGTCCAGCGGTTCTCAGCATAGATCCAGAAAGCGGCGAAGGCCGGGGTCAGCAAGATGATGAACAGGGCGTTGAGGTTTTGGAACCACGAGGTGGGCACGATGAAACTGCCGAGTTCGCGCTGGGTGAGGTCGTTGGCAAAAAGGTTGAGCGATGAACCCGCCTGCTCGAAACCCGACCAAAAGAGCGCCGCGGCGACGAAGAGGAGTGCAAGGGCAATCATTCGCCTCTTCTCCGGGCCGGTCAGGTCGCCGGCAAAATATATGTTCAGGAAGAAGGCGCAGGCCACGGTTATGATGACCATCCCCATGGCCTGTGCGAGGCCCTGGGGACTGGTCAGGCTGATCTGACCGGTCAGTGCGGCTACAGCGACCAGTAGCACGACCGCGCCTCCGATCATGCCGGTGAAGATTTGGTCGCGCTTGCCGATGACTGCGTCGGGGTGGAGGTGGACGGAGGGCACGTTGCCCTTGTCGCGAAGCGAGGTGCGGCTGGCGAAAAGAAAATTGACGAGTCCGAAGAACATCGCGACAGCGGCAGCTCCGAAACCCCAGTGCCATCCCCACTTCTCGCCGAGGTAGCCAGCTATAAGCCCGCCGAGGATCGCACCGATGTTAATGCCCATGTAGAAAAAGGAGAAGCCAGCGTCGCGTCCGCCAATGTCGTTCTTGTCATAGAGCAGGCCAACCATGGTCGAGATGTTCGGCTTAACAAGCCCAGTACCTATGGCGATGCAGACGAGCCCAAGGAAGAAGATTGAGGCGACGGAGCCAGAAAACGCGAGCAAAGTGTGCCCGATCATGATGGCGACGCCGCCGACGAGGATGGCGCGCTTGCAGCCCCAGAAGCGGTCGGCGACCCACCCACCTGGCAGCGCCAGTATGTAGGCCGAGGCGGTATAGAGGCCGTAGATTGCCGCAGCGTCGGCGGTTGTGATGCCAAGGCCGCCATTTTGAATATGGTCGACGAGAAAGAGGATAAGCAGCGCTCGCATGCCGTAGTAGCTGAAGCGCTCCCACATCTCGACAAGAAAGAGGGCAACTAGCCCTGACGGATACTTCCCGGACGTCGTCGACATCGGACTCTCCGCAGTCGGTCTTCGCTAGAACAATAGCGTGGATCGGATGAAAAAGCGCGTCGAGCTTTCTGACAGCGCAAAGTCGCGACATGCCGAGGTCTGACCAAAAGCGACTTCACTGTCTAAGTGGGGCAGCAAACTGCGACGCTGCCATCCAGCGGAGTTCAACCTTGACTGGTTCGCGAGCACATCGGACCATGTGGCACAATGGCGGGCAGGACGCCGCCTAAGGAATTCCATAAATTCTATCAAATAAGTAGAATTAGTTCTCGTCTGGCGATGACGATGGAACTCAGTTCCTGTCGCCCAAGCAGCCACCACGCCTATCCTCTTGACAGCAAACAGGCAGACCGGAACGATCCTGATCCTCCCAAGGAGCGCCGATTTCCGGTCGTTATCAAGGGGATGGCTATGTCTCATACACGACGCTCGACACTCAAACTCACCCTGATCGGACTGATGGCGGCGACTGCGCTGGGCTTCTCGGCCCAGGCTTTCGCGCAGACCGACACGCCCATCAAGGGCGGGACGCTGGTCTATCTGGAGCAGCAGTCGCATACGAACCTCTACCCGCCGGCGGGAGGCTTTTATCCGAATGGCGGCGTGCTCAACCAGATCACCGACAAGCTGACATACCAGAACCCCGAGACGCTCGAGATCGAGCCATGGGTCGCGGAGTCCTGGACGGTCAACGACACAGCCACCGAATATACCTTCAAGTTGCGTCCCGGCGTAACCTTCTCGGATGGCACCGCGCTCGACGCTGCAGCCGTGGCCAAGAATTTTGACACATTCGGCAAGGGCAACAAGGAGCTGAAGCTTCCTGTTTCGGAGGTCATCAACAACTACGACCGCAGCGAAGTGGTCGATCCACTGACTGTCAGGTTCCATTTCAAGGCGCCGTCGCCGGGATTCCTGCAGGGCACCTCGGTGATCGGCTCGGGCCTGGTGTCGCCCAAGACGCTTGAGCTGCCGTTCGAGCAACTTGGCGACGCGACCAAGATTATCGGCTCGGGGCCGTTTGTGGTTGCCAGCGAAACACTTGGACGTGAGCTCGTGCTTAAGGCGCGCGACGATTATGCCTGGGGACCAGCGAAACTGAAACATCAGGGCCGGGCGCTGCTCGACGAGATCAAGTACCTGATCACGCCAGAAGACAGCGTGCGCATCGGCGCGCTGCTCGCTGGCCAGGCCGACTTTATCCGCCAGGTCCAGGCCTATGACGAAAAGCAGGTCGAGGCGGCGGAGTACAAGATCTACGCGCCAGGCACCCGCGGCGTGAACAACTCGGTCGTCTTCCGGCCGGACAATGCGCTGGTGGCCGACATCAAGGTGCGCCAGGCGCTGCTGCATGCCACCAATGCCAAGGAGATCGTCGATACGCTGTTCTCGGCCAATTATCCGCAGGCGACATCGATCATCGCCAAAGCGGCCCAGGGTTATGTCGACCAGTCGGCAAAGCTCGCCTACGACCCGGCTCTTGCCGGCAAGCTGCTGGACGAGGCGGGCTGGACGCTGGGCGCAAACGGCGTGCGCACCAAGGACGGCAAGGAACTGGTGTTGAGCGCCTACGAGTCGCTGCCGCAACCTCAGAACAAGGAAACGTTGCAGCTGATCGCCCAGCAGTGGAACAAGGTCGGCGTGAAGCTCTCTGTCCTCGCCGGTGACTCCGGCAGTGCCGCAGCCGACAACCTCGATCCGCTAAAGACACCGGTGGCACCCGCAATGGTCGGCCGCGCCGATCCGGACGTCATTAAGAGCCAATACTACCCCAGGAATCGCAACGTGCTGCAGCAGAAGGGCGGCGTCAGCGACAAGGTCCAGAGCTTTGTCGATGACAAGCTCAACGGCCTGCTCGAGGCGCTCGCCTCGGAGCCGAACCGCGACAAGCGGCTGGCAATCGCCGGCGAGGTCCAGGCCTATGTGCTCGACCAGGCCTATGCGATCCCGATCTTCGAGGAACCGCAGGCCTTTGCCGGCGCGCCCAATGTCCATGACGTCGCCTTTGAGGCGGTCGGGCGTCCATCGTTCTATCGCGTCTGGCTGTCGCCGCGCGACTGAGGCGAGAGCGATCCCGTCTCCCGTGAGACGGGACCGCTCTCCTGATCGCTTCGACGGAGATCCATCATGTCGCGATATGTCATCGGCCGGATAGGCCAGGCCGTGCTCGTCCTCTGGGCGGCCTTCACCGTCAGCTTCGTGCTGCTGCAGCTGTTGCCGGCCGACGGCGTATTGATCAAGTTCCTCAATCCGGAACTCGGCCTCAGCCCCGAGCAGCTTACAGAAATCCGTATCGCCTATGGTGCCGACGTGCCCGCCTGGCAGCAATATCTATCGACGCTCGGATCGGTCCTGTCGGGCGATTTCGGCTACTCGGTCCGCGCCGGCGTGCCGGTCACGTCGCTGCTGGCAACGACGCTGCCGACCACCTTGCGGCTGGCTGCGGTCGCCCTTTTCGTGTCAGTGCTGGTTGCTGGCGCAATCGCCTATGTCGCGACGGTCAGCCGTAGCGCGTGGTTGCGCAACACGCTCCATTCGCTGCCGTCGTTGTTCATCTCGATCCCTGTCTTCTGGCTGGGCATCGCCCTGATCCAGGTCTTTTCGTTTCGGCTGAAGCTGATCTCGGTCATCAATCCCGGGCCGATGGAAATGCTGGTGTTGCCGGTCCTGGCCATCGCCGTGCCGATCTCGGCGCCGCTGGCGCAGATACTCATCCGCAGCATCGACGAGGTGCGCACGCGCCCCTTCGTGGCAGTGGCCCGCGCCAAGGGCGCCAGTCACAGGCGCGTGCTGGTGAGCCATGTCGCCGGCAACGCCATCCTGCCCGTGCTCACCATTGGCGGTGTGCTGTTCGGCGAACTCGTTGCAGGCGCCGTCATCACCGAAACCGTGTTCGGCCTCAACGGCATCGGCGCGCTGACCTACCTGTCGGTCAACACCCAGGACGTCACCGTCCTTCAGGCGATCGTGCTGATTTCCGCTGCCGGCTTCGTGCTCACAAACCTGATCGTCGATCTCCTCTACCCGGTCTTTGATCCCCGTCTTCGCAATCCCGCAGGAGCCAGCGCATGACCATCATCGATTCATTGGGCGCCGTCGGAGGGCTCGCGCCCCGAGACGCAAATGCGGCCTACGATCGCGAAGACTTTGCCGAACGGCTGAAACGGCTCCAGCCCAGCCTGGTTTTGGCCTGGCTGGTCATCTCGATCGTGGTGCTGTGGGCGCTGCTGCCTGGGCTGTTCACCGGCCATAGCGGCACCGAAGGCGTCGCATCCGAAAAGCTCGCCGGGCCGAGCGCCCATCATATCCTGGGCACGGATGCGCTCGGTCGCGACGTCTATGCGCGCATTGTCTATGGCGCGGTCCATTCTCTCAGCGGCGCCTTTGCGGCTGTCGCCGTCGGCCTCGTCATCGGTACCGCCCTTGGGGTGGTTGCGGCCGCCGCCGGCGGGCGCATCGAGGATGTCGTCATGCGCGTCGTTGATGTACTTTTGTCGATCCCGAGCCTGTTGTTGTCACTCACCATTATCATCTTGCTCGGCTTTGGCACGGTAAACGCGGCAATCGCCGTGGGTGCCGCCTCCATCGGCAGCTTCGCTCGGCTGGCTCGATCAGAAGTGGTCCGTGTGCGGCGTAGCGACTATGTCGAGGCAGCATTCGGCAGCGGCGGCAGCTTCACATCGGTGCTGTTCCGCCATGTCCTGCCCAACTCGCTGACGTCGGTCATCGCCTTTGCCGCCCTGCAATTCGGCAATGCCATCCTCAACATATCGACGCTTGGTTTCCTCGGTTATGGCGCCCCGCCGCCCACGCCGGAGTGGGGGCTGCTGATCGCCGAAGGCCGCAACTACGTCTCGACAGCCTGGTGGCTGACGACGGCACCCGGGATTGTCGTGGTGGTGGTGGTGCTCTCTGCCAATCGCATCAGCCGTTCCTTTGGCGGGAGCCGGGCATGACTGCATTGAACCTCGCCAACAAGGCAGCAACGGCCGCTGCTGCGGTGCCTGTGCTCGAAGTCGAAAAGCTGGTCGTTTCCTATGGTCATGGAACGCGCCGCGAGACAGTAGTCCACGGCATTTCCTTTTCGGTGCAGCCGGGCGAAGTGGTGGCGCTGGTCGGCGAATCCGGCTCCGGCAAGTCGACGACGGCCCATGCCGTGATCGGACTTTTGCCCGAGAACGGTCGCGTCGAGGCCGGCGACATCAGGCTGAACGGCACCAGCATTGGCGGCTGGGCCGACAAGCGCCTCGACACCATCCGCGGCAAGGTGGTGAGCCTGATCTCGCAGGACCCGGTCAGCTCGCTCAACCCGGTCAAGACCATCGGCGACCAGGTCGGCGAGATCCTCAAGGTGCATCGGTGGGGCGACCGGCGGGCCATCGCCGAGCGTGTCATCGAACTGCTCGATCGTGTCGGATTGCCGCAGCCGGAACTCCGGGCGAAGCAATACCCACACCAGCTTTCAGGCGGCATGCGCCAGCGCGTGCTGATCGCCATCGCGGTTGCGCTGCGGCCGACGCTGATCATCGCCGACGAACCGACGAGCGCGCTCGACGTCACCGTGCAGCGCCGCGTACTCGATCTCATCGACGAGCTGCGGGCCGAGTCCGGCACGTCGGTGCTGCTGGTCACCCATGACCTTGGCGTCGCTGCCGATCGTGCCGACCGGATCGTGGTGATGCAGGGCGGCCAGATCCAGGAAGCGGGCACCGTGGCCGACGTGCTCGCCGCGCCGAAGTCGGCCTATACACGGCAGTTGCTCAACGACGCACCGGCTTTTGCCACGCCGAAGACCGCGCGGGACCAGCTCCAGGCGAATGCCGAAGCAGCAATCGTGGTCGATAAGCTTGTGCAGCATTTTCCGTTGTCAGGCGGCAGGCAGCTCCGTGCCGTCGACGATGTTTCCTTCGAGGTCGCGCGCGGCACTACCCATGCCCTTGTCGGCGAATCCGGCTCGGGCAAGACGACGACGGTGCGCGCGGTCGCTGGCTTCCAGAAGCTCGAGTCCGGCCGCGTTGTCGTCGACGGCCAAGACGTGTCGTCGTTGCGCGGCGAGCAACTGCGCCAATTTCGCCGGCGCATCCAACTCGTGTACCAGAATCCGTTCGCATCGCTCGATCCAAGGCAGACGATTTTCGACATCGTCGAGGAGCCGCTGCTCAATTTCGATCCCGTGCCCAAGGCCGAGCGCCGGGAACGCGTGCATGCGATCCTGCAGCGGGTCGGGCTGCCGGAGGCATCGCTAGCCCGGCTGCCAGCGGCCCTGTCCGGCGGACAGCGGCAGCGCGTCGCCATCGCCCGGGCGATCATCCTGAACCCTGAGATCCTTGTGCTCGACGAAGCCGTCTCGGCACTCGACGTCACCGTTCAGGCCCAGATCCTGGATCTGCTGGACGAGCTGCAGCGATCGCTCGGCCTGACCTATCTATTCGTCTCTCATGATCTCGCGGTCGTCAGGCAGATTGCCGACACCGTCTCGGTGCTGCGCGACGGCAAGCAGGTGGAGCAAGGCAGCATCGAAGATGTCTTCGAACGCCCGGCGCACGATTACACGCGCGAACTCATCGCAGCGATACCCGGTAGCAAGCTGAAGTCTGGCGCAGGCTTCCTCGCCCGCACAGCCCAGCCAATTGAAGGAACTGCACAATGACCGAGAGGAAAAGGCTCGGGTTCTTCACGCGTCTGCTCGAGGAGGCATCGCCTGCCGACCGGTATCGCTTCGCCACAGAACAGATACTCACAGCCGAGCGGGAGGGCTTCGACACGGCCTGGGTGGCGCAGCATCATTTCCGCGCCGCCGAAGGTGGCCTTCCGTCGCCGCTGATCCTGCTCGCCAATGTGGCCGCCCGCACCCGCACCATCCGGCTCGGCACCGGCATCATCACACTGCCGCTGGAAAATGCTCTGCGCGTCGCCGAGGACGCCGCCGTGCTCGACCTCATCTCGGGCGGGCGGCTGGAACTGGGTGTCGGTTCGGGTGGAACGGCATCGTCCTTCACCGCCTTCGGACTGGACAGCGCCCGGCGCGGCGAGCTGCTGAATGCGCATCTCCATGTCCTGCGCAGTGCCTTCGCCGGCGAGCCGTTCGAGGGCGACGACACGCTGTATCCTGCTGCCCCGACCCTTGCCGGGCGAGTCTGGCAGGCGACGTTCTCGGTCGAAGGCGGCCGTCGCGCAGGGCTCGCAGGTGACGGACTGATGCTGTCGCGGACGCAGCCGCGGCCGAAGGACAACCCCAACGCCTCGCTGGACGAAGTGCAGAACCCTATCATCGATGCCTATCTGGCAGCACTCCCGGCAGGAGTCGCACCGCGCATCCTGGGTTCGCGCAGCCTGTTTGTGGCCGATAGCCATACCGAGGCCCTGCAGCTTGCCGAGACGGGACTGCGCCGCGTGCGCGATCATTTCATCGCCACCGGCCACACCCCGCCGGGCGACAGTGTAGAAGGACTCGCCACCGCTTTCGACACTCATGCGGGGTCGCCCGATGCGGTGATCGCTAGCCTGTCTGCCGACACCAGCCTCCGGCGCGTCACCGACGTCGTGTTCCAGGTGCACTCGGTCGACCCCGGCCATGAGCGCACGCTGCGCTCGATCCAACTGACCGCCCAGAAGGTTGGGCCTGCGCTCGGCTGGGGCAGGTCGATACCACACTCCCCGAAACTCGTTGCCTGAACGGAGGCCAGAACCATGAGCAACCCCGATATCATCGACGAGCTTGCCGGCATTGTTGTCGGCTCCAGGCTCGACCTCATCCGCTATGACCGCGTTGAGGCCCGCGACAACGCGCAGAAGAGTTATCTCGCGCTCTTCGACCCCGACGACCAGAACGAGGTTTCGGTCCGTGACCGTTTCGCGATCGCGAGTTTCGTCGTCGGACTGCATGGCGACGACAGGGTGACGAAGCACTATCTCGACAAATTTGATGCCGAAAAGCCGTCGAAGGCGATGGCGAGTGCCATCGCGCATGAGGTCCAGCAGGGCAGGGCCAGCGGTCCCTATGGTGCCTACCCCACCGGACCACTGACACGGGAAAATGTGACCGGTCCATCCTACCGCGTCGGTGAGGCGAGCCGAGAGGTCCTGGGCGCGAAACTGGCGACTGGGCTCGAACACGCTCATCTGCTCGTGCTGCACCCGCGCGATGCCAGCCCGGCGACACTGCAGGCGCTGCTCGACGCCGGCTGGAGCACCACCGGCATCGTCACGCTGTCGCAGATCATCGCCTTCCTCGCCTTCCAGATCAGGGTGGTGGCCGGCCTGCGAGTGCTCGACAGGAAATTTGCCGCCGACCGCCTCGACGCGGCGGAATGACACGGAGTTACGAGATGACCGAAACCACCATCACTTATCCCGACAACGTCGAACCCAATGTCTTCACCCGTGATGAGCTTGGCTGGGTGCCATGGCTGCAGCCGCTGGCCGAGGACGAGCTGACCGACCGCCACCATGCGGGTCTGGTCGATCCCTCCCGCGCCAAGTCGCCCTATTTCATGCTGCTCGCACGCGATCCCGATATTCTCGGCGCGCGCACGAAGACCGACAAAGACATCTTTTACAACACCAAGACCGGCCTGCCGCGGGCCGAACGCGAGATCGCAGCGACAGCCGCGTCGCGCACCAATGGGTGCATCTTCTGTGCCTCCGTCCACTCGCGCTTTGCCTACCAGCATTCCAAGCGCGGCGAAGATGTCCAGAAGCTCCTCGACGAGGGCATCTACACGGATATCGATCCGAGCTGGAATGCCATCATTGACGCTTCTGCTGCTCTGACAAAAACGCCCCAGGGCTTCACGGAAAGCCACATTGACGAGTTGCGCCGGGCCGGCCTGGACGACGTGGCGATCGTCGACGTGATCAACGGTGCCGCATTTTTCAACTGGGCCAACCGCCTGATGCTGTCGCTCGGTGAGCCGACACCGCCGGTCGCATAGCGTTCTTTGAGTCCGATGTCTCAGCAGCCGCCGGTCTGTGGCTGGGTAAACTTCGGCGCCAGACGGTTGGCGCGTGTTTAAACGCCTGGAATGGTGCGCTCACACCCCAAGGGGTTGCGTCGCCGCGGAAAGGCAGCCAACCACGAGCGGGCCTCTGCTCGTGGGATCATTCAAATTGCGGTAGGCCTACCAGCTCGCTCGCATCGCTTAGGATTTTCAGCGCGTGTGCGGCGAGCCGACCCAGGAGCGCGTTTCGGTCGTATACTGGCAGATAGCCACGGGGCCAGATTGCCCGGTACTCGAAATGGACTTGCGGTGAGAAGGGCCGAAATATCAGTTGGTCTGCTTTAGCCATCTTCATGCCAAAGGCGTCAACGAGCGTTAGTCCTGCGCCTGCTTCTGCCATCGCTACCGCCGAAGCCATAAGCGCCACCTGCATGACTTCGCGAGGGCGCGTATTTGCCGCCAAGAAGATGCGGTCGATACCAGTTTGGATCCCCTCGGCACGAGATAAGCCGATGTAAGGCTCCGCGTGCAGATCTTCAGGTACGATCACCTTTTTTGCGGAGAGAGGGTGGCCAAATGGGATCGCGCAGTAAAGCAGACTGCGGGCAATCACACGGCTCTCCACACCGTCCATGTGCTGTTGTGCGACGACAAGGGCGATTTCGATCTGTCGCGCTGCGACGAGGTTCAGCAGGTCAACCCCGTCATGGGTGTGCAGGGTCAGCGTCTGTCCGCATTGATCCAACCAATCAGGTAGCACGCTGGGCAAAAGCGCTGTCGCGAGCAACGGCACCGTACCGAATGCAATAGGTACAGCAGCATCCTTGGTCACACGTTCGACAATCAGCTCCAGGTTTTCCAATGTAGAAAAGAGCACATTGGTTTCCTGATACAGCGCCAGGGCTTTGGGGGTAGGTGAAAGCCTGCCTTGGTGCCGGTCAAAGAGCGGGATTCCGATAAGATCCTCGGCCTGGATGATGATTTTGCTCACTGCTGGCTGCGTAAGCCCGAGCTGCCGCCCCGCCTCTGAAGCACTTCCCCCCGCAACCACAGCACGGAAGACCTCTATGTGTTTCAGCTGCAATTTCCTGCGCGGCATCGTCGACCTATAACAAACGGCATATCATCATAACAAAATAGGCAATTCCACAAACTGCAATTATCGGCAAGATTATTCGCGAATTGGCCGGCTTTTATTGCATTTTCGGCGATTCCACGATCCGTGCTGCAGCATTTCATCGGGAGCTGACCTGCAAGGTGCGGCAAGCCATTACAAAATGAAATGCCTCCAAGAGGCATGGGGGAATAGATGTTTGAAACCATAGATACGGGCAAGGCAGATACTGGCGGTCCCATTTCTGGTGCGGTCAAAAACGGAAATATCGTCATGACCGTCCAGATTCCCATCTTGGCGGAAACCGGCAAGCTCGCTGAGGGCGGAATCGAGGCGCAATCGCGGCAGGTCTTTGCCAATCTGGCGCGCGCGATGGAAGCCGCGGGCGGCTCGCTCGCCGATGTCATGCTGGTGCAAGTCTACATCGTCGATTCCAGCGATTGGGCGCCGATGCACCGCGTCTGGACGGAGACTTTCAAGGCTCCCTTTCCCGCCCGCGCTACCGTGGTGGTCAAGGAACTCATGCTTGAGGGCATGCTGATCGAGATCGTGGCCAGCGCCCATCTAGGGTGAAACTTAAGAGCGCTAGCCTGAGACAAAATGGAGGAGTCAAAATGAATTTTGTTGCCCAACTGTTCGCCCCGATGGCAGCCGCCGCCCTCGCTTTGAGCCTTGCCGTGCCGGCGGCTGCCGACACCGAACTCACCAAGCTTCTGCCGCAGCCCATTCGAGATTCTGGTAAACTGCGCGCGGTGGCGTCGCCCAGCAGCCCACCCATGCTTTTCATGGGAACCGATGCTCGGACGTTGGAAGGTCTAGAGATCGATCTCACCCGGGCGGTCGCCGAGGTGTTGGGTGTTGAACTTGAATTCGTCAACGGTACTTTTGACAGCCTGATCCCGTCGATTGCCGCCAATCGGGCCGACCTGGCGGTGGGCTCGATCGGCGACCTCAAGGTTCGTCAGGAACAGGTTGATTTCGTCGATTACGTGAAGGCCGGAGTCGGCATGGCGGTACGCAAGGGCAATCCTGCGGGTATCACCGATGTGGCCAGCCTCTGCGGCAAGTCGGTGGCAGTGATGCGCGGAACCTTCCAGGAAAAGGAACTTAGCGAGCAGAAAGCTAAGTGCCAAACCAAGGGCAGCGATCTCGACGTACAAACCTTTACTGAGAGCAATGCTGCCGTTCTGGCCCTGCGTTCGGAACGAGCCGACGCCTGGTCTGGCGACAGCGCGCCGGTTGGGTATGCGGTGAGCCAGTCCAATGGAGAAATAGAAACGGCAGGGGAGATGCGGATCATTGCACTCCTGGGTTATGCGGTGAACAAGGACTCACCAGAACTAAGCCAAGCCCTGAAGGCAGCCCTCGAGGCTTTGGTGGCAAGCGGTCGCTATCAAGAAATCTTCAACAAATGGGGTCAGGCAGACACCGTGCTCGAAGCGATCTCGATTAACGAAGCGCTGCTTTAGGCTCGGCTTATCCAGGCGATATGAAATGAGCGAGAACCAAACAATCCGGCTAGGAAAGTTCCCGGCCGGTCAAGCTGTTGATGCGGCCACGCCATCGAACATTGTCACCGTCCCGCTGCGCCATCCCTGGCGCTGGGTCTGCGCGGCGGTCATGGCATATGTGTTGCTTTGCGTTGCAGATCTGTTGATCACCAATCCTCGCTGGCAATGGCACACGGTCTGGGAGTATCTTTTCAGTGGCCCGATCCTGTTGGGCGTCCTGAACACGATTATCCTGACCGTCTTGGCGGAAATTGTCGGCATCGGTTTTGGCATAGTGCTGGCCATTGCCCGTTTGTCGGAAAACCCACTTCTTTCGTGGTCAAGCGCTGGTTTTACGTGGGTTTTCCGTGGCATCCCGCCGCTGGTATTGGTCCTTTTCATCTATTTTTTCTCAGCGCTGGTGCCCATGATCTCGATCGGCATTCCATTTGGGCCATCGGTTGAGATCGTCAAAACGAACACCATCATTACCCAGATGGTGGCGGCCGTTCTCGGTCTTGGTTTGGCCCAGGCTGCCTATGTGGCTGAGATCGTGCGCTCGGGAATTCAGTCCGTTTCCGCTGGGCAGACCCGTGCCTCTCAGGCGCTCGGCATGACACCCATGCAATCCATGCGCCACATCATTTTCCCGCAGGCAATGCGCGTGGTTGTGCCGCCGCTTGGCAATGAAATCATTGCAATGGTCAAGGCCACGTCGCTGGTCAGCGTCATTGCCTACATGGAGCTGCTTACGACAGTGCAGGTGATCTACGCTCGTACGTTCGAACAGATCCCGATGCTGATGGTCGCGGTGGTTTGGTACGGCGTGCTCACCACCATTCTGACGGCAGTTCAGTCCTATATCGAGGCCCGTTTGAACAAATCCGCCAAGAGCCAGAGGAACAAGGCATGACGCTTCAGGCTGGGGAGAGCACGCGCAAAGTAATGGTCGAGGCCCAGGAGGTTCACAAACATTACGGCCATGTCGAGGTGCTGAAGGGGATCAATCTCAAGGTTCATCAAGGCGAAGTGGTTTGTATCATCGGGCCGTCAGGCTCGGGTAAGTCGACGCTCCTGCGCTGTATGAACCACCTCGAGCATGTGAACGCGGGTAGGCTGTATGTCGACGGCGATCTGGTGGGATATCGGCAGCAGGGCAACAGGCTTTATGAGCTCAAACCCTCCGAAGTCTGTCTGCGCCGGCGAGATATCGGCATGGTGTTCCAGCATTTCGAGCTTTTCCCGCACAAGACCGCGCTGGAAAATCTGATGTTGGCGCCAATCGTGGTGCTGAAACGTCCCTTGGCCGAGGTGCGGCAGGAAGCGCTGGCGATCCTTGCCCGCGTGGGTCTTTCGGATCGTGCGGACTATTTTCCGTCGCAACTTTCAGGCGGTCAGCAGCAGCGGGTGGCGATTGCGCGGGCACTGACCATGAAGCCCAAGATCATGCTTTTTGACGAACCAACCTCTGCGCTCGATCCCGAGTTGGTGGGTGAGGTTCTCAAAGTGATGCGCGATCTGGCCGCCTCCGGCATGACCATGGTCGTGGTCACTCATGAGATGGGCTTCGCCCGCGAGGTGGCGGACCGGGTCGTGGTGATGGATGGCGGGCGCATCATCGAAGACAGCTCCCCGGGCGAACTCTTTTCCAATCCGCGGACTGAACGCACCCGCGCGTTCCTTGAACGGCTCGTCGACTGAGATGCGCTTTGGAGGCGCGTGTCGCCCCTACCTGAAATTCTGATCTGGGACTGATCTTGATGGATGAGACTGTATTCGTTCTGGGCGGCGGTGTCGCAGCCCTGTCGGTGGCGCGCAACCTCCAGATAGAGGGCAGGCGTGTAGCAGTTATCGATCCGCTGGCCTCACCGGGCGGTGCCTCTTTTGGGAACGGTGGTTTCATTTCTCCCGACAGCTACATGCCAGGTGCACAGCCTGGAATGTTGCGCAGCGTTCCCGGGTGGCTGCTCGATCCTCTGGGGCCGCTTGCGATCAAGCCGTCCTATCTGCCTCGCGCCCTGCCATGGTTCATTCGGTGGCTGAAAGCAGGGCAGTTGGGACGGATGATCATTCTGGCGCGGCACATGCACGCGCTTCACAGCCCCGCGCTGGCTGAATGGCATAGGCTCGTCGGACCTGAGCTTTACGCGCGGTTCATCCGCCAGGAAGGCGAGGCCGTTCTTTGGGATCATCCTAGCGCGGGTCCCGCCGATGCGGTCGAAGCACAGCTGAAGGCGGAGTTTGGTATCGAGGTCGACATGCTCGGTCCCTCCGAGCTGCGAAAACTGTATCCCGGCATCTCTTCGAAAGTGACACGTGGAATGGTGAAAAGGGGCAACGCCCACACCGTGAGCCCTGCCCAGCTGAACGCTGCACTGGCCGCCCTCATGGAGCGTGAGGGCGCCCGTTTCATTCGCGAACGGGTGCTGAAACTCATTCGTGAAGGCGACGGTTGGCTTGTCTTGACGTCAACGGGAAATCATCGCGCCCGCGAGGTCGTGGTGGCCTGCGGCGTCTGGTCTGCCAAGTTGATCGCGCCGTTGGGGGTAAAGGTGCCGCTTGAGAGCCAGCGCGGGTATCATGTTATGTTGCCCGCGGACGCAATTGACCTTGCCATGCCCTTCATTCATCGCGGACGAGGCATCGGCATGACGCCGATGTTGGAGGGTGTGCGCGTGGCAGGAACGGTGGAATTCTCCGGTGTCGACGGCGTTCCCAACGAGAAACGGGCCGATCAGGCTCTGTACCATGCTAGGGATATTTTCCCTGCGTTGAAGGGCACGCCGCAGCAAATCTGGACGGGTCAGCGTCCCGCCATTCCGGACTCGCTACCAGTCCTGGGGGCGGTGCCAGAGCATCCAGGCCTCTGGCTGTGTTTCGGACATGGCGCCTACGGCATGACGGGCGGCCCCCCGAGCGGCCATCTTGTTGCCGACCTGATTCTGAAGCGTCCACCTCAGATTGAGGCCGCGCCCTATTCAGTAACTCGGTTTTGAAAGCGGCGTTCGGTATCAAACTTCGCTGAAGCGCATCCGCGAACTGCGTAAACTCAGTTTCGTCGTCGATCGCCACCTTCGCTGTATCCCGACCGCAAGGCGTGCCGAGCGGTCAGTGTACCCAAATCCGATGCGTCGACAGTGATAAGAACGACAATCCCTTTATCTGCGCACATGCCTCCTAGATGATTTCAAGCGCCATGGCAGTTGCTTCACCCCCGCCGATACAAAGCGCCGCAACGCCGCGCTTTGCGCCGCGTGCTTTCAGGGCGGCGATCAGCGTGGCGACGATGCGCGCGCCGCTTGCGCCGATAGGGTGACCAAGCGCGGTGGCTCCGCCGTTCACGTTGATCTTTTCGTGCGGAATGTCGAGATCGCGCATCGCAATCATTGCCACTGCCGCAAAGGCCTCGTTGATCTCGAAAAGGTCAACATCCGCAACTGACCAGCCGGCCTTTTCCAATACCTTGCGGATGGCATAGACGGGTGCGGTAGTGAACAAGTCAGGCGCGTGGGCATGGGCGGCGGTGGCAACGACCCGCGCCTCCTGTGCGAGACCCAGCCGCGCCGCGACGCTCGCGCGGGTCATCACCAATGCTGCAGCTCCATCGGAGATAGAGGCGGATGTCGCGGCAGTGATGGTACCGTCCTTTGCGAAGGCGGGCTTCAGCGACGCTACTTTTTCCGGTTTCGCCTTGCCTGGCTGCTCATCTTCCGAGACCACGACATCGCCGCCCCGACCGCTTACCGTCACGGGAACAATTTCGTCTGCGAAGGCTCCGTTGTCTATCGCCGCCTTCGCGCGGGATAGGCTTGCGAGCGCAAATGCGTCCTGGTCGACGCGGGAGAACTGGTAGTCGCGCGCCGTATCCTCGGCAAACGCGCCCATCGGCTTGCCCTTGTCATAGGCATCTTCCAGCCCGTCCATCATCATTGTGTCGATGATCTGGTCATGGCCGATACGCGCGCCGCTGCGGTGCTTGGGAAGGGCGTAAGGTGCGTTGGACATGCTCTCCATCCCACCCGCAACAACGATATCAGCGTTACCAGATGCAAGCGCTTCGGCCGCCATGATCGCCGCTTGCATGCCGCTGCCGCACATTTTGTTGACAGTGGTCGCCTCGACCGATTGCGGCAGCCCAGCACCAAGAGCCGCCTGTCGTGCAGGTGCCTGTCCGAGAGCTGCCGGCAAAACGCAGCCCATGTAGATTCGATCGATGGATTGTGGGTCGACGCCACTTCGATCTACCGCAGCCTTAACGGCGGCGGCTCCAAGTTGCGTTGCCGAGGTGCTGGAAAAGGCACCCTGAAAAGCGCCCATAGGGGTGCGGGCATATGAGGAGATGATGATTGGGTCGGTCATTTGTACAATTCCTACAGGCTGCGCGCGATGACGAGACGCTGAATGTCCGATGTGCCTTCATATATCTGGCACACGCGGACATCACGATAGATCTTGGCGAGTCCGAACTCTTCGAGATAGCCATAGCCTCCCAATGTCTGCATCGCGCCCGAAACAACGGCCTCAGCGGTCTCCGATGCAAAGAGTTTGGCCATCGAGGCCTGTGTCAGGCAAGAAGCGCCGGCGTCCTTGAGTGACGCAGCCGAGAGAACCAATTGCAGGGCAGCCTCGAGACGGGTGGCTAGGTCGGCCAAGCGAAAACCGACAGCCTGATGCTGAATGATCGGCTTTCCGAAGCTCTTGCGATCCTTGGCGTAGCTCACCGCGACCTCCAGGGCGGCCCGCGCCATGCCGACACTCTGCGCGGCAATGCCTATGCGACCTGCCTCGAGGTTTGCAAGGGCGATGCTATATCCGGCCCCTTCAGCGCCTAGTCTCAGCTCCTCTTCGATGAACAGGTCTTCGAACCTTATCGCGCAGGTGTCTGACGCGCCTTGCCCCAGCTTGTGTTCGAGCTTGTCGATCCCGTAGCCTGGGCGGTCGGTGGGAACCAGGAAGGCCGAGATGCCCCGTTTTCCCGCGGCCGGTTCCGTAACCGCATAGACAATCGCCAATCCCGCGATCCGTCCGGACGTAATGAACTGTTTTGCGCCATTCAAGCGATAGCCGCCATCGACCTTTTCGGCGCGCGTGCGCAACGCAGCTGCGTCCGATCCGGCATCAGCTTCCGTCAAGGCAAAGGCTCCTATCATTCGCCCCGCTATAAAATCCGGCAAGAACCGTTCTTGTTGGGCCGGCGTGCCGTCCTTGATCAGGCTTGAAACGACAAGGCTGTTTTGGATGGATGTTATTGTCGACAGTGCGCCGTCGGCCGCGGCGATCTCCATCAGCGCCAAAGCGTAGCTCGTATAGTCCGCACCAGCCCCGCCAAATTCGACCGGCGCGGTCATGCCCATTAGACCAAGCCCTGCCATACGCTCGAAGAGTGCCGTAGGATAACCGCCGTTCTTTTCAAAGCTTACGCTGTGCGGACGTATTTCGGCTTGAGCGAAATTGCGAACCATGTCGCGGATCGCGACCTGTGTATCATTGAGTGTCATTTTCGCTACGCCGCCTTGCTGGCTACAGTCTTGGGCGTCGCTGCGAGCAGAGACGCCCGCTTTCCCGAATACTCGGCTATTGCGGCCTCCTTGACCGGCCCATAGCCTCGCACCATCTCTGGCAACGCTGCAATTGCCGTCGCCTGTTTTACGGTGGCTGGATCCAACGACCGACACAATTTGTCGATCGTCTCGAAATACTCTTTCACGAGCGCCCGTTCCGCGCGCCTTTCAGCCGTCCTGCCAAATGGATCGGCCCAGGTGCCGCGAATGCGCTTGAACGTCGCAAGCAGCTTGAAGGCGACGAAGACCCATGGGCCGAACTTCCGCTTGGCGGGACGTCCGGTAGTGGGGTCCAGCCGGGAAAACAAGGGTGGCGCAAGCCATACCGAAAGGCGCTTGGCGCCTGAAAACTGTGCCTCGAAGGACTTTTTGAAGGCGGGATCCGCGTACAGGCGTGCAACTTCATATTCGTCTTTGTAGGCCATCAGGCGATACGCGTTTTCGGCCACTGCCCGCAGAAACTCTTCACCCTCAGCGCCCATTTCGGCGACTGCATCGCCAACCTTGGCGACAAGCTGCGCATAGAGGTCGGCATATTGGCTGTCCTGATATGCGATCAGGTCAGCGACCCTGCGTGCGATCACGGTTTCGGTTGTTTCGTCGGTGGCCGGTGATGCCTTGGCAATGCCTGCAACCTCTTCGACCGCGTCGATGTCGATTGCGGCAAAGCGCCCCCAGGCAAACGCGCGCTTGTTGAGATCGACTGCAGCTCCATTCGCTTCAATCGCAGCCTCGAAAGCCCCTGCCGACAACGGTAGTAACCCCTTTTGCCAAGCATAGCCGACGACAAGGGTGTTTGCGGCGACACTGTTGCCGAACAATCCCTCGGCAATGCGGGTTGCGCTAAGAAGGAACCCGCTCTCGCCTGCACGGCCCAGGAGAGTGTCGATCATTCGTTTGGTTGGAAGCGTGGCATCGCGATCGGTCACGACATCGGCGGTGGGCGTTTCGTC
This sequence comes from Aminobacter sp. 01T433, assembly GCF_056398585.1. Classification (NCBI taxonomy): domain Bacteria; kingdom Pseudomonadati; phylum Pseudomonadota; class Alphaproteobacteria; order Hyphomicrobiales; family Phyllobacteriaceae; genus Aminobacter; species Aminobacter sp. 01T433. The sequence goes on from NZ_JBFTPR010000002.1 coordinate 474,032, forward strand.
GCTATTGAGGACAACAGCGCCGCGTCCACCCGCGAACTTGCGCAAGGAATCCGCACTGCTTGCGACCAGTGCGTCCGTTCCCAGAAGTAAGTCGGTTTCTCCCGCGCCTATCCGAACGGCATGGATAGGGTGCCCGTTTGCTGCGATCCGTACTTGGCTGACCACCGCACCATTTTTTTGAGCAAGGCCTGTGAAGTCGAGGACAGTCGCGCTCAAGCCATCCAGATGCGCGGCGGTGGCGAGAAGCGCGCCAGTCGTTAGAACGCCAAGGCCGCCGATGCCGGCCACATAGATATTATAGACGCCCGCAAGATCCACCGGTTCAGGCTCAGGCAGTGCGCCGAAACGATCCGCCTCGAACTCCTTAATCCTGGCTGCATTTGGCTTGCGGATCTGCGGACCGTCAATTTCGACGAAGCTGGGACAAAAACCCTTCACGCAGGAGAAGTCCATGTTGCAAGCCGATTGGTTGATCCGGCGTTTCGTGCCAAAGACCGTTGGCAATGGCTCAACCGCAATGCAGTTTGATTGGACCGAGCAATCCCCGCAGCCCTCACAGACGCGGGGATTTATGAAGAGCCTACGGTTGGGGTCAGGAGAAATCCCGCGCTTGCGTCGGCGGCGCTTTTCAGCGGCGCACGTTTGCTCGTAGACGATGGCGGTAACACCTAGCGTGTCGCGCAGGTCGCGCTGAACCAGGTCCATCTCGTCGCGGTGGTGGATCCGAACATTGTCCGGGATGGCCGAGCTACGACATTTTACTGGATCGTCGCTCACCATGCGTACGTCCGCAACACCTTCAGCGAGGAGCTGGGCCACGACCCTGAGAGGATTGATCGCCCCCTCCGCTGGCTGGCCGCCTGTCATCGCGACAGCGTCATTGTAGAGAATCTTGAACGTTATATTTGCCTTAGCCGCCACGGCAGCGCGTACGGATAGCAGCCCGCTGTGCTGATAGGTGCCATCGCCCAGATTCTGGAAAATGTGAGAAGTATCGGAGAAGGGGGCCGCCCCCACCCACTGCATGCCCTCTCCACCCATCTGGCTGAACGTATCGGTCTTGAGCTTGGGCTGCGACAACGCCATGACGTGGCATCCAATGCCGCCACCGGAGATCGATCCCTCGGGCGTCTTGGTCGAAGTGTTGTGCGGGCAGCCTGAACAAAAGAAAGGCTTGCGGACGGGGAATGGCACCACTTCGCCGCGCTGTCTGTCATGCAGCATCCGCTCAAGACGGCTGGCAAGGTTGATTGGTCCCGCGTCATCGAAACGACCGACGAATGCCTGCGCCACCATCGCAGGCGTGAATTCCATGATGACAGGCAACAGCGCGCGGCCCTGTTCGTCCGTCTTGCCCGTCACGCGGACGCGTTTGCCCACCCGATTGAAGAGCGCCGATTTAATTTGCGTTTCGACAGTCCCGACCTTCTCCTCTACGACGAAAATTTCATCGACATTGCCAGCGAAGGTGAGCAACGGGCCGCTCGCCAGGGGCCAACTCATCCCCACCTTGTAGATGGAGACGCCGAGCGCGCGCGCCTCCTCTTCGCCGATGTCGAGATCAGCAAGAGCTTGCATGAGATCCTGATGGGCTTTGCCGACCGTGACTATGCATAGCCTTTTGACCGGACTTTCGAGTATGGCGCTATCGATCCGGTTGGCCGCAGCCCATCCGATCGCCGCAGGCAAGCGCTCTTCGATCATCCTGCGCTCATATTCCGCGCGCTCGGCTGGCCAGGCTATGCCTGGATCCCAGTTGAGGCCGTGCGCGGGAACGAGCTCCGACGGCGAGGAAAACTCGGGATAGGCAGGCGGCAACTCGAAGGTTGCCGCGCTCTCCACGACCTCCGCGATCGTTTTCATCGCAACCCAGAGACCTGAAAAGCGAGACATCGCGATGCCCGCCAAGCCAAGCGAAAGAATTTCCGACACGTTGGCCGGTTGCAGCACAGGCATCATCACCGACTGAAAAATGCCGTCGGTCTGGTGCGGAAACATCGACGACTGCGCCGAATGATCGTCGCCGCCTATCGCAAGTACGCCACCCAGCGGCGATGTGCCAAGTATATTGGCGTTGCGAAAGGCGTCACCGGTGCGGTCGACCCCATTTCCCTTCCCGTACCAGATGCCGAAAACGCCGTCGGCCTTTGTCGGTCCGAAAGCCTTGTGCATCTGGGCACCCCAAAGTGCGGTTGCTGCCAGGTCTTCGTTGAGGCCTGGCTGAAACACAACGTCGTGGGCCTTGAGATAATTCGACGCTTTCCAGAGTTGTTGATCGTATGCCCCGATAGGGGAGCCACGATACCCTGAGATGAGGCCTGCCGTTTTGTGACCCCATCGCCGGTCCAGTCGGCTTTGCATCAACGGCAACCGCACCAAAGCTTGGATACCGGTCATGAAAGTTGGGCCGGCATCGGCGTTGTATATAGAGTCCAAGCTGGTACTGCGGTCGAACTTCACGCCAATCCTCCATTAGATTGGCGATATATGCTCCAAAATCCCGCTCATTTCAGACCAATTATGCGCATTTTACTACGCCTGGAATAGCGAAGTTTGCTACTCAATCTAGTCATGATAGCGAACGTTACCAATACGCTGAAGCTCGACAAGCAAGACCTCAAGATCTTGAACGCACTGACTCGCGACGGCAGAATTACTTGGAGTGAGCTGGCCGAGGAAATTGGCCTGTCACTGACGCCAACTCTTCGCCGCGTGCGGAGGCTTGAGCAGGATGGGATCATCCGAGGCTACTCGGCCGATCTTGATCAAGCGAAACTCATTGGAGCGATGGGGCTATTCATTTCCATCACTATGGAAAGGCAAGTCGAAGATATTCTTGCCAAATTTGAAACCGCCGTCGCTGGATTACCCGAGGTGACGAGCGGATATCTCATAAGCGGCGGTCACGATTACATGCTGCACGCCTTCGTCCGCGATCTCGATCACTATCGAGAATTGCTGTCGGTGCTGACGCGTATCGATGGCATCGCACATATCCAATCGAGTTTCATCTTAAAGACCTTCGCACGACAAGTCCGCTCTTGAATGTTCAAATGCAAAAGTCGCCGGTTGTTCCAACCGTCCTCGGCTTCAGGGACACGCCCCATTCTTGGGAAGCGCGACCAAAAGGGCACCACAATCCGGACCCGGCCCTCGCTTTGCACATGGGCGTCCGTCCATGCCAGCGATGGCGTAGCCCCCAAGGTGGTCGCCTGGGAGCTGGAGGACCTTGGTCAGACGACTGATCCATTTGGCCGGCACAGCATTCTGGCACTCGGGGAGGTCCATACATGCCTGCCTGCTCAGAACCTGATGCTGAGATCCAGCTTGGCGCCGTTGTCGGAAACGCCGGAGCCGAACTGCCCAGTATAAGAGACACCAAGCTTGGCCGCAGGCGTGACATCGAAATCGAAGCCGACTTCGAGGACCGCGGCATCCCTTGCGATCGGCACGCCGGAGATGGTGAAGGCGTTGCTGCCGGCAAAGGCCAGGGTCGACGGCGGCGTCACATCGCCGAAGGCGTGACGCCAGCCCAGCATGCTGCGGGCTGTTGCGTTGATGGTGCCGAGCGCGACGTCGCCCGAGGCGCGGATACCGAGCGTGGTGAAGGTAGCATCGGTGTTCGAGCTGGCCTGCGAGAGTGCCGCCGATCCGCCGGTCTCGCTGAACGCGTCGGTGCGCACATTGACATAAGCGAGGTTGGCGAAGGGCTCGAAGGACGCTGCCGCCGTGTCGATGCGGTAGCCGACCTCGCCGAAGATCTGTGCCGTGGCGCCGTCATAGTCGGCCGACAGCCCCTCGGACAGGCCGGGAATGGCCACCGCGCGGCGGGTCTCGATGCTGTTCCAGCTATAGGCCACACCGGTGCGCAGCGACACAGCACCCCATTGGCTGCCACCATAGGCGCCGAGATAGTAGCTGGTGGCGTTGCCGGAAGATGCGCGGTCGTCGGCATCGAAGGACGAGCGGCTGAAACCGGTCAGAAGGCCTGCGCGCCATGCATCGCCGACCAAGACATCGCCGCCCAGCAAAAGTCCGCCGATGGAGCGGTCGAAGGCGGCGGCATTGCCGTCGCTGTCTACGTCGCCCCAAGAGCCGAAAGCATTGCCCCAGACCGCGAAACGATCGGTATCCGCAGCGACGAGTTCGGCCCCGCCTTCGCCATAGGCCAGAACTGGCGCGGGCGCGGCACCGATGCCGTCGAACGCAGCACGGATGCGGTCGGTCGCGGCATCGCGGACGAAGCGGCTGTCTTGGAGCAGCATGCTCTTGGCCGAGGCGTGGATTTCGCCCGAGAGCTGGTTGAAGGCGTAGGCCGCAGCTTCAGCACTCGTTTGCGAAACGACAAGGTCGTAGAGCGTGTTGCCCTGACCGAGCGGTTCGACGCTATTGGCGCTCGCGCATTCGTTGCCGCTGAAGCCAGTGAGGCAGAAGCCGCCGCCGTTGCGGACGGCGCTGAGATAGACGTTGCTGGCGTCATAGCCGAGCGACACGTCCACATAAGGCATTCCTTCGGACAGCGCGGCAAAGGTGCCGCTAACGCCGCCGGCCGCAGTGAGGATCGTCCACTGGCGGCCCGGCAGATATACGCCGCCCAAGTTGGGGATCGCCACCGTGCCGCCAGCCAGCGTCGCGCTTCCTGTTGTGATGAATTTGTCGGCCTGTCCAAGGGCATCGACGTCGATCGCCAGAACCGATCCCGCTTCGAACCGCGCATTGCCGCCGGTCTGGCTGACGCCATCGCCAGTCACGCCATTGGCCATGGTGAGCACGCCGCGATTGACGAAGCGGGCCAGGCTGTCAAACAGGGTCGTTACCGGCGCGCCGCCATTGGCACCGCCGATGATTGTGCCATTGACGCTGTTGGTCAGGGTGCCGCCGCCGAAGTCGTTTTCGCCGCCCGCCGTGTTCCAGACCGCGTGATTGTTCATGACGTTGGCGCCCGCGCCGAAGTTGACCGTACCGAGGATGCTACCGGCATTGGTCAGCGCCACCGGGCCGCCGAAAGCCTCGATCGCAAGGCGCGTCGAATCCCGGGAAGTATTGCGCACCAGCCCGCTGGTGATGATGGTGATCGGTTGGCCGCTGGACCCGACGGAGATGGCGCTGACCCCACCTTCCACGAGCCCACTCGTCGTGATGCTGGTCGCGCCGGTGCCGTTATTGCTTGCGCTGATGCCATACAGCCCGCCGGCAACGCCTGCGGAATTGACCGTCAGGTCGGTTGTCGTGAGGTCGTTGTAGGCAAGGATGCCGGTGTCGGCGGCTCCGGTCACCTGACCGGAAGTGGTGATTGTCGTCGCCCCCTGGCCGTAGTTGGAGGTGCTAATGCCGAAGTCGCCGGCCGTGATGTCTGCGGCCGTCACCGTCAGGTCGCCTGAGGCAGGGCCGGTCAGGGCCCTGATCCCCGCAACCCCGGTCACGTGGCCGGCCGCAGTGACGCTGGTCGTTCCGGAGCCAGCGTTGATGACGAAGATACCAGCTGGAACGCCGGTGACGCCCGCAGCCTTTACCGTCAGGTCGGTCGTCGTGGCGCTGTCATTGAAGGCGAAGATGCCGAAGCCAACTTTGGCGGTTATCTGGCCTGTCGCCGTCACACTGGTCGTGCCGGCGCCCTGGTTCCAGGCGTAGATGCCGGTCAGTTTGGCTGTGACATCAGCGGCATTCACATAGAGGCCGTTTGCGGTGACGCCGTTGTAGGCATGGATGCCGTTTCCCGCGATCCCGGTGACGAGACCCGTCGCGGTCACGCTGGTCGCGCCGGTGCCGTCGTTGTAGGCGAGAATGCCAGTGTCGCCCCCGGTAGCGCGCGCAGCGTTCACCGTCAGATCGGTCGCCGTGGCACCGTTCCTGGCGTGAATGCCGGTGCCATTAGTGCCGGTTACCTGGCCTGTCGCGGCAACGCTCGTCGCACCTGTGCCGTCGTTGTAGGCATAAACACCGTCGATCTCGCCAGTAACGGCTGCGGCATTCACCGTCAGGTCGGTTGCCGTTGCGGCGTTCTCGGCGTTGATGCCGATGCCATTGGTGCCAGTCACCTGGCCTGTCGCGGTGATGGCGGTCGCACCTGTACCGTCGTTGTAAGCATAAGTGCCGTCGGCATTGCCGGTGACGCCTGCGGCGCTTACCGTTAGGTCAGTTGCGCTGGTGGCGTTTTTGACCCAGATGCCGTTGCCATTGGCCCCGGTCACCTGGCCTGTTGCGGTGACGCTGGTCGCACCAGTGCCGTTGTTGGCGGCGATAATGCCGGTGTCGCCGCCCGCGACGCCTGCGGCGTTCACGGTCAGGTCGCCCGCCGTGGCGGCGTTCTCGACGTAGACGCCGCTGCCATTGGTCCCGGTTACCTGGCCTGTCGCGGTGACGGTGGTCGCACCTGTGCCGTCGTTGTCAGCGTAGATACCGTCGGCGTTGCCGGTGACGCCTGCGGCGTTCACCTTCAGATCGGTTGCCGTTGCGGCGTTCTCGGCCTTGATGCCGGTGCCATTGGTGCCGGTTACCTGGCCCGTCGCGGTGACTAAGGTCGCACCTGTACCCTCGTTGTAAGTGTTGATGCCGTCGGCGTTGCCGGTGACGCCTGCGGCGTTCACCTTCAGATCGGTCGCCCCTGAAGCGTTCCAGACTTCAATGCCGTTGCCATTCGTCCCGATCACCTGGCCTGTTGCGGTCACGCTGGTGGCGCCTGTACCGTTGTTGCCGGCGATGATTCCGGCGTTGCCGCCGGTGACGCCTGCTGCGTTCACGGTCAGATCGGTAGCCGTTGAGGCGTTCTCGGCGTTGATGCCGATGTCATTGGTGCCGATTACCTGGCCTGTCGCGGTGACGGTGGTCGCGCCTGTGCCCTCGTTGTAAGCGTAAATACCGTCGACGTTGCCGGTGACACCTGCGGCGCTTACCGTAAGGTCAGTTGCGCTGGCGGCGTTTTGGACCCAGATGCCGTTGAGACCGGTCCCGGTCACCTGGCCAGTCGCGGTGACGCTCGTCGCACTAGTGCCGTTGTTGGCGGCGATAATGCCGGCGTTGCCGGTGACACCTGCGGCATTCACCGTGAGGTCGGCTGCTGTTGCGGCGTTCTCGACGTAGATGCCCGTGCCATTGGCGCCGGTTACCTGGCCCGTCGCGGTGACTAAGGTCGCACCTGTGCCGTCGTTGTAAGCATAAATACCGTCGGCGTTGCCGGTAACGGTTGCGGCGCTTACCGTCAGGTCGGCCGCCGTGGCGGCGTTCTCGACGTAGATGCCCGTGCCATTGGTCCCGGTGACCTGGCCGGTTGCGGTCACGGCGGTCGCACCAGTTCCGCCGTTGAAAGCCGAAATACCCGTATCGCCGCCGCTGATGGCTCCACCAGTCACAACAGTTACTGCGCCCGGCGTTGCTCCGTTATCGCCATTCGTCTGGATATTCAGACCAATTTGACCTGAGCCCGCTGTCAGGGTCGCCGCATTGACATCGATGTAGCTGACATGGCCGAGCCCCTGGATGGAAAGGGCGTGCCCACCCGACGTCGTCGTATCGACGCTGAAGCCAGGGGTCGTAACAACAGCGGCATCGTCGGCATCTATGTCTTGGCTCGTCGTATTGGCTCCGGAGCACGCGAAGCTGCCTAGCGTGAGAACACATTGCGCCAGAGCCGGCTGTGCAGCCAAACCCAAAGTCGCTACTGCCAACACAGAGTGAACACCGGCGGAGACGAACCCAACCAGCATCGTCGACCCCCGCAACGTCTGGGGCAGCAGACGCCGGAAACGGGACGCGTGCTCAACGAAACCCTCGTCGGCAGGGTTCGGACGGGACAGTGGGCTGATGCGCATGAGAGTCTCACGTTGAAGTTGGCCTTGAAGCCGGGTTGCTTGGGTCGGCTGCAATCTGGCCGCTGTGGAACGGGTTGGGCGTCGTGGATGGTTTGAGGTCAGTGCCGATCAATGACGGCCAATTGTGCCGGACGCCCTGAGGGCACCGGGCTTTCAGGTGACGATCTGCCGGGGTTTTGAACGCTGCAGAAAGAAAAACGCCACCAGGCCGGCCGCTCCTGATCAATGGAATTATTGTATGCCCGCCTGCTTTGCCGGCAAGTAGACTGGCGAGGTGCTAGCTGATGTCGCGCCGCCTGACGTCGGAGCCTTTCCAGCCGCCGAGCATGTCGAACGCTTCCAAGCCGTCCGGCTGTTGGTCGCGCGGGCCGGCGAACGTGACCCGGGCCCATGCCTTGCTGAGTGCACGGCCCAGATATGATGACTGCCAGTGAGCGGTGTGCTCTGCTTCCCCAGTCTGCTGCCGCACCTGAACTGCTTCTGGCATATCCGCGCCCTCCCAGGAGCTCGCCCCATTGTTCGTTCTTGCCAGCCCCCCATGGCTAGCTAGAAAATTTGAGTCCAAAACCAGAAATACTTGTCCGCCATGTCACTCATGGTGTCACTACTTCGAACGAGGCCGCCGGGCACATTGGGACGTTCAGTCATCAAGATGAGACGTGCAGTCATGCTGCTCGGCGCCGAACGCCGGCGCGTCACTCCAGAAGGCCGGCCTTGTGGTAGCCATCGACGAAATGCTCAAGCGTTGCAGCGTCGCGAAATGGCTCCGTCGAGGCCCAGTGGCGGGTTGTGAAAAGCGGGTTGCCTCTCAGGAACAGTTCGACCTCCGCGCGCCTCGGGCGGGGGAAATAGCCCAACTCACCTGCGCCCTCGCTTCATCCCGTCGAAGAAGCTGTCCCGCGCGCAGTTTTCCCGTTGATGTAGGATCAGCCACCGGCGCTTTGGGCGAGCGGCAGGCCCAAAGCATTACTAGGAAGGCAACGTCCATGCCGGTGCGCGACTCGTCCTTGAGGATGGGGCCGCGACGCCATTTCGCGTGAAGCAGGCCCGCCGGACCGACAAGGAGGCCGATGCCACCGATCGTGCCGAGCACGACAGGCAGATCGTAGACCGGGTAGGGCGCTTCCATGCCCAGCATGTAGTGGTAGAGCCTCGCCGTGGATGTGGCTGCAAAGCAGAGCAGGAAACCGTAGGCTGCAGGATATGGACCAAGTCGATCGCACAGAGCTTTTGGCTTGCGTGCGGCTATTGTGCGGCGCCTTGCGGCTCGGTCACGGGTGCGCGCTCGGCGGCGGTGCGTTCGGCGTAGCGTCGCGCCATCCAGGCGCAGACCATCAACTGCATCTGGTGATAGAGCATAAGCGGCAGCACGATCGCGCCAATCTCCTGGCCGGCGAAGATGACGTTAGCCATCGGCACGCCTGAGGCGAGGCTCTTGTGCGAGCCGCAGAAGGCGACGGTGATCTCGTCCTGCCGGGAAAAGCCGAGGAACCGGCTGGCGAAGATGGTGGTTGCCAGTACCGTCGACAAAAGGAAGGCTGCGATCAGCAGCAGCACTACCAGCGACTGCAAGGGTAGCTGCTGCCAGAGGCCTGCGACCATCGCCTTGGAGAAGGCGAGATAGATCACCATCAGGATCGAGCCGCGGTCGACGACCGTCACAAGCCATTTGTGCCTGCCGAGCCAACCGGCGAGCCAGGGCTGTACGAGCTGGCCGGCGATGAAGGGCGCCAAAAGCTGCAGCATGATGCCTTCGATCGCCGACAGCGACACGCCGCCGCCTCCGGTCTTGGCGAACAACAGCCCGACGAGTAGCGGGGTCAGGAACATGCCGATGATGTTGGAGGCCGAGGCCGAGCACACGGCGGCCGGAACGTTGCCGCCGGCAAGCGCGGTGAAGGCGATGGACGATTGCACCGTCGACGGCAGCACGCACAGGAACAGCACGCCGGCATAAAGTGCTGCCGGCAGCACCGTCGGTACCAAGAGGCCGAGTGCCAGCCCTATGATCGGGAACAGCACGAAGGTGGTTGAAAATACCAAAAGGTGCAGCCGCCAGTGCGTCATGCCGGCAATCACGGTCGCCCGCGACAGCCGCGCGCCGTGGAGGAAGAACAACAGCGCGATGGCGATGTTGGTTGCTGTGCCGAAATGGCCGGCGAAACTGCCCTGTGCGGGCAGTAGCGACGCCAGCGCGATACAGGCGACCATCAGCATGATGAAGGTGTCGGGACGAAAACGTGCGAACAAGGCGTGGGATCCCTTGGCAATGAGCTATTTTGGTATACAGTATGCCAAATGCCGATCGCATTGTGAATGGCGCATACAGGAATGATGCTCATTTCGTTTCGTGAACACAGGGGGGATCATGTTTGATCCGATACTCCTCCAGACCTTCGTAGCGGTTGCCGGTTCGCGCAGCTTCACCGGGGCGGCGGTGCATCTCCGGCTCGGCCAGTCGACGGTCAGCCAGCACATCCGGCGGCTCGAGGTCAGCGTCGGTCGGCGGCTTTTGGTTCGCGACACCCATTCGGTGATGCTGACGCCCGACGGCGAGGCAATGCTCGGCTTTGCCCGTTCGATCCTCGACGCCAATGAACGTGCCCGCAGCTACCTGCAGGGGGCCAGGCTGAGCGGCCGCATTCGCTTCGGCGCGTCGGAGGATTTCGTCACCACTCGGCTGGCCGACGTGCTGCACAAGTTCACCGAGCGCCATCCCTCCGTCGAACTCGAACTGACTGTGGCGCTGTCCAGCACGCTGTTCGACCTTCTTGACGAGGGCGCGCTCGACCTCGTCATCGCCAAGCGCCGCGTCGGTCTCAACCAGCAGCGTGAAGCGCGCAGCGGCGTTGCCGTCCGCACCGAGCGGCTAGTCTGGGCGGCGCGCGACCCATCGGTCGTCGAGACTGGCAAGCCTTTGCCGCTGATCCTGTTTTCGCGTCCGGGCATCACCCGTGTCGCGGCGATCGAGGCGCTCGACCGCAAGGGCATCCCCTGGCGCATCGTGTGCACCAGCGGCAGCCTGAGCGGGCTTCAGGCAGCCGCTCGCGCGGGGCTCGGCATCATGGTGCAGCCGCGCAGCATGGTGTCGTCAGGGCTGATGGTGCTGCCGACCAGCCCGCAGCTGCCGCAGCTCGAGGAGGTCGAGTTCATCCTGACCAGTGCCGCCAACGAGCCGACTGGCGTGGCCGCGGCACTTGCCAAGGAAATCCTCGACCGCAATGCGCGCCAGGAATTCGAACTGCCGTTCCGCGAGGCGGTCTAGTCGGCCTACGTTGGCGGAGGTTATGCTTTTCGAACCGAGTAATCATCAGTATACTGTGTAAATTGATCGGAGAGCCATATGGACGTGATGATCATCGGCGCGGGCATCGGCGGGCTGACGCTGGCCCTGCTGCTGCACAAGGCAGGCATTCCCTTCCGTGTCTACGAAAGCGCGCAGGAGATCCGGCCGATCGGCGTCGGCATCTCGATCCTGCCGCACGCCAGCCGCGAGCTGACCGAGCTCGGCCTGCAGGATGCACTGGCGGAGGTCGCGGTCACAGCGCACGAATCCTGCTTCTTCAACCGCTTCGGCCAGCTAATCTACAGGGAGCCGGTCGGCACCTTTGCCGGCTATGATTATCCGCAGTTCCAGATCCATCGCGGCGATCTACAGCAGATCCTCTACGCCGCACTCGTCGAGCGGGTCGGGCCGGACTGCGTCGTCACTGGCTGGAAATGCATCGATGTCGAGCAGACGGCGGATGCGGCGATTGCCCGTTTCGTCGACGGCCGCACCGGCGAGGACCGGCCCGTTCAGCATGGTACGGTGATCGTCGGCTGCGACGGCATCCACTCCGTCGTGCGCCGCAAACTTGTGCCCGACGATGGCGGCCCGATCTATTCCGGCGTCAACATGTGGCGCGGCACGACCTGGTGGAAACCCTATCTCGGTGGCGCCAGCTATGTCCGCGCCGGCTGGCTGACGCATGGCAAGATGGTCATCTATCCCATCCGCAACAAGCTCGACGCCGACGGCCGCCAGCTGATCAACTGGGTCGCGGAGATCGAGACGCCTGATTATCACCAGCAGGACTGGAACCGCCGCGGCCGGCTCGACGACTTCATCGGCGCTTTCGCCGACTGGAGCTTCGATTTCCTCGACGTGCCCGGCCTGATCCGGGGCACTGAGGTGATCCTCGAATACCCGATGGTCGACAAGGACCCACTTGCTCGCTGGAGCTTTGGCCGCCTCACACTGCTCGGCGACGCCGCGCACCCAATGTATCCGCGCGGTTCGAACGGCGCTGGCCAAGCGATTCTTGACGCGCGTGCGCTGGCCGACAGCTTCGCATCGGGCGGCGACGTTGCTGGCGTGCTCAAGGCCTATGAGGACAAGCGGCTGCAGGCGACGGCGACCGTCGTGCGCACCAACCGTACCACCCCGCCCGACGTCATTCTCAAGGAGGTTTACGAGCGAACGGGTGACCGGCCCTTCGTCCGGCTTGACGACGTCATCACGCAGGACGAGCTGGCGGCGCTGTCGAACAGCTACAAAAAGGTCGCCGGCTACGACAAAGCAACGGTGGCCGAGCGGCGAACGGCGTGAGAGGGCATTGCCGACGTATTCGCTTCAGAACGCGTCGGCCTGCAGGTTCGGATGCGCCGCCTCAAATGCCGGCAGGGCGGCAGCGCGGTCGGCGATGGCGACCGACAGGGGAAAGGCGGCCAGATCGCAAAGGAAGCGCCGGGCGTTGGCCACCTGCGGCACCAGGCAGATGTCGGCGATGGTGACGGTGTCGCCCAGACAATAGCGACTGTGCCGGCCGGCGGCGCGAAGCGTTGCCTCGAAGGAACGGAACCCTTCTTCGATCCAGTGGCGGTACCATTCGTTGGTGTCGTCGTCGGAAAGCTGCCAGCGAGATTTCAGGTATTTCAGAACGCGCACATTGTTGAGCGGGTGGATGTCGCAGCCGATGATCTGGGCGAGGCCCCTGACATAGGCACGACCGGCGGGGTCAGTGGGCAAGAGCGGCGGCTCGGGATGGGTCTCGTCGAGATATTCGAGCATGGCGAGGCTTTGGGCGAAGATATTGCCGTCCTCGACGAGCGCCGGCACCAGCCCTTGCGGGTTGAGCGCCATGTAGTCGGCGGTGCGGTGCTCCATCCCGGGCAGGCTGATGAACCGGGGCTCGTAATCGAGCCCTTTGAACGCGAGCGCGATGCGCAGCCGGTACGAGGTCGACGACCTGAAGAAGGTGTAGAGCGTGCGCATCGCTGTGGCAGTCAATGTGACGCGGCATTGAGGATCTCGTCGGGGGTCGACGAGACGACCTCGACATATTTGGGCACGAACTTGCGGCCCTCGATCAGGCCGACGAAGGCCGGCTTGATTTCCTCGGCCAGCACCTTGCGGATCTTGGCGTGCTCGACGATGTCCGACCACTCGGCGATGAGGAAGAAGCGCTGCGGATCCTCGGTGTCGCGGCACAGCACGCCGTCTTTGACCTGGGCCCAGGACTTGTGCATCGGGTTGCCGTCCGAATAGTCGAACTCCTCGAACAACCGGACGAATTCCTCCTCGCGCCCGGCTTCGACGCGGAAGTCGTAGATGTGGAGGAAGTTGCCTTTCGTGGCCAGTGGTTCCTGCGCCATGGTGCTCTCCTTTTCCAAGGTTTCCAATATTCATCAGTATACCGCCTTTTATAGCATCCGCAAGGCGCAACGCCTTGCCGGACAAGGGCTTCGCACCGGGCATTTGTCCCCCGTTCGCTGTTCCGGATGGCCGAAAATATGAGGTGGTACCGCCCTTTCCTGCAAGTCCGGCAAGAGCTAGACATGAGGCAGTCGAATGCGAGGAAATGAGCGTGGCCAAGTCGCCAAAGTCGGAAGGGACGCGGACGAAGAAGGCTGCGGCCGCGCCGCGAGAGCCTAACCCCGAACTCCAGCAGCTCATCGAGCGACTACCGCTTTGGAAACGGCCGGGCTATCTTATCCGCCGTCTGCACCAGATCCATTACGCCCTGTTCTTCGAGGAGTGCGAGGGGTTCGGCATCACCCCGGTGCAATACGGGCTGCTGACCATCCTCTCTGGCAATCCCGATTCCGACCAGATTTCGCTTGCCCAGGCGCTCGGCATCGACCGCACCAATGTCGCCGACGTGCTGTCGCGGCTGGCCCAGCGCGGGCTGATCGAGCGCACTCGTAGCACCGAGGACAAGCGCATGGTGCTGGCGCGCCTGACCGGCGAGGGCGAGAAGCTGGTGGCGGCCATGCACCCTGCGATGAGCCGCGCCCAGGAAAGGCTACTCGACACGCTTGGTGACAAGGAACGCGAAGCGTTTCTGTCGGCGCTGATCAAGCTGCTGGAGGCCAACAACAAGTATGGCCGGGCGGAACTCGCCACCGCCAAGTTCGGCGATTGACTGACAGTCGTCAGACAACCTGCATGCAGCCGGTCATCTATTCCAGCAGGCGACGAGATGGCGGGGTGAACGCTCGCTGAGCTTCGGCGCCTCTGTGCGGCACTGCTCGGTCGCCAGCGGGCAGCGCGTCGAGAAGCGGCATCCGGGCGGCGGATTGACGAGATCGGGAACTTCGCCGCCGTAGACGATGCGCTTGCGTTGGCGCTGCGTGCGCGGATCGGGCACGGGTACCGCCGACAACAGCGCCTCGGTGTAGGGATGGATCGGATGGTCGTAGAGGTCGTCGCGGTCGGCGATCTCGACCATGCGCCCGGCATAGAGGATCGCCACGCGGTGCGAGATGTGACGCACCACCGAGAGGTCGTGGGCGATGAACAGGTAGCTCAGCCCGAGTTCCCGCTGCAGGTCCTGCATCAGGTTCACCACCTGCGCCCGCACCGAGACGTCGAGCGCCGACACCGGCTCGTCGGCGACGATGAATTCGGGCTGCAACGCCAGCGCGCGGGCGATGCCGATACGCTGACGCTGCCCCCCGGAAAAGGCGTGCGGAAAACGGTCATGCGCGTCCGCCGGCAGGCCGACGATGCGCAGCAGCTCGGTGATACGGTCGCGCGCCTCGTCGACACGGCGGATCAGCCCGTGCACCAACAGCGGCTCGGCGACGAGGTCTATCACCCGCATGCGCGGGTTGAGGCTGGCATAGGGGTCCTGGAATACAAGCTGCATGTTGCGGCGGAGCTTGCGCAGCGCCTCGCCCTTGGTGTGGGTGATATCCTTGCCCTGGAACACGATCTTGCCAGACGAGGCTGTGATGCGCCGCAGCACGGCCCGGCCCGTCGTGGTCTTGCCAGAGCCGGATTCGCCGACAAGCCCGAGTGTCTCGCCGGGATGAAGGTCGAAGGAAATGTCCTCCAGCGCCTTGAAGGCCTTTGGCCGTCCCCAGAAGCCCTGCGCCCCGGTTTCGTAGGTCACGTCGAGGCCCTGCACGCTGAGCAGCGGCGGTGGTGCTGGCGTCTGGGCTGGCACGGGGTTGAGCATCGAGAAATTCCTGTCAGGGGAAGGTGGGCGACATCAGCGGCGTCGCCCAGGCCGGCACCGATGGCTGCCAGCAAGCGGCCTCGGCATCCGGGCGGATATGTTCGAGTTTTGGCGCCTTGCGACAGGCTTCGCCAGACAGCGGACAGCGCTGCTGGAACGAGCAGCCCTCGGGCGGGGTCACCAGATTGGGCGGCGTGCCTTCGATCGAGACCAGCCGCTCTGAGACCTCGTCGAGCCGAGGCGTCGAGCGCAGGAGCCCTTGCGTGTAGGGATGCGCCGGGCGCTCGAACACGTCTTCGGCCAGGCCAGTCTCAATGATCTGCCCGGCATACATCACCGCCACGCGGTGGCAGAGGCCGGCGACCACGCCGAGGTCGTGGGTGATCAGCACCACCGACAGGCCGAGCGATTGCTGCAACTCGGCGAGCAGTTCGAGGATCTGCGCCTGGATGGTGACGTCAAGGGCAGTGGTCGGCTCGTCGGCGATCAGAAGCTGTGGTTCGCAGGCGATCGCCATGGCGATCATCACGCGCTGGCGCATGCCGCCGGAAAATTCGTGCGGATACTGGTCCAGCCTGCGGCCCGGCGCGCTGATGCCGACGGCGGCGAGCAGCTCCTCGGCGCGGTTGCGCGCCTGCTTGCGGGTCATGCCAAGATGGCGTTCGAGCACCTCGCCGATCTGGGTGCCGATCCTGAGCACCGGGTTGAGCGAGGTCATCGGGTCCTGGAAGACCATCGCAACTTCGTTGCCTCTGATGTCACGGGCGTAACGCTCGCCGTCGGCGCCCAGCAACGAGCGGCCTTTCCAGCGGATGTCGCCCGACGCGATGCGGCCGGGCAGGTCGATCAGGCCCATCACCGCCTGCGCGGTCACGCTCTTGCCCGAGCCGGATTCGCCAACCACGCCGAGCGTCTCGCCGCGGCCGATCGACAGGGTCACCCCGCGCAGACCCTGGACCAGGCCGCGCCTGGTGTCGAACTCGACTTTGAGCTTTTCGACTTCGAGCAGCGGTTCCTGGGTACTCATGGCGCTGATGTTCATGACCGGCCTCCCTGGCTCGTGGTTTCCGGGCTTTGGGCTTTCGGGCTGCGGCGCGCCTGCCGGGTGGCAAGCTTGGCGCGCTGATAGGCGAAGCGCTTCTCGCGCTCCTGCGGGTCGGTGGTGACACGCACCCAGGAGGCGAACAGGTTGACCGCAAGGACGGTGGTGGCGATCGACAGGCCGGGGAAGGTGATCAGCCACCAGGCGACGAAGATGTAGTCGCGGCCGTTGGCGACATCGAGACCCCAGCTCGTCGCCGGCGGCTGCACGCCGAGGCCGAGGAAAGAGAGGGCGGCTTCGGCGAGCACGATATTGGTGAATTCGAGGATGCCGAGCGTCAGAAGCGGCGACGACAGATTGGGCAGGATGTGGCGGAAGATGACGCGCGAGGTCTTGCAGCCGATCATTTCAGCGGCCTCGACATAGGGTGTCTGGCGCACCGACAGCACGATGCCGCGCACAACGCGGGCATAGACCATCCAGTTGGTGACGACGAGAACGATGATCATCGTTGTCATGCTCGGGCCGATGACCGAGATTACCAGGAGGATGAGCAGTAAGCCCGGGAAGGCAACCTGCACGTCGACGATGCGCATGATGATCGAGTCGGTGCGGCCGCCTTTGAAGCCGGCCCACAGGCCGAGCACGACGCCGAAGCTACCGGCGAACAGCACCACAAGCACACCGACAAGCAGCGAGGCGCGGGCGCCGTAGATGACGCGCGAAAGCACGTCGCGGCCGAGATGGTCGGTGCCGAGGATATGCTCCCAGCTGCCCTTGGGCAGCCAGGCTGGCGGCTTGAGGCGCGAGATAACCGACTGCGCGGCCGGGTCGTAGGGCGCGAGGAGAGGCGCGAAGATCGCCATCAGCAGCAGGGCCACGATGACGGCGAAGCCGAGCGTGCCGAGTTTGTCCTGCCAAAGTTCGCGTCCGAGCTCGTCGAGCTTGGTCAGCAGCGTCGGGCGTTGCATCGTCTTGTGCGTGGTTGCCACCGGCGTCGTCACAGGCATGGGGATAGCCATCTCAAGCCAACCTTATCCGTGGGTCGATGAGTTTGTAGATCACATCGAGGCCGACATTGATGATCACGATCAGCACGGCGACGGTGAAAACGATGGCCTGCAACAGGAAAAGGTCGCTCTTCTGGATCGCCTGCATTGCCGTCAGCCCGAGGCCGGGCCAAGCGAACACCGTTTCGACCACCACGGTGTAGCCGGCAAGTGCGCTGATCAGTTCCCAGCCGGCGAGCGTCACGAATGGCACCAGCGTGTTGCGCATGGCATGCACCATCACCACGCGCCTGAAATGCAGCCCCTTGGCGCGGGCGGTGCGGACATATTGCTGGTTGAGTTCGTCAATCATCGACGAGCGCACCAGCATCACTAGCCGGGCGAGCGAGGGCAGGGCGAGCGTGATTGCCGGCAGTATGTAGTAGCGCGCGCCACCCATTCCCGATGTCGGCAGCCAGCCGAGCGTCACGGCGAAGAACACGATCATCAAAAGGCCGAACCAGAACTGCGGCAACGACAGGCCGAACAGTCCGACAAAAACTGTCGTTCGGTCGACCCAGCCCCCGGGCCTGAGTGCGGCGATGGCGCCGAGCGGTAGCGACAGCAGGATCGCTAGGCCGAGGCCGGCGCCGATCAGCTTGAGCGTATTCGGCAGGCGTTCGAGCACGACGTCGAGGGCCGGTCGGCGCTGCCACAGGCTCTCGCCGAAGTCGAGCCGGGCCATGTCACCGACGAAATCGACGAACTGCGTGGCGATGGGACGGTCGAGGCCGATCTGCTGGGCAAAGGCCGCGCGCTGCGCGTCGGTTGCCGAAAGCGGCAGCATCACCTTGACCGGATCGCCGACCATGCGAGTGGCGATGAAAACGATCACGGTCACGCCGATGACGACAAGGAGACCTTGTCCAATTCGGCGGAGCAGAAAACCACCCATATTCCTCTCCATTGGCTGGAGCCGGCTCTCCCTTGTTGAGCCGGCTCCAGAACTGTTGGGGTTCGCTTATGTTTTTGTTCGAACCCGCAATCGTCCCGGTTATTCCGTGACCTTCATCTCCTTGACCAGGAGCTTGGAGTCGACCCGAGGCTGCCATTCCAGGCGCTTGGAGAAGCCGTAGATGTCCTGCTGGTTGAGCAGCGGGACGAGGTACGACAGGTCGTACGACTTCTTGGTGATGGCGTCATACATTGCCTGCCGCTTCTCGACGTCGGTCTCGGTCCTGGCAGCGCTGATCTGGTCTGACATTTCCTGGTCGCTGTTGGACGCGGAACTCGCCTTGCTTTGTAGCACGGCGGTCATTTCACGGTCGACGTCGAGCAGTTCGTTGGAGTTCGAGAGGAAGACCGCATCTGGCCGCGTGTTCTTGTCGAACAGTTGGTTGAGGTATTCGCCGAAGTCCTCGATCTTGATGTCGACGTTGAGGCCTGCGTCCTTCCAATAGGCGCCGACTGCCTCGATCAGTTCGCGGTCCTTGAGCCAACGGCCGGCCTCGCCGACAAGCTTGATGGTCTTGCCCTCGGCACCTGCTTCCTTGATCAGGGCCTTCGCCTTGTCGACGTCGAACACGTAGTCGGGCAGTGCCTTGTTGTAGCCAAAGGCCTTGGGGTTGACGACCTGCCCCTTTGCCGGTGTGGCGTAGCCCCCGAACAGGCTCTCAGCCAGCGCCTTGCGGTCGACCGAGATGTTCATGGCCTCGCGGACGCGCGGATCCTTGGTCACCTCGTTGTCGGTCGACACGATCATGAGGCTCGTTTCAAGGCCGCTGACGGCCGCGAACTTCGGTGCCTGCTGGGCGAACTCCGGCAGGAGGTTGGTGATGACATCGAGTTCGCCTGCCATCAGCCCGGAAAGGCGCGTGCCGGATTCACCGACGAAACGGTAGGTCACCTTGTCGATCGACGCGGCATCGCCCCAATAGTCGGCGTTCTTCTCCAGCACGATGTCCTGGCCGCGGTTCCAACTGGTGAACTTGTAGGGGCCGGTGCCGACCGGCGCCTCGGCGAACTTGGCGTCGGCAGCATAGGTCGCGGGGATCATCTTCATCCAGTACATGCGCGACGGCAGGATGGGATCCGGACCTGAGGTGATGATGCGCACGGTCAGGTCGTCGACCTTCTCCGCGCCGGTGATGGTGCCGAAGTAGGCGGCCTGCTCCGACTTCAGCGCCGGATCAATCACACGCTTGACGCTGTTGACGACGGCATCCGCGTTGAATGCCTCGCCATTGTGGAACTTGATGTCAGGCCTGAGCTTGAATTCCCAGGTCTTGGCGTCGACCTGGGTCGGTGCCGCAGTCGCCAGTCCGGCGACAAGTTCGCCCTCGGGCGTGCGCGCCATCAGCGTCTCATAGACATTGTCGTTGATCGCGCGCTCGCCGCCGTCGTCGCGCACTTGCGGATCGAGCGTCGAAGGTTCCGATCCGATCGCAATGGTGATGTCGGCGGCGTGCGCCGACAGCGGGGAAAGTGCCATGATTGCCGCAAGTGCGGCGCTGCTTGCCAGTCTCGTCAGTAGCTTCATCGGTCCACCCATTCGCCATAGATAACAAAAACGACCCGATGCGCGCAGTCTTGAGCTGCGTTGATATTGCGGGCCGCCATTTCCCTCGACCAGAAGAGTGGATTGTATGCAATTGACTGTCAAGCGATTGTTGGTCAACTTTTCTGACGATAGCGGGCCGAGACTAAGCAATTCGTCGAATGGCACTTTAAATAATTGAAAATGCACAAAATTTAGAATGTGATTGCTGAAATTTCGTTCACGAATATCACGGAGGTAAGCGGATCAGTCGGTTCTTCGGCAATTTCTTGGATATAGTATACCAAAAATCACCGCTGCAACAAGGATGCCGGCTATGTCAGGCCATCCCGGGCGATCGCGTCTCCGGGAAATACATCGTCGTGACAGCTACGGCTATGCTGGTGTTCAACGACAAGAGTGCAAATTGCGGCATCCTGTTGGTGCAGAAGGTCGTGTTATCCTTTTCCGCTGATCTCCGGCGCTTCATGTAATTGCGGGCCGATACTCGTTCCGGGAAAGAAACTGCTTGCGCATTCTGTTATTGCGTTTCTCGCTGACATCGACGCTGAACTGCTGCCCGCGCGATCTGTGTTGCGCGGGCGGCGGCGATTTCGGCTATCGGGTGGTGGTTCAAGGAGTGCGCCGCCATGCTGGCGACGCTTGGGTCAGCTGAAGTAGCGCGGCGGCAGTCTGACTGCCACACCGTCGAGGCGTTCATACATGGCCACGATGTCGAAGAGGCGGTTTTCTGTCCCGTGTGCTCCGATGATCTGCAGCCCCAGTGGCATGCCGTTGCCGGCATTGCCGAAGGGAAAGGCGAGCGCCGGGTGGCCGGTCAGGTTGGCCAGGATGTTGGGGATCGGTTCCTCGAGAAAGTAGAACTTGTCGACTGTCTTGAGCGGTCCCGCCGGTGCGAGCGCGCCGGGTAGTAGGATCGCATCGACATTGGCGAGGCTAGCGTCGACCTGTCTGCGCAACACCTCGCGGAGCGTCCGGGCCGCGATGACGTCGGCGGCCGCGAGGCTCTCGCCGACCAACGCGCGGCCGCGAAACATTTCCCCGAAAGCGGAGAAGTTGCCACGCACCTCGGCGCCGTAATGTGCCGCGATCTCTGCCATCATCAACACCGCGCCGGGCGCGTGGAAGGTTTCGAGCGGCGGCAGGTCGAGTTCGACGATCTCGCCGCCGTTGCGGGCGAAAAGGTCCAGCGCGTTTTGCATAGCTGTCGCCACTTCGGGCCTCAGGCTGCCCCCCAACCCCCATGCGCAGGCGGAGATGCCGAGGCGCATGCCGGCGAATGACGGCACCTCGCCGGAGGGGGACGGCCTGTTTCCGGTCTCCGACATCGTGGCATAGAGCCTGCGGCAGTCGTCGACGCGCGCAGCGATCGGACCGCAATGGTCCATAGAATGCGCCAGCGTATCGATCCCTTCCACGGGAACGGCGCCAAAGCCCGGCTTGAAGCCGACCACGCCGCACATGGTGGCTGGCAGGCGGATCGAACCGGCGGTGTCGGTCGCGACCGATCCCAGGCACAGCCCGCCGGCGACCGTGACACCCGACCCGCTCGACGAGCCGCCCGGGAACATCTCCGGACACCACGGATTGCGCGCAGGCGGAAACGGCAGGTCGAAGGACGGGCCGCCGAAGGCCAGTTCGTGGCAATTGGCTTTGCCGATGATGATCGCGCCGGCATCGGCGAGCCGGCGCACGACTGGTGCATCCTGCGTCGGCCTGCGGTCGAGCCGCGAATGCGAAGCGCCGGTGTTGGGCATGCCGGCAACCTCGACGATGTCCTTGACCGACATGGGCACGCCCGCCAGCGGGCCGACGGTATCACCGGCGGCTAGGCGCGCGTCGAGACGTTGTGCCTGCGCCAGCGCCGCCTCGTCGGCGACATGGATGTAGCC
Source organism: Aminobacter sp. 01T433 (assembly GCF_056398585.1). Lineage (NCBI taxonomy): Bacteria > Pseudomonadati > Pseudomonadota > Alphaproteobacteria > Hyphomicrobiales > Phyllobacteriaceae > Aminobacter > Aminobacter sp. 01T433. The sequence goes on from NZ_JBFTPR010000002.1 coordinate 495,765, forward strand.
CGAAAGCTCGCCGTCGAAACGTGCGATGCGGTCGAGGAAGTAGCCCGTCACCTCGACGGCGGCGATCTCGCGGCTGGTCACGGCGGTAGCGAGTTCCGCGATGGAAAGCTGCTCCAGCCTGCTCACGGCTTGTTCTCCCGGTCCTGCACGCGGGCCAGTTCGGCAACGCGCCTGGCCAGTCGTTCGAGGACTGAAACGCCACGTGCGAAATCAGCAGCTTCGGCAGCGCTTGCCTCGGGCGGCAGCACGATCTCGCGAAGTTCGGGAGCAGGCGGGGTCACGTCGCGCATGTTTTGTCCGGGGCTGAGAGATTGGAATTGATCAGTATACGTCTGTTATGCATTGTTGGTACCGGGCGGGATTGGGGCCGATCAGGGATCGGGTGCGCAGCATGAAGCAGAATGAAAAGTCGTTCGACGTGGTCATTGTCGGCGGCGGCATCGTCGGGCTGTCGGTGGCACTCGAAGCGCAGACGCGTGGCCTCTCTGTCGCGGTGATCGACCCCGATGTCGCCGAGGCCCGTGCATCCTTCGGCAATGCCGGCGTGCTCAGCCGCGGCTCGATCTTCCCGATGGCCGCACCCGGCATCCGGTCGCGCCTGCCGCGTTATGCGCTCGGCCGCGACGTTGCTGTACGCGCCCGCTTGCGGTCGCTGCCACACCTCGCGCCCTGGCTCGTGCGCTTCCTGATCGCCGCCGAGGAGGGCGCCTGGCGTCGCGCGGCGGCGGCTCTCAACCCGATGGTGGCCGAGGTGTTCGACCGTCACCTCGTGCTGGCTGATCTTGTCGGTGGCCGCCATCTGATCAAGCGCAATGGCTGGCTCAGGCTCTACCGCAGCAACGAGGCATTCGCCGGCAGCGCGCTGGAGCAAGCGGTCCTCAAAGAGAACGGCGTTCGCATCGATTGCCTTGGCGAAGACGAGATCCGCCAGCTCGAGCCACATCTCGCCCGCCGGTTCAGCAATGGCATCTTCTTTCCCGACACCGGTTCCGTCGAAAGCCCCGGCGAGCTGGTCGAGCTCTACCGGCAGGCGGCCAAAGCGCGGGGGGCTGTTCTGGTCGCTGGCAAGGCCGAGGTCATGACGGATGCCTGTGAGACCATGGCGGTGATGGTGGCCGGTCGTAGGATCGAAGGCCGCAATGTCGTGCTCGCCGCCGGCGCCCGTTCGGCGATGCTTGCCCGCACACTCGGCTACCGTTTCCCGCTTGCCGCCGAGCGTGGCTATCATCGCCATTTCGCCCTGGCCGATGGCGTCGAACTGCGCCGCCCAGTCTATGATGCCGCTGGCGGTTACGTGCTGTCGCCGATGAACGGTTATGTCCGCCTGCTGACCGGCGTCGAGCTGGCGCGGCCGGACGATCCTGCAAATCATGCTCAGATCGACGGGGTCGAACCCGACGCGCGAAAGACGCTTTCCTTCACCATGCCGGTCGATGGCAAGACTTGGCTTGGCAGCCGGCCGTCGACGCCGGACGGGCTGCCGGTCATCGGCCGCGCCGCCCGCCACCCCAGGCTGATCTTTGCTTTCGGCCATGGCCATATCGGTTTCGCCAACGGTCCGATGACCGGTGCCGTCGTCGCCAGCTTGATCCAGGGAGAGCGCCCACCGGTGCCGATTGCCGCCTTCGCGCCTTCGCGTTTCGGCGGCTAGAGCGTTTCCGTTTTTCTTCGAAATGCGGAATCTCTCTATCTTCTTGTTTTTGCGCAATTCCGGACGGAAAACCGCTTCACCCTTTTCCTGGAATTGCGCTAGGCGGCGGAGCGCCGTCACGGCAGCGTCAGCCCGCCGTCAACATGCAGCGACTGGCCGGTGATTTGCCTGGCCTCGCGCGAAAGCAGGAACAGGATAGCCGCCGCCACGTCCGCCGGTTCGGTCAGCCGGCCTGTCGGCGTGACCGCAATGGCCTTTTCGAGCGCTGAGGTCGTCGCCGCGAAATGGCCGGTCGGGTCCTTGCGGGTGAAACCCGGAACGACTGAGTTGACAGTCACGCCCTTCGGCGCGAGCTGCGCGGCCATCGATTTCGCCAGCGCCTCAAGTGCGCCCTTGGCCGCCGACGTCGCCGGAAAATGGATGTCGGCCGTGCCGAAGATGTGGGCGACGAAGGAACTCACCACCACCACGCGTCCGCAGTCCGAGGCGACGAGGTCGGCCATCGCTGCATTGACGAGGCGCAGCAGTGCGGTTGGCATCGTCTCGAAAGCCTGGGTGAGATCTTCCGGCCTGACCTCACTGAGCGTCGAGCGTGTCGCCTGGGCAGCGTTGGAAACGATCTGGTCGACGCGGCCGAAGCGGGCGCGGGCGGCAGCGACCATCGCTTTAGGCACATCAGGATCGGCGAGATCGCCCATCACGATCTCGGTCGCGGCCCCCGATGACTGGCAGGTTTCGGCGACGCTCTTCAGCCCTTCGGCGTTCTTGCGCGTGTGCAGCACGAGCCCGATGCCCGGCGCCGCGAGCCGGCGGGCGGTTTCGGCGCCGATGCCGCTGCCGGCGCCGGTGATGAGCACGATGCGATCGAATGATGTGGTCAAGTCTTTGTCCCCGAGGCAGTTGAGAATGATGTTTGCAGGCACTCGGCTTAAGCGCCTAGTGCCACGCCGTCCTTGCGCTTGTCCGAGCCGCCGAGCAGGCTGCCGTCTTCGGCGCGCTGAACGAACTGCGCGCCGCCGAAATCGCTTCGGCCGGCCAGTTCGCCAGCGCCTTCAGGGTCGACGTAACCGGAATCGCGCAGCGTCCTGACGATGGCATCTGATGTGCCCGGCTCGATCGCCAGAGCCTTGTCGCCCTCCAGCCGCCAGCGCGGCGCGTCAATGGCCGGCTGCAACTGCTCGCCCCAGGCGGCGAGGCGGATCATCATCTGGACGTGGCCCTGCGGCTGCATCGCGCCGCCAACGACGCCGAAGCCGGCATGGAACCGGCCGCCCTTCAAGGCTGCCGCTGGGATCACCGTGTGATAGGGCCGCTTCGACGGTCCCGGCCCGTTGATGTGGCCAGGCTCGGAAAAGCCGTGGCCGCGGTTTTGCAGCACGAAGCCGCAACCAGGCACGGCGATGCCTGAGCCGAAACGCTTGAAGACGCTGCTCATCAGCGTCACTGCCAGGCCGTCGCGGTCGACGACCACGGTGCAGACCGTGTTACCGGCGGGATCGGCGACGGTCTTCTTGGCCTTTGCCATGGCGCGTCCGACGGCTTCGACCATGGCGAGTGTGGTTGCGGGATCGTTGCGGTCGAGTGGCAAGGAATCGAGCTCCTCCAGCGCGTCGAGCACGGCCACGCCATGAGTGTTGGGCGGGCATTCGAGCACCGTCAGGCCACGGAACTTTCGTTCGAGCGGCAGGACGAAGTCGCCGCGATGGCTGGCGAAATCCTCCACCGACAGCAACCCGCCCTTGGTCTGGTTCGTCGCCGCTGCCTGGCGGGCCGGGGCGCCGAGATAAAAGGCGTCAGGGCCGTCGGCGGCGATCGCTCGCAACACCGCCGCAAGCTCTGGATTGGCGAAACGCTCGCCAGCAAGCGGCGTGCTGCCGGCGCGGTAGAGTTTTGCGCTGGCGGGATCGAGCTTGATCACCGGCTCGAACACCACCCATTCGCGCGCGGTGATCGGCAGGACGGCAAAGCCATGCTCGGCAAGTGCGATTGCCGGAGCCAGCAATTGGGCAAACGGCAGGCGGCCGAAGCGGGCGTGCAGGTCAAACCAGCCCCGCACCGCGCCGGGCACAGTTACCGACAGGCCGTGCCGCTCCGGGATGCGCTGGTTTGGCAGATTCTTCACCGCCTCCACCGACAATGCTGCCGGTGAGCGACCGGTGCCATTGTAGCTGATCGCATGGCCGTCCGGCTCGACCAGCATCGCCAGAAGGTCGCCGCCTATGCCGGTCGCCATCGGCTCGACCACACCGAGGATCGCATCCGCCGCAATCGCCGCGTCGACCGCGGAACCGCCGGCAGCCAGCATGTCCTGCGCTGCGCGGGCGGCGAGCGGGTGCCCGGTCGCGACCATCGCGGTTTCGCTGCGAACGCCTGCGTTGCCGTGTGTTTCGGAGCTGTCCATCGCTGTTGTCCTAACCTGTTTCAGCCCGTCGATCATCATCCTTGCAACATACTGTATGCTTGCGTCGGCTGCGATCACTGGCGCGACAGTAGAATGCGGCTTGCGCCGATGTCAATTTGGTATACAGTATTCTAAATCAAGTTTGACACATCGACGACAGGGGAACCGCATGACCAAGCCGATGAACCCGGACGAATTTCGCACCGCGCTTGAAAACGCCATCAAGGGCAAGAGCGCCAACAAGTCGCCATTCTCAATGGCCTGGGCCAGCGGCAAGCTGAGCCGCGACCACCTCTCGCGCTGGGCGGAGAACCACTACCACTATGTCGGGCCGTTCGCGGATTACCTCGGCTACATCTATTCCCGCATGCCCGAGCAGTACGTCGAGGCCAAGGATTTCCTGCTTGCCAACATGTATGAGGAAGAGATCGGCGGCGACCGCCACACCGACCTTCTGATCCGCTTCGGCGAGGCCTGTGGCACCAGCCGCGAGCGCATGACCGATCCGGAGAACATGTCGCCCACCACGCGCGGCCTGCAGAGTTGGTGTTACGCGGTGGCGATGCGCGAAGACCCGATCGTCGCGGTTGCCGGCCTCGTCGTCGGTCTCGAATCGCAGGTGCCGTCGATCTATCGCAAGCAGACGCCCACCTTGCGCGACAGCTATGGCTTCACAGACGAGGAGGTCGAGTTTTTCGACCTGCACATCGTTTCCGACGAGATCCATGGCGAACGCGGCTACCAGATCGTGCTGGAACATGCGCGCACCGTCGAGATGCAGGAACGCTGCCTCAAGATTTGCGAGGTCGGCGCCCAGATGCGGCTACTCTACACCACGGCGCTCTACAACGACTATGTCGCTGAGGATGTGAAGCTCGGCCGCGTCGCGCCGATGGAGCCTGAACTCGCCGGCATCGGCGGGGTCTGAGGCACGCACATGCCGACAGTCGTGATCCATAGCAAGGGTGAGGCCTACTCCGGCGAGGTGAAGGAGGACACCAACCTCGTCGTCCGCGCCGGCATCAAGCAGTTTCCCTATCCGCATCTGGCCTACAAGTGCGGCATGGGAAAATGCGGTACCTGCGCCAGCCGCATCCTTGCCGGTGCCGAGCACCTGCCGCCGCCCAACTGGAAAGAGAAGAAGCAGCTCGGCGACAAGATCGACGAGGGCTTCCGCCTCGTCTGCCAGCTTTGGATCAAGAACGACATCGAGCTCCGCCAGGAGAAGGTGACGGAGCAGGCCTAGCGCTCGCCGCGCCGGAAGACGCATCACTTCCCGAACAGTTTGCCGGTGACGCTTGTGCGTTGTCAGGCGTGAACAGCAATCAGCATGAGGTGGACAAATGTATGTGGTTCTGACGACCAAGCCGGGCGAGTTCCGGACCGAGATGAGCCCTGGCGTGCAGCCGGTCGAGACCTACGACTACATCTTCTATGGCCGCAAGCGTGCGAGCTTCACAATCGCCAAGCTCGCCGACGACGGGCAGGCACGCATCCGCATCGTCGAGGACGAGCCGCCGCAGATCGAAAACAACGTGCCGTGCAAGCTGTTCGAGAAATTCGACACGGTCGAGGACGCCCGCCACGAGCTCAAGACGCTGACCACCTACGGCAGCATGGACATCCAGCTCAAGCTGGTCTGACCGGTCAACAGCATCGAACGCGCCGATGATCAACATCACCTTCATCACCAATGGTGGCAAGCAGGTGTCCGCACCTGACAACAGCAACCTGCTGCGTGTCTCGCTGCGCGAGAAGGGGGGCATCCCCTTCAAGTGCGGCGGCGGGCTCTGCGGCACCTGCCGCTGCAAGATCGAGACCGGCATCGAAAACACCGATGCCGTCAAGCCAAAGGAGCGCAACCACCTGACGGTGGACGACCTTGCCGCGGGCTTCCGCATGGCCTGCCAGACCTTCGTGCTCGGCGACATCAGCGTCTCCTGGGTGCCCAAGACGCGCTGACGCGCCCTCTCCGAAAGCAGAACCGACCGATGACTGAGCGACACCTGAACTACATCGCTGGCGAGTGGCAGCCCGCGCGTGGCGGAGCCACCTTCGAGAACCGCAATCCCGCCGATGAACGCGACCTGATCGGGCTGTTTCCCGACTCCGACGCCACCGATGTCGCCGCGGCGGTGGTAGCGGTTGCATCCGCGTGGCCGGCCTGGGCGGCGCAGTCGCCGGAGGTGCGCGCCGACGTGCTGTTCACGGCTGCCGACCTGATGTCCCAGCGAGCCGACACCATTGCCGCCGAGCTCACCCGCGAAGAGGGCAAGACGCTGATCGAGGCGCGCAACGAAGCCAGGCGCATCGCCGCCAACTTCCGCCTCTATGCCGGCGAGGCGCTGCGGCTGAATGGTGAGACCTATCCGAGCGAAAGCGGCCAGCTGGTGCTGTCGGTGCGCCAGCCTGTCGGCGTGGTCGCCGTCATCACGCCGTGGAACTTCCCGCTGTCGATGGCCGCCCGCAAGCTTGGCCCGGCACTTGCCGCCGGCAACGGCGTCGTCTTTAAGCCGTCCGAAATCACGCCGCTGATGGGCCAGCGACTGGTCGAGGTCTTGCTCGATGCCGGCCTTCCCCCAAAGCTCGTCGCGCTCGTCCAGGGCAAGGGCGCCAAGGTCGGCAAGGCAATCACCGCAAGCGCTGGCGTCGACGCACTCACCTTCACCGGCTCCTACGCGGTCGGCAAGCAGATCGCCGCGTCGCTGTCCACCGACACCCGCGTGCAACTCGAGATGGGTGGCAAGAACGCCACTGTCATTCTCGCTGACGCCGGCATCGACAAAGCGGTGGCAACCATCGAGCGTGGCGCCTTCGGCCTCACTGGCCAGGCCTGTACCGGAACCAGCCGGGTGCTCGTCGCCCGCCCGCTCTATGCCGAACTGGTAGCAAGACTCGAAAAATCCGTTGCCGCCATCAAAGTCGGGCCGGGCACGGCAGAAGGCGTGCAGATGGGGCCGCTTGCCACCCGCGCGCAGTACGACAAGGTGCTCGCTTATGTCGGCATCGCCCGCGAGGAGGGCGGCCGCGTCGTCGGCGGCGATGCGCTGCGCGAGGCCGACAGCAGTCTGGCGCATGGCTATTTTGTCCGGCCCGCAGTCGTTTCGGACATGCCGGAAACCAGTCGCCTGTGGCGCGAGGAGATCTTCGGTCCGGTCGTCGCGGTGCGTCCCGTCGACAGCCTCGACGAGGCGATCAAGCTGGCCGACGACACTGAATACGGTCTCGCCGTCTCGCTGGTGACTGGCGATCTGCCGTCGGTTCTGCGCTTCGCCCGCGAGACCCAGCATGGCATCGTCAAGGTCAACAGCCCGACCACGGGTGTCTCGCTCAACGCCCCCTTCGGCGGCCTCAAGCATTCGAGCAACCAGGCGGCGAAGGAACAGGGCGGCGCCAACGTCATGGATTTCTACAGCCGCATCAAGAGCATTTATCTTGGGACCTGACATGCTCCAGTCCCTGCTCGAGTTGATGCCCGGCGACTTCGTGCCGGGACATCTGTTCGGCATGGGCGCCATGGTCTTCATTGCTGCCCTGCTGCAGGGCATAGGCGGGCTCGGCTTTGCCATGGTGTCGGCGCCGCTTGCGGTGCTGTTCTTTCCCGAGATGGCGCCCGGGCCGTTGCTGGTGCTCGGCGCCGGCCTGGCGCTGCTCGGCCTTCTCCGCGACTTCGACGCCGTCGACTGGCCGAGCGTGACCACGCTGATGGCAGGACGCGCCGGCGGCACACTGGCTGCGGGTGCCACGCTCGCGGCCCTTCCGACCAATGCGTTCTCCATCGTCTTTGCGCTGTTGATCCTTGCCGGCGTCGCGCTGAGCTTCGCCGGCTGGAAGGTCAGGGCATCTCATCCCAACATGGCGATTGCCGGCCTCGCCTCAGGGCTGATGGGCACCATCACCTCGTCGGGCGCGCCGCCCTTCGCCATCGTCATGCAATATGTGCCGCCACGCCAGATGCGGGCGACGATCAGCTGCGTCTTCTTTGCTGGCGCGATCCTGTCGCTGCTGATGTTGGCCTATGTCGATCGTTTTACCCTGCCACAGCTGTGGCTTGGCATCCTGCTCTTCCCGCTGATGCTGGGTGGTTTCTTCGTTTCGAGCCGCTTCGTCGGCTATTTCTCGCCGCGCGGCGTGCGCATCCTTTTGCTCACCATGTCCGGGCTCGGCGCGCTTGGCATTCTCGCCCGAACGCTGGTGCAATGATGATCCATATCACCGACGCCATGGTCGAAAAGGCCGTCAGCGCTGCCGACGCTCGCGCCGTGCTGGCTGACGCTTTCTTGTCTTTCGGCAGGCAAGAGGCGGCGATGCAGGCACGCATCCGCAGCGAAGCCGATGGCGTCAAGCTTTCGACGCTGGGCGCCGTCATCCCCGGCCAGCAGGTTTTGGGCGCCAAGGTTTACAGCACGATCAAAGGCCAGTTCTCCTTCGTCATCTTGCTCTTCTCGTCCGTCGACGGCCGCGCGCTCGCCACTTTCGATGCCGGTGCCATTACTCGGCTCAGGACCGCCGGCTGCTCGGTTGTTGCCGCCCAACGGCTGGCCCGCCCTAACGCGTCGACGCTCGCCGTCTTCGGCTCCGGTCCGCTGGGCCGGGCGCATGCGGTGCAGATGGCCGAAGCCTTTCCGCTCAGGCACGTGCTGCTGGTCAGCCGGTCGTCCGATCCCGCATTGGCGGCCGAGCTGGAAGCTGCCTGCGGCGTTCCCACGAAAATGGCCACGGCCGAACAGGCGGCAGCAGAAGCCGACATCGTCGTCACCGCCTCGCGATCGCCAACCGCATTGTTTTCGGGCGACCTGCTTAAGCCGGGGTGCTTCATTGCTGCCGTTGGCTCGAGCCTGCCCAACACTCGCGAGCTCGACGACCGGGCAATCGCCCGTGCCTCGCTCGTCGCCGTCGAATGGCGCGAACAGAGCCTACGCGAAGCGGGCGATCTCGCGCTGGCCGATCCCCAGGCGCTCACTGCGGTCAAAGTCGTCGAGCTCGGCGAAATTCTCGCCGGAAGGGCGCGTGGCCGCACCTCAGATGATGAGATCACCATCTACAAGTCTGTCGGCGTCGGCCTGCAGGACATCGCCCTGGCCGGGCTAGCCTACAGTCGGATCGTTGACCAGGATTGATCTGGGCCTGCAGGCGCAGAGCCCGACGATTGCCGGCTCCTGACATGGGGTTATCTCTTCTTCACGGCCTGCCGTACCTGCTGTAGGCGCGGAGCTAAAGGCTCGATTGCAGTGCGTTCAAGACTGGCGACCGGTGGGTGGGTGCCTCAGGGTGACACGAAAGCTGATATTCAGGTGCCCCTACCAGCCCCAATTCGCCGGAGAGTTACGACAATCGCTGAGCGCCTATTCCTGTGGCATCTCGGCAGCGTTGTAGACGTGGCGCGCGGCAAGCAAGGCGGCGAGTTCGCTGTCGCCGGCGATGACCGCGCGGAGGATGCCGGCATGCTCTTCCCAGTTCTGGCGGCCGCGGCGCTTGCTGATCGGGGCGAACAGCATAACCGTACGGTCGCGCAGCGAGCGCACCATGTCCTGCAGCACCGAATTGGCGGCGACGGTGGCCAGTGCCTCGTGGAATTCGGTGTTTTGGCGCGAGAGCAGCACCGGATCGTCGGTGTCGGCCAGCTTGGCGCCGTCGTCGAGGATGCGCTGCAAAGCGGCGATCTGTTCGGGGTCGTGGCGCTTGGCGGCCAGCTTGGCGTTGAGCGCCTCGAGCGTGGCGCGAACTTCGACCAGCTCACGCTTCTGCTCCTCGCTGAACACTGCAACCGAAGCGCCACGGCGCGGCTCGATGGTGACGATGCCTTCGGCGGCAAGCTCGCGCAGCGCTTCACGCACCGGCATGCGCGATACGCCCATCTCCTCGGAGAGGCGACCTTCGACAAGCCTTTCGCCGACGCCGATTTCACCGCTGACGATGCGCTCACGCAAGGCGGCGGTGATCAGCTTGGTGAGCGGAGCGTGGATTTCCCCGAGTATGACGGTCATGCTCTTACACTTCCTGTGGCAAGGGTCGAATCAACCTGCGGAAGCAACGCCTTGTGCCGGACGATATAGCGTCCTGGCTTTGGAGTACAGTATTCAATCCGCGCTGCCCTTCTGGTGCATTTCAGGCTAGGATTCGAGCCGGATCGCGCCCACGGGTGCTGCCGCATAGGGAATTCCTCGCAAATGGTCGACGTCGTCATGCCGTCGCCCGGCGGGCGTTGCGACTGAGATTTCCATGTTGCCCTCGCCCTGGGCTCGGTGTTCGCCGCTACTCCGCCGGCACCAGCGTGTGCTGGAAGTTGAAGGCGTCGGCGTAGATGAAGCCGGGATTGGCGCCGTTCTCGACGAACAGTTTTTTGGCGCTCGATATCATCTTGGGCGAGCCGCACATGTAGATGGCGTGCTCGGAAAAGTCGCCGATATCCTCAGCAGCGATCTCCTGGACATAGCCCTGCCGTCCTTCCCAGCCCGGACGGGGCCGCGACAGCACCGGCACATACTGGAAGTCGCACAACCGCTCGCCCCAGGACTGGATCTCGTCATGCAGATATAGGTCCTCTTCCGTCCGCATGCCCCAGTAGAGCGACACTGGCGGGCAGTCGGGATCGTCCATCAGCGATTCCAGGATGCTCTTGATCGGCGCCAGCCCCGTACCCGTCGCCACCATCAGCAGCGGGCGGAAATCCCCCTTGCGGCAGCAGAACAGGCCATGTGGCAGCTCGACATCGAGCCTGTCGCCGGGGCTGAGCCGCAGCAGTTGGCCGCCGGTGAAATGGCCGTCGCGGACGCGCCGGATATGCAGGTCGACGGTCTTGCCATTGGGTACCGAAGCCATTGAAAAACTGCGCTTGTTGCCATCGTCGAGCAGCACGTTGAGATACTGCCCTGGCCGGTAGATCAACTCCTCCGAGCCCGGAAGCGCGAGCGTGAGATGGACGACGTCGCGGCCGACATTGCGAACCGACTGGACGGTCGCGGCATACCGTTCGGGATCGGAGCACGGATCCATTGGCCGTTCGGTCGAGATCAGCAGGTCGCTTTCCGGGCGTGCCTGGCAGGCAAGCGCGAAGCCTTCCTCCTCGTCCTCCGGGGTGAGTGCCAACGGGTATTCCTCATAGCGGACGCAGCCTTCCATCAGCCGCACGCGGCAGGTGCCGCAGCCGCCCTCGGTGCAGTCATGCAGCAACTGGACGCCCTGGCGGATCGCCGCCATCAGCACGGATTCTTCGGAATCAACGGTGAACTGGTCCTCGGTCTCGAGGACGCGCACAACATGGCTCATCCATGTCTCCACTGTACGGTTGGACGCGGCGCTGCCGCTTCGGTCACTTCTTGATGTCGGCCTGGACCATGACCTTGTGGCCCTTGGGTTCCAGCATTGCTTGCAATGCAGCGAGCGCCGCAACGCCGCAGGCGATGTCCTGCTCGCCATTGCCGCCGCTCAGGCCGACGCCGCCGATCACTTCGCCGTCAACGACGATCGGAAAGCCGCCGACGAAGGCTGCGAAGCGACCCTCGAAGCTAAGCTGGATGCCGAAGGCCTCGTTACCGGGCAGCGCCGGGCCGTTGGGCGGGGTGGTGAACAGATGCGTCGAGCGCTTGTGGCCGGCGGCGGTGAAGGCCTTGTTCCAGGCGATCTGCGGGCCGGTGACGCGCGCGCCGTTCATGCGCTCCAGCGCGATCGGATAGCCGCCGTCATCGGCGATGCAGACTGTTTCGGGAACATTGAGCTCCAGCGCCTTGGCCACAGCCGCGGCCACCATCACACGGGCTTCTTCGAGTTCGAGTTTCAGGACCTGTTTCACGTCGTTATCGTCCGGCAATTGTTGGCGTTTGGGTCACCGAGGGAACGCACGCGGCAGGGCTGCCCCGCGCGCTCCTCACTGTGGCGGGATCAAGCGGCGAGCAGCTCATCGAGCGGCAGTTCGGCCGCGACATAGTCGTTGTAAAGTGCGGTGGTGTAGAGCAGGCGCATCTGGGCACCAACCTCGCAGATCTTGAGGCAGCGCTGCTGCATCTCGACGGTGCGGGCATGCTCGAGCACGATCTGGTAGCCGCGCTCGCCATGGATCTCGTCGGAGACGATGTGCAGGTCGAAGAACTCGACCTCCTCGTCGGTGAAGCCATATTTGTCGCGCAGGGTTGGCGTCTGCTTGCGGTAGATCGACGGCACCTGGGATTCAAGGCCGACGACGAGGCCGGCAACCGCAACGATTGGGTCTTCGCGCATCGCGACTGCGTAGCACCAGCTCTGCAGGGCGCGTGTCGTTGGCGACATGTTGTCGGGGTCGCGCATCCTGTCGCCCGTCGTGCCGCAGGCTTCGCCGAAGCGTACCAGCAGATCGGTGTGGCGGTCGCCGCCGATCTCTTCTTCATACATGTTGGCGAGCAAGAAATCCTTGGCCTCGGTGTGGCCCTCCGGCATGCGGGCGTAGATGTAGCCAAGGTAATCGGCGAACGGCCCGACATAGTGGTAATGGTTCTCGGCCCAGCGGGCGAGATGCTCACGGCTGAGCTTGCCGCTCGCCCAGCCGACGCTGAACGGCGACTTGTTGGCGCTCTTGCCCTTGATGGCGTTTTCCAGTGCCGTGCGGAACTCGTCCGGGTTCATTGCGACGGTCATTCATTGCTCCTTCAGGTCGTCACATGTCAAACCATTTGGGATACTGTATACCAAAATGACCTGAGTGCAAGAGCGGCTGGCCGGAGCGCATGCCGCCCTCTATTGGATGAAGAGGGGGGACGAGTGATGGTCTTTGGCGAACTAGCCCCGAGGCCTGCTCGCGAAGAAGCCCTTCACGCTTGCGCGTTGCACTCGCCAACAATATCGCCCGCATCGCATGGGCGATCATGGCAAAGAGGCATGAACTTCACTCCGGAAGGCCGGCCTTGCGGTAGCCATCGACGAAATGCTCAAGCGTTGCAACGTCGCGAAATGGCTCCGTCGCGGCCCAGTGGCGGGTTGTGAAATTCGGATTGCCTGTCAGGAACAGTTCGACCTCTGCGCGCGCCTCTTCGAGCCGGCCCAACTGGGCAAGGCTTGCCGCCAGGAAACGGCGTGAGCTTGTACGATAGGTCTCGTCCTTGCGCAGTGTCTCGACAGCGGCTTCGTAATCGACAGCCGCATATTGCGCCTGTCCGAGCGTCAGATAGTACCAACTTGGCGGAAACGGATTGAGCCGGAACGCCTTGCGAATGTGCTCAAGGCCCTCCTCAACCCGCCCGGCGAGCACCGCGATGTCGGACAATGCCGCCCAGGTGTCGGCCTCGCTCGGGTCAAGCTCGATCGCCTTGGCGAATTCCGCATCCGCCTCGGCGAAGCTGCGCTCATAGGCAAGCAGGTAAGCCAGGACCCAGCGGCAACCAGCATCGTTGGGATCGATCGCGACAGCCTTGCGCGCCAGTTCTAAAGCAACCCTACGAGTAGGCTCTGCTGGCCCGCCGCTATGGATCCATCCCATCCAGTGGTTCATGGCAAGCCAGCGATGGGCCTCGGCATATTCCGGATCGAGCGAAATAGCGCGAGAGAGCATCAGATGGGCTTCTTGCGCCGCCTGCGGCATGTCATCCATCAGCTTGCGCGCCCGCACGCAGAGATCGTAGGCCTCGAGATTTTTGGGCCGATTGCGCGGCGGCGGTGGCGAGCGCAGCCGGCCCAGCAACGCCTCCACGATCTTGCCGGTGACCTCGTCCTGGACGGCAAAGATATCTTCCAGGCCGCGATCGAACCGTTCCGCCCATAAATGATCGCCACTCGCCGCGTCGACCAGCTGAGCATTGATGCGCACGCGTCCCGCCGCGCGGCGTGCGCTCCCCTCCAGCAGGTAGCGCACACCGAGCTCCTCGGCGATCGCGCGCACGTCCATCGCCTTTCCCTTGTAGGCGAAGGCCGAGTTGCGGGCGATGACGAACAGGCCAGAAATTCTGGACAGGTCGGTGATCAGGTCTTCGGTCAACCCGTCGGCGAAGGAGGCTTGCTCGGGATCGTGGCTGACATTGACGAAAGGCATCACGGCTATCGACGGTTTGTCGGGCAGCGGCAAGGGTTTTCGCATCGCGCCATGGATCTGTTCGACGGCTCCCGTGAAGCGGTAGCCGACGCGCGGAACCGTTGATATCCATTCACCGCCGTCTGCGGCGGGTCCAAGCAACTTCCTGAGCTGCGCGATCTGGACGGTGAGGTTGCCTTCTTCGACGGCTGTGCCCGGCCACGCCGCGTCCATCAATTCGGCCTTATCAAGGATTTCGCCCGATCGTCTGACGAGCGCCGTAAGCAGCTTCAGCCCGCGGTGGCCGACGGCAACGGGGACATCGTTCCGAAGGAGCGTTCCCACATCCGGATCAAGCACGAACGGACCAAAGGCAAAGCGCGCTTCCTGCATGCGATGCATCTATAACTCGTTTGGAAGTTTTTGGAACTATTTGGCAGAGCTTAACGACGACGGTGTTCGTATCCTGCAGACTTCATCCTCTTTCAGGTCGAGGGCGGTGGCCCTCAAATCCGATGGAGGTTGCTATGAACGATATGTCCACCCTTACGTCGGTCCCGCATCAGGCAGCGCAGCCGGGTACGCCTATGAGGCCGGCGGACGTGACACGTCGGCACCTGGTGACTGTGCGAAGCATGATAGCGACCTGGCGTTGGCGCATACATTTTCGCTGGGACCTTGAGCAAAAGTCGAGGGCCGATGCCCATTTGATCGACGATATCGGTCTGACGAGACGGCAGGTCGAGACGGAGATCGCCAAGCCCTTCTGGCAGGCATAAGGCGAATGTTGCCGTGACATGGGATCGTCTGTTTCCGTGTGTTCCGCAGTGGTTCGTCGGCTTTTGCACTGCATGAAATTACGGCAAGAGAGATCGGATCCCATGGGGCCGCGATGGAGGCCTCATCGCAACCGTCAGGGTGTTCGCCGTGGCACAAAGGCTGACCTATCCGCTGCTCAGCCCCATCTAGGAGCGGCAGTGCATCGTGATACCCGGCGCTGCACACCTTGTTAGGAACTCGGGAGGCCAGCCTGCGACAGCATTTCAAGGAACCTCGAGTGGTGCAAATCCTTGACATAGCGCGGCACAAAGCCGGGACAGACATTACCAAGGTTGAGATGCGGAAGCTGCGAAAGGCAGTGATGGATGGCCCGGGAGGCCTCTGCCTTGTTGCCCGTTGCCGATGCTGCCGCAGCCCAATATAGGGCACCCCGAACGAACCCTGGCTTGGTCCTAACCACCTTGCGGGCGACTTCAAGCGCTCGTTGGTCGTCTTCGCCAGCGAACCGGGCCATAACCACGCTATGGTGTCGCCAGAAGTCGATAACGTCATGCGTTCCGAGGCGTATCGCTTCGTTGGCCTCGTGTAGTGCTTCATTGACCTGTCCGCGCAAAGCAAAAAGCATTGCAAGGTCGCCGTGACCACTGGGGTAGCTTGGGTTGACGCTGATGGCATGCCGGCATTCCGCGATCGCATCTTCGATACGGCCGGAGCTCTCGAGCGCGAATGACAAAACGCACCGGGCAATTTCATCGTCCGGCACGGCTCTCACCGAGGCTTCCGCAAGTGCGAGCGCATGCTCGATTTGCCCAGGCTCCCGAGGCAGTGCTCCAAAAGCTACCCCCATTGAAGTTATGATCGAGAGTGTTCGCTGCGCGCGCGCATTGTCGTGACTTAGCGAAAGAGCTTTCTCGGCGAGCTCCAAGCCAACCAACAGCGAGTCCCGCGTCATCTCGAAATACTTCATGAGAGCTTCGTTCACCAACCTGCGCACTTCAGGGGGGCCAGGTGGGCTCTTGTCGCGGACCTTCCAATTCGTCAATTGAAGTTCGAGGGTGACGGCAAGTACGACCGACTGTGCGATGTGGTCCTGGAACTGAAGTGCACTCTCGGAGTGGCCATCAAACTTCTGGGCCCAGACGTTCTGACCGCTGACTGCATCGACAAGCTGGACGTTTACCCTCAGCTCGTCGCCAGATCGCTGAATGCTGCCACTCAGCACGTAGCGCGAGCGCAGCATTCCTGGCACTTTGGCTTCATCGCCTGCGCCATTCTTCTCCAGCGCCGGAGGCCTGGAGAGCACAACGTAGTCGGCCACCTCGGACAGAGCCGTGGTGATGTCCTGGACGAGCCCTCTGGCAAAAAAGTCGTCGCCTCGCTTTCCTGTCAGGTTGACGACGTCGGCGACGCTGATCGACGGTCGCTCGACACGCTGGGCGGTCGGAACACCGTGTGGCTGCGGATTGGACGCGGTGGCGGCGGCCGACAGAGACTGCCATAGCGCTTGTGTCTCGGGGCTGACCGTGACGCCAAACTCCTTCTTCAGTACTTCCTTGCAAGCCTCAAATGTCCGCATGGCCCTGTCTCGCTGGCCGCATGCAACAAGCAGTTCTATCTTCAGCCGATAGGATGCCTCCCGCGTCGGTTCCATGGCCAGAAGCCGATCCGCAATGACGAGTCCAGTTTCCGTGTCGACGAGACGGGCGAGCTTCTCAAACGACTCAAGTGCTCGACTCAGGAGCCGGTCGCGTTCCGCCGCGGCCCAATCATCGAAAGCATTGCTGCCCAGATAAAGTCCGTCGAGGAACGGTCCGGTGTAATTGCTCAGGGCCGTTTCGAGTTCCAGCGAAGAGCGGGCCAAGAGCCCTGATTCAAATTCCTCTACATCAACGCGAACTTTGTCCGGCCTGAGCCCTATCAAATCCTTCCGAAAATGGATGAGGTCCACACCTGCTCGCGAGAAATCCCGGCGCAGAACGCTGAGCGTTTGCCGCAGGCTGTTTCGTGAGTGGTCGCTGTCGCTATCGCTCCACAGCAAGTCGGCCAGTCTTTCTCTCGTCGCCGTCATGCCAGGGCACCGGGCCAGATAGGCAATGATTGCGGGTCCCCGCTTTCCGGTCAGCCAGAGCGTGCCAACAGGCTCCCAATCAATTCGGAAGCCGCCGAAGAGCGAGATTTTGTTTGCAGTGGCGCTGTCTTCACCTGGCATTTGCCCAATAGCTTCCCACCAGCCCAAATCCTAACTCAAAACTAACGCCCCGCAAACCAACGGCCCGTGCATTCAAGCGCTGTCGTGACGGCGGATCAATTAGAAATCGCTAAAGAGCCATCTGAGCAAGATGAGGGCCTGTGTCAAAGCTGCAAGCCAATCTGCTGCTTCTGCTTGCCTCCGCTTTGTGGGGCTTTGGCAACGTCGCGCAAAAGACCGTGCTTATCCATCTCGATGCTTTGAGTGCAGTCGGCTTGCGCTGCCTGATCGGCGGGCTGCTGGTGCTGCCTTTTGTCCTGACCGAACGGCGCGCGCCCGCCGGGCCGGGTCATTTTTCGAGCCTCGCCAAGGTGGGCGCGCTGTTTGTCATCGCGATCGTGCTCCAACAGGTGTGTTATCTCGGCGCCTCCGTCACCAATGCAAGTTTCCTGATCAGCACAGCTACGGTGATGACCCCTATCGCCGCCTGGCTAATCATCGGCGAACGGCCGACGGCCAGTATCGCCATCGCCGCTGGCCTGACCGTTGTCGGAGCCCTGCTCTTGTCGGGCGGGCTTGCCAGCCTTGGCTCTGGTGACCTCACAGCCCTTTTGTCGGCCGCCTGCTACTCGCTCTGGATGATCGAGCTTGGCCGCCATGTGCAAGCCCATGCGCGTCCATTCACGGCCGCCGCGGTGCCGTTTCTTTGCACCGCCGCTCTCGCCCTGCCGGTCGGGGCTGTATTCGGCAATCTGTCGCCGGCCGCAATTTTTGCGGCTGGTCCGGAACTGACCATCCTTGGCGTGTTCTCTACGGCAATCGCTTTCGGCATGCAGGCAGCGGCCCAGCGCTTCACCTCCGCGAGCCATGCCGCGGTGATCGTCAGTGCCGAGAGCGTTTTCGGGGCGCTTGGTGCTGCAATCTTTCTCGGCGAGCGGTCCTCGACCATGGGGGCATTGGGTGCCGCGATGATTCTCGCCGCCATCCTGTCGCTCGCAATGTCGAAGGGGTCGACACCGACAAACGCGCCCAGGCGGATCGACCCCATTCGGTCATTCGCTGCTCCGTCCTTGCCTATGCCACTGCCCGTGCGGGCAAAGCCGACCGTCCCACCGGTCCAAAAGGGAGGCACGCTATGATCATTGCCAACGCGAGCTGCCAACTTATCGCCCCAGCAATGCAAAACGCGGCGAGACTTCGTCTCCCTGCATCGGGGACTACCTTGCCGGAGGACGCCCTACCGATAGCGTCCAAACTTGTCGGGAGGGCACCATAATGACGTCGCTGGCAATTCTTTGTCCGCGCCTGGTATCCGCATTTCGCGCCCGCATGAGCGGTCCCGGTGGCTACTACAACAGCGGCAATGCGCTCGGCCTCGTCGCGGGTCTTGGTGTCCAGATCGCCACCGCACCGACTGGATCGCCTGGCGAAAACACCGTCATGGCGGCGATGGTCGACTATTTCGCCGGCAGCCACAGCGCTGTCGCGCTGACGTTGGCGACGCTGGTCTTCTTCTGGGGCGGCGAGGCCTATCACCGGGCGTGGGCACGGCCGGACGCTCCCGATCCGGCCCTCAACCGGCTGGGCGACCTCCTTTCGGGCATAGGTGCGATCGGACTCGGCATCGCCCTGTTGTTGCTCGGGGATCCGCTGCTTGCTGCAACCTCCGGGCTGCTGCATGCGCTGGGTAAATTCGGCAGCGCCTTTCACCGGCCGGGCACGCCTGTTCCGGTGTGGCCAGTCGCCTGGCCCGACCCGTTTCGGAGCGTCGTTCTCGCCAGCAGGTTGCCGGCCATGCTGGCTACGGCGCTCGCCCTCGGCTCAGCCTTGCCGCAAGTCTGGCCGGACGGGTCCCTCACAGTGCTCATCATGCCGATAGCCTTGCTCGGTTGCTACTTTTTATGGGCCAAGGCCGACCTGCTGCTGTTCGGCTCGGAGGCCAAGGTTCCTCGCCAGATTTCCGAATATTGAAATCGATCGCTTTCAACCCAGCCAAACGCGGAAAGGGAAAGTGCCATGTTCGGAAAAGCGCTCCAAGACGTCGGTCGTAAGCTGTGGGCGCCGCTCGATCCCGTGCAGATGCCGTCCCTGACTGTGACCGGGCAGCCCAAAGGCCCATTGAGACTGGCCGCCACACTTGCGGCGTCAATGTTCTGGGGCCTGCAGGCGCATGCTGCCAACGTTGATGTAGCTGTCGTGTTCGCAGTTGACTTTTCGTCCTCGATCGATCCGGACATAGCCGATCTCCAACGCAAGGGGCATGCCGCAGCTCTGACTTCGCCCGAGATTGTCGCCGCCATTGCCCGCAATTATCTCGGCTGTATCAGTGTAACCTATTTTGAATGGTCGAGTGCCGGGCGCATACGCATTGTGCTGCCGTGGACAAGGATCTGCTCATTGAAAGATGCCGAGGCTGCTGCACTGGTGATCAGCGAGGAAGGCGATACCGGCTTTAGTCGCAGGGGGCGAGGCAGAACATCCGTTTCCTCAGCCATCGACGTGGGAAGTCTGCTCCTCGACCAGTTTCCGGGAACAGCGGCCAAGAAAGTAATCGACATCTCAAGCAATGGCAAAAACAATGACGGCCTTCCTGTTCACCGAAGCAGGTTGAACGCGATTGCTAAGGGGTACACGATCAATGCGATCGCCATTCCGACGGAAGGTGAGAACCCCGACCAAAGGTTGGCCTCGTATTTTGCCGACTCCGTCATTGGCGGTCCCCAAGCCTTCGTGGTGGCCCTCAAAGATCCTGGCGACTATGCCACGGCTCTCCGCCGCAAACTGGTGGCTGAAATAAGCATGAACATTGACCCACAATTTTCGCGAGCAGCGGATGAGCGTTCTTCGCGGTTGTGTCGCGATTGCTGAATGCGGTCGCGGGTTGGCCAAATCCAAGAGCACGCACATGATCTTCGAGGTCAGCTTTGCGTGCAGGGGCGGCACATCGGCGGCAAGCGGGTCCCCAACGGAACGGCTGATCGTTGATAGCATCGTCCCGAAAGCGGATCGACGGCTCGGTGCCACTACGAGCCGCTCAGGCCAGACGAAGATACACACACGAGGAAGCAGGGCCGGCCCAATCACACTACACTGGCCCTGACAAAACCAACTCCGCGGTCCTGTTTCCCTATTTAGGCCCTCCAGCGGCTATTTTGCGCAACTCCTACGTTCATGCTTGATGCCGCCTCCTTTTCACGGCACATCGGTCAGCATGAAGGATGAGACAAGGGACCGCAGTCGGGACTTGTCGTGGGCCTTGCCCGCGTCACTGATCTTGCACGGGCTCATCGTCGCGGTCTTGGTCTACGGCCAGCCGATGCTTCCTCATCTGCAGCAGGAAGAACCAGCGGTAAACGTCACTCTCGTGCCTCCGCCCGAACAGCCAAAGCCGAAACCTGCTCCTCCGCCGGCCCCAAATGAATCCAAAGCCGAAAAGCCCCCGGAACCAAAGGAACCCAAAGCCGAAAAGCCTCCGGAACCGAAGGCGGAACAACCGCCTCCATCGGAAGTGCCACCACCCATGCCCGCACCAATCGAGGTCCTGAAGCCTGTTTTCCGGTTCGGGGACAAGGATGCCGGTTCCAGTAAATCTCTGGAGGGGGGCATCGTTCAAAACAGCTCGCCGTCCCCGGCGAAGGGTGACGATTCGAAGCCACCTCTCCCAGCGAAGGGCTCGCAGAACGAAGCCGCCACGTCGCCGGGCTCCGAAGAGCGGCCAGATGCAGCCAGCGACACCGAAAAGCAGGCGACTGCGGCAAAGGATACCGAGTCCGCACAGGATGCGGAGAACGACGCGACCTTAAACCAGGACATAGGCAAACAGGAGACTGACAAACAAGAGGGACTGGTGGATGGTGCTGACAAGCAAACAGCAATGCCACCAACGCCGTTGGATGCTGCCGGCAGCGACGGTGAGATCGCGCTTCCCGCCTTGGCCAAAGCGCCACAGCCCAGGCCTGCGACTGCGCCGAAGTCCAGCTTTGCAAAGGCATCGAAGCCCAAAAGCGGGAGCTCCGGGACGCCAAACTCTAAGGATGTGGACGTTGCCACATCGCAACCCTATTCGGGATTGCCGGGAGTTCGAAGGCCCCAATCGCAAGGTGTTACCGGCGATGCGCTGGCCACAACCTCGATGGCTGGCGTGCCTCGCGACCAGCGGGTTGCCAAACTTTGTGCCAGCACCTTGCAGCAGCAACTGATGCAAGCTTCTTATTACCCCGACCTGGTGCCAAGTCTTCCGCTAAAACTGGGCAATGTCCTTGACGTCCCGAAGGCTCATTTCCGCACGCGAACAACATGGCACGCTCTCAGCTTCAGATGCGAGGTCGATACCGACGCGACGTCAGTCCTGTCGTTCTCCTTCCGCGTCGGAGCTACGATCCCGCGCGAGCAATGGGCGCGTCTCGGACTCCCTACAGGGTTCTAGAGCTTGTTGCCCCCAATGGGGATCCCGGCTGTCTGGTTTCTCGTGTCACGCGAGATAGCATCCGTCTGAAGGCAGACATCGGCTGTGGCCATCCTTTTCCGTCAAGCTCTGACCCGCGCGATCAAGCGCAGCTCGATACGCACGCCGCATCAGCCATCGCCAACTAGCGCGCGCGGCACCCAGCGGCCAAGGGCTCAGCCGTCCAGCCAGGCGGCAAGGCTGTCCAGCGTCTGCAGCCCGTATTCCACCGCGCCGAAGCCGATGACCACCTGGCGCCGCTCGCGGCTCGGGTGGAGCTGTCGCATGGTCAGCACAGTCTTGCCGTCGGCCTGTTCATCGAAGGTCACCGTGGCGCGGAAACGATCGGGGTCGTGTGGGTCGGGCGTGCCGTAGTCCATCACGATCCGTTCGTTCGGCACGATCTCCAGAAAGCGCATGAGGTTCTCAAAGCGCTGCTCCCGGCCCTCGAACACGCCTACCATGTCGAACCGCCAGACCCCGCCCTCGCGGATATCGGCTTCGTGGGTCTCGATGCCAAGGCCTGCCGGCCCGTACCATTGCGCCAGCGCCTTAGGGTCCATCCAGGCGGCAAAGACCTTGTCGCGCGGGTGGTTGAGCAGCTTTACCAGCACGATTTCCCGGTCGAGCGACCAGGTATCAAACAGGTTTGTCATGTCGTTCACCATCCTCTTGTGTCTTGTCCAGGTAGACTTCCAGCCGATCCAACCGCTCGGCCGCGCGCCGGCGCTCCGCTTCCATCCAGTCCGCCGCCTCGTCGAAGCGCGCCGGCACCAACCGGCACCAGCGGCTGCGCCCGCGCTTCTCGCTGGCGATCAGCCCGCAATCTTCCAGCACCTTGAGATGCTGGGCGAAGGACGGCAGCGCCATGTCGAAGGGCTCGGCCAGAACGCTGACCGCGACCTCACCCTCTGCCAACCGCGACACCACCGCGCGGCGGGTCGGGTCGCTGAGAGCGTGAAAGGCGAGGTCGAGGGGCGTCGAATGGTAAGGCATATGCCTTTGTAACGCGAGTTGGAGGCGCCGGTCAAGGAAATTAAGGTAGTTGCCTTAGTAATCGCTGACAGGCGACACTACAGGTCGGCCGCTCAGGCCCCAGTTCAGCAACGCGTCTCAATGGGCCGCCATCAAGATGCGCCGCGATCCGGTCGTCACTGAGGCCCTGCGATAAGCAAGGAAAGCGCTGCCCCGGTTGATTACGATCTTCCGAGCTGTTTCAAATTCGGTCCTGGGTCGCGGAAGGGGAGTGACATGGTGGATTCTAATCGGATCGACAACCTGATCGCAGCGGTGCCTCCCGCCTTGGCACTTCGAGCCGGGCTGGACCTTGGCGTCTTCACCCGGCTCGGTGACAGCGCGATGACTGTTGACAGTCTTGGGGCCGCACTCAAAGTGGAGCCCGATCGTCTGTCGCGGCTCCTCTACGCGCTCGCCAGCATCGGACTCCTCGAAGTCAAGGACGGTCAATTCCGCAACGGAGCCGAAGCGTCCGCCTTTCTCGACGCTTCCAAGCCGACCTATCGCGGCGGCGATCATTCGCTCCTGCGCGAGCTCTGGGGAGCCGACCTATTGACCGCAGAGTCGCTGCGTCAAAGCCGGCCGGCTGCGCTGCACGACTTTTCCGAAGCGGGGCCCGAAGCAGCGGCGGCCTTCAGCCGCATGCTTGCGCCGCGCGGGTTGGTATTCGGCCGACATCTGGCCCAGGAGATGGACCTCTCAGGGATCGGTTCGGTGATCGACATCGGCGGGGGGCCGGGGACCATTCTCGTCGGACTTCGCGAGCGGCGGCCGCAGATTGTGGCGACGCTGATGGAGCTCCCAACGGTCGCAGCGGTCGCGCCAGATATCCTGTCAGAATACGGTGAGAACGACGTGGTTGTAGAAGAGGGGGACATAACTGTGGCGCCATCGAGGGGTCGGCACGATTTGGCGATCCTGAAGGCCGTCATCCAGGTCCTTCCGCCGGACCAGGCACGTAGCTCGATCTTGAACGCGGCGCGTTGCCTGACACCTGGAGGCGAGATCGTAATTGCGGGGTGGGGTGTCGTCGATGACGATCGCCTAGGCCCGCCTGAGGGTGTCTTTTTGAATCTCACCTTCTTGAACCTCTATCGCCACGGCGAATCCTACACTGAAGGTCAGTATCGCGCGTGGATGACTGAGGCCGGATTCCG
Source organism: Aminobacter sp. 01T433 (assembly GCF_056398585.1). Taxonomy (NCBI): domain Bacteria; kingdom Pseudomonadati; phylum Pseudomonadota; class Alphaproteobacteria; order Hyphomicrobiales; family Phyllobacteriaceae; genus Aminobacter; species Aminobacter sp. 01T433. The sequence goes on from NZ_JBFTPR010000002.1 coordinate 519,379, forward strand.
GGATATCTCCAGGTCGCGCCTGACGGACGGCTCCACCCTGTTTCGTGCACGCCTCACAGGCTGATCGTGGCTCAATGGTTAGTATCGGACGCGACGCTCTCTGAGGCTCGAAGCTGCCTCTACCACATTGAACGCGCTGGTCTGCTTTCAAGCCGATTTAACTTGAAAGCAGACCATCCACTTGAGACCCCCCTAAAAGGTTCGTTGTTTTCCCTTGGATTGGCCTGTGTTTCGGCGTGGAACAAGGAAGCTAGCGCCGCGCGTTGAGCCTTAGCTAGCGGGGGTGTTTAGAGGCTGACCGGCTACCAGTGCGTCAGCCCGCCATCCACGGCGATTGTCTGGCCGGTGATGAAGGTCGCTGCCTCGGTCGACAGGAATAGAACAAGGCCGACCAGGTCCATCGGAACCTCCTCACGCGGGATGCATTGCGCCGCAATCAATCGGGCCTTGCCCTCTTCGGTCAACGTCTCGCGCGGGACTTCGGTAAAGGTGCCTCCTGGTTGCACAGCATTCACCGTGATGCCGGAGGCACCCAGCTCGCGGGCCATCGCGTTGGTCATTCCGATCAGGGCTGATTTGGAGGTGACGTAATGCAGGTAATTCCGCACGCCCAGCGGGACCGAACCTGAGGTGATGTTAACAATCCGGCCCCAGTTCCTTTCGCGCATGTGAGGGGTGACGGCTCGCGCGGTCAGATAGCAGCCAGTGATGTTGACGCGCATCACTCGCTCCCATTCGTCCAGGGGAATTTCTTCAAAGGGCTTCATCTTCAGGCTGGTGAAGATGCCGGCATTGTTGACGAGCACATCCACACGCCCGAAGGTGCGGGCGACCTGCTCGACCATCTCTTCGACAGAAGTGGCGTCGCCCACATCCGTGTGGATCGCAAGTGCCGAACCCCCGGCCGAAACGATCTCATCCTGGACCGAGCGAGCACGCTCCAAATTGGCTTCGGCAACAATGGCGTGCGCCCCGGCAGCGGCGAACTGACGGGCATATTCGCGACCGATCCCCTGGCCTGCGCCAGTTATGATCACCACCTTGCCGGTGACATCAAAATTCCGGCCGTATGGTACGGCGGACACTGGAAGTATCTGGTTCATCTGAACTCTCCTTGGGTTGAAAGGGTGTCATCTTGGACCGGCTGCCATTGGCAGATGCGGCCGGTTGTTCCGTCATCGAACTGGGCGTCGATGAACACGGCCTGGACCAGGGCGCCGATTTTCGGCGGCCCCCCGGTTTCGATGAGATTGCCCACGAGAAGCGGCCCCTCTTTCGTCTGGACGCTGACGATCGTGTAGGGGGCGGGCAGGGCGGGAAAATAGCTGCGGTGAAAGATCGTCCAGGCGACGATCCGGCCCGATCCAGAGAGCGGGCGCCACTCGGCTTCCACGCTCCCGCAGTCGTCACAGGTCGGTGCCGGCGGATAGCGGAACCGGTCGCAGCCCGTGCAGCGTTGCAGGCAAAGTTGGGCTCGGGCGACATGTTCCCAGTAGATGCGCTCTAGCATGTCATTGCGAGGAGACGGTCGCCCCTGCATCATGCGCCCCTCCTGTAAAGCAAGGTCGCAGCCTTACCGGCGACATCGGAAAGGTACTGGACATGGCGCAGCCGCGAGATCTGTCGCTCGCCAGCCATGCCGCGCAGCTGCCGCACAGCTTCGACCTGGTGGTTCCATCCCTGCATGTAGCTTTCTCCAAGCATGCCACCGCCGCTGTTGACTGGCAGCGAACCTCCTGGCCGGAGCCTGCCCGACCGGACCAGGCTCGCTGCCTCGCCGGGTCGGCAGAAGCCGAAGCCCTCCAGTGCGACAGGGACATGGACCGAGAAGCTGTCGTAAACTTGCACTGCGCCCACGTCCTCGGGGCCGGTTCCCGACATCTCGGCTAGGGCGGAGGCGGCTTCGTGGTGGGCGGTGTGGTAGCGGTCGATCAACCGAGGTCGCAGGCTCGTAGCGTCGCGGTTTAGATCGTGGCGGCCGAATCCGGCCAGGGTGACGACCGGGCGCCGCAGCCGGCGTGCGCGCTCGGTCGTCGTGACGATCAGCACCACTCCACCGTCGTTTATCAGGCAATAGTCATCGCGGCGAAGCGGCTCGCATATGTAGGGGCCGTCCAGATAGTCGCCCACCGTCAGCGCGCGGCGGCGGATCGCATTGGCGTTTAACGCAGCGAAACTTCGGATGCCGGCGACGACCGCGCCCAGATCCCCTGCAGTAAACCCGGTCTCGGCCATGTAGCGGCTGGCCATCATGGCATACAGGGCTCCTTGCGAGGTCAGTCCCCAGGGAGCGTACTGCACATAAGCCAGGAAGCGGTCGCCGCCCATCGCCTGCGGACCGCCATAGGCTGTAGCTGCGCTGCGCTGGTTGTTGCCGTAAACAAGGGCGATACATTCGGCCATCCCGGCGTGGATGGCCAGCGCCGCCTGCATCACCGCATTGACCGCATCGGCCTGGACCGCAAAACCCACGTCCAGGCCCAGCACCTCGCCGGTGCGTTCAAGCGCTAGAGGCGGGCCGGCAATCAAACCGTCGATGTCGTCCCGTGCAAGGCCGGCATCGTCGAGGGCGCGACTAAAAGCGGTCGCGGCCAATTGATAGGCGTCGTAACTTTTGCCGTTGCGGCTCGACTCGGCATCGTGGGCATAGCTGGTTTCGCCAATGCCGGCGACAGCGGCGATGTCGGAAAGCGCAGACAAGCGAAGTGGATCGCGCATCTCAGGCCTCCGCTCGGGTAGGTTTGAGGCCGAATTCGGTGCTGAGCCCGACATCGATCCAGTCAAGATGCGGCATTGCCAGCCTGACCTGCGCAGGCGTGGACATGAGTTTCAATGGGGAGCCGAGCACAGTCCATGTGGTGCCGTCGTATGTAGGCACCTCGACCAACAGCTCTCGCTCGGCGGTTTGCGGGGCGGCCGCGACTTCGGCCACACTGAGGACAGGTGCTGCTGCAATGCCCATTTCCTGGAAGGTCTCGAGAGCCTCGGCTCGGCTCAAGGCTGTGACGTCCAGCACGCCCTCTGCGGCAATCCAGCCGTCGTGGCAGGGCAGGATGTTGGCGCCGGGCGCGGTGCCGTCAAATACGGACTGCGTCGCCCAGACGGTGCAGTCCTGCATGGAGATGTCCAGTGATACGCCTTGTCCAGTGCGGTCGCGGTGACGTAGCGCCGCAAGAATGCCCAGTAAGCCGAACTGCCCGCCCAACTGGTCCGAGATCGAAATTCCGGTCTTGGTTGGCATTTCGTTGACAATCGTCGCGGCCATGGCGCCGGAAAGGGCCTGCACCACTGTGTCCAGCGCCGGGCGGCCGGGCCAGGCGCTATCCTGCCCAAAGCCGCTGACCGAACAGTGCACGATCGAGGGCTTGCGCGTCCGGATCGCTGCCGCGCCAAAACCTAACCGGGACAGCGAGCCCGGCTTGAGGTTTTCGATCACGACGTCGGCGCTGTCGATCAGACGCCACAGTTTTGCGGCATCCTCAGGCTGGCGCAAATCCAGCACGATCCCGCGCTTGTCGGTGTTCGACAATGCAAAGACATAGGACTGCCCATCGCCCGCTCGTAGTGGGGTGTTGATACGGTTTGAGTCACCCGTTGGCGGCTCCACCTTGATCACTTCGGCGCCTAGCGCACCCAATTGGCGACAGGCAAGTGGGGCGACCGTGTTCATGCCGATCTCGACGATACGAATATTGCTCAGCTCAGGCGTCCGGGGCGCGTCAGACAGCCCGATTGCCCCCGAGATGGCGCTCCCATGGGCAAGCACCTCGCCCACAGGCGGGGCGGCATAACCGATGGCGCGGATGGGGTTTCTGACCAGCCGCGTTCCATCCTCTGCCTGCACCAGCGTGTCGCGGTGCGTTAGGTTGAGGTCGGACAGAAGACTATCCAGGCTGTGGATCTGGCCGCTGGGGACGCCCGCTGCGCCGACCTGTTGCAAAATAGTTGCCACCGGATGGCCGCCCGTCCATTCGGCGATGATCTGGTCCAGCGCCTCCACGTTTTCGAACCGGGCGGTGGTGGTTGAAAAGTCGGGATGGTTGGCAAGTTCGGGATGCCCGGTCACTTGGCACAGCCGATGCCACTGGTCGTTAGTCGGGGCGCATATCAACACCCATCCGTCTTGGCCGCGATAGGCATTCCAGGGCGCCAGTGTCGGGTGCCGGTTGCCTGCTCGGCCGGCGGGCCGGCCAGTGAATACGAGAGGCAGGAAAGTCAGGAGCGCGTTCACGGCCACGTCGTAAAGCGCCATGTCGATGCGCTGGCCGCGGCCGGCAGCGTCGCGATGACGGAGTGCTGCCAGGATTGCCGAGGCGGCATAAACGGCTGTCTCCATCCCCACGAAGGGCGCGCCGGTGAGGTGTGGCGCGCCATCGGGGCGGCCTGTCGTGTCGGCTACCCCCGCGAGCGCCTGCACAATGGCTTCGCTGTCCGGTCGCCCGGCCCAGGGGCCGGTCGCGCCGTAGGCGGTGATGTCGCACAGAATTGCCGTTCCGGGTGCAGCGACCCTCATAGGCTGGACATCGGGCGATGAGAGGATCACATCGGCACCTGCGGCGATGCTTCGGAAGTAGTCGTCCGCGCGGCCCACAGGCATCTTTCCCGCAACCCTGCGGCTGCGGCCGGGGTAGGGGGGGGCGTCTTCGGCTACGTAGACTTGCGCGCCCAGCGAGGCCAGGAGACTGCCGCAGGTTGCAAGCTCCGGCCGGCCGGGGAGTTCCAGGACCGTCAACCCTGCAAGTGGCAGATAGGGGCGGGTAGGATCAGATGTCATCTTGAAGTATCCGGACTGGTTACAACCGAACCCAAGGCTCAACGGCCGCGGTACATCTTGCTCGCGAAGTCGGGCTTGCGCTTTTCGCGCAGGGCGTTGCCGCCTTCCTTTGCTTCGTCGGTGCCGAAGTAGAGTGCGAGTGCCGAGAAGGCGAGTTGCCCGATGCCGCGGATGTTTTCGCTGTCGGCATTGAACGACCGCTTGGCTATGGCGATGGCTGTGGGGCTGCGATCGTTGATCTCGCGGCACCAATGGTCGACCTCCGCGTCCAGGTGATCGTCGGGGACGACGGCGTTTATCAGCCCCATAGCCAACGCTTCCTGGGCGCTATAGCGGCGGCAAAGATACCAGAATTCGCGCGCTTTCTTTTCACCCACTGTGCGCGCCAGGAAAGCGGTGCCGAACCCCGGATCAACCGACCCCATCTTGGGTCCGACTTGCCCGAACTCCGCGTTTTCGGCTGCGATGGCCAGGTCGCACAACGTGACCAGCACGTTACCCGAGCCCACCGCATAACCGCGGACTTTGGCGATGACGGGCTTGGGTACGTCGCGGATGGCCGTCTGAAGCTCCTCGATTCCGTTGCCCAGGACGCCGATGCCGTTGTCGACGCGGTCAGCCTTCTTCTCGTCCTTGTCGCCGCCGATTCCGAAGGCTCTGGTACCAGCGCCTGTTAGAACGATGACACCAACTTCCCGGTCCCACCCGGCGCGGCGGATGGCATCGGTCAACTCGTAATAGGTACGGCGGGTATAGGCGTTCAGGCGGTCGGGACGGTTGACGGTGATCGTTGCGGTGCGGTCGCGCACTTCAAACAGAATATCTGTGTATTCCATGGTCAATTCCTCTAATTGTACGGACATTTATGCGGTCATGCGTTTCGATAAAAACCGGGCTCAAGCCAGCATTCGGCGCAACTCGGTCTTCAGGATCTTGCCGTAGTTGTTCTTGGGTAGCTCCGGCACATGAACGTAGCGCTTGGGGCGTTTGAACCTTGCGATGCTGTCGCAGCAGAGCCGGTCAAGTTCCTCCTCTAGGCTTGACGCGCCTTCTTCGGCAACAATGACCGCTACGACAATTTCGCCCCATTCCGGGTCCGGCAGGCCGATGACCGATGCTTCGCGAACATGCGGATGCGTCAGCAGCACCTCCTCCACTTCGCGCGGATAGATGTTGGAACCCCCCGAAATGATCACGTCCTTGGATCTGTCGGTCAGGGTCAGATAACCCAACGCGTTCATTTCGCCGATGTCGCCTGTCAGAAGCCAGCCATCGCGCAGGTTCCGTGCGGTGGCGTCGTCGTCCTTCCAGTAGCCCTGCATGACGGTGGGCCCGCGCACCTCGATCTCGCCCGGGGTGCCGGCGGGCACGGGCTGTCCGTCTACCGTGACGCGGACGTCCACTACGGAATGCGGCCGTCCGACCGTGGCGATCTGGGCGCCTGGCTGTGTGGCGCTGCCGTGATCGGCGGCGGCCAGCACGGTGATGGTCATCGGCGTCTCGCCCTGGCCATATATCTGGGCAAAGTGGGGTCCCAGCACCTGCATCGCCCGGGCCAGGTCGGCCTGATACATCGGCCCACCACCATAGATGACGGTTTTCAGGCCCTGTCCGGTGTCGGCGCCCTCCAGGGCTGCCTCGGTCATCCGGCGCACCATGGTGGGCGCCGCAAACAGCGATGCCCGATCCAGCGTTCGCGCCAGTTCCAGCACTTCCCTCCCGTCGAAGCCGCCCGATAGCGGCACGCAATGACGGGCCCCACGCAGCACATGTACAAGGCTGTAGAGACCAGCCCCATGCGACAGCGGAGCGGCATAGATCATGCAGTCGCCCGGCTGAACGTCTTCGACATCGGCCAGATAGGCCAGCGACATCGCCACGAGGTTTCCGTGGCTGAGCATGGCGCCTTTGGGCGTGCCCGTCGTACCCGATGTGTAGAATATCCAGGCAAGATCGTCTTGCGCGCGCGGCTCGGGCGGCAGAGGAAAGATATGAGCCGTGTCGGGCGCGACGGCCCGCAAGATGTCGACAACTTCGGCTGCAACGACTGCAGTCAGGAGGGGGCTGTGATCGGCATCAGAAAGCACGATCCGGCTCTCCGAATGCTCCACGATCCAGGCAGCTTCGAGAGGGTGCAGCTTGGCGTTTACCGGCACAGCCACGCCGCCGGCCCACCAGATGGCAAAAAGTCCAATCAGATAGCTGGGATGGTTGCCCATCCAGATCGCCACACGGTCGCCCGGTAAAAGTCCTCCATCCTGGAGCAACCGTGCCAAGTCGGCGGCACGAGTGGCAAAGCCTCGGTAGGTTTCGGCCTGCCGCGTACCGTGCAGCAAGGCAGTGTGGTCAGGATGGACCTGGGACGATCGATGCAGCCAGTTTGCAAGGTTCATTGGTCCGGTCCTATCGCCTGGCTTCGAGAAGGCTGACGTAGTTAGCCACTGCCAGCCCGCCCATGTTGAACACCCCTGCCCGGTCGGCACGCGGCAATTGCATCGCTGGAGGGGCCTCTCCGGCCAGCTGCATTGCAGCCATCACATGCATCGACACTCCGGTCGCACCAATTGGATGCCCCTTGGCCTTCAGTCCGCCCGACCGGTTGACCGGAAGCCTCCCGCTGGCCTCAGTTAGGCCGCTGGCCACTACGTCCGCGCCGCGCCCGTAAGGAGCCAGGCCCATGGCTTCGTATTGTAGCAGTTCCGCAATGGTGAAGCAGTCGTGGGTTTCGACGAACGACAGATCTTCGATCCGCCAATCTGCGCGGGCCAGTGCCCGGCCCCAGGCCTCCCGGCAGCCCTCCATCAGCAGGGGATCGCGGCGTGTGGCGGGCATGAAGTCCTGCACATGGGCGGTTGCGGCAAGCCTGATTGCCCGCGGCGCGTCATGTGCCGTATCGAGGCTAAGGATAAGCGCCGCCGCTCCGTCCGATACGGGCGAGCAGTCCGTGCGCCTCAGCGGGCCTGCAACGAGCGGATTGTCCGGACTTATCGTGCGGCAGAAATCGAACCCCAGGTCTTTTTGCAGATGGGCCAGCGGGTTGTCGGCACCGTTCAGGTGGTTCTTAGCCGCAATCGCGGCCAGAGCGTCCGATTTGTCGCCGTGACGCTGGAAATAGGCCATGGCCACCTGGCCGAACAGCCCTGCGAAACCGCCCTCGGTTTCGCCCTCTTCCTTAAGGTAGGCTGCGCGCAAAAGGTTGCGACCGACTTCAGGACCAGGGGTGTCGCTCATGCGCTCGGCCCCGACGACCAGGACCTTGCGCGCCTCACCCGACTTGATAGCGCGAATTCCCGAATGAACCGCCGCAGAGCCAGAGGCGCATGCGTTTTCCACCCGAGTGGCCGGGCGAAAGCGCAGTGCCGGGTCTGCCTGAAGAACCAGCGCGGCTGTGAAATCCTGTGCGGAGAAGCCCGCGTTGAAATGGCCAAGGACGATCTCGTCGATGTCTTCGGCTCGCAGCTGTGCATGTGCCAGCGCGTCAGTCGCAGCCTGGATGATTAGTTCTTCCAAGCTGGACCGGCTTTTGCAGAAGCGGGTGTGTCCCCAGCCGATGATCTCGACGTTCATGTAGCGTCCTCCCTGTCTCTCTATAATGTTCGGACATTTGGATTGACAAGTCTTTTTTTATGGCCGAGCATTCGAGGCATGACTTTTTGCATTGGAAGGACAGAATGAGAGTTTACAGGACAGACGGAAGCGGGCGGCCGGACGGGCTTTCAGTCGACGAAATCGAAGCACCACTACCTGGTCATGGCGAGATCACGGTCCGGGTAAGGGCAGTTTCGCTGAACTATCTGGACCTGAAGGTCATAGCCGGGTCGTTCCCTGGAGGGCGGACCGGACTTGTGCCCCTGTCCGATGCGGCGGGTGAAGTTGTCGCCGCGGGGCCAGGCGTGACCCTGTTTCGACCCGGCGATCGGGTTGTCTCGACCTTCTTTCCGCGTTGGTTGGCCGGCCCGATCACAGACGAAGCGCGAACGACCATCCCCGGATCGACCGCGGAGGGCGTGTTGCAGGAAATAGTTCGCTTCCGCGAGGAAGCAGTCGTGCTTGCGCCTGAGCATCTGGACTGGGGGCAGGCCGCGACGTTACCCTGCGCGGCGCTGACCGGCTGGCAGTTGCTGACCGGCGCGCGTCCCGTCCTGCCAGGCGAGGTCGTCCTAGTGCAGGGGACTGGCGGGGTATCGCTTTTTGCCCTGCAGTTTGCCCGCGCCGCCGGCGCACGTGTCATCGCCACGACCAGTTCGGTTGCCAAGGCCGATCGTCTGCGCGCAATTGGCGCCGAGGCGGTGATCGACTATCGCCAGACGCCCGAATGGGGCGATGAGGTGCGCCGCCTGACCGCAGGGAAGGGGGCCGACCATGTAATCGAGATTGGCGAATCCGGCACCTTGCAACAGTCCATTCGCGCGGCGGCGGTAGGCGCACAGATTAACCTGATCGGGCGGCCTGTCGGAGCTCCCCACGTCGATCCGGCGATCCTGATGGCTGCCATGGGCGCAACGTATCGGCGCATTGGCGTGGGCAGCCGGGCCGATTTCCTGGCGATGAACCGAGCCATTTCTGCGTTGCGGCTGGAGCCGCTGATCGACCGTCGCTTTGGGCCTGATGAAGTGGCGGAAGCACTGCGCTACTTTGCCGGGCGCGGGCAGTTCGGCAAGGTCGTCATCATTCTGGGCTGATACTCCACGCGGGCTGACTTGTCTGCGATGAGTCAGCGACTGCTGGTCACGGGTGCTGCGGGTGGCTCGCGCGGGACGTTGTCGCCTCTTTAACCTGGAGTGTTGAGAGTTGTCAGTCTGGCGTAGGCGAGAGTTTGCAGGTCGGGTGGTGGCCAGCGGACCGGCAGGTGTTGAAGTCGTCTCGGGAAATGTTAGAACAAATAAACCCCGTGAAGCGAGATTGCCGTGTCCAGACTTCCCCCGTTGCATCTGAAAATCAGCGACGAACTGCGCCGGCGCATTGCGCAGGGATTTTATGGTGGCGAGGAATTGCCTCCAGAGATCCAGTTGATGCAGGAGTTCGATTGCAGCCGACACACGATGCGCTCAGCCTTGCAGCATCTGGTGTCGGAGGGGCTGATCGAACGCCGAGCGGGGTCAGGCACCCGCATTACTGACCGTGCGCGCGGTGGCGTGTGGGCATTGGGCAGGCTAGGCGACCTCATCGGGGAATTCTCCCCTGACGATTATTTGACCCTCGTCGCGCAGACTGTGCCGGCTGTAGATCACTCCGAGGCGGCTGCGGTGTTCGGACTTTTGCCGGAGGCACGGCTATTTTACCTCATGCGGCTATTGTTGGCCCAGGGCATCCCCTATGCGCTGGCTGATGTGTTCACCCTTCCCGACTTCAGTCGGAAGATCCCTCAGGAACTCCTGGGGGCCGAGCCGTTGATTCATTTGGTCGAGAAATACGGCCGCGTCCGATCCGTCCGAGTGCGACAGGTGGCTAGCGCGGCGGCGGCGGGCACGACCGTAGCGCGCCAGTTAGGCATGACAGTGGGCGATCCGGTTTTGATCCTGAATCGCACATACTTCGGTGCGAGCGGGGAGGCTATTCTGCATACCAGTGTCAGCGCCAGGCCCGATCGCTATCGGCAGGAAGTCGACTTCCTGCATGAAAACCCGATCTGATCAGCCCGGTAGTTCGGCAGCGTCGCGCTGCAGCGTCTCGCGGTCGTCAGGGTGAGCAATGGCCACCATCCGGCGAGCGCGCTCCTTGACGGACAGGCCGCGCAGGGCCGCACTCCCCCATTCGGTGACCACGAAGTCTGCCTCGGCCCTGGGCACGGTAACCACTCCCGAAGACAGCTTTGACACGACCCGCGCTCGCCCCGTGGGGGTTCGGCTTGGCAGGCAGATCAGCGACCGGCCTCCTTGCGAAGCCAAGGCGCCGCGGACAAAATCGGCTTGGCCACCTATAGTACCCAGGTAACGCGTCCCAGCGATTTCGGAGCTTGTTTGCCCTGTCAGGTCCACCTCGATGGCCGAGTTCACAGCGACCAGGTTTTCCAGCCTTGCAAGAGTTGCCAGCGAATGGGTGTAATGAACCGGTTCTATCCGCAGCTCGCGGTTGCCGTCCGCGAAACTGTACAGTGTTGTGCTGCCCGCCAGCGCGCCCGCAACCGTCAATCCCGTGTCCTGTGACTTTCGTGAATTGTCTATGACGCCCGATTGGATCAATGGCAGCACGGCGTCGCCGATAACGCCCGAGTGCAGGCCCAGATGACTATGACGCGACAGGGCAGCCAATATCGCCGAAGGCACCGTTCCAATGCCAATCTGCAGAGTGTCCCCGTCGCGTATTAGTTCCGCTGCGTGTCCAGCAATGAGGTGGTCGGTCTCGTCCGGTGAAGCTTGCGGAACTGCGATCAGGGGCCTTTCACAATGCACGACATGATCGAAGCGCGACAGATCCACGGGGTGGCGGGTAAAGGTCCGCGGAGCGGCGACATTGATCTCGGCCACCGCGAGCCGAGCCTGGGGAATGGCATATCGCGCAAAGGACTGGACCGCACCTGGAGATGGTGCACTGGAATTATCGCCGGGGCCAAGCTGCACCAGGACAACCGAGACAGGGATCGTGCCTCTGGCCAGGGTGTCGGGCAGTTGCGACAGATTTATCGGATGCACCTGCATCCGCCCGGCTGCGCAAAGGTCGCGGTTGGAACCGACTGCGCCCATCCCGTGGATGCGAAGGCGTTGGTCGGCTTCCGAACTGATCAGGCGGGCATAGCTGCCGGCCAGGAAAACGGCAAGGTCGCCCAGGCTGGGCAATGCCTCCAATGCCTGGCGGACCAGATCGACTGGTTCAGCCGCCCCTTGCGACCACATCAACATGTCGCCGGGGCGCAGAAGACTGCCAAGCTCAAATTCGGTCATGACTGCACCCTTGCGTGGCGCGGCGGCAGCCCGTGCAAGGTGTCCACCAGATTGTCGCAGATCGCTGAAAGCTCGCGCAGCACGACTTGTCGTGATCCTCCAGCAACGTGGGGTGTCAGGATTGCATTAGGCAGCGCCACGAGTGGGTCGTCATGACCCAGCGGTTCTGTTGCGTGAACGTCAAGGCCCAAACCGGCCAGATGGCCCGACCTCATCGCATCGACCAATGCGGCACTGTCGATAAGCGCGCCTCGTGCCGTGTTAATGAGAATGGCACCAGGCTTCATTGCAGCGAGCTCAGTCCGACCGATCAGCGGTCCGGTCAGGCCAGCAGGCGGCACATGCAAAGTGACAACGTCAGCCTGTTCGAGCAAAGAGGAAAGATCAAGCCGGCGCCAGTCAAAGGGGCTCGCCTGTGCTGCGAACGGATCCTGGGAGGTCCACACGATCTGCATGCCGAAAGCCGCGGCCCGGCGAGCGACCCGGATGCCGATTTCGCCCAGTCCAACGACGCCAAGCGTGAGGTCCGACAGTGCACGGATCCCTGTGACCGACGGCCAGTTGTAGCTGACCTGGCCGGATGCACCGCCGGCTCCGCGGAAGCTGCTCAGTCTGGCCTGCATCGCTGGCAACCGCCGTGCCGCGGCTAGAACAAGCATCATCGTGTGGTCGGCCACATGCTCCAGGCTGTGCCGGGGCAATAGGGAAACCTCGATATTGCGCTCATGGCAGGCAGCAATGTCCAGACCTTTGGGTCGCTCGCCCAACCTTTGAACCAGACGCACTCGTGGTGACTGCGCAAGCATTTGGGTGCCCACTTCACCTCTGCGAGATACCAGTATCTTGGCTTCGGCCAAGCCTTCGCCAGGCGCACAGACAACAGGACGGCAAACTGCCCGCAAGTCCCCGAATACTGCCCCTAGTTGAGAATCCGCAGGCTCTTCAGGCAGAAAGAAAGCTCGAGCCCGCTCCCGGCAGGCCGGTTGGTCCCAGAGGATGAGGTCGCGCATCAGCCGCAGGACATGATCATCGTCGGTCAAAGATAGCGACAGGAGAGGCAAAGCAGACATTTTTCAGTTTCTCGATTGCAAATGTTCGGACATTATAGTAGCGATCTTGCACGACACAACACCCGATCCACAGGGATCTCCACTCTTCGGAGGAAAGACATGAACATTGCCACCGCACGGCCTCAAGCAGGCCATCCCGAATTCCAACTGTTTGTTGGCAACAAAGAGCGGGCGGCGGCCGAAGGTGCTGTCTTCGTGAGGCACAATCCGTTCAATGGAACAGTCGCAGCAGCCTTTGCCAATGGCACCGCAGCGGATGCCGAGGCAGCGATTCTGGCTGCTCGAGAGGCCTTCGATCGCGGAATCTGGTCGAAGGCCCCGGCACGGACGCGTCATGACGTGCTGCGTCGCATCGCCGAGCTGATCCGCAGCCGGACCGAGGATTTTGTCGCCCGCATGGTTTTGGAGTCAGGCAAGCCTGTCGCTCTCGCCCGGGGTGAAGCGGCAGCAGCGGCGCGAACCTTCGACTATTATGCCGGCCTCGCATTGGCCGACGAAGGCAGCGCCATCGCTGGCCGCGTTCCCCATGCAATGGGCCTGATCCTGCCTGAGCCGGTGGGCGTCTGCGCCTTCATCACACCGTGGAACTTCCCAATGCTCAATCCAGTGTGCAAAATTGCCCCGGCGCTGGCGGCGGGATGCACCATCGTGATCAAGCCCTCGCATCTGTGCCCCGGCCCAGTTGCCGTATTGGCCGAGGTGCTGGCCGAAGCGGGCCTTCCGGAAGGCGTATTCAACCTTGTCACGTCGGACATCGAGCGCGGCGGTGTCGTCGGGCAGGTGCTGGCGGGCTCTCCCTTGGTGGACAAGATCGCCTTCACCGGTTCCACCGCGACCGGCCGAGCGGTCATGCGCGCGGCAGCCGCCAACAACAAGCATGTTGCCCTGGAGCTGGGCGGAAAGTCAGCGAACATCGTCTTTGCTGACGCACCGTTCGATGTCGCCGTGGCTACCGCTATCACCGCATTTTGCTTCAACAGCGGGCAGCAGTGCTCGGCAGGTAGCCGCCTCCTGGTCCAGAAGTCGATCCAGGACCGCTTCCTGGACGCGCTGGTCGGCGCGGCAAGTCGGCAGGTGCTAGGTGATCCGACCCAGGACGCCACGACAATGGGTCCACTTGTCAACGACGAGCAGTTCCGTCGCGTCTCGAGCTATGTCGAGTTGGGTGACACCGAGGGTGAGCGGCTATACGGCGGCCCCACAGGCAATGGCCTTTTCGTTGCACCAACCATCTTTTCCAGCGTCTCGAACAAGGCCCGTATCGCGCAAGAAGAGATATTCGGACCCGTCCTCTCGGTAATTGCATTCGAAGACGAGGATGAGGCCATCGCGCTGGCAAACGACAGCGACTACGGTCTGGCCGGCGGTGTCTGGAGCCGTTCGATCGACACCGCGCTGCGGGTTGCTCGTGAAGTGAGGACGGGGAAGATGTTTGTGAACTGCTACAATTCGGCGGGGATAGACGACATGCCTCACGGCGGCGTCAAGGACAGTGGTATCGGTCGAGAATTTGGCCGCCAGGGGCTTGTTGAATACCAAGCCGTCAAGACCGTCCAGATTCGACTGGACAACTAGGGGCCGCGCCGCCCGGAGGAGAGAGGGTGGCGCAGCTGGCAATACAAGGGAGGAAGGGCATTGATCCCGATTGTACAATTCGAAGACGTCTCGAAGGTCTTCTTCAAGGGTGCCACACCGATCCAGGCTTTGGGCCGCCTCAACCTTTCGGTGAGGGATGGCGAGCTTCTGGCTGTCGTCGGGCCATCGGGGTGCGGCAAGTCCACATTGCTGAATATGACCGCGGGTTTGATGAAGCCAGGCACCGGCGCAATCAGATACAAGGGACAGGCTATCGCGGGGGCAAATACGCAGGTTGCCTACGTCACGCAGAAGGACAACCTTTTGCCCTGGCGCACGGTCGAACAGAACGTGCGTCTGCCATTGGAGATGGGCGCACACCGGCTGCTTCCGGAGGCTGAAAAACGTGCACGCATCGCCCGTTACATCCAAATGGTTGGCCTAGCCGGTTTCGAACACCATTACCCCAAGGAGCTGTCCGGTGGGATGCGCAAGCGGGCTCAGATGGCACGTTCGCTGGTCTACGAACCAGACACCCTTTTGATGGACGAGCCGTTCGGCGCGTTGGATGCCCAGCTGAAGCTGACGCTACAGGCGGAACTTCTCAAGACTTGGGAGGGATCGGGCAAGACGCTGATTTTTGTGACCCACGATCTGACCGAAGCGATCTCGCTGGCGGACCGGGTGGTCGTCATGTCGGGCCGTCCCGGCAGGATCATGGCAATTGCCGACATCCGCCTTCCGCGGCCGCGCGACGTGTTCCACATCCGGTTCCAGCCGGAGTTCGGAGCCTATTTCGAAGAACTTTGGGCCGCCCTCAAGCAGGATATGGCCGAAGGGGAGGAGCTAAAGTGAACACACTGGCTGAAAAGCAGCCCCGCGTGCTGCCTGCCGAAGAGGGGCAACCCCAAGACCCGGCGATTGCGCTTCGTCGCCGCGAAAATCGACTGGTCCTTTTGCTGCAAGTGTTGCTCGCTGTGAGCGTTGTGGCGATTTGGGAACTTGGAAGTGGACGCTGGTTTTCGGATTTCTGGGTCTCTAGCCCCTCGCAGATAGCGCACTCACTATGGTCTATGATCGCTGATGGGCGGCTGGCTGTGGCACTAACCGCTACTGTTGGCGTTGCGCTGTCAGGATTTGTCCTGGGCGCCGCCTTGGGCGTCGCGCTCGGAATCCTCCTTGGGCTTAACCCGGTCGTTGCCCGCGTGCTGGATCCCTACTTGGTCGGCCTCTATTCGCTCCCCCGGGTGGCGTTGGTGCCATTGTTTGTTCTGTGGTTGGGTATCGGCTTTGAGATGAAGGTCGCTTTCACCGCACTCCTGGTGTTCTTTCCGATTTTCATGAACACGCTTTCGGGCATCCGCTCGGTTGATACAGACCTGATCGATGTGATCAAGGTCATGGGGGCATCTCGCTGGCACGCGGTTGCAAAGGTCTTCATCCCCTCGGCCTTGTCGTGGGTGTTTGCGGGACTACGCATTTCTGCCCCCTTCGCACTGATCGGCGCGGTCGTCGCTGAAATGTTCTCGTCGAACCGGGGGCTTGGCTACCTCATCTCGCTCAGCGCGAGCCAATTCGATACGGCTGGGCTGTTTGCGACCTTGGCGGTAACAACAGTGCTCGGCCTTCTGCTGGACGCCGCGGTCGTTGTGATCGGGCGGCACCTGCTGCGCTGGCAATAGTCGGTTTTTGCGTGACGAAAGATTGTGGCGACCTGGGTATGGGCGCCACCAAAACGGGCAGTCGCGCCCGAACATGGGAGGAGAACATGAAATCAATGCAGTTTTCGCGCCGCCGCTTTCTAGCCACTGTGGGGGCGGCTGGGATTGCCACCGCCCTGACGCCCCTTTTGGGGCGTGCGGCCCGAGCCGTAGGGGAAGGACATTTGCGGGTGATCCACGCTTCGCCGGCGACTCTTGTCCTATGGTCTGTGACCTACCTGGCTGAGGATATGGGCTTCTACAAAGACGAAGGTCTTACAATCGAGCGCATTCCGTTGAACGGGGGACCGGTCGCCATGACCGCGCTGGTTGCCGGTGAAGGCGACCTGCAAGTCGCCACCCCCGGGGAGGCGCTTTCGGCCGTGGGTCGCGGGCAAGATATTCGTATCCTGGAAAGCTATACTGCAACGGATGCCTATAGCCTTTGCGTCAGCAAGGCCTTTGCCGAGGCAAGGGGCGTAACTGCCCAAAGTCCTCTCGCCGATCGCATTGCCGCAGTGGCAGAGCTCAAGGGAGGCAAGCTTGGCATCACTGCCCCGGGCAGCGCCACCGACCTGATCACACGAATGTCGCTGCGGGAGGCGGGGCTGAACCCAGATGCCGACTCGCAGATTGTGCCCATGGGCAGTATCGTTAACGTTGTCTCGGGCATCGCCAACGGTGCGGTGGATGGAGGCGCACTTCTTGCTCCCTTCACCGAACAGACAGCGCAGAAGTTTGGCGCGGTGCCTCTGTTGGGGGTGGCCGTTGGCGACATTCCGCCCGCGGCGCGATTGCAGGGGCAAGCGCTGCACGCGCGTGGTGAGGACGTCGAGGCGCGTACCGCCGATTTCGCGGCCTTCGTCAGGGCCGACTTGCGTGCGCTGAAGATGATACAGGAAGACCCTAACGCAGCGCGAGACAAGTTGCGGGCAACGCGGTTTTCGCAAATCGATGAGGCGATTTGGCCCGCAGTTTGGGCTGCCCAGTTCCCCACGTTCCGCACACCCCGTGTGACCGAAGACGGGCTGCGAGCTTGGCTTGAAACCGGCAGCATTGGCGGTAACCCAGATCCCAAAACTTTCCCCTACGGCCAGATGCTGTCGATGCAGTTCGTCGAAGACGGATTGCATGGCCTGGGTTGGAAGATCTGATCCCTTGGGCGTCGCCTGCCGGTCGGCGCCCACACATTCCAATTGAAAGGAATACGCATGACCACCACTTTCTAGAACCGCGACCTTGAGCTCGCTATTGATGGAAAGATCGGGCTTAGTGTCGGAGGGCATCGTCTCGGATGGCTCGCTGTGGCTTGGCGAACCTGTGCGGCTGTTTAACGGCCGCAACGGGGACGATCCGCACTACTTTGCGCGAAGCGTTTCTGAGCGATGCGTCGGTCTCGGTAGACCAGAACCTTGCGGTGTTACGGACGCGCGGCCGGATCATACGGGTCGATGCCGGTACGGGCGGTGAGCTGAGCTTCGGGATGTCGGCCGCCCGACTTCCATCGCAGCTGGAGCGAGCCGGGGCTGCGTCCCGAAGGCGCAACCGACGTCCTGATTACGCATGGTCATCCCGGCCATCTCTGGGGACTGACAAGCCCTGACGGAGTGATCCGGTTCCCCAACGCGGTTGGTACACATCAGCGGGGCCGATGGTCGCATCTTCATCGACCCGGCAAACGATCGCCACCCGGGCGTGGGTGGCCAAATGGAGGGTTGCAGGCAAGATTTGAGGCCGCAGGCGACCGATTGAATCTTTTGCGAGATGGCCAGGCCACCGCATTGCCATTATGCGGTCGAGGCGACCTGTTCGAAGAAATCTGCCTCAAGCGGTATCGCTGTCGCCAGGGGGCGAGACGTTCAACGGAATTGCTTGCTGACGCCACTTCTGAGGCAATTCGCGATCGTTTGCCGTTGAAGGTCGACTAGCATCTAGGCTCAGCGCTGAAAACAGCCGGCGTCCAGGTCGGAGCAACACAAATATACCGGATCGTCTACGGTTCCCATCCGCATGTTCCCATGATCTTGACGTTGGCCGTCGGTTTATCGCTTTCTCCAGGGTCACTGCCCGCCGGCCATATGCAACTTCAGACATCATTGAAAAAGGGCGTCCGAGACGCATGCGCAGGCCTGAAAGTCGCTATTCCAAGTCCACATAACGCCAGCGAGTGTCAGTCATCGCCTTCATACACATGGCGCTCGAAACGCTCGAGCAGTGTGTGCATCGCTTTGCGCGCGTCGGCGAATGCCTGCGATCCGCCCCTGACCGCCATATCGGCCTCGTAAGCTTCGCGAGAGCTAAAACTGCATTCCCACCTGATATCAGGGCCGTTTCCTTCGAGCCGAATCAGGATTCGGCCTGGTTCAAGCCCCAACGCGCGCCTGATTTCGGTCGCCTTGCGGCGCTGTACCAGCACAGCCGCAGCCTGGCCTTCCGTTGCGAAGTAGTTGGTCGCTTCGATGATCATTGTTTTCTCCTCTCCTTACGTGGCTTTGGAAGCTGCCCACGCCCCCGGAAAAATTCGGTGCTGCGAGGTGCTTGACGGTCCAAAAATATGATCATAAAGTGTGATCACACTAGATGATCGCAAATGTAGCGCGACGCATCGCCGGTGACAATGAAGAAGGTACAAAACGTTGCCCACGATCAAGTCCATCGAAACGCTGATTGTCCAACTGCCGACGAGGCGCGAGCACAAATGGGCCGGCCTAACCGAGGTCATTGGCCGCTATGTCATGGTCAAGATGACCGACAGCGACGGCCGTGTCGGCTGGGGCGAAGCGCCGGCGCTCAAGGATTGGGGTGGCGAGTTCGGCCGCTATTTCGGTGAGTCCGCGCTGATCACCCGTGCCGTCATCGAGACCTATCTGGCGCCTGCCGTCATCGGCGTCGAACTCGGCAACTTCGCCGAATTGCATGCCCGTATGGATGCCATCATCCGCGGCTATCCCTATTCCAAAGCGGCGGTCGAATTTGCTGCCTACGATCTTGCCGGACGCTGGCTCGATGTGCCTGTCCATACGCTGCTCGGCGGCAAGGCGCGCGACAAGGTCGGCATCACGCATTCGATCGGCTTGATCTCGATCGAAGAGGCAAAGGTCGAGGCGGCCAAGCTCGCCGAGGAAGGCATCAAGACGATCAAGGTCAAGATCGGCGTCGACCCGGCGCGCGACGTCAAGATGGTCGCTGCCGTCCGCGAAGCGGCTGGCGAGGCAATGGAAATCTGCGTCGACGCTAACGAAGGCTACAAGACGCCGGGCGAGGCGGTGCAGACCATTCGCCAGATGGAAAAGTACCGGCTCAAATATGTCGAGCAGCCGGTGATGGGCATTGAGCGCATCACTGAGGTCGCGCGCCGCATCGATGCGCCCGTCATGGCCGATGAATCGGCCTGGAACGCCCATGACGCCATCCAGATCACCGCCGCCGGCAAGGTGCAGATCGTGTCGATCTACACCACCAAGGCTGGTGGCCTCTACAAAGCGATGGAGGTCGGCGCCGTGTGCCGCGCCGCCGGCATCATCTGCAACGTCAACGGCTCGATTGAGACCGGCATCGGCAATCTTGCCAATGTCCAGGTCGCTGCTGCTTCGCCGGCGGTGACGCTGTCCTGCGTCATTCCGATCTCGACGCCGGCGGAGGCGCAGCACGGCCAGGTCGGCGGCATCTACTACACGGACGACCTGCTGGTTGAGCCAATGCGCTTCTCCGATGGCGCGATTGCGGTTCCGACTGGGCCCGGAATGGGCATTGATGTCGACATGAGGAAGATCGAAAAATACCGCGTCCGCGATTGAGCGTGACACCAGGATTTCAGGGGAGAACTTAAAGAAATGCGGGCAGAAATCGTCGCAAAGCAGGTCAAGGCAATGGCTGAGCATGGGCTTGATGCCATGATCTGCTCGTCGCCTGAGAACTTCGCCTACACCACAGGCTTCGTGGTTCCGTCGCAGGCGCTGATCCGTCACCGCCATGCGATGACGATCGTCACTCGGGACGGCCGCACTGCGATCTTCGGGGTGGACATGGAGGCGTCGACCATCAAGCGGAACCAGCCCAGCGTGCCGACGCGCATCTGGGCGGAGTTCTCCGACGATCCGATGCTGGTGCTGGCCGACCAGTTGTCCGACCTCGGCCTGGCGAAGGCGCGCATCGGCCTTGAGATGGATTATCTGCCGGCTGGCGATTTCGCCCGCCTGATCGCAGCGATGCCGGGCGCGCGCTTCGAGCATGCCGAACCGATCCTGGCGCGGCTGCGCCAGATCAAGACGGCTGAGGAAGTGGCCCTTCTGCGCAGGTTGTCGCGCATCGCCGACCAGGCGATCACCGACACGCTGGCCGTTGTCGATGCCGGCAACTCCGAAATGGATATCGCTGGGCACCTGACACGCAACGTCTATTCGCTGGGTGCTGACCACTTCAAGCTTTTGATCGTCGCCACCGGCGAGCGCAGCGTGCTGCCCAATGTCGGGCCGTCCGAGCGTGTGTTGAAGCGCGGTGACGTCTGCCGCGTCGAAATATTCTCGGTGATCAATGGCTACCAGGCAGGTGTGTGCCGCACGGCAATCGTCGGCGAGGCGCCGCCGATGGCCGATAAGATCTGGGCGCATCTGGTCGAGTGCAAATACGAGATCATGGAGAAGGTGAAGCCGGGCGCCAGCTGCCGCGCGATCTACGACGACTTTATCGCCAAGCTCGCCAAGCTCAATTTGCCGCCGATTTCGTTCGTCGGCCACGGCATCGGTCTGCACCTGCACGAAGATCCATATCTCGGCCTGACGCCTGTGCTGGGCAAGCCGGGCAGCGACGCGCCGCTGGAGGAGAACATGGTGCTCGGCTTCGAACCGCTCTGCTACGACACCGGCTACGGCTACGGCATGCAGAACAAGGACATGCTGCTGGTGACGTCGAACGGTTCGGAATTGCTTTCCGACTATGCCGACACCGACAAGCTGATCCTGTGCGGCACCGCCAAGCATGGTGGCAAGGTCAAGGCCGTCGCCTGAGCGAACCTGGCTTGTGAATTGGCAGCCGGAGTGCTTTGTGGCCCGGCTGCCAAGCGAGATATCGCCCGCCGTCACGGACCGGCGGGGCGAGATTGAGGGTCCGTGACTGAAGTATGGGGTGGAGACACATGCGCACGCTGATCGAGAATTTGAATTTTGCCTTTACGGTCGACAAGGACGACACGGTGCTGCGCAACGCAAGCATGGTCGTGGAAAACGACCGCATCGCCGACATTGGCCCGGCGGATGAAGTGGCGGCGCGCCACAAGGGCAAAAGCTTCGACAAGGTCATCGACGGCGCGATGCTGGGCCTCTGCCCAGGTTTTGTCGACAGCCACGTGCATCTGTCCGAGACGCTATCGCGCGCGGTCTTCCCTGACAATCTCAACACCCGCGCCTGGGTGTTTCATTGGGCAAAGCCGTTCTACGCTCACATCACTGAAGAGGATGAACATTGGGGCGCGCTGCTCGGTATCACCGAGATGCTGCGGTGCGGCACCACATGCTTCCTCGATATGGGCTCGCAATATGATCCCGGCGTCGTCATCCGCGCCATGGAAAAGACCGGCATACGCGGCATCACCGGCCGCCACGCCGCCGACAATCGTCCGGCCGAGCTGCCGCGCGGCTGGACCGAGGAGATGGCCGAACATCACTTCTTCCCCGACGCCAAGTCGGCGCTGAAGGTGCTGGAGGAAAACGTCCTCCGCTACAACAACACGCTCGACGGCCGCGCCCGCTGCTGGGTCAACATCGAGGGTAAGGAACCCTGCAGCCTCGAACTGCATGTCGGAGCGGTAAAGCTCGCCGAAAAACTAGGCGTCGGCACCACCTACCATCTCGCCACCTCGATCGAGGAAGCCAAGGTCTGCGAAAGCAAGTATGGCTGCTGGCCGATCACCCGCATCGACCGCGCCGGCGGCATCGGCAAGAACCTTGTCATCGCCCATGGAGCTGCCGTGTCGGATGAGGAGGTCAAGCTGCTGGCCGAGCGGGGCGCAAGCGTGGCCTTTTGCCCATGCTCGTCGTTCAAGCTAGGTAAGGGTGCGACCGCAATTGGCAAATACCCCGAGATGGTCAAGGCAGGCGTCAAGGTTGGGCTAGGCACCGACGGTGTGTCGGCTGCCGGCAACATGAACCTGATGCGGCAGATGCTCGTCGTCGCCGGCATGTTCAAGGACGCCCGCATGCAGCCCGACATCTTCACTGCAAAGCAGGCGCTTCGTGCCGCGACCATCGAAGGCGCACGCGCCTTGATGTGGGACGACGAGATCGGCTCGCTGGAGATCGGCAAGAAGGCCGACTTCATCCTGTTCGACCTCGACCATGTCGAATGGACGCCGTTCTACGATCCGCTGCAGGCGCTGGTATTTTCGGCTTCTACCGCCTCGATCACCCAGACCTGGGTCGATGGCAAGGTGCTTTATGCCGACGGCAAGGTGCAGGGCGTCGACGAGCCAGGCATCCGCCGCAAGGCCCGCGAACTGGCGGCTGCTGCAGTGGTGCGCGCTGGCCTGCACGAACATGGCGTCGAGACGACCACGACGCTTTACGACGAAGGTAACTGACACCCCCGGCTTCCGTTGCGGAAGTGCCGGACGACCTGTAGAAGACATGCGTTCGCAGGCTGCATGGGAGAGATCGGCCGAACCCGAGGGTCCGGCCGGCGCCGACGGAGCAACCCCCCAGGAAACTCTCAGGCAAAAGTGACCATGCAGCTGAACGATCTGGAGAGAGGCACTGCGAGTGCCCACCGAAGGGGAAAGCCGCGCCGGCAAGGCTGTCGCGGTTAAGCTCTCAGGTACAGCGACAGATTGGGGAAAAACCGCGGGTTTCGGCCCGCTCCCAACTTCAATCGCGGAGAGTGAAATGCCCCAAATTGCCGTCATTGGCGCCGGTATCACCGGCGTCACCACCGCCTATGCGCTCCTGGAACGCGGCTATTCCGTCACCATCATCGACCGTCAGCGCTATGCAGGTATGGAAACGTCGTTTGCAAATGGCGGCCAGCTTTCGGCGAGCAACGCCGAGGTGTGGAACCACTGGTCGACTTTGCTCAAGGGCATCAAGTGGATGCTGCGCAGCGACGCGCCGCTTCTGATGAACCCGAAGCCGAGCTGGCACAAATATGCCTGGCTCGCCGAGTTCGTCTCCAACATCGCGAATTACCGTGACAATACGGTGGAGACGACGCGACTGGCGATTTCGGCACGCAAACACCTGTTTGCAATTGCCGAGCGCGAGAACATTGACTTCGACCATGTCCGGCGCGGCATCCTGCATTTCTACTGGGACAGATCGAGCTTCCAGCACGCGCTCAAGGTCAACTCGATGCTGGTCGAGGGCGGTCTCGACCGCCGGCCAGTGACAGCTGCGGAAGTGAAGTCGATCGAGCCGACCTTGCACGGCGATTTTCACGGCGGCTTCTACACACCTTCGGATTCGACCGGCGACATTCACAAATTCACCTATGGTCTAGCCAAGGCCTGCGAGCGGCGCGGCGCGCGTTTTGTCTTCGACGCTACCGTCAATCGCATCGCCCGCGATGGCGTTTTCTGCATCGGATACACCGCGGGCGTACTTGATGGCCAGCCCGTTGACAGGGTCGTCGAGGCTGACGGCATTGTCGTTTGCGCCGGCTCCGCCAGCCGTCATTTCGCAGCGATGCTCGGCGACCGCGTCAACGTCTATCCGGTCAAGGGCTACTCGATCACCGTGCATCTCGACGATGAGCGCAGCCAGACTGCTGCGCCCTGGGTCAGCCTGCTCGACGACCGCGCCAAGATCGTCACCAGCCGTCTTGGCGAGGGGCGCTTTCGTGTCGCCGGTACTGCCGAGTTCAATGGTATGAACCGCGACATCCGCGACGATCGCGTCAAGCCGCTGGTCGACTGGACGCGGATGCTGTTCCCCGAAGTCGATACCAATCGCGTCGTGCCATGGGCCGGCCTCAGGCCGATGATGCCCAACATGATGCCAAGGGTCGGTAAAGGCCGGCAGCCGGGTGTTTTCTACAACACCGGCCATGGCCATCTCGGCTGGACGCTGTCCGCCGTCACCGCCCAGATGGTCGCCGAAACCATTGCCGGCGAGTTCCGCACCGACGCTGCGATCGCGGCCTGATTCCGGGAAGTTTGAACGATGAACATGTTAAGCCGGATTGCTGGCGCTGTTTCCCTTCATGGCCTTCGCGTTTCTCGCGAACTGCACGACTTTGTTGTTTCGGAGGCTTTGCCTGGGACTGGGGTCGATGCTGCAAAGTTCTGGGAAGGTTTTGCCGAGATCGTCCATGATCTTGGGCCCAAGAACCGGGCGCTGCTCGAAAAGCGCGACGATTTCCAGCTCAAGCTCGACGCCTGGTACCGCAAGCATGGCGCGCCGCATGACATGGCCGCCTACAAAGCGTTTTTGAGCGAGATCGGCTATCTCGTGCCGGAAGGCCCGGCCTTTGCCGTCACCACCGACAATGTCGACGCCGAGATCGCCACCGTCGCTGGGCCGCAACTGGTCGTGCCGGTGATGAATGCGCGTTATGCGTTGAATGCAGCCAACGCGCGCTGGGGTTCGCTCTATGACGCGCTTTACGGCACCGATGCGATTTCCGATGCCGACGGTGCGGAGAAGACCAAGGGCTACAACCCCAAGCGCGGCGCCAAGGTCATCGCCTGGGCCAAGGCGTTTCTGGATGAATCGGCACCGTTGTCTGAGGGCAGCTGGGCTGACGTCACCGGGCTTGCGGCCGACGCCGGCAAGCTGGTGCTGACGGCGGCATCCGGCGCGGTTGCCCTGCGCGATGCAAAACAGTTCGTTGGTTTTCGCGGTGCCGGGGAAACAAATCCCGATGCGGTGGTGCTGGTGAAGAATGGCCTGCATGTCGAAGTCGTGATCAACCGCGACAGCGCGATCGGCAAGACTGATCCGGCCGGCATCTCCGACATGGTGCTGGAGTCCGCGCTCACCACCATCCAGGACTGCGAGGATTCGGTCGCGGCGGTCGATGCCGAAGACAAGGTTTTGGTCTACCGCAACTGGCTCGGCCTGATGCGCGGTGATCTGTCGGAGACCTTCGACAAGGGCGGCAAAGCAGTCACCCGCAAGCTCAATGGCGACCGTGCGTACATCGGTCCCGATGGCGGTGCCGTGTCGCTGCCCGGCCGCTCATTGATGCTGGTGCGCAATGTCGGCCACCTGATGACCAATCCGGCCATCCTCGACCGCGACGGTCATGAAGTGCCTGAAGGCATCATGGACGCGGCAATCACAGCGCTGATCGCGCTGCACGATGTCGGCGCCAATGGACGCCGCATGAACTCCCGTGCCGGCTCGATGTATGTCGTCAAGCCGAAGATGCACGGCCCCGACGAAGTCGCCTTCGCCGTCGAGATCTTCGACCGGGTCGAGCGCCTTGTCGGCATGCCCCGGAAAACCATCAAGATGGGCATCATGGACGA